>DASRDZ010000081.1:0-12194 GCA_035652335.1 Candidatus Dormiibacterota bacterium
TGCCGGAACCAGACCAGCCGCGCCGGCGCGTACATCAGCGTCAGCGCCCGTCCCGTGCGCGCGTAGAGGTCGTCGCCGCCCGCCTCGTTGACCGCCCAGGCCGTGGCCACGCCGCGGCTGTCCGTGTTGGGGCCGGCGTAGACCACTGCGCCGTGCTCGTCGAGGGCGACGCAGCCGATCCGCTGCGCCGTCGCGGCCACGCCCTGCACGCGCTCGCCGCCGGCGCGGTACAGCGCCTCGCGGATCGCGGCGCAGCAGAGCTCCCACAGCGCGGCGGCGTCGTAGCTGCGACCCAGTGGGGGCGCGTCGAGCACCGGCGTCACGGTGCGCCGCGCGGAGGACACGATGTTGCCGCCATCCGTGTCTACAACTGCGGCGCGCACCGAGGTGCCCCCCAGGTCGACGGCGAGCAGGCGCGGCATCAGCGCAGCGAGAGGGCGTCGAGGACGCCCGGGTTGGCGCAGCGGAGGGGACGCTCCCCATGCGCCAGCCGCTCGAAGTCCTCGCGGATCATCCGCGAGTGGTGGCGCACCACGTCCTCGGTGGCGCCGCCGATATGGGGCAGGATCAGCGCGCCCGGCTCGGCGAGCAGGGGATGCGACGGTGGGATCGGCTCGGGCGCGAAGACGTCCAGCGCCACCCCGCCGAGGTGCCCCGACCGCAGCAGCGCCAGCAGCGCCTCCTGGTCGACCACCTGCGGCCGCGCCGTGTTCACCACCACCGCGCCGCGCGGCAGGAGGGAGAGCTGCTCCAACCCGAGCATTCCCACCGTCTCCGGCGTCCGCTCGACGTGGACGCTGAGCACGTCCGCCCCGCCGAGCAGGTCCTCGAGCGACGCCGCCCGGGCCGCGCCGTGCTCGCCGAACACCGCGGCGTCGAGGTAGGGATCGTACGCGCTCACCTGCATGCCGAAGCCGAGCGCCCGGCGCGCCACCGCGCGGGCCACGGCGCCGAAGCCGAGCAGCGCCAGCACCCGCCCGCCCAGCTCCACGCCGCGGAAGCGGACGTAGGGCACCATGCCCTCGTCGTCGAGCCCGAAGGTCCACTCCCCGCGGCGCACCGCCTCCGCCGCCGCCGAGACGTGGCGCAGGCGGTCGAGGACCATCGCCAGCACCAGGTCGGCGACCGACTCGGCGTTGCGGCCCGGCGTCTGCAGCACCACCACGCGGTGCTCGCTGGCGGCGTCGACGTCGACGTTGACCGGCTTGCCGCGCGCCGAGGCGACCACCCGCAGCCCGGGCACGGCGTCGAGGACGTCGCGGGTGACGAACTCCGCCTCGACCACGACCGCCTCGAAGCCGCCGGCCGCCAGGCGCGCCGCGAGGTCGTCGGGCGAGAGCATGCGGCGCAGCTCGATCCAGGATTCGTAGACCACCTCGTGGGCCGCCTGGAGCCGGGCCAGCTCGGCAGGGTCGAACGGCGCGAGGACGAGGACCTTCACGGCGCCGCCAGGGTACGCGAGCCCGGTGCGGACGCGCCGGGCCGCTGTGCAGGCGGCCCGCGGCGTCCGGCCCGGCACCCGAGGTGTCGGGCCGAGACGCCTTCCCTCCAACCGGGGGCTGACCGTGGCTCCGTGGCCAGGTCGCTCGTGAACGCCCCACGACACATGCGCGCCGCCCGCGGCCTCGACCGCTGCGGCGCGGCGCAAACCTTACCGTCGCGGCCCGCTCACGTCAATGAATCGCTCACCGGCGCGCGGACCCGGCCGGCGGCGGCCGGGGCTGCTACCGTCCGCGTCCATGTCCACGCCCTCCCCCATCCCCGGCCGCCTGCGGGGACACGCCGCCTTCGTCACCGGCTCCGCCCGCGGCCTGGGCCGGGCCATCGCCGAGCGCCTCGCCGCCGAGGGCGCGGGCATCGCCGTCGCCGACGTCGACCTCCCCGCTGCGGAGGAGGCCGCCGCCGCCCTGCGCCAGGAGCACGGCGCCCGCGCCCTGGCCGTGGAGGTGGACGTCCGCGACGCCGATGCGGTGGCGGCGGCCATGCAGCGCAGCGCCGGGGAGCTCGGCGTTCTGGACATCCTCGTCAACAACGCAGGGGTGGTGCGCGACGCGCGCCTGGAGGCGATGAGCGACGACGACTGGGACACCGTGCTCGACATCGACCTGCGCGGCTACTTCGTCTGCGCCCGCGCCGCGCTGCCGCACCTGCGCGGGCGCGGCTGGGGCCGCATCGTCAACGTCAGCTCGCGCGCCTACCTGGGCAATCCGGGACAGGCGAACTACAGCGCCGCCAAGGCGGGCGTGGTCGGGCTGACGCGCGCCCTCAGCATGGAGCTGGGGCGCGACGGCATCACGGTCAACGCCGTCGCGCCGGGCGCCATCGACACCGCATTGATCCGCAACCATCCGCGTGCCGAGGAGATCAAGGAGCGCGCCATCAGGGCCCAGCCGGTCAAGCGGCTGGGCACCCCGGAGGACGTCGCCGCCGCCGTCGCCTTCCTCGCCTCCGACGACGCCGCCTTCATCAGCGGCGACGTGCTCCACGTCAGCGGCGGCCGCTTCGGCTGACGCCGCCTGCCCGGCTCAGCGGGCCGGCGTCACGCCCCACTGCACCGGCACCGGACGCGGGTCGGCCGCGTGCAGCGGGTCGAGGTAGGCCATGGGATCGGCGACGGTCTGCGGCTGGGGTCGCACCTCGAAGTGGAGGTGCGGACCGGTGGCGTTGCCCGTTGCACCGGCGAGCCCGATCTGCTCGCCCTGGGCCACCGCCTGGCCGCGCGACACCGTCCACCGCGACAGGTGCGCGTAGAGGGTGCGCAGCCCGTCGTCGTGCAGCAGGACGACGGTGTACCCGTAGCCGTCCTGCCAGCCCACGTACTCGACGCGGCCGTCCAGCGCCGCGCGCACCGGCGTCCCCCAGGGCACGGCGATGTCGATGCCGGTGTGGAAGTGCGGGTAGAAGGTGCTGCCCACCCTGATGCTGGCCTCGAACCAGTAGGGGCTGGGCCCGAAGCCCTGGCTCAGCTCGCCGGAGACCGGCCAGGCCATGTGCGGCAGCGCCACCGAGGGCGGCGGGGTGACCTCGGCCGACACCGGCACGATGTTCTCCAGCGCGCTGATCACCATCGGCGTGCCGTCGGCGCCCACCGCGTCGAGCGCCAGCCCGTGGCGGGCGGCGAGCGGGACGGCGGCGACGGCGCCTGCTGCGGCCAGCGCCAGTGCGTGCGTGAGCCAGCGTCGCGAGTGCGGCACCCGGGATCTGTCCCTCCTTGGCCAGGGCCCTCGACCGGTCGAGCCGAAGCCGCCGGGAGGCTAGCACAGTGGGAGCCGTATCCTCCGGGCCGATGGCCTCGCCCCCCTCCCCCACCCGCTTCGACTACGACGACCCGGGTCGCGCCCTGATCGTCGAGTGGTCCGACGGCGCCGCGCACCGCATCCCCTTCGACGTCCTGCGCCGAGCCTGCCCCTGCGCCGTCTGCTCCGGCGAGATGGGACGGCCGGGACGCTTCGCGGTGAAGCCGCAGCTCGACCCCGGCGAGGACGAGCTGGCCGACATCTCCCTGGTCGGCCTCTACGGCCTCAACGCGGTGTGGGCCGACGGCCACAACACCGGCATCTACACATTCGAGACGCTGCGCGAGCTGGGCGAGACGCGGGGCGCCTGAGCCCGTCTACGGAGCGCAGGCGACGGCGGGGACGCTGACCGCGTTGGGTGCCGTGCTCGGGCCGGCGGCGACGTCGGCTCCGGCGCAGTGGCTGGACGCCGTCGGGTACACCGGGGCCACCTGCAGGTTGACCGCAGGGGGCGGCTGCGGGTTCCCCTGGCGGTGGCCGGGCCCGCCCGTGGCCGGCCCGGAGCTCGAGCTGATCATCCCGGCGTGGAAGCCCGGCGGCAGCGAGGGCAGCCCCGCCTCGGGCAGGGGCAGCACGCTGACGCTCGACGGCGCCCCTCCGGACGCTTCGGCCGACACCGGATGCGCCGCCGCGGGCGTGATCGGCACCGGCGTCGACCCGCCCACCGACGCCGGCGCGACCGCCTCGGCGTGGGTCAGCCCGCCGGCGGTGAGCACGAAGGCCGCCGCCAGGAGGAGGTGCTGCCCGGACTCCAGCGCCTGCGCCGCCAGCCGGGTGACCTTGCTGCGCTGGCCGGGCAGGGCGAGGCGGAGCAGCCAGCCGAAGCTGGCGCCGATCACTGCGCGCGCGGCCAGGGCTGCCCTGCGCCGCGCCCGCGACACCACCTGGGCCGCGGCGCCGTAGGAGACGCCGAGCATCTCGGCGATGTCGCCGAGGGAGTCGTCCATGAGCAGGACGCGGGCCAGGGCACGGCGTTCCCGGCCGCTGAGCGCCTCGAAGGCCTGGCGCAGCGCGTCGCGGAGCATGGTCTCGCGCTCGGGGTCGTCGCGGCGGGAGCCGGGCGTCTCCTCGTCGAGGACGAGGCCTGGGCCGCGCACCTTCTGGCGGCGGAGCTGGTCGAAGCAGAGGTTGCGCGCCACCGTGGTCAGCCAGACTTGGGGCTCGCGCAGCTCGGTGAGCAGGGGCAGGGCCCGGCTGAACACCTCCTGGGTGGCCTCGGCGGCGTCGTCGTGGTTGCGCAGGATGGCCAGGCAGGTGCGGAAGACGCGGGGCTGGTGGGCTGCGTACAGCTCCTCGAAGCCGGGCCGCGCCGGCTCGGCGAGGACCGCCTGCGCGGTCACCGCCATGGCGTGACGTCCAGTGGCTGCAACTGGATCGACTGCATCAGCTGCTCATTCCCTTCGGGCCGGGATCCGGCCGTGCGCGGAGTATATCGAGACACGGGAGAGCGGTCCTCACTGAGCGGTGCACTGAGGGGCCGTACGGGGTAACGACGGCACGCCTCGATTCCGTGCGGTCGCCGGAGGCCGAAGGAGGGGGACGGTGCGGGATCCGTCCCCCATGAACGGCATGGGTGGAGGGCGGCGCACTGAGCGCCGCCCGCCGGCCTTCGTCGGGCGCCCACCAGCGACCTGTGCGCTGCATCCGGTGATGCACAGGTCGCTGCGCGCTCGGCACGCCCCGCTGGATGTCGATTCCCCATCGCGCCTCCACCCGTCAGGACGCGCCGCCCCTCGTTTGTTGACACAGCACCACGTGTCGCCCCGCCCGGGCGCGGGCTGGCATGCTCGCGGGCGATGGGTCCCGACGACCGCGCCCTGCTCCGCCTCGCCGTGCCGGCGATGGGCGCGCTCGCCGCCGAACCCCTCTACGTCCTGGTCGACACCGCCATCGTCGGGCACCTCGGCTCCCGGCCCCTGGCCGGCCTCGCCGTGGGCAGCACCCTGCTCACCACCCTGCTCGGGCTGGCCAACTTCCTGGAGTACGGCACCACCGGGACGGTCGCCCGGCGGCACGGCGCCGGCCGCACCGCCGAGGCGCTCAGCGCCGGCGTGCAGGCGACCTGGCTGGCGGTGGCCACCGGCGTGGTCATCATGGCCGTCATCGAGGCCGTGGCGGACCCGGCAATGGCGCTGATCGGCGGCGGCGACGCGGCGGTCCACGCGCAGGCGGTGCAGTGGGTGCGCATCGCGGCGCTGGGTGTGCCCTTCGTCTGCGTCACCCTGGCCGGGCAGGGCTGGCTGCGCGGGCTGCAGGACACCATGACCCCACTTGTGGTCGTGGTTGTCGGAAACGTGGTGAGCGCCGGGCTCTCCGCCGGGCTGGTGTACGGCGTGCACATGGGCATCTGCGGCTCGGCGGTGGCCAATGCCCTGGCGCAGACGGGCAGCGCCGCCATCTTCGCCTGGGCGCTGCAGCGGCGCGGCGCCTCCTGGCGTCCCGACTGGGCGGTGATGCGCGCCGAGCTGCGCACCGCGCGCGACCTGTCGCTGCGCACCGTCGCCTTCCTGGTGTCCTGGTCGACGGCCACGGCGGTGGCGGCGCGCATGGGCGGCGCGGTGGTGGCGGCGCACCAGGTGGCCATCCAGCTCTGGGGGTTCCTCGCCCTGGTGCTCGACGCCATGGCCATCGCGGCCCAGGCGATGGTGGGGGCGGCCCTCGGCGCGCGCGACGCGGCGCGGGCGGCGGCGCTGACCCGCCGGCTGATCTGGTGGGGGCTGGGCTCGGGCTGCCTCTTCGCCGTGCTGCTGGCGGCGGGCTTCGACGCCATCCCCCGCTGGTTCACCGGCGACCCGGCGGTGGTGCAGGCGGCGCATGCGGCCTGGCCCTGGTTCGCCGGGATGATGCCGCTGGCGGGCATCGTCTTCGCCTTGGACGGCGTCTTCATCGGGGCCGGAGACGTCGCCTTCCTGCGCTCGGTGACCCTGCTCGCGGGGTTCTCCGCCTACGTGCCGCTGGCGCTGCTCGCCTACTTCCTGGGGTGGGGGCTGGGCGGTGTGTGGGCGGGGCTTGCGGCGTTCATCGGCGTGCGCTTCCTGGCCGCCATGCTGCGCACCCGGTCGGGGCGGTGGACCCGCGCCGGGCTGCGCGACGCCGCCACCCTGGCCGCCCCCGGGGCCGCCGGGGATGCGCCGCAGGAGGCGTAGGCGGCCGCCGGCGTTTGTGGGAGTGGACTCGATTCCCTATGCTGGGATTCGATGGCCACCGCTCCGATCCCCCTGCAGCCGGGCGACGCGCCGGTCCGCGACCGGCTGGTGCGCACCGCGCTGCGGCTCTTCGCCGAGCGCGGCTACGGGGGCGTCAGCAACCGCCAGATCGTCGAGGCCTGCGGCTGCACCAAGGGCGCCATCTACTGGTACTTCGAGAGCAAGGAGGACCTCTTCCGGTCGGTCCTGTCGGAAACTCTCGCCGACTTCCAGATGCGCCTGGCCGACGGCATCGGCGGGGCGGCCACCTGGCAGGAGAAGCTGGGAGGCCTCTTCGCGCTCTTCGTCGAGGTGCTCGAGGCCCGCGACGACCCGCATCGCGACCTGCTCATGCTGATGCTGCAGCCGCGCGGCCCCGGCCAGGCCGACCTCGGTCCTGCCACCCAGCAGCGGCTCGTGCACTGGATCACCGAGATCCTCGCCGAGGGCGGGGCGTCGGCGGAGACGCGCGAGCTGGTGGCCCTCATCCACGCGGCGGGCCTCGGCGTGCTGGTCCAGGCCGCGGCCGGGCAGTCGACCGCACGGCCCGTGCTCGGCGCGCTGCTGCGGCTGGTGGGGGGCGGGGAGCTGGCGGTGCCGGTCAGGCCGCGGGTCGGCCCGGCGCGGTAGCTGCCGAGGCGGCGCTAGAGTCGCTCGCCGTGGCCACCGACCTGCAGACCGGCGTCCTCCTCGTCGAGCGCGCCGCCGGCGTCCTGCGCCTGACCCTCAACCGCCCGGCGAGGCTCAACGCCCTCGACGACGAGCTGCTCGACGCGCTCGGCGCCGCGCTGGTGGTGGCCCGCGAGGACGACGCCGTGCGGGCGCTGCTGATCACGGGCGCCGGGCGCGGATTCTGTACCGGCGCCGACCTGGGCGCCTCGCTGCTCGGCGGCGCCAACCCCGGCGAGGCCATCCGCCGGCACCTGCAGACGCGCTACGCGCCGATCATCCTCGGGCTGCGCGAGCTGGAGAAGCCGGTGGTCGCGGCGGTGAACGGCGTCGCGGCGGGCGCGGGGATGTCGCTCGCGCTGGCCGCCGACCTGCGGGTGTCCGCGGAGTCGGGGTCGTTCCTGCAGGCCTTCGTGCGCATCGGGCTGGTGCCCGACGCGGGGTCCACCTTCTTCCTCCCCCGCCTGGTGGGGATGGCCAAGGCGGCGGAGCTGGCCATGCTGGGGGACCAGGTCGGCGCCGACGAGGCGCTGCGCCTGGGGCTGGTCAACCGCGTGGTGCCGGACGCCACGCTGCTCACCGAGGCGGGCGCGCTGGCGGAGCGGCTGGCGCGGGGGCCGCGCTCGGTCGGCCTGATCAAGCGGGCCCTCAACCTCGCCGCGTCGAGCGACCTGCGCACCCAGCTCGGGCACGAGGAGGACCTCCAGGCCCTGGCGGCTTCCTCCCAGGACGCGGCGGAGGGGGTGGCGGCGTTCCTGGAGAAGCGCTCGGCGGAGTTCCGCGGCCGGTAGCCCCGGCCCGGCGGTATACTCCCTCGCCGCGAACCGCGAGCGGGAGTAGCTCAGTGGTAGAGCGTCTCCTTGCCAAGGAGAAGGTCGCGGGTTCGATACCCGTCTCCCGCTCCAGAGTCAAAACCTGGTCGCCAGTCCGCACGAGGGACGGCTATCGTGCTCAGTCCTCCGCCTGGCTCTGCTCAGGGCCGCGTAGGTATCGCCAAACTCGTGGAACCGCTCAGCTAGAGGTCGATCACGAAAGCGTCGGGCCCGGCATCGAGTGGAACGGAACAAAAGTTCGCCTATGCCGGGCCGGACGTTGTATACTCCGCGTCCACATATCCGAACTCCGGCGGGTAAGCGTTATGGAGCTCGACTACGGTCGCCTTTCGGTCGAGCGTGTGGTGCTACACGACGTACCACTTGCTCCGCTCGGCGTAGTCCTGAGCGAAGGCGAAACGGACCTAGACCAAGCCCTTGCCAACTACTTCGACGAACGCCTCCGGATGTCCCTGCGCAAGGGCTTCGACATAGAGCCTGATCCCGAGTCCGCCTCGACTACGCCAGTGCTGATACGAGGGATTCTTGATACGCCGTCTGAACTCGTATCGACCTCACAGCGCCTGGCACAGCACCTACACTCGGTTCAGAAAGCCCCAGTGAGTCCCGGGCTTCTCGTCGTGGCAGTGACGCGCATAGGTGACGGTAGGCGTGGTTTGGCGCTTCTCAAACTGGAACGCGAGAGCGGGATGCGTGCCGAGCGCGGAACAAATCAGACGGGAGAACGAGCCTTCACGGTCGATCTGATCAAGTCTCTGATATTCACTGACAGGCTCCGAGTCTTCAAGGCAGCGCTCTTCATTCCCTCCGGCACGTCGATCGCCGGGAGGGCGTCAGATCACCAAGCCGGCCATGATGTGGCGGACCTCGCGTTCTTCTTTCTAAGGACCTTTCTGGGCTGCCGGCTTGCTGTCGCACCCGAGACCGCCACTCGGGATTGGTACGAGCTCACAGAGTCCTTCATTAACGCTCGCGTCGCGGACGCGGTAGACAAGACGACCTATCAGCTCGCGGCCCTCACCGAACTCAAGAGCAACAGCCCCCAAATCGACGCGCGGCAATTTGCAACGGCCTACTTCAAGACGGAACATCGCCAACCGTACCTCAGATTTCTCGGAGAGCAGGGGGTGGCCACCGAGGGGCTTGTCAAGTCACTCGCGCTTCTCAAGAATGCCACGCAGCGTGTGCTATACGACTTCCGAAGTGGCATTCGCGTTCTCGCGGACCCGGACATGATTGGCCCTGATAAGCCTGTAACTGTAGAGGACGCCGACTTGGGCAGAACCAAGCTGTCGATCGTAGACGCCCTGAACCGCATCCGCTCTGGTGGCCGATGAACACCGCCGAACTGCGGGACGCCTATGTGGCCGAGCGCCCTCGCTTCATTCGGCTTGCCAAGGCAGTGGAGCGCTCCCTCGGGTCGGCGTTGCGCGCTGCGGGGTTTACGCAGGTGGCCGTGACCAGCCGCGCAAAGGACGTTCAGAGCTTCGTCCGCAAGGCCCTTCTCAAGCATTATGCAGATCCCCTAAATGACATACAAGACAAAGCCGGCGTCCGCGCGATCATCCCTTATCGCCAATACGAATCTGAATTCGAGACGCTGGTCCAGAACCGATTCACCATACTGGATCGCATCGACAAGAGGGCGGAGCTTTCGGAAGATCAGTTCGGGTACATGGGGCTGCACTTGGTCGTTGCTCAGAAGACGGGCTCGAACGCCGGTCTACCGTGTGAGGTTCAGATTCGGACGCGCGCCGAGGACGCATGGGCGAGCATGTCGCACGCCATGCTTTACAAGAGGCCAGATATCCTAGGCAATGCGGAGCGGCGGCAGATCTTTCGCCTGTCCGCTCTTGCCGAGCTATTTGACAAGGAGGGCGATGGGGCATGGACTGCATTCCACGAGGCCCCGGGTTACATGGCGGCTGTCGCCGCGGACGTACTGGAACGAGGATTCTTCCGATTTACCGGGCGCCTGCGGGTCGATGCTCTCACCTCGGAGGTGCTGAAGACAGTGCTGCTTCCTGGCTACACCATTGAGGAACTGTCGAGCATTTCGACACTCATGGAGCAATACCTATCCGAGAACCAAGCGAAGATCCAAGACGTGTTTCGTCGCTACAGGAACGATGATCGTCATACGTTCCTACAGCGCCCAGAGGCGTTGATGATCTTCGAGCAGCTTGACCGCGATCCGTTCGATCTGGAGAGGCGGTGGCGCACGCGGTACCCGTCCGTCGACCTTCGCGTCATGGGCGATGTATGGGGAGTGCCCGTGGCCGTCGAGTCCGCGTGAGTGTCGAACTGCCTCCCGCGCCCGGTCGACGTAAGAGGGTGTTTGTCCTGGAACTGAGCTACCTAGTGATCCTCTTCTGCGCCGTGGGAGTCCTCTGTTCCTGGCATTCATGGCACGAGATCGTCCCTGATCCGATCGGTCCAGTGCCTCTCGCGGTGCCGTGGTTCGGAGCGCTCGGCGGTGTGATGATCAGCCTCCGTGGGATCTTCGACCACGATAGCGATTGGGACCCACGGTACGACCTCCGCCACATTGCTCGCCCGCTAACCGCCGCCGTAACGGGGACGGTGGCCTACCTGATCGTCATTGGCGGTGTCGTTTCGGTGGGGCAAACGCCTTCTACCGACATGAAGGATACCCGCGCCAATGTCATCTACTACGTCCTAGCCTTTGCGACCGGATATCGGGAAGAAGGTTTCCGAGACCTACTGAGACGGGCAGTCGACGCTGTGCTCGGTACTCGGCGTCGGACGACGGCGCAGGAGCGCCCAGTTGTACCGGATGTCGACTAAGGTGCAAATCCCGGGCGGTAATCCCGGTCCATAGGGCTTCACTCTGCTGGGCCGGGATAAGGTGAGCTTGCATGCTCGATTGATGCTGAATTTCCGCGGCTGTCTTGCACTTGGTGGCGCGATAGGTTGCGGGCCAGGCGCTCGGCCGACCTGTCGGCGGTCATGACGCCAGCGTGATCGTCGCTGACGCGGCCCAGGCGCGGCCCTCTGGACTGCTCCAACGCACCACGATCGTGTACGTCCCGGCTGGAACGCGGGTCGGCATGCGGCTGCGCTCGTCCCGCTGATCCCACTGACAGCGATCAGTCACCGACGTTCCCACGGCGATTGTCGAAGCCACCTTGTCAACCACGACGGCGTGCACGAAGTAGCACTCGAAGACGACCGCGCCATCCGATGCCACGATCGACACATGGTCATCCGCGGATGGGCACGCCTCCTGACCCGTGTTCCGTAATGCACTCGTTGCGTCCACCACGGCCGCCCTTGGATCTGACGGCCGGTCCACCTGCACCGTCGCAACGAGCGCGGCCGGCGTGCACGTGGACGTGATCGCCGTCGGACGCGGCGGTGGCGTAGCGGCTTCTCGGGGCGGAAGCGCGGTTGTGGCCGCCTGCGACTGCTGATGTGCACCGGGCGATAGCGCCGGGATTGCGCTGTGGCTGCTCCCGTCGTCCACGACATGAAGATTCAGGGTTCGTGCACCCCGATGCGCCAGCACCGTGCCGACCCCGACTGCCAGTATGCCCAGGCATGCACTAACCAGCGCGAAGCGAACCATCATGCCCCGGCGCCCCCAGTCACCCACGGCAGGCTCCTAGAACGCGAAGAGCCGCGCGCCGCGTTGGTTCGAGCCCGGGAGGAGGCTGAGGTCGATCTCGCCCTGCAAGCGCCCCACCGTCACCGGACCGGCCCACGCGCCGTTGAGTGTGTAGCGGATCGCCTTGTCGGGCCCTGCGGGCAACGCCTGTGGCGCTTCAACCGCGGGTTGTACAACAAAGCCCACCCAGCTCGAATCGGCCACGGATACCCCGCCGACCGCATACGCACCGAGCCCATATACACCTGCGCCCTCCCGGAAGCCGTCGGCGAAGGTCGATCCAGCCGCCCAGGGGGACGACCAATCCTGCACCTGCGTGACGTCGTCGCTCTCACCATCGCTGGAATCCCCAGAACCAGGGCACTGAGGGAGGTAGGCGTCCGCTGGGGGAGGTCCCACGTACTCGCATCCGCCCCGGTCCACGACGGCCGGTGTCCGGGCCCCGCCGTAGAGGATCACCGAGGCAACGCCCCAAGCGAACTGGGGCTGGTCGATCGTCACATCGAACCCTCCCGATTCGAGCAAGGGACCGCCCGGCTGTGTTACCCCCACAGTGGGTTGGATCGTGGCAACAAGCACATTC
>DASRDZ010000082.1:0-52628 GCA_035652335.1 Candidatus Dormiibacterota bacterium
GCGATGACCCGCCGCCGCTGGATCGCGGCCGGGCTGGCGGCGACCCTGGCGGCCGGCGGCGCGGCCACGGGCATCACCCTCGCCCTCCGCGGCGGCCACCCGCCGAGCCATCCCACCTCCGTCGCCACACCGGCCCTGCTGCCGCCGGTCGCGGGGGCCAGCGACGCCCCGGCCACCGACACGCCCAGCCCGACTCCCACCGCGTGGGTCGCCGGCGCGCTCCTGCCGCGGACGCTGCAGGACGTCGACCTGCACGCCGCCTACGCCGCGATCCCGCTGCACTTCACCGCGCCGACCATCGGCGTCGACGCCCCGGTGATGGGCGTGGGCCTGACCAGCAAGAACGCGGTCGACGCGCCGGAGGGACCGGCCAGCTCGCCGATCTGGGACGACGCCTTCTGGTACCGCGGCGGCGCCGAGCCGGGACAGCCGGGGGTGGTGGCCATCGCCGGGCACGTCGACCGCGTCGGCGGCGCGGCGGCCGCCTTCGCGCACCTCTCGCGCATCCAGCCGAACGACGTCGTGAGCGTCACCGACCAGCGCAGCGGGATCATCTATCACTACCGCATCACCGACGCGCGCTCGTACAGCCTCAAGGAGGTGGCCTCGCTGGCGGTGCTCGACCGCATCTACGGCCCCGACGTCGACCGCGGGCAGCCGCCGCACGTCCCCGCCGACGGCGTCGCCCGCATCTCGATCATCACCTGCACCGGCACCTGGCTGGGCAGCCAGTACGACCACCGCTTCGTCGCCTTCGGTGTGCTGGTGGGGGAGTCGCCGGCCTGAGCAGTCGCGCCGTCACCGCGGCGCGATCCCGGCGCGGTGCGCCCGTTGCGGAACGGCAACGCCGTCGCGGTGGCCGCGCCGCGACGCCCCTCGCATCATCGTGCCGTTGACGCGATCGCGTCGATAGGGGAAAGGACAAGGGGCGGGAAGGGGGATTGGTGCTCATGGGCACGCATGAAGCGCCGCGTCCGTGGCCGCCTGCGCGCACGCGCACCGCCGCCACGCCACGGGGGGACCTGCTGCGGGAGGCAGCCGGCCGGCTGGCCGGCGGGGTGGTCGTCGTCGTCGCGCTGCTGCCGCTGATGGTGGCGGCGCGGACCGTCGCCGACCTCGCCTCCGGCGCGACCGCGGGCAACGGCAGGCTGGGGGCTGCGCTGGCGGCCACCGCGCTGCTCTGCGGCGCGATCTTCTTCGCCTACTCCGTGCGCTACTACGTGGCCACGGCGGTGGTGCTCTTCGGCGCGCTGAGCCGCCACCTGCGCTTCGGGACGCGTGAGAGCGCGGTGCGCCACGACGACGGCCTGGCGCGCATCGCCCACGCGGGCAACGCGGCGCCGCGGCGCTGGCGCTACGGCGCGCCCTTCGTCAGCGTGCAGGTGGCCTCGTACAACGAGGAGAAGGTGATCGGCCGCCTGCTCGACTGCCTGTCGCAGCTCGACTATCCCAACTACGAGGTGATCGTGGTCGACGACTCGACCGACGGCAGCGCGCGCGTTCTCGACCGCTACAGCGGGCATCGGCGCATCACCGTCATCCACCGCTCCACGCGCAGCGGCTTCAAGGGTGGCGCGCTGCGCGAGGCGCTGAAGGTGATGGACGCCCGCACCGAGTACGTCTGCATCTTCGACGCGGACGCCATGCCCTTCAGCGACTCCATCCAGGCCCTGCTGCCCCACTTCTTCGTCGACGACGGCGATGCGGTCCGGCGGCGCGAGGACGTGGCCGCGGTGCAGTCGTACCAGTGGCACGTGGTCAACAAGCGGGAGAGCTGGCTGACCGAGGCGGTGCGCGCCGAGTACGCGGGCAGCTACATGGTGGAGCGGCCCTACCAGGACATCACCGGCGCGATGAAGATGATCGCCGGCACCGCCTACATGATCCGCGCCGACGTGCTCCGCGCCATGGGGTGGGGGACGAGCATCACCGAGGACTGGGAGCTGACCTGCCGGCTCTACGCAGAGGGGTGGAAGGTCGTCTACACGCCGTACTGCGAGACGCCCGCCGAGTGCGTGGGCACGTTCCGCCGCCTGGTCAGGCAGCGCATGCGCTGGGCGGAGGGGCATTCGTTCAACGTCCGCCGCCACTTCGGCGCCATCCTGCGCTCGCGCCTGGTCACCCGCACCGAGAAGCGCGAGTTCGTCTACTACGCGCTCTACTACCTGCAGGCGCTCCTCTTCGCGGTGGGCACGGCGACCTGGCTGGTCAGCGACCTGCTGATGCACGTCCACCTGCCCGACTGGTCGACGGCGTTCGGGTGGTCGCTGGTGGGCGCCAACCTCTGCGCCACGCCACTGCTCAACACGGCGGGACTGCTGCTCGAAGGCGCGCCACGCCGTGACTACCGCGGCGTGCTCGGGGCGGCGGTCCTGGGCATCGCACTGGTGCCCTTCCAGGGCTGGGCGGCGCTGAAGGGGTTGCTGGAGTCGGCCGAGGGGACCTGGATTCGCACCCCCAAGACGGGACGCGTCACCGACGCGGTGACCCATCTGCCGCAGCGGGGCTGGCTGCGCACCTGGATGGACGATGCGCGCTCGCGGCAGGCCCGGCGCCTGCCGCGCGCTCCGCGCTCGCGCCGCCAGGGGCGGCTCGCCGCCTGCGCCGCGCTGCTCGGCCTCGGTATCGCAACGGCCACCTCGCTGAGCGCGCTGACGGTGGCGGAGAGCGCGGCCCCGGCCTGGTACACGAGCGGTGCGCCGTCGACCGCGGTGGCGGGCGATCTCACCCTCGACACGCAGCAGGGCTCGGATGCCACCGCGCCCATCCCGGCCGGCGGGCAGTCGACGGTGGCCTTCGTCGACGCCACCGCGTACGGCGGCGGCAGCACCGCCGCGGGGACGACCGGCGTCGATCTCAGGTACCACGACGCCACCTGCACGCCCACGCTTCCCTGCCAGCTCCATGCCTCGTTCGGGTGGTGCGGCGGCGACTGCGCGTCGCCGCTGCACCCCATCGCCGACTTCCCCACCCAGCGGATCGACGGCGCCGCCGGAAGCGTCGTGCTGCAGGCGGCGAGCGCGGCGCAGACGCTGCGGGACTGCCC
Organism: Candidatus Dormiibacterota bacterium; assembly: GCA_035652335.1. Lineage (GTDB taxonomy): Bacteria > Chloroflexota > Dormibacteria > Aeolococcales > Aeolococcaceae > DASRDZ01. The sequence goes on from DASRDZ010000082.1 coordinate 3,047, forward strand.
GTGCCGTTTCATCCTCGACGTGCGGCTGCACGTCGAGGGCAGCCCTGCGGCACCGGGGCAGATCGTCTTCGGCGGCTGGCTGACCGCCCCGGTGATGGCGGCGCCGGAGCGTGGCGTGCTGCTCACCGCCGCGGCCGCGATCGCGCTGCCGCTGGCGCTGCGCCGGGTGCGCCGCGCCGGGTTCGCGGGGACGCGCCGGTGAGCACACCGCCGGCCTGGCGTCGCGCCGCCTTCGTGCCGGTGCTCGCCTGCGGCGCGCTGATGCTGGTGGCCGCCCCGCTGCTGGCCACCGCGGACCAGCTGCTCACCTCGCTGGCCCAGGGCGCGCATCTCGATGCGGTGCTGTCCCATCTCACCCCGCCGCTGGCCCGCGCATCCGCGGGGCTGCTGCACCTGCTCGGCCTGCAGGCAGGCGCCGCGGGGCCCGACGTGATGCTGCACGCGGGGACCGACTACACACCGCCGATCGAGGTCACCTGGAACTGCATCGGCTGGCAGAGCCTGGTGGTGCTGGGCATCAGCCTCACCGTCGGCCTGCGCGGGGAGCCGTCGCGGAGGCTGCGCATCGGGCTGGTCGCCGCCGGCGTGGCGGGAACGGTTCTGGTCAACCTCGTCCGCATCGCCGCCGTGTGCGTGGTGACCGCGCACCTCGGCTGGTCGGCCGGGGTGGCGGTCCACGACGACGGTGGTGCGCTGCTGGTGATCGCCTGGCTGTGCCTGTTCTGGTGGCTGGCCTACCGCGTGCTCAGCGATGGTCCCGCGGCTGCCAGTCGCGGCCGTCGCGGGAATCCAGGCCGAACAGCACCGGGATGAGCAGCAGGGCGGCGAAGACCACCAGGACGGCGACGTCGATCATCACCTAGCACTCCGTGCACGGCTCGGCGCTGAGCGCCGGGACCGGGCGGCTGCGCCGGACTGCGAGGGCCCAGGCGGGGAGGGGCGTGGCGGGCGCCGTCCCCCGGCTGCGCCGGGAGACCACGCCGGCCGAGCGGGCGGAGCGGCGGAGATCGTCGATCCTCGGCGCCACCAGCGCCTCCGTGAGCATGGGGTTCATTGCCGCTCCTCCTTTCGCGTTCGGGCTCGTAACCTGCGTTTATTCTATGCGGGTTACGGATAACCTGTCAAGCGTCCTCAACGGTTATGATTCGGGATACGGAGATGGTTACCGAGCTCACCGCGTCCGACGGCCGTCCGCGCGCCCCGGGCGATCTCTGGCTCCTCCAGGAGCTGGTCAACACCCGTGACGTCCTTCCCAACACGGACGAGCTGCCCGACGTTGCATCGCTGCGGCGCTGGCTGGTGGCCCACGAGGTGCTCGACGAGGCCGAGGCGGACGAGCTGACCGCCCGCGACCTGGCCCGCGTCACCACCTTTCGCGAGGCCATGCGCGTGCTGCTGCGGACCAACCTCGGCGATCCCGTCGACTCCGCGGCCCTGGCGCTGCTCAACGCGGAGTCGGCGCGCACGCCGCTGCGGGTCGAGCTGGGCGAGACGGGGTGCGCGGCGCTGGTCCCCGCCGGGCGCGGCGCCGACCGGGTGCTGGGCCGGCTGCTCGCCGGCATCGCCGCCGCCGAGGTCGAGGGCAACTGGAAGCGGCTCAAGGTCTGCGCCGACGACACCTGCGAGTGGGCCTACTACGACGTCTCGCGGAACGCCTCCAAGGCCTGGTGCAGCATGAAGGGCTGCGGCAACCGGGCCAAGGCGCGCCGCTTCCGGCAGCGCAGCGCGACGGCGAAGGCTACGCCGTGACGCCGAGCTCGCCGAGCATGAAGGCGAGCTCGTAGGCCTCCTTGCGCCAGGCGTGGTAGCGCCCGGACGGCCCGCCGTGCCCCGCGCCCATCTCCGTCCGCAGCAGGATCGGGCGGGTGCTCCGGGTGCGGTCGCGCAGCCGGGCGACCCATTTGGCGGGCTCCCAGTAGCCCACCCGGGGATCGTTGAGGCCGCCGGTGGCCAGAACCGCGGGGTGCTCGGCCCGCTCGACGTTGTCGTACGGCGAGTAGCTGCGCATGCAGCGGTACGCCGCCTCCTCGTTGGGGTTGCCCCACTCCTCGTACTCGGTGACCGTCAGCGGCAGGGTCTCGTCGAGCATGGTGGTGAGGGCGTCGACGAAGGGCACGTGGGCCAGCGCGACGCGGGCCAGGTCGGGGCGCAGGTTGACCACCGCGCCGATGAGCAGGCCGCCCGCGCTGCCGCCGCGGATGGCCAGGCGGTCGTGCGAGGTGTGGCCGCTGTGGACCAGGTGGTCGGCGGCGGCGATGAAGTCGGTGAAGGTGTTGCGCTTGCGCATCAGCTTGCCGTCGTCGTACCAGCGACGGCCCATCTCGCCGCCGCCGCGGATGTGGGCGATGGCGTAGACGAGGCCGCGGTCGAGCAGCGACAGGCGGGGGATGGCGAAGCTCGGCTCCACGGAGATCTCGTAGGAGCCGTAGCCGTAGAGGAGGGCGGGGGCGCTGCCGTCGAGCGGGACGTCGCGGCGGCGCACCAGGCTGAGCGGCACCCGCACGCCGTCGGGTGCCGTCGCCCAGAGGCGCTCGGTGACGTACTGCGTGCGGTCGTAGCCGCCCAGCACGGGCTCCTCCTTCACCACCGTGCGCGCGCCGGTGCGCAGGTCGTGGTCGACGGAGCTGCGCGGGGTGATGAGCGACGAGTACTCGAAGCGCAGGGTGTCGGTGTCCCACTCGCGGTTGCTGCCGGGCCAGGCGACGTACACCTCCTCGGGCTGCGGGATCACCGCCGTGCTCGCCGAGCCGACCGGGCCGTGGCTGATGCGGCGCAGCCCGCCGGCGCGCTCGTAGAGGACCATGTGGCGGGCGAAGAGGTCGACGCCGTCGAGCTTGACGTCCTCGCGGTGGGGGATGACCTCGCGCCAGTTCTCGCGCTGCGGGGCGCCGGCGGGCGCGGCCATGAGGCGGAAGTTGACGGCGCCGTCGTTGCTGACGATGTAGAGCGTGTCGCCGTGGTGGTCGACCGTGTACTCGTGGCCCTGCTCGCGCGGGGCGACGACTCGCGGCACGCCGCCGGGATCGCCGGCGTCGAGGAGCCAGGCCTCGCTGGTCAGCTCGCTGGCCACCTGGACGACGACGAAGGCGCCGCTGCGGGTGCGCGAGACCTCGACGAAGAAGCGCTCGTCGTCCTCCTGGAGGACGAGGGTGTCCGCGCTCTCTGGCGTCCCGAGACGGTGGCGCCACACCTGCCACGGGCGCATGGCATGGTCGGGGCGGGTGTAGAAGACGGTGCCGCCGTCCGCGGACCAGGCCAGCGAGTAGTAGACGCGCTCGACGGCGTCCTCGCGGTCCTCGCCGGTGCCGAGGTCGCGGATGCGCAGCCGGAACTGCTCGCTGCCGTCGTGGTCGACGGTGTAGGCGAGGAGGGTGTGGTCCGGGCTGACCGCGGTGTCGCCCACCCGGAGGTACTCGTGGCCCTCGGCCAGCGCGTTCTGGTCGAGGATGACGGCAACCTCGCCGCCGCCGCGGGGACGCCGGCAGAGGATGGGGTATTCCTGCCCCTCCACCGTGCGCGTGCTGTAGAGCCACGGACCGTGCGGGACCGGTGCGCTCTCGTCGGTCTGCTGGACGCGGCCGGCGATCTCCTGGTAGATGCGCTCCCGCAGCTCGGCCGTGCCCGCCGTGACCGTGTCGGTGTAGGCGTTCTCCAGGGTGAGGTGGGCGATGACGGCGGGGTCCTCGCGGTCGCGCAGCCAGGCGTACTCGTCGACGCGGCGGTCGCCGTGGATCTCGTGGACCACCGGGCGCTTCTCGGCGACCGGCGGGGTGGGGGAGGGCTGGGTGGCGGTCACGGTCGGGCCAGTCTGCCAGAGCGCGCGGCGATGGCGGCGCGGTACCGCTCCTCGGTGGCGCGGGCCGTCGCCTCCCAGGTGAAGCAGCGGAGCGCCCGCGCCCGTCCTGCGTCTGCGAGTCGCCCGCGCAGGGCGCCGTCGTCGAGGAGGCGCGCCAGTCCTGCGCGCAGCGTCTCGGGGTCACCGGGCTCGACCAGCAGGCCCGCCTCGCCGACCACGTTGGGCAGCGCGCCGCCGCGCGTCGCGAGCAGGGGGACGCCGCTGGCCATCGCCTCGACCGCCGGCAGCGAGAAGCCCTCGTAGAGGCTGGGGACGACCGCCACCTGTGCCGACGCGTACAGCTCCGCGATCTCCTCCGCCGCCAGCCCGCTGCGGAAGTGGACCGCGTCCTGCAGCGCTCTCGCCGCGATGAGCGGTGGGATGTCGCTGCCCTCCCGCGGCGTGCCGATCACCACGAGGTGCGCGTGCGGATGCGTGTGGCGCAGGCGCGCCAGCGCGTCGACGAGGATGCCGAGCCCCTTCAGGGGGATGTCGGCGCTGGCGGTGGTGACGATGCGACCGCCGACGGGCTCGATGTGCGGCAGCGGGCGGAAGACGTCGGTGTCGACGCCGAGCGGTGTGGCGGTGATGCGCTGCGCGGGGATGCGGAAGGCGCGCGCCACGTCGGCGCGCATCGTCTCGCTGGGCACGATGATGTGCGGGATGCGCCGCGCCACGCGCGCCTGCATCGCGCTGAAGCGATACCAGCGCCAGATCGAGAAGCGCTGCCAGCGCGATGACGCGCCGGCCACGTTGATGCCGCGGTCCACGGTGATGGGGTGGTGGATCGTCGCCACCACCGGTGCGACGTGCCGCGCGATGGCCAGGGTGCCGTAGCCCAGGCACTGGTTGTCGTGGACGACGTCGACGTCGCGGCGGCGGCGCAGCGCGCGCCACGCGCGCAGCGAGAAGGTGAGCGGCTCGGGGTAGCCCGCGGTGCACATCACGGCGAACTCCAGCGCGTCGACGGCGTCGCGGAACTCGCTGCGGCGGGGCACGCGGAACGGGTCGGGCTGGCGGTAGAGGTCGAGACTGGGCAGCGGGGTGAGGCGCACGCCCTCGTCGACCTCGGGGTACGGCTGCCCGCTGAACACCTCCACGTCGTGGCCGCGCGCCACCAGTGCCCGGGAGAGCTGGCGGGTGTACACGCCCTGCCCGCCGGTGTGCGGGGCTCCCCGGTAGGTGAGCAGCGCGATGCGGAGCGGGCGGTCCATCCGCCGACTGTACGCGGTGCGGCCGCGCCGCCAGGACCGGTACTCTGCGCGTCATGTCCCGTGAGGTGTTCATCCTCGACGCGGTGCGGACGCCCATGGGCCGCTACGGCGGCGCGCTCTCCAGCGTGCGGCCCGACGACCTCGCCGCCCAGGTGGTGCGCGGGCTGGTCGACCGCGTCCCCGAGGTGGAGCCCGCCGAGATCGACGACGTGTGGTTCGGCGACGCCAACGGGGCGGGGGAGGACAACCGCAACGTCGCGCGCATGGCGGTGCTGCTCGCCGGGCTGCCCCCCACGGTCCCCGGCGCCACCGTGAACCGGCTGTGCGGCTCGGGGATGGAGGCGGTGATGGACGCCTCGCGGGCGATCGCCGTCGGGGACGCCTCGCTGGCCATCGCCGGCGGCGTGGAGTCGATGACGCGGGCGCCGTGGGTCATGCTGAAGCCGGACGGCGCCTTCCCGCGCGGCCACGACACCCTGTACTCGACCACGCTCGGCTGGCGCATGGTCAACCCGCGCATGCCGCAGGAGTGGACGGTCTCGCTCGGCGAGGGCGCGGAGATCCTCGCCCACATGTTCGAGGTGTCGCGCGAGGAGCAGGACGAGTTCGCCCTGCGCAGCCACCGCAACGCCGCGGCGGCCTGGGACGCCGGCCTCTTCGACTCCGAGGTCCTCCCGGTGACGCGTGACGGTGAGACGCTGCTCGACCGCGACGAGTCGATCCGCGCCGGGACGACGCTGGAGAAGCTCGCCGCGCTCCGGCCCGCCTTCCGTCCTGACGGGTCGGTCACCGCGGGCAACTCCTCGCCCCTCAACGACGGCGCCGCGGCGCTGCTGCTCTGCGACGAGGAGACGTTGCGGCGCACGGGCCGCGAGCCGCTCGCGCGCATCGTCTCGCGGGCCACCAGCGGCGTCGAGCCGCACCTCTTCGGCATCGGTCCCGTCGAGGCGGCGACCCGCGCGCTGGGCCGTGCCGGCGTCGGCTGGGACGAGCTCTGCAGCGTCGAGCTGAACGAGGCCTTCGCCGCGCAGAGCCTGGCCTGCCTGCGGCAGTGGCCCGAGCTCGACCCGGCCATCGTCAACCAGCAGGGCGGCGCCATCGCGCTGGGGCACCCGCTGGGCTGCTCAGGGGCGCGGCTGCTGACCACGCTGGCCTGGGACCTGCGCCGCCGCGGCAGCGGGAAGGGGCTGGCGACGATGTGCATCGGCGTCGGCCAGGGCATCGCCACCGTGGTGGAGCGCTAGGGGCTCCGGTTCAGGACAGTCCTGTCAGCAACCCGGCGACCCCGCCGAGCACGACCGCCGCGGCCTGGGCCAGGCGGAAGCGGAGGAGCAGCGCCAGTGCCGCCGCCGCGATGAGCACCGGGACGGCGCCGGTGAGCGCGACGCGTCCGAGGTCCACGGTCACCGCCACGATGAGCCCGATGGCCGCCGCGGCCGCTCCGTCGAGCGCCGCCTGCAGCGCCGGGCGGCGCCGCACCATGCTGACCAGGCGGTCCAGGAAGGGCACGAAGACGAAGGAGGGGAGGAAAATGGCCGTCGCCGCCACCAGCCCGCCGAGAACGCCGCGCACCAGCGAGCCGAGGAAGGCCGCCATGGCGAAGACGGGCCCCGGCGTCGCCTGGGCCGCGGCGAATGCGTCGGCGAGCTGGCGATCGCCGAGGCCGAAGCCGGTGCCCACCAGGTCGGCGTGGAGGAAGGAGAGCAGCACGTAGCCGCTGCCGAAGGCGACCGCCCCGATCTTGAGGAAGGTCAGCGCCAGGCTCAGCAGGGAAGCCGTCGCCTTGGTGGTGGTGGCCGCAGCCAGCGTGAGGAGCACCGCAGGATTGCGCTGCTGCGCAAGCGTCTCGTGGAGGGCGAGGGCCAGCAGGATCCCCGCCCCCAGCGCGGCGATGGGATTGACGTGCAACAACCCCAGGGTGAGTCCCAGCGCCGCCACCGCACCCTGCCGCGGGCTGCGCACCGCGCCGCGTCCCAGCTCGAGCGCCGCCATCGCCACGACCGCCACCACCGCCGCCTCGACGCCGTGCAGCGCCGAGCGCATCTCCGCGCTGTCCGGGCTGCGCTTGTACAGCTCGGCGAGGCCGAGCATCAGCAGCACCGCGGGGAGGATGAAGCAGGCGCCGGCAACCAGCATGCCGCGGAGCCCGGCGCGACGCCGGCCCAGCAGCAGGGCCAGCTGCGTCGAGCCGGGACCGGGGATGAGGTTGCAGGCGGCGAAGAGGGAGAGGAAGTCGCGGTCCTCCAGCCAGCCGCGGCGCTGCACCACCTCGCGACGCAGCAGGCTGACGTGCACGGCGGGGCCGCCGAAGCCGCGCACCCCCACGCCGCCGAAGACCGCGAGCAGCTCGCGCAGGCTGCCCGGGCGCTCGGCGTCGTCCACGGCCGGCGACGGTACGACACGGGCCGCGCCACCCGCCATCGCCACGTCGTCACCACACGGCGAGGACTTTCCACCTCTCGCCGCTCTGTTAACGGGTAGACAGCGGGCGCCGGGCGGGCGCGACGGTGGGACGGTGCTCAGGCGGCCCGTCGCATCGGCGAGCCCAGTCCCACCCGCCGGTGGGACGGCGCCGGGGCGGTCCAGGCGGGGACCGCTTCCGGCGCCCCAACCGCCTTCAGGCAGGACCCTTCCAACCGTCGGAGGACCGGCCGTCGCCGGTCCTCCCTCCGTTGCCAGGCACGAGATCGACTGGTCGCGTAAACGCTGACGCGGGCGCGCACGTATACGTGGCGTGATCTGCATCGCCCCCGACGGCACGCACCCGGGCGCCCCGGTCGAGCTCGTGCCCACCGCGACCGACGCGATCGACACTCTCTACCACCGCTACGGCGCCGACGCCGTGCGCCGCTGCGCCCGCCGCCTCGGCGACCACGCCCTCGCCGAGGACGCCGTGCACGACGGGTTCATCCAGGTCCTGCAGCGCCTCCGCCGCGGCGACGAACACCTCCTCGCCGACCACCCCGATCACGTCGTCCAGCGCAACGCCCGCTGGGCGGCAAGCCGCCTGCTGGAGCGCGACCGCTCGGCCGGCGCCAAGGCCCGCATGCTGGGCGACGACACGCTCCGCCGCGACGGGGATCCCTGGGATCTGGTGGAGACGCGGCTCGACGTGGAAGCGATCCTCAGCCGCCTCTCCGACAGCCAGCGGCGCCTCTTGGGCATGCGCTACGTGCAGCGCCTTCCCGACGCGGTCAGCGCCGCGAGGTTGGGCATGTCAGTGAAGGCCTTCCGCTGCCGGCTCGACCGCGCGCTCTCGGCGGCGCGGCAGGTGGCCCTGGCGCGACCGGCCTAGCGGCGGCGCCTGGCGGGAGCCTGGCGCGCCGCCCGCGCCGGTGTGCCCTGCACGACGATGGCCGCCGGCGGGCCGTCGTCGCTCCCGGCAATCAGCGCGTCGAGGGGCGCGTCCTGCAGGCTGAGCGCCAGCACGCCCTCGCGGAAGCGGCGCAGCACCGCCTCACATCGCGCGCCGCCCGCCTCGATCAGCGCCGCCTCGTCCTCGAGGCAGGCGGCGAGGAGGCGCAGGTAGGCGGCCAATGCCCGAGGGGCGTTGGGGCCGTGCGATGCGTCCGTTGTCATGCGGGGTGCTCCGTGGGCGCCGCTGTCAGGCGACGACGGCGATGGTGGCGGTGAGGGTGAGCGTCGAGGTTCCCGAGGTGGCGCAGGAGATCGCGTCGGTGGGGGCCAGGGACACCACGGTGCCGGTGGCGAACAGCGGACCGCCCGCGGAGGCGAACTGCCACGCCTCGGCATACGGCGTTCCTGTGGCGCCCCACGTCACACTGCTGACGCCTGGGGAAACCGAGAAGGCGATGCCTCCCGAACCGGTGACGGCGAGTGGGCCGGTGCAGGCGGCGCCGGGAAGAGCGCTGCCGCTGAACGTGAGGGTGGCCGTCTGGTCGATCACGCCGGTGCACGTCAGGGGCGTCGGTGTCCCGAGCGTCACCCCGTCCAAGCCCGGCAGCGGCACCTTGGAGAGAGCCGTTGCGAAGGTCAGCGTGGCGCTGCCGGTGCAGACGCCTGTGGCGTCCCCCGTGGTCGCGAGCGCAGGGAGGCACGATTCGCAGCAGCCGGCGCAGGCCATCATGGCCGCGGCCAGGCATCGCCGTGCCCCAGATGCCATGCGCGCTCTCCACACATGTCCCGAGGCAGCAGAGTCGAGCCACCGCAGAGCCTCCTCGTGTCCTCGGGCCCGGCTTCAACCGCATCCGCCGGTCCTGTCACGACGAATACGCGCTGAGTCGCCGAACCGTTTACGGGGTGGCCGTGCCGTGGCGCAGGACGGCGCGTCAGCCGGCGTCAGGGCTGCACAGGCCCCACGCGCCGCCGTCCGACGAGCACACGAAGTAGTACCAGCCGAAGTCGTCGTTCCTCTGCATCGAGGCGATCAACCGTCCGGGCCGGAGCTGGGTGATGCTGTGAGCCTCGAAGAGCTGGGTGCTTGGCACAGTGGCCGTATGCCAGGTGTAGCCGTCGTCGTCGCTGTACTCGAGCGTCCCGGCGGTGCCCATGGAGGCGACCAGGCGCCGACCGTGCGGTCCGATGGTGACCGCCATGTCCACGGCCGCGGTGGGCCCGACCACCTGGAAGCTCTGGCCGTCGTCGTGGGAGACGAGAAGGTAGTGCGTCAGTCCGACCGCGTACACGGTGTGGTCGATCGCGACGTTCGGAGAGGCGAGGAGTGTCGGGCCGTCGAGGTTGATGGGCAGGGGCTCCGGCGCACCGCACCGCGGCGTGCAGCGCTCCAGCATCGACGTCGCCGATGGGACGGCCGGGCCGACGGGCTGCAGGACGGCATACCCGCCGGCGGTCTGCAGGAGAAGAGGCGAACCGGTCGCCTCCTCGCCTGTCCCGAACGACGAGAGGACGGTCGGCGTGCCCTCGTGGCTGATCCCCCACAAGGCGACGTTGTTGCTGTACAGGGCGTCGTACTCGGACGATGGGGGAGGCGCCAGAGCGTGCCCGTTCAGGTTGGGCACGGCGGAGACGAAGCTGGTCCCGCCATCCCTGGTCACCTCCAATCCCGGCGGTCCGACGAGGTAGAACCGATGAGCGGGGAAGGCGTCCCCGGGCAGGAGGAGCTGCGTTCCCCCTGCGGCCTCGGTGTTGACGACCGTCCACGTGGTCCCGCCATCGGTGCTTCGGTAGATCTGCGTGCACAGCGTCACGAGGCAGGTGTGGCTCTCGCCGACCATCAGGACGGTGTGGTCCGTCGCGTAGTCGGGTGATGGCTCGATGTCCGACGTGAGGACCTCGCGGTAGTCGTTCGCGGGGAGCGACGTGTACCAGATCGGTCCGGCCGGTGGCGGCAGGACGATCGGCGCCGGCGTGTTCAGCGACGCGTTGCCCAGCGATGGCGTCACGAGGTTGGACAGCGTTCTCTCCACCCCGCCCTCACCGCCGCGCAGCCGCTGCGCCTCGACCGCGTCCGCCACGCCGGCCCCCGGCGACGGGAAGCGCAGCTGCGGCGGCCCGATGTCGAAGGAGCCGCCGGCCCGACCGGGGCCGCCGACGGCGGTGATGATGAGCACGGCCGGGATGACCACGGCGGCGCGCCCGGGGCCGAGGAGGGCGCGCCCGAAGAAGCGGGTGCGGAGCTGGTGCAGTGCCTCGCTGGTGGAGACCGTCGCGGTGCCGATGGCGGACTGCGACTCCTCCAGGTAGTGGCGCAGCTTCTGGCGGGCGCGTGCGATGAGGACGCGGGTGGTGCTCGACGCGGTGCCGTGGCCGGCGACGCCGAGACGTGCGGCGAGGGCCCGGCGCTCGCCGGGGGTGAGGCGGCCGAGCAGCTCCACCACCGCCATGCGGCCGACCACCTCGCCCTCCGGAGTGGTGTGGGCGCTGGGGGAGGGGATGTCGGCCGGGTCGACATCGGCGCGACGCCGGCGGCGGCGGAGCTCGTCGTTGCACACGTTGCGGGCCACCGCGATCAGCCAGGGGAGTGGGTCGTCGCGCAGGCTGCCGGAGTGCTGCACCGCGCGGCGGAAGACCTCCTGGGTGGCGTCCTCGGCGTCGGCGGGATCGCCCAGGCGGCTCAGGCAGAGTCGCATCACCGGGAGGTAGTGCTCGGCGAGGAGGTGGTCGCAGCCGTCTGGCGGTGGGGCGGCGTCCTGGCTCACGACCTCGTCCTCATCTCTTCCTGGCCCTTGAACGATACGACCTGAACGATCTTGCAGGTATGTCATCCGAACACTGTCTGACCGACCGGTCAAAACCACAGATGCACCAAAGACCGCGGTCGCGATGCACAGAGTTCGTTGCAGACAGAGATGGCCGGAACATGCGGCCTCAGGGGGTGAGGCCCGACCCGCGCGGGCCGCACCACGGTGGTCGGCGCCCCGGCGCGGCCGCGCCACGGCGGTCGGCGCCACGAGCCCGGTCCCCCGACGCCCGCCGGGCCCGACAGGGTCCTCGGTCCCAGGCGGATCCCGACGTTCGGCCCTGGTGGGAGGGACCGGCGAGCCGCACACTGACCTGTCATGGACCGGCTCCCCGAGCTCGCCCCCAGCGGCGAATCCGCCGACACCCCGATGGCCCAGGCGTCCCGCGCCGTGCGCGAGGCCGCCTCCGACCTCACTCGCCGTCGCCTCGAGCCCGACCCTCGCCGGCCGGTGCGCGCCCTCGACCTCCTCCTCGACGAGCTGGAGCGCTTCAACCTCGCCGGGGGGGCGCTGACCTCCTCACCCGACGTGCTCGACTGGCTGGGGCAGGTGCAGGCGGCGGTGGGCACCCCGGTGCCCGGCTGGGTGCTGGCCGTTCCCGACACGGTGCGGCTCCACGCCGCCATGTTGCGCTGGCAGGGCACGCTGCTGAACGCGTGCCACCCGGAGCGCGACCAGCTCGGCGACCTCCACGACGACCTCATCGACCTGCTGCTGCTGTCCCCCGCGCCCGCCGCGGTCGCGCCCAACCGGGCGAGGGTGCGCCGCCAGGTCGCCTGACCAGCGCAGTTTTCGCGTCGATCGCGGCAACCGCACTGACGGCGTGGTCAGTCGCGGCCGGGGGAGTCGAGCCGGCCGCAGGTCCGCCGGCCGTGCGCCGCGCGCCGCACTCTCGTAAACATGTGTGAAATCCGGCCCATAGCCGGCCGTTCAGCGGGTATGGTGCGCCCCGGCACTCCTGCCGTTTGGTAGGCACCTAGCATCATCACCGAGGACCCGATGAGCGAGCAGCCCGCTCCCCCCGCGCCCGCGACACCACCGCCCCCCACGCCGCCCGCCGCGGAGTGGAGCGCCCAGACGCCGGTCGGCACACCCTTGGGCGTGCCCGCAGGACGAGCGGGCGTGCGCCGCGGGATCCTGGCCACGCGCTCGCTGCTGACCATCGTCATCGCGGTCATCGTGGTCGCGGGAGCCATCGCCGGCTTCGTCACCACCCGTGGCGGCTCCAGCACCGACGGGACCTTCTCGACCGGCGACTGCGTCACGCTCACCAGCAGCCAGGTGCGCCTGGCCAGCTGCAGCGCCACCTACGACGGCAAGGTCACCGCGGTGCTGCACCAGTCCTACCAGACGTGCCCCTCAGGAAGCGACGAGTTCGACGTCACCGACGGCACGGGCAACCTCTGCATCGACCGCAGCCAGAGCTCCCACTGACCCACCAGCCCCCCAGCATCACTCGGAGTCGATTCACCGTGACATCCACACGCCGTCTGGCGGCCGTCGCCGCACTCGCGCTCTCCAGCCTCGTCGTCGCCTGCGGCAGCTCCGGCAACGGCGAGGACGGCAAGAGCGCCGACCAGATCGTCAGCGACGCCAAGGCGGCGCTCGGCTCGGCCACCGCGTTCCACCTGGTCGGCAACGTGGTGTCGGACTCCGGCAAGGTCGCCTTCGACATGAAGGTCGATGACAAGAACACCACCAGCGGCAGCATCACCCAGGACGGGGTGACCTTCGACTTCGTCAACGTGGGCGGCAAGCTCTACTTCCGCAGCAAGGCGCTGTGGCAGAAGGCGGCTCCCTCGCTGGCCGACACCCTCGGCGACCAGTGGGTCACCGTCACCGGCAACAGCCAGCTGGAGAGCAACGCCAGCTCGGTCACGGCCCTCGGCGACGCGAGCCAGCTCGCCGACCAGCTGGGCAGCTCGGGCGGCCCCTACACCAAGGGCAGCACCAAGACCGTCGACGGCCAGCAGGCCATCGCCGTGACCAGCAAGGACGGCGAGATGGACGTCGCGCTGACCGGCAAGCCCTACCCGCTCCACTTCGACGGCGGCTCACACGGCACCATCGACATCAGCGAGTACGGGAGTCACTTCAGCATCACCGCGCCGGCCAAGCCGCTCGACCTCAGCAGCCTGCAGGCGTCCTCGTCGGACAGCTCGGCGTCGTCCTCGTCGAGCGACACCGGCACCAAGGAGGTGGTCGACGCCACCAAGGTGCGCGACGGAGTGCTGCAGGTCGCCGAGGGCACCATCACCAGCGGCAGCGGCAGCGTCGACGACGCCTGGGGCGTCCAGCGCGCCGTGGGCAACCAGCTTCCCGCGAGCGTCGAGGTCGCGGTGCAGACCGGTGACACCAGCGGCCTGCCTCCGGCGACGCCGACGAAGATCGTCCTCTACGCGACCCAGACCAGCAGCGGCGACCTCTTCATGGTGGTGGTCGCCGACGCCAGCGGCAACTGCGAGATCGGCGCGCTGACGGGCAACCCGCCGAACGGCAACCCGCAGTCCAAGACGCTCCCCGCCGGCACCGACTGCACGGCCGCCAACGCGCTCGACGCCTTCAACAGCTGACGGCTACTCGACCCTCACCTTCCCGGCGGCGGGCGCCGTCTCGCCGAGCGGCTGCGGGGCGCCACGAAGCTGCGCCTCGCCGCCGCGCGCGCGCAGGGCCTCGATGGCCCGGTCGGCGTGGACGGTCATGTTGAGCTCGCTGCTGATCACCGCGAGGATGCGGCGGTCGGTGTCGATCACGAACGTCGCGCGCTTGTTGAAGATGGGCCCTGGCCGCTTCACGCCGAAGATCCTGGCCAGGCGGCGCTCGGGGTCGGAGAGCAGGGGGAAGCCCAGCGAGTGCTTCTCGTCGAAGGCCTGCTGGCGGTCGACCGCGTCGGCGCTGACGCCGACCGCCTGGCCGCCCGCGGCGCGCAGCTCGGCGTTGACGTCACGGAAGTGGCACGCCTCCCGGGTGCACCCCGGGGTGAACGCCTTGGGATAGAAATAGAGGACCACGGGCCCGGCGTCGAGCAGCTCGGAGAGGCGCCGCGTGGCGCCGTGCTGGTCTGTGGCCTCGAAGTCGTCGACGCGATCTCCGACCTTCATCTGCGAACCCTCCTTGGAACCGCAGACGAACGGGGCCGTCCCAGACCTGCGGTGCACGCATGCTAGCGTCGAAGCGTCCGACGGCGTCGACGTGCTCGGCCACACCAGGCAGGAGCTGCTCGGTCGCTTCCAGCGGCTCGGCAGCCGCGGGCACTCGCGGATGACCAAGGCGGAGCTGGCCGGCGCCATCGCCCGCCGCCAGGACTAGGCCGGCCGCTGCTCCGCAGCCAGGTGGCCGGCGTCGTTCCAACGCTCCAGGGCGGTGATGCCGCGCTCGGCGCTGAGCACGGACACGGCTGCCGTGTCGAGCATGAGGTGGGCGCCGAACGCGGCGGGCTGCTCGATCCAGCGCGAGCCGAGCACGCGCAGCAGGTGCCCGTGGGAGAAGAGGGCGACGTCGCCATCCGTCTCGCGGACGCCGGCGAGGACCGCATCGGCCCGGGCGGCGACGTCGTCCGGCGTCTCGCCCCCCGGGCATCCGTCCCGCCAGAGCACCCACTCCGGCCGGCGCTCGCGGATCTCGGCGTAGGTGAGCCCCTCGTCGTCGCCGTAGTCCCACTCCATGAGGTCCGGGCAGGGCTCCGCATGCTCGCCGAGCCCGGCCAGCGCGCAGGTCTCGCGGGCGCGCTGGAGCGGGCTCACCAGGACCCTGGCGAAGCGGAAGCCCGCCAGCGCCGCGCGGAGCGTCCGGGCCTCCTCGCGCCCGCGGTCGGTGAGGGGGATGTCGGCCCGCCCGGTGTGCCGGCCGTCGCGGCTCCACTCCGTCTCGCCGTGGCGGACGAGCACGATGCGCGGCGACCTGCTCTCGGACATGCCCCCCATGATCCGGGAGGAGGACGCTCCTATGCCGGGCCCGTGCGCCGGGCGCCGCGCAGCAGCTCGGCGAGGTCGGTGGCGAAGCGGTCCGCCTCGTCGGGCTGCAGGTCGGCGGTGGTGACCCGGATGGCGGGAGCGGCGCGGAACCGGTAGCGCTCCCCGCCGCGCACGCCCCAGCCGCGGGAGAGGAGGTGCTGCACGGTGGCCGCCTCCTCGGCGACGGGGATCCAGACGTTGAGCCCGGAGCGGCCCCGGCCCGGCAGCCCGCGCCGGGCCAGGGCGGCGACCAGGCCGGTGCGGCGCTGCGAGTAGGTCATCTCCGCACGGCGGACGAGGTCGGCGGTGGCGGGGTCGCGGAGCAGGGTGACCACCAGCTCCTGGAGGACGTGCGACACCCATCCGGGGCCGAGCCGCTGCCGCCCCTCCACCCGGGCGACGGTCAGCGGGTCACCGGCCAGGATGGCCAGGCGGAGGTCCGGGCCGAGCGACTTGGCGGCGGAGCGGACGACCGCCCAGGGCCCCTGGTGCCCGGGCGACAGCGACAGCGCCTCGGCACCAGCGATGACGCCGGCATGGTCGTCCTCGACGAGCAGGACGCCGGGATGGGCGTCGAGGAGCTCGCGGAGCTCGGCCGCGCGCGTCTCGTCGAGGGCGGCGCCGGTGGGGTTGTGGGCGCGCGGGGTCAGCACCAGCGCGGCGACCCCGCCGGTCAGGGCGCGCTCCAGGTCGTCGGGCCGGGGGCCGAAGTCGTCGACGCTGACGGGGTCGGCGGCCATTCCCATGGCGGCGACGAGGTCGCGGACCGCCGGATAGCAGGGGTCCTCGACCGCGACCCGGTCACCGGCGCGGAGGTGTGCCAGCAGCGTCCGCTCGATGCCGTCCATCGCTCCGCCCACGACGGCGATGGCCGACGCGTCGAGCCCGTCGCGGCGCAGCTCGGCGGCGGCGAGGTCGAGGAGGTCGGGGAGGTTGGGGTCGTCGCCATACAGGCGGTGGGCCAGGTGGAGCCGGCGCGCGGCAGCGGTCAGGTCGGGGAGGAGGGCGGGATCGGGGTTGCCGTCGGCGAGGTTGCGCACGCCCGCCGGCAGGCGGGGGACGTCGAGGCGGCTGGGGAGCAGAGGGCCGGGGCAGACGGTGGTCCCGCGACGGCCGGCGGCGCTGAGCAGTCCGCGCTCGGTGAGGCGGCGGTAGGCGGCGGCCACCGTGACCGGGCTCACGCCGAGCTCAGCGGCAAGCGCGCGGACGGTGGGCAGCCGCGCACCCGGCTGCAACTCCCCCGTGCGGATGCGGGTTTCGATGGAGGTGGCGATGTCGGCTGCCGTCGACCCGGCGATGTGGTACCTTTGTACCAGTTCAGTCATCACATTGTACTGTAACATAGTCGGGAGCCGATGAGGTGAGCGAGCGGACCCGGCTGCGCCGCCTTCCGGAGCGGGGCAGCCACGACTGGCCGGTGATCGCGGCCATCCTCGACGAGGCGCTCGTCTGCCACGTCGCCTTCGCGGCGGCGGACGGGGCGGGTCCCGTGGTCATCCCCACGGCGCACGCGCGTGCCGGCAGGGTGCTGTACCTGCACGGGGCTCCCGCGTCGCGGATGCTGCGGACCGTCGGCGGCGGCGTCGACGTCTGCGTCGCCGTGACCCTGCTCGACGGCCTGGTGCTGGCCCGCTCGCTCTTCCACCACTCCCTCAACTACCGCTCGGTGGTCGCCTTCGGCCGCGCCACCGAGGTGGTGGACCTCGACGAGAAGCGCCGTGCGCTGCTCGCCTTCGCCGAGCACGTGCTGCGGGGGCGCGCCGCCGAGGTCCGCGAGCCCAGCGCCGGCGAGCTCAAGGCGACGCGGGTCCTGGCACTGGACCTCAGCGACGCCTCGGCCAAGCTCCGCACGGGGCCCCCCGTCGACGACGAGGACGACCTCGACCTGCCCGTCTGGGCCGGCGTGCTCCCCGTGGCCCTCGGGATCGGGCCGGTCGTGGCAGAAACTCCGCGCCTGGCGGTCCCCGTCTCGGTGCGGCAGGCAGCCTGCGACCCGCGCTTCGCCGGCCGGCGCTTCGAGGATGCTGCCACCCCTGTCGAGAACAGCGCATGAGCCCGGAGCGCACCGCCCGGCCGCTGGCCGTCGGCGTGGCTCTGGTGGCCGTGTACACCCTCTGGGGCTCGACCTACCTGGGCATCCGCTTCGCCGAGGAGACCGTCCCCGCCCTGCTCATGGGCTTCACGCGATTCATCGTCGCCGGAGTGCTGATGCTCGCCTGGGGCTTCCTGCGCCGCCGCGGCGCCCCGCTGCCCACCTGGCGGGAGTGGCGGACGACGATCATCGTCGGCGCCGCGCTCCTGCTCGCCGGCAACGGCGGGGTGATCTGGGCGGAGCAGCACGTGCCCTCGGGCATCGCCGCCATCCTGGTGGCGCTGGTGCCGCTGCACATGGCCTGGCTGGACCGCGTCTTCTTCAAGCAGCCGGTGAGCCGCTGGACGCTCCTCGGCATCGCCGCCGGCCTGGTCGGGCTGGTGGTGCTGGTGCAGCCGTCGGGCGGCACGCATCTCGACATGGGCGGAGTCGCCGTGCTCCTCTTCGGCTCCTTCTGCTGGGCGGCGGGGTCGCTGTACGCGCGGGGCGCGCCCATGCCCCGGTCGGCGGCGCTGGCCAGCGGCATGGAGATGCTCGCCGGCGGCGTGCTGCTGGGCATCGCAGGCGTGGCCACGGGCGACCTCGGACGCTTGCATCTCGACGCAATCAGCCCGAAGTCGGGGATGGCCATCGGCTACCTGGTGGTGGCCGGCTCGCTGATCGGCTACTCGGCATACGCGTGGCTGCTGCGCAACGCGCGCACCACCCTCGTGTCCACGTATGCGTACGTCAACCCGGTCGTCGCGGTGCTGCTCGGCGCCGCCTTCGCCTCGGAGCCGGTGACGGCGCGCACGCTGGTCGCCGGCGGCATCATCCTCGCCGGGGTGGCGCTGATCGTCGCCCGTCCCGCGCCGCGGCGCACCGGCGCCACCGTCGCCGTCACCGGCACCGCAGAGCCGGCCGCCGCGCCGCTGCCCGCGGGCGTCGGTGTTGGCACTGTTGCGAAAGGACAGTGAAGGCGCGGCTTTTCTGATACCGCGGCTATCGACACTTTCGCCGCGCACTCTGCTACGGTCCGGCCATGGCTGCGCGCGGCACCTTTCAGGGGCCGGTCCACATCTCCGGCCTGGTCTCCCGCACCACGCGGATGATGCAGGTGGGCCTCGATCGCCGCCTCGCCCGGCACGGCATCTCGTTCTCGCAGATGGCGGTGCTGATCCGCTTCTGGGAGGCCTCGCCGCGTCCCGTCAGCCAGGCCCAGCTCACCACCGACCTGGGCATGGAGCGCTCCTCGATGAGCACCCTGCTGGCGACGCTGGAACGCGCCGGGCTGATCGTCGGCCAGGAGGATCCGCACGACCGCCGCCGCCGGCTGCTGGCGCTGACGCCGCAGGGCCGGCGGCTGGAGCGTCCTGTCGCCGACACCGTCGACCAGTGGGAGGAGGACTTCCTCTCCGGGTTCTCGGTGACGGCGCGCAAGCAGCTGCGCGGGCTCCTCGAAGAGCTGCTGCTCAGCGCGTCGCGGTTGCGCGAGAACCGGCCCGTGGCGCGGATCACGGCGACGCGGGTGGCGTCGCGGAACTCGGCGCCGGCGGCGGCGGGGGGGAGGCGGCGCTAGGACCGGGCGCCGGCGATGTCGCCGGAAGCCTGGTCGTCGCCGGTCGTGGCGCTCAGGAGTTGGCGGCGTGCTCGATGACGTGGTGGTGCGCGCGGAGGTGCTCGCGGACCATGAGCAGCGCGGTGACTCCCTCGCCGATGGCGGCGGCGAGCTGCTTGGTCGAGCCGCGCCGCGCGTCGCCGGCGGCGTAGACGCCGGGCATCGAGGTCTGCAGCCGGTCGTCGGTGCGGATGAAGCCCCACTCGTCGAGGTCGACCCGGCCGCGCAGGAACTCCGTGTTCGGCTGCATCCCGACGAAGACGAACGCCGCCCGCGGGTGCACCTCCTGCTCCTCGCCGGTGGCGGAGTCGCGGATGCGAACCGACGCCAGCTTCCCAGCGTCGCCCTGGAAGCCCAGCACCTCGGAGTTGAGGTGGACGGTGAAGTGCGGGTCGGCGGCCACCCGCTCCTGGAGCAGCCTGGAGGCGGTCAGCTCGGGGGCGCGCTGCACCACGCGGATGCGGTCGGCGAAGCGGGAGAGGAACATCCCCTCCTCGAGCGCCGAGTTTCCGCCGCCGATGACCAGAATCTCGTCGGCACCGCGGTAGAAGGGCCCGTCGCAGGTGGCGCAGAAGTGGACGCCCGAGCCGATCAGCTCCTCCTCGCCGGGGACGCCCAGGCGCCGGTAGGTCGACCCGGTGGCCACGATGGCGGCGTGGGCGGAGATCTGCTGCCCGGTGGCCAGGGTGAGGGCCACGTCGCCGTCGCCCTCGTTGCTGACGGAGTCGACTGAAACCGCGGAGAGGAGCTCCACGCCGTAGCGCTTCGCCTGGGTGACGAAGCGCCCCGCCAGCTCGGTGCCCCCGATGCCCTCGGGAAAGCCGGGGTAGTTGTCGATGCGCTCGGTGATCCCCGCCTGGCCGCCGAGTGCGCTGCGGTCGACCACGATGGCGTCCATCCCCTCGCGCGCGGCGTAGATGGCGGCGACCAGCCCGGCCGGGCCACCGCCCACCAGGGCGACGTCGTAGAACGACCGCTGCGCCTCCATGCGCAGGCCGAGCGCCCGGGCCAGCTCCTCGTCGGAGGGGTCAACCAGGTGCGAGCCGTCCGCCAGGACCACGGTGGGGATGGTGCGGCCGCCGTTCTGCAGGCGCTCGACCAGGCGCAGGCCCTCGGCGTCCTCGTCGACGTCGATCCACTCGTAGGCGACGCGGTGCTCGGAGAGGAACTTCTTGGCCCGCCGGCAGTCAGGGCACCAGGGAGCGCCGTAGACGCGCAGCTGCTCGCTCATGTGCCGGGATGGTAGAGCGCGGCGAGCCTAGGCCGGGTACTCGTGCTTGATCTCGGCGACCAGCTTCTGCAGGGAGTCGCGCGCGTCGCCGAACAGCATCAGGGTGTTCGGCTCGTAGAACAGGGGATTGTCGATGCCGGCGAAGCCGGTGGCCATGGACCGCTTGAGCACCACCACCGTCTTGGCCGAGTCGACGTTGAGGATGGGCATGCCGTAGATCGGCGAGCCGGGCTGGTTGCGCGCCGCCGGGTTGACGACGTCGTTGGCGCCGATCACCAGCACCACGTCGGTGCGGCTGAACTCCGGGTTGATGTCGTCCATCTCGCGGAGCGCCGGGTAGGGCACGTTGGCCTCGGCAAGGAGGACGTTCATGTGTCCCGGCATGCGGCCGGCCACGGGGTGGATGGCGTACTTCACGGTGACGCCGCGCTTCTCCAGCTGGTCGGCCAGCTCCTTGACGTCGTGCTGGCCGCGGGCCACGGCCAGCCCGTAGCCGGGGGCGATCACCACCTGCTGCGCGAAGGCCAGCAGGGCGGCGACGTCCTCCACCGAGGCGCTGCGCACCGTGCCGCCCTCGGTGGCGCCGGCGCCGGCCTGCACCTGCCCGAAGGCGCCGAAGAGGACGTTGGCCAGCGAGCGGTTCATCGCCTTCGACATCAGCTGGGTGAGGATGGCGCCGCTGGCGCCGACCAGCGCGCCGGCGACGATGAGCACGTTGTTGCCCAGCACGAAGCCGGTCATGGCCGCGGCCGTGCCGGTGAAGCTGTTGAGCAGGGAGATGATTACCGGCATGTCGGCGCCGCCGACGGGGAGCACGAAGGTGACCCCGAGCACCAGGGCCATGACGATGTACAGCGCCAGGAGCCCGATCCCGTGCCCCATCGCCACCAGCACGATGCCGACGACGACGATCGCCGCGAAGAGCGCCCCGTTGAGCGGCTTCTGCGCTGGGTACACGATGGGCCGCCCGGTCATCAGCTCCTGCAGCTTGGCGAAGGCGACGGCGCTGCCGGTGAAGCTCAACGAGCCGATCAGGCAGGAGAGCAGGATGGTGATCGACTCGGTCGGCGCGAGGTTGCCGATGGCGGTGAGGTCGCGGAAGTCGCCCACGCCGATGAACATCGCCGCACCCGCGCCCATGCCGTTGAACATGGCCACCATCTGCGGCATCGCCGTCATCCGCACCGCGCGCGAGGCGTAGGCGCCGATCGCGGCGGCGACCAGCATGGTGGGGATGATGAAGGCGTAGTTGTGGGCCCCCAGCAGCAGCTCGGTGACGATGAGCGCCAGCAGCATGCCGGCGGCGGCGACGCGGTTGCCGTTGCGCGCGGTCGCCGGGGAGCCGAGCTGGCGGATGCCGAAGATGAACGCCAGCGAGGAGATCATGTAGCCGATGGTGCCGAGCGGGGTGACGTTCATCGCGGCGGGTCGCCGTCCTTGCCGCCGCCCGGCGTGGGCCGCTTCTTGAACATCTCCAGCATGCGGTCGGTGACGACGAAGCCGCCGACCACGTTCATGGTGCCGAGGAACACCGCCACCACCGCGATGATGTCGCCTACGACGTCGTGGGCCACCGCGGCGACGGCCAGCGCGCCGACCAGGACGATGCCGTGGATGGCGTTGGTGCCCGACATCAGCGGGGTGTGCAGCGTCGCCGGCACCTTGCTGATCAGCACGAAGCCGAGGAACGCCGCCAGGGCGAAGACGAACAGTCCCTCGGCCAGGGTCTGGTTGCTGACCCCGACGTCGGCGAGGATCATGCCCGCGTCCCTCCGGCCGCGAGCATCTCGGCGACGGCCTTGCTGCGCACCTCACCGGCGTGGGTGACGCAGGTGTCGGCGACGATCTGGTCCTCGAAGTCGAGCCCACCCTCCTTGAGCAGGGTGAGGCTGAAGCGCATGACGTTGTGCGAGTAGAGCTGCGAGGCGTGGGTGGGCATCAGGCCGGGCACGTTGACGGGGCCGGCCACCAGCGCGCCGCCCACGGTGACCTCCTCGCCGGGCACCGTGGCCTCGCAGTTTCCGCCGGACTCGGCAGCAAGGTCGAGCACCACCGAGCCGGGCTTCATCGACTCCACCATCTCGCGCGTCACCAGGCGCGGTGCCGGCCGGTTGGGGATCAGCGCGGTGGTGATGACGACGTCGGCATCCTTGACGTGCTTGGCGATCACCTCGCGCTCCCGCTCCTCGTGCTCGGCGGCGAGCTGGGTGGCGTAGCCTCCGGCGGTCTCGGTCTGCTCGGCGCCGAGGTCCACCTCGACGAAGGTGGCGCCCAGCGACTCCACCTGGTCGCGCACCGCGGGACGGATGTCGAAGGCCTCGACCACCGCGCCGAGGCGCTTGGCGGTGGCGATCGCCTGCAGGCCGGCGACGCCCGCGCCGAGCACCAGCACGCGCGCCGGCGTGATCGTCCCCGCGGCGGTCATCAGCAGCGGGAAGAAGCGGGGCAGGCGCACCGCCGCCATCAGGGTCACGTGGTATCCCGCGACCGTGCTCATGGCGCTGAGCGCGTCCATGTCCTGCGCGCGCGTGATGCGCGGCATGAACTCCATGGCGAAGCTGCTCACCTGGCGTGTCTGCAGCGCGCGCACCACGTCGAGACTGTGAACCGGGTCGAGGAACGACACCAGGATGGCGCCCTGGTTGAGCATCTCGACCTCGGCGACCTCCGGGCGGCGCACCTTGAGCACCACCTCGGCGGAGGAGTAGAGGTCCTTGGCGGTGGGCACGACGGTGGCCCCGGCGGCGGTGTACGCCTCGTCGGGGAACGCCGCCTCCGCGCCCGCGGACGCCTGCACCAGCACCTCGTGGCCGGCGCCGGTCAGCGGCGCGATCGACCTGGGGACGAGACCCACCCGCCGCTCGCCGGGCACGACCTCGCGTGGGACGGCGACGCGCATGGCGGGGGAGTGTAACCAAAGCAGCCGCCGCCACGGAGGGCCGTCGTGCGCCGCGCCGAGCTCAGCTCCCCGCGCCGGTCTCCACGGTGCGGAGGTGGGCCAGGGCGCGCTCCACGGTCCAGGTCGGGTCGCCCGTGGCCTCGGCCAGAGAGGTGAGCGTGGCTCCGTCGATCTGCAGGCCGATCATCCGGTGCGTCGCGCGCAGCAGCGCCAGGTCGGCGGCGTCGATCGGCGTCACCGGCAGCACGCCGCGCATCACCACCATGCCGCGCGTGACCCGGAAGCCGAGGCCGGCGAGCTTTCGCCCGCCCGTCGAGATGTCGCTGAAGCCAGGGCACCAGGCACCGTCGACCCTGCCGGCCTGCACCTCGACGCCGAGTGGCCGCAGCGCGGTGGCGAACCAGGTGCGCAGTGCATCCATCATCCAATCGAGTGGGGGATGCCGCCTGTCGGGCAGCGTGCCGATGGCGCAGAGCCCCAGCCATCCGGGGCCGCCCACGACGAAGGTGCCGCCCGCCGGGCTGGTGGCCAGGCCCGGCAGCCCCGGCAGGTTTCTGACAGCCTCGACCAATTCCAGGCGGCGAGCCAGGCCCGCGCCGATGAGCACCCGGCGCACCGTGCTGCGCAGCTGCATGGCGACGCGGCCCGGCTCCGGGGCGAGCTCCCAGGGGATCTCCGGCGGCCCCTCGACGTCGCGCTCCGCGGTGACCTCGACGACGCGCACGGGAGCGGCGGTCTCGGGGGCGATCACGGCGGCGATTATGCCCCGATTCGAGGGCTTGAATCGGCTCCGGCCCGGTGCTAGCCTGCCCCTGCCGGTTCGGGGACACCGGCACAGGGAGCACACAGGGGGACGACGCATGGCGACCATCCAGCAGCTCGCCGAGCGGGCCACCGACGCCTTCAACGCGCACGACCGTGCCGCCTGCGAAGCGCTGTGCAGCGACGACACGGTGCTCAGCGCGCCCGGCGACATGACCGCCACGGGACGCAAGGAGGTGTGCGACTTCCTGCAGTCGTGGTGGGACGCCTTCCCCGACGCGCACACCACCGTCCGCGCCTGTCACTACGCCGGTGACACATACGTCGAGGAGGGCACCTTCAGCGGCACCCAGGACGGCGTGTTCCGCACCCCGATGGGCGACATCCCGCCGACCCACCGCCCGGTCACCGGCGAGTACGTCAGCGTCAACCGCTGCAGCGGTGACCACATCGTCTCGGAGTACCTCATCTTCGACCGGCTGCAGCTGCTCGAGCAGCTCGGCCTGGTGCCCTCGGCGGCCACCGCGTAGAGGGAGCGACTCGCGCGCGGCGGCTGGCTAGAGCGCCTCTTTGCGCAGCTGCCGCGCGCGCAGGTCGTCGCGGGTCCAGCGGAAGGGGAGCGGCACGATGGTGCCCGCGGGATGCGGCCGCTCCGCCTCGTGCAGCACCGCGGTGAGGATGGCGTCGTGCGTCGCGCTGTCGCCCTCGTCGCCCAGCGTCAGCCCGAAGGGCATGGCCACGAAGCACGACAGCGAGGGCATGACCATCTCGGTGATGGCCGGCACCAGCGTGATCGACACCGTGGCGACGCCCGCCTCGTCGAGACCGCGTTGGAGCA
The DNA here is from genome assembly GCA_035652335.1 of Candidatus Dormiibacterota bacterium. Lineage (GTDB taxonomy): Bacteria > Chloroflexota > Dormibacteria > Aeolococcales > Aeolococcaceae > DASRDZ01. Next base: position 27,629 of record DASRDZ010000082.1, read on the forward strand.
GTCCGACCGACTGCTGGCAGACCGGTCAGGCGGGCACCAGCAGGGCGAGGTCGACCTGCTGGTCGCGCATCGCCGCCACCGTCGCCGGGACGCCGCGGTCGATGAGCCGCTGCCCGATGAGCACGCCGCCCATCACCGACACCGCCGTCGCCGCGACCTCACCGACGATCCCACGCGCCGCCAGGCGCTGCAGCGCCTGGGTGGGATGGACGACGTCGTGGTCACGGGCAGCCCGCTCGACGTCGTAGCCCGGATGGGTGAAGGTCACCTCGGCGTCGAGGGGGATCAGCGCGGCGCGGCCGCTGGCACCGACGGGCGGCGTGCCGGTGACGTGCGCGCCCGCGGTGTCGACGAGCCCGACGCGCGCCTCTGCCAGCGGGACGCGCAGCGGGTTGCGCGGCGATGGCGCCGCGTAGCGCAGCCACTCGAAGTCGGGCAGGTAGTGCTCGCGGAGATGGGCGCGCTCGACGTCGGGGAAGTCCCGGGAGTCGTCCTCGAAGGCGGAGGCCATCGTCGCCGAAGTGTAGGCGCCGCCGGCCGCGACTAGGGGAGGAGCCCCGAGGCGAGCAGGCGGTCGAGCTCCGCGTGCACCGGCTGCGGGCCCTCCTCGGCGAGCACCTGGAGCAGGGGGCGTCCGCCGAACTCGGCGCGCGGCTGGCGGACGAAGCTGCGCAGCCGGTCGCCCTCCATCCACACGGAGAGCCGCTTGGCCACGTCCTCGACGGCCGCCACGGAGGCGCGGTGCTCGGCGGGGACTCCCGAGCGCCTCCATCGCGCCAGCTCCTCGGCGGCGACGTGGTAGAGCGCCAGCATCTCCACCTCGGCCAGGCCCAGCACGGCGGCGGCGCGCTGCAGCTCGGCCGTGCTCACCGGTGGCTCAGGCGCACGTGCAGCCGGTCTCCTCAGCGCAGCCGCGGCAGCAGTAGGCCTGGCCGCCCAGGCTGAAGCCCTCGCCGCCCGCCTCCTTCCACTGCGCCTCGGGGCGACCGCAGTTGGGGCAGACCACCACGTCGGTGATGCGGAGGTCGCCGTCCACCTCGACGGTGGTCGGGATGTCGTCGTCCTCGTCGATCAGGTCGATGTCGCGCATGGCCGACCTCCTCGATGCGGCACGCTGCCGTCAGGCGATGAGCCCATGCTGCGGCCGCTTCGCAGAGCCTGTCAAGCCGAGGGTCACGCTGCCCCGAGCGGGTGGTCCTCCGGCACTGGCGCCGTCTGGGCCCCGGGCGCACCATGGAGGGGCCGGGGCACAGGAGGCATCGACATGACGGAGCACGACGACGCCGACCGGCGGGTGAGGATCGAGGAGGAGGACCTCGGCGACCCGCAGGGACCGGACCTCAGGCCGACCTACGGGCTGGGCGGCAAGCTCGACGACGTCGCGGCGCGACAGGCGCAGCGGTACACGGCAGATCCGCGGCAGGAGCCGGAGCCCGACGACGCCGCCCGCAGCATGACCCGCCACGTCCACCGGGTGCGCGAGACCGGGCGCGGCGTCGCGGTCACCCTGGACGACGCCGGGGCGGTGGTCGAGCAGACCGTCGGCCCGGGCGACGAGCTGTGGGTCCACGTGCCCGCGGCGGGACGGCGGGGCTGGACCTACGACGTCGAGGGGGACGAGTCCGTCGGCGACGTCGAGGAGCGCGCCGAGATCCTCGAGGGCACGACCCACCTGCCGCCGCCCGACGCCACCGCGTTCATCGTTCGCGCCGAGCGGCGGGGCACGATGACCGTCCGCTTCGAGCCGATCGACGACGACGCTCAGGTGCCGGCCCGACGGCTGCGCGTCACGGTGCGGTAGGCGGCCCGCCCTCCACCCGGAGGAGGAGGTGGCTGCCCTCCTCGACCAGCCGGTGCAGGGCCTCGGGAGTGGTGGCCCCGGCCATGTCCCAGCGGTCCACCGCCAGCGCGGCGACCGCGGCCAGCTCCTCGCCGCCGACCCGGTGCGCCACACCCTCGGCGGAGACCCCGCTGCCCGGGGCGGTGAGCCGCACCCAGGGGTCGCGGCGCCAGCGCTCCGCCTTGCGCGAGAAGGCGAGGGTGAAGAGGTAGACGACGCCAGGAGGCGCGACCGCGAACCACATCCGCACCGTGCCCTGCCTCCCGCTCGGGGCATCGCGTGAGGTGACCAGCACCTCGTCCTCCTCGCGCAGCGCGTCGAGGAGTGGGGCGGGCAGGGGAGTGGGGACGCTCACGGCCGTATCATCGTGCGCCGCCATGCCGCCGCTCGCCGAAGGGCCCACCGCCATCCTGCTGATCCGCTGTCCCGACCAGCACGGCCTGGTGGCGCGCACCGCGCAGTTCGTGGCCGCCCGCAACGGCAACGTCGTCCACGCCGACCACCACATCGACCGGGCGACCGGTCTCTTCCTGATGCGCATGGAGTGGGAGCTGGAGGGCTTCGACGTGTCGCGCCAGGACATCGCCGGCGCCTTCACGCCGCTCGCCGAGGAGATCGGGGCCACCTGGCGGCTGCACTTCTCCGACGTGGTGCGCCGCGTGGCCGTCTGGGTGACGCGGCAGGACCACTGCCTCGGCGACCTCATCCTCCGCCAGCGCGCCGGAGAGCTGCGCTGCCAGATCCCGCTCGTGATCAGCAACCACGAGGTCCTCGCCGACCTCTGCTCACGGTTCGACATCGAGTTCGCCCACGTGCCGGTGGAGCGGGGCTCGACGGCGCACGAGGCGGTGCAGCTCGACCTGCTGCGCTCGCACCGCATCGACACGGTGGTTCTGGCCAAGTACATGCAGATCCTCTCGCCGCGGTTCCTGGCGGAGTTCCCCGAGGTGATCAACATCCACCACTCCTTCCTTCCCGCCTTCGCCGGGGCCAACCCCTACATGCAGGCGTTCCAGCGGGGGGTGAAGATCATCGGCGCCACGGCCCACTACGTCACCGACCAGCTCGACGCCGGACCGATCATCGAGCAGGACACCGTGCGCATCTCCCACCGCGACTCGGTGGACGACCTGATCCGCAAGGGCAAGGACCTGGAGCGCGTGGTGCTGGCCCGCGCGGTGCGCGCGCACCTCGAGGACCGCGTGCTCGTGCACGGGAACCGTACGAGCGTTTTCGACTAGCGCTTTGTCCCTTGGGGCCAAGGGGCGCGCCGCGGGTGTGTCCAGAACGACCCTGGCCGGGGGCGGTACCGCTTCCTACACTCGGCCGCACAGGTTGGAGAGGTGCCGGGGAAGGGAACGCCCACGGAGGCACGAGTCCGCATGCGCGCACGGATGGCGCTGGCCACGACGGTGGCCGTGGTGGGGGCGGGGACCGCGATGGGGGTGGGCACCGTGCCCGCCGGCGCGGTGGGAACTCTGACACTGCAGGCGACGTTCACCTCGGTGTCGTACGGCTGGTCGCAGGTGGAGCGGTACAACGACACCGATCCCAACTGGCCGTCGGGCGGCTACTACCCGAGCGACGGCCGCAACAACCAGACCGGCCAGCGGGCCACCTTCTTCGGCTCCTCGCAGCCGCTCGGCTCGCAGTTCCTCCTCTACTACGCACCCGGCTGGAACACGGGCAGCAAGGCGGTGCCGGTGCTGCTGGTGATGGGCGCCGCCGACAACGTCGACCGCGAGTACGCCGACCCGGCGCTCAACGGCGCCGGGACGTGCGGTGCGTCCTCGTGTCCGAGCACCGGGCTGATGCAGTACCTGAGCGGCGCCGGCTACCGGGTGTTCGCCGTCGACTTCAGCAACATCCAGGGCGACAACTACCAGCAGGCGCAGACCATCTCCGACGCGATCCAGGTGATCAAGTCGAAGACGGGGCAGTCGCAGGTCGACGTCGTGGCCTGGAGCAAGGGCGCCTTCCCTGCGCGCATGTACGTGGCCGGCGTCAGGCCCTCGTGGGGCCGCGCCTACCAGAACGACGTGCGCAAGCTGATCATGCTGGGCGGCCCGCAGGGCGGCCTCGACTACGTCTTCGCCCACGGCGCGCCGGGCAACATCCTCATCTACCCGGAGTGCGGCGGCTCGCAGGACGGCCCGTCGGCGCACATCCAGTACGAGTGCTACGGCGTCTTCTACAGCCATCCCGAGCTGTCGATCGACAACGACGGCGGCTACAACACCTACCTCGGCCAGCGCCAGATGCTGGCGCGGTGGGACGGCACCTACGGCGTCGACCAGTCGACCCAGGACTGGTACACGACGTACTACGGCGGCCAGGGATACACCTCGTACGGCTACGGCATCGTCACCGCGATGAACGAGGGCTCGCTGGTCGCGACGGTGCAGGGATCGCCGATCCCGACCGCGGTCACCACCGACCTGCTCTGCGGCGGCAGCGCCAACATGCCGGGCTTCTACAACGAGAACCGCGGACCCAGTGACGGGCTGGTCTTCCTCGCCTCCTGCGAGTCGACGACGGGCATCCCCGGCACCCACAACATCACCGAGGTGGCCGGCGACAACCACCTCATGCTGGGCTGGGAGTCGTCGGCGGAGTCGCAGGTCGAGAGCTGGCTGGGCTGACCGCACTAGACTGTCCTCCGCCGCCGTGGTTGGCGGCGGAGGACAAGTCCCGGTTGGAGGAGTGGATGGCCGTCGCGGCACCGGGGGCACGGGCGGCGCTGCCGCCGCGCGTCGAGCGCCTGCTGCCGCCACGGGTGGGCCGGCTGCTCCAGCAGATCGCCGCCCAGCAGATGCAGGAGGCGGACCGCATCGCCGCCGCCATGTTCACCGCCTACGCCGCCGAGATCCCCGCCTACGCGGAGATCCGCGACCCCGCCCTGCGGGAGGACGTCCAGTCGGTGTCGGCGGCGATGGTGCGGGCCTGGCTCGAGGTGATGTCGACGGGCAGCCCGATCAGCTCCGAGGCGCTGGAGCCGCTGCTCCAGGGGGCCCGGCGCCGGGCCGCCCAGGGCGTCGACCTGCACTCCATGCTGCGCGCCTACCGCGTCGGCGTGCGGGTGATGTGGAGCGAGCTGGTGGGCACGCCGGAGTGGCAGAGCCACGCACTGCAGGCGGCCCTGGTCCACGTCGCCGAGTGGGCGCTCGACTTCGCCGACCGGGTCAGCACCGAGGTCGCCGCCGTCTACCTCGACGAGCTCTCCCACGCCACCCGGCGCCGCGAGCACCGCCGCTCCGCGCTGCTCAACGTCCTCCTCGCCGGCCCCGGCGGGGAGTCCGTCGAGGCGCCGCGGGAGCTGGAGCAGCCGCATGCGGTGGTGGTCGGCCGGGTCGCCGAGGACTCCCAGCTGGACACCCTGGAGCGGGTCGGCTCGACGCTGGAGAAGGAGGTCGACGCCGTCCTCTGGACGCTGCGCCACCGCAGCGTCATCGCCGCCGTCCCGCTGCCCCGCGACGGGCGGGCGGAGCTGGTGCGGCGCCTCGACGCGCTGCTGCCGCTGGAGGGCGTCAGCGCCTTCGGCGTCGGCGGCAACGCGCGCGGCGCGCTGCAGACGCGGCAGTCCTACTCCGAGGCCGTCGACACCCTGCGGGTCGGCGCGGTGCTGGCGCGGGCGGCCTGTCCCGTCTACGACTACCAGGAGGTGGCCCCGGCGATCGCCCTCCTGGAGCGGCCGGAGCAGGCCCGCCGTTTCGTGGCCACGGCGCTGGAGCCGCTCGGCGACCTGGTCGAGCGGCCCTGGGTGCTGCCCACCCTGGAGGCGTACCTGTCCCGGCAGGGCCGGCTCAAGGAGGCGGCCACCCAGCTCGGCGTCCATCTCAACACCGTCAAGTACCGGCTGCGCGAGGTGCGCGCGGCGGCGGGCGGCCCCTTCTGCGACGGGGAGCGCGCCGCCACCGTGCTGCTGGCGCTGAAGCTGCGACGGCTGCTCGCCGACGCGGAGCCGGCGTGAGCGACGGGCTGCGTGGCCGGACGGCATTGGTCACCGGCGCGGCCTCGGGGATCGGGCTGGCCGTGGCCCGGCAGCTCCGCGCGGCCGGCGCCGAGGTGGTGGTCTGCGACCTCCCCGGCCCCGGGCTCGACGCGGTCGCCGCCGAGCTGGGCGCGACGGCGGCGGGCGCGGACCTCGCCGATCCCGTCCAGGTCCGCGGCACCGCCGGGGCGGCCGGAGATGTGGACATCCTCGTCAACAACGCGGGCCTGCAGCACGTCAGCCCCATCGAGGACTTCGACGAGGCGCGCTGGGACCGCATCCTCGCGGTGATGCTGACGGCGCCCTTCCTGCTGACCAGGTCGCTGCTGCCCGGCATGTACGCGCGCGGGTGGGGGAGGGTGGTCAACGTCGCCTCGGTGCACGGCCTGGTGGCCTCGCCCTTCAAGTCGGCGTACGTCGCGGCCAAGCACGGGTTGATCGGCTTCACCAAGGTGCTCGCCCTGGAGGCGGCGCAGCGCGCCCCCGACGTCACCGCGCACGCCGTCGCCCCGTCGTACGTCCGCACCCCGCTGGTCGAGGGGCAGATCGCCGACCAGGCCCGCACCCACGCCATCCCCGAGGAGGAGGTGGTGGCGAAGGTGCTGCTCACCGCCAACGCGGTGAAGCGGCTCATCGAGCCGGAGGACGTCGCCGCCGCCGTCGAGTGGCTCTGCGGCCCGGCGGCCTGGACCATGAGCGGCTCGGTGCTGACCATGGACGCGGGCTGGCTCGCCCATTAGCTGATCGGCAACGCCGGGAGTTCGGAAGGGGTCTCTCACGACATGAACGGAACGATCGCTCGCTCGGTCCTCGTGGCGGCCGCGGTGGCCGTCCTCGGCGCCCTCACCGCGGCGCCCCCCGTGGCGGCCGCGCCCGCGGCCCAGCCGCCGGCGGCCCTGCCCAAGGACCCCCCGCGGCCGCCCGGCGAGCCGGTCTGCGGACCGTCCCTGGCCAGCCCGACCGAGCCCCAGGGCGGCCGCAACGACAGCAACAGCGCCGCGCCCCTGTACTTCGCCCCCGACTTCCCGGTTTTTGCCGATAGTGACCCCAACACGGCGCTCGGTGCGGTGGGCGGCTTCGGCGGCATCAGGAAGGGCGCCCCGCTGCACCACACCCCGGTGATCTTCGTGCACGGCAACCAGGCCGACGCGCAGAACTGGCTCGACGTCATGCTCCAGTTCGCCCAGTCGGCCGGCTACACCATGCAGGAGATGTACGCCCTCTCCTACAACGGGCTGGGCAACTACTACGCGGGCGCGCCCACCCAGATGAACCCCAGCAGCCTCGACCAGGCGTACATCAACCAGAACCACAACGTGCTGGCCAACGGCGGCCACGGCGGCGCCGACGACGACAACGTGCCGGACCTCTGCCGCTTCGTCGAGGCGGTGCAGTGGTACACCGGCTCCCGCCAGGTGGACATCGTCACCCACTCGCTCGGCGACACCATCGCCCGCCGGATGATGGAGCTGTACCCCTCGCTGGCGAGCGACGTCACCGCCTTCGTCGGCATCGCGGGAGCCAACCACGGCACCAGCGTCTGCGAGGGCCTCTCCACCTCGTACTACGGCTGCGACGAGATCGCTCCGGGGACCGACTGGCTCGCCGATCTCAACAGCCATCCCGCCGAGACCTACGGCCCCACGCAGTGGATGACCGTCTACGACGGCGCCGAGGGCGACCCCTTCTTCGGTCCCGGGTTGGAGCAGTCGCCCGCCCTGGCCGGCGCCGACAACCGCCAGTTCAACAGCGGCGTGCACGGCGACTACCACAACGACCTGCGCGTCGACACTCCCGAGGTCGACACCTATCTCGCCTTTCTCCTGCGCCACGGCCAGGCCGGACCAGGTGCTGCGACCAGCACCGGCACGCTCGCCGCGCAGCTCGAGGCGGCGGCCCAGTGGGCGCCGGACTACACCGCGCCCGCGGCGGCCCTCTGCATCCCCGGGCTGACCGGCACCCAGGACGGCTGCGCGCTGCCGGTCGCGAGGCCGGCCGGCACACCCGCGCAGGTGTCCAACCCCGCACCCGCGGTGCACGACGCCGCGACGCTGCCCAACACCTCTCCCGACGCTGACATCCCGGCGTGGGCGCTGCTGCTCGCCGCTGCCACGCTGGGCATCGGCGTGCTGCGCCGCAGGACTACGCGGAGAGCTTGAGCAGGGCGAACTCCATGGAGTCGGCGAGCGCCGCCCACGATGCCTCGATGATGTTGGGGCTGCAGCCCACCGTGCTCCAGCGCCGCCCGTCGCGCTCGTCCCCGGACTCGATGAGCACGCGCGTGGTGGCGTAGGTGCCCGCCGCGCCGTCGAGGATGCGCACCTTGTAGTCGTGCAGGCGGACGTGCTGGAGCTGGGGGAAGCGCGGCACCAGCGCCTTGCGCAGCGCCAGGTCGAGGGCGTTGACGGGACCGTCGCCCTCCGCCGCCGTGTGCTCCACGACCTCGCCGACGCGCACCTTGATGGTCGCCTCGCTGACCACCTGGCCGATGCCGCCGCGCCGCTCCGAGAGGGCGATGAAGTCGAGCACCTCGAAGGGCGGGGCGTAGCCGTCCCGCTGGCGGCGCAGCACCAGCTCGAACGAGGCGTCCGCCCCCTCGAAGGAGAGGCCCTGGTGCTCGACCTCCTTGAGGTGGCGCACCAGGCGGCGGGTCGCCGGGTCCTCCTTGTCGATGTCGATGCCGAACTCGCGCGCCTTCATCAGCACGTTGCCGCGCCCGCTCAGCTCGCTGACCAGCACGTGCGCCTGGTTGCCGACCAGCTCGGGGTCGATGTGCTGGTAGGCGTCCTTGTGGCGCATCACCGCGGCGACGTGCTGCCCGCCCTTGTGGGCGAAGGCCCCTTCGCCGACGAAGGGGAGCTGCGGCGAGGGCACCATGTTGGCGATCTCGGCGACGAACTGCGAGGTCTCGGTGAGCTTGCGCAGCCCGTCGGTGTCGAGCGCGTTGACGCCCAGCTTGATGGTGAGGTTGGGCACCACGCTGCAGAGGTTGGCGTTGCCGCAGCGCTCGCCGATGCCGTTGATGGTGCCCTGCACCATGGCGGCGCCGGCCTCGATGCCGGCCAGCGTGTTGGCCACCGCGAGGTCGCAGTCGTTGTGGCAGTGAACGCCGACCCGCGCGGCCGCCGCCTCGCCGTCGAGACCGCTGAGGTGCTCGCGCAGCACGTCGACGGCGTGGGCCACCTCGTGCGGCATGCGCCCGCCGTTGGTGTCGCAGCAGACGATCCAGGACGCGCCTGCCCTGGCGGCCGCGGCGCAGGCGGCGAGCGCGTACTCACGGTCCTGGGCGAAGCCGTCGAAGTAGTGCTCGGCGTCGAAGATCACCTCGCGCCCCTGGGCGCGCATGTAGGCGACGGAGTCGGCGATCATGGCCAGGTTCTCGTCGCGGGAGACGCGCAGCACCTCCTTGACCTGCCAGGCGCTCGACTTGCCGACCAGGGCCACCGCGGGCGCGCCGCTCTGCAGCAGGTCGCGGAGGTTCTCGTCCTCCTCCGCGCGGATGTGGGCCCGGCGGGTGGCCCCGAAGGCGACCAGCCTGGCCCGCCGCAGCGGCTGCGCCTTCAGCGCCTCGAACACCTCGGTGTCCTTGGGGTTGCTGCCCGGCCAGCCGGCCTCGACGTAGTCGACCCCGAGGGCGTCGAGGCGGTGGGCGATCTTCAGCTTGTCGTCGGCGGAGAAGGACACGCCGGGGCCCTGCGCCCCGTCGCGCAGCGTGGTGTCGTAGATCACCACGCGCGTGGGGTCGGTGCTGCTGGGGTCGGCCATGGGGTCCTCCGCTGCAACAAAAAAAGCAGAGGTCTCGACCTCTGCCTCGTGCCAGCCGGGTGGGTGGGGACGCGCCGTTACGCGGTGCTGTCCGTCGCCAGCCTCCCGGCTGGCGCGGTAATGGCGATGGTCGCGCTGAGGGGCGTCATTGGCGCAGCATGGTAGCAGCGGCCGGTGGGGAGGGCAACGCTTCGGAGGTGACGGCGCCATGGCAGTCGACGTGCGTGAGGTGGTGGAGCAGGCTCGGGAGGCGATGACCGGGCGCCGGGTGTTCAGCGAGCCCTACGAGCGCAACGGGGTGACCGTGATCCTCGCCTCGCGGGTGCGCGGCGGGGGAGGGGGCGGCGCGGGGCAGGAGGGCTCCGCCCCGGAGCGGCAGGGCCAGACCGGCTGGGGCGGCGGCTTCGGGATCAGCGCCACTCCGGTGGGCGCGTTCGTCATCCGCGGCGAGGAGGTGCGCTGGATCCCCGCCTTCGACCTCACCCAGGTGATCGCGGGCGGCCAGATCGTCGCCGTCGTCGCCCTGCTCACCCTGCGCCGCATCCTCCGGTCGCGGCGCCGCCGCTAGCAGCTCCGGACGCGCCGTAGTTCCGGCCACGAGCGCCCGGTACTCAGGAGCAGTGCTGACCGCTCGGTCACGACGTCGAACGACCGCGCTCCGCCCCTTGTGGCCAGGGCAGAAGATGTCTGTTGCGGTGCACATACCGCGGTGTGCCCGACCACAGCCAGGCTTCCCGCATGGTCGTGGTGGGCGGGTCCCTTGCCTGACGCCGAGCAGCCGCGCGCCGAGCGCGAGCCGGCGTCGGGGAACGTCACCGCCGCAGTCGTCGAGGGGCTGGCGCAGCGCCTCGACCTGATCGTCGAGAGCGTGATCGCCCAGGTGCGTCGCGACGTCCCCGAGTACAGGCCGCCCGGCGCCGACGCCGCGCTGGTCGAGGGGATCGAGCAGACGGTGCGCCGCGCCGTGCAGATGGTGCTCCGCCTGTGGCGCGAGGGGCGCCGCAACCTGACCACCGGCGACCGCGTGGTGATGGGAATGATCGGGAGCCAGCGAGCAGAGCAGGGCGTCTCCCTGGAGAGCCTGCTCAGCAGCGTGCGCATCGCGCGCAGCGTCGGCTGGTCGCACGCCGTGGCGGTCGCCGAGCGTCTCGGCGGCGCGGCGGAGACGGTCACCGTGCTGGGTGACCTCGCCTCGGTGCTCTTCGACATCACCGACGACGTCAGCGACGCCATCACCGCGGGATACGACCGCGTGCACGAGACGCGGGTGCGCGCGCGAGAACGCACCCGCTCGCAGGTGTTCGAGGACCTGCTCAACGGCAGCTTCGGCGACGACGACGAGATGGTGATCCGGGCGCGCACCTTCGGCTTCGACCTGCGCCGGCCGCACGGGCTCATCCTGCTGACCACCGTCCGCGCCGACCAGGACCGGTCGCTGCTGCGCGCCGCGGTGGCGGCCCTGCTGCCGTCCATCGGCAACGCCGCCGAGATCTCGATGAGCGCCGACGTCGCGCCGCACATGGTGCTGGTGGTCCCCTCCAGCTCGGCCAGCTGGGACGAGGTGCTCGAAGCCACGCAGCGCGTGTCGCGGCAGCAGCGCATCACGGCGGTGGTGTCGGCGCCGGTGGCCGGGCCGCGCGCCCTCCAGACCGCCTACCGCCGCGCCGCCGAGCTGCTGCCGCTGGCGGTCACCGTCTACCGGCGGCCCCACGTCGCCGAGGCCGGCGACCTGGTCGTGTACCAGATCCTCCGCGGCAGCCGCGCCGAGGATCGCAGCGACTTCCTGGAGCGGACCCTCGGGCCCATCCTGCACCTGCCGGAGGTGCAGCGCAGCCCGCTGCTCGACACCCTCGACTCGCTGCACGAGGGCAGCGGACACACCGAGACCGCGGCGGCGATGCTGGGCGTCCACACCAACACCGTGCGCTACCGCATCGGCCGCATCCACCACCTCACCGGGCTGCGCTACGACCATCCTCCGGACCGCTTCAAGCTGGAGGTGGCCACCATCCTGCTGCGCATGGCGGGCGGCCTGCCCGGGTCGGACAGGTCGGCGATCCCCCTGTCCTGACCGGCGGATCAGGGCAAACGCGCCCCCCGCGCGCGCGTAGGCGCGGGCGCGGTTGAGCGGTGCGCAAACCGTTTAGTGCGGAAAAAAGTGCCCTGCGAGCGTGGGAAGGGTGCTAGTGTGCCCGCTGAGCACGCTCTGAGCGTGGCCGGAACGACCCCAGGGCCTTGCGAAGGGACCCCCTCCGCCGACACAGCCCGCCTTACCAGGAGAGGACATGGCAGTAACCGGATATTGCGTGAAGTGCAAGGCAACCATCGAGATCAAGGATCCCGAGGCCGTCACCATGAAGAACGGCAAGCCGGCCACCTCCGGCACGTGCCCGACGTGCGGCACCCGCGTCTTCAAGATCGGGAAGGCCAGCTAAACACCCGCTTTCCATCCGGGGGGCGCCGTCGCGGACTCGACCGGCCGGGTCGTCCCGCGGCGGCGCTCTGAGTTTCTGTCAGATGTGGACCGCGCGCAGGACCTCCTGCAGCGCGAGCCCCCGCAGTGACGTGGCGGCCGCCGCACCGTCGCTCCCAGCGTCGTCCGTTGACACGCCGCCGCTCTCGGGCATGACCCCGTGGGCGACGGACATCAGCAGCTGGCGCAGCCCCGGCGCCGCGGCATCGACCATGGTGGCCACCTGGCCCAGCGGTGTCGACACCTCGGGCTGCCGGGTGAGCAGCGCACGCAGCACCAGCGACGACGCCGAGTGCGCGTCGAGCAGCGGCAGCGAGCTGTACACCGAGGTCGGTGCGGTCATGGCGGTGCGCACCAGCGGCATGTGCACGGTGGTGACGGTGATGCCGTCGCCGGCCACCTCGGCGGCCAGCGCCGTGCCGAAGGCGTCCAGCGCGGCCTTCGACGCCGCGTAGGCGGCGAAGCGACCCACGTGCGCCTGCACCGCGATGCTGGAGATGTTGACGATGTGCCCGCTGCGCCGCTCGCGCATGAGCGGCAGGGCGGCCAGCACCAGCGCCACCGGCGCGAAGTAGTTGACCCGCATGGTCCGCTCGAAGTCGTGGAAGCGGTCCACCGAGGCGGCCACGCTGCGGCGGATCGACTTTCCGGCATTGTTGACCAGAACGTCGATGCCGCCGAGGTCGGACTCGATCTGGTGGACCAGCGCGGCGCAGGCGAGCTCGTCGCGCAGGTCGACGGTGTAGCAGACGCAGCGCCCCTCCCCGCCGGCGCAGTCGGCCGCCAGGGCTTCGAGGTGCTCGGTGTCGCGGTCGACGGCGGCGACGACCGCGCCCGCGTCGACGAGACGGCGCACCAGCTCGGCGCCGATGCCACCCGCGGCGCCGGTCACCACGATGACGCGCCCGCGCAGGGCGCGGCGCAGGTTGTCCGGCGTCGGCAGCTCGGGGTCGAGATGCCGCTCCCAGTAGTCCCAGATGCGCCAGGCGTAGCGGCGCAGGCGGGGGCAGGCGATGCCGCTGCCCTGCAGCGCCGCCAGGGTGTTGGCGGAGTCGAAGCGCCCCGGATAGTCCATGTAGCGCACCGCCGTCTCCGGGATGTCGAACTCGGCGAGGAACTGGCGGTAGAGGTCGCGCACGCCTGGCATCAGTGAGAGCGCGGCCAGCGAGCCCTTGGGCAGGAGCCGCATCGCCCGCCGGTCGACGCGCACCACGAACTCCGGGGCGTGGGCGGCGCGGCACAGGACGTTGAGCGTCTCGCCCAGCGACAGCGGCGCGGGGTCGACGAGGTGGAAGGTCTGCCCGTCGAGCCCGGGCTGCGCCGCGATGTGGTCGAGGGCGCGCACCACGAAGTCGACGGGCACGAGGTTGAGCGGGCCGCCCTCGTAGCCGATCAGGGGCGTCCAGGCCGGCAGGTGGTCGCGCAGCTTCTGGATCAGCTTGAAGGCGTAGTAGGGCCCGTCGACGCGGTCGGCCTCGCCCGTCTCCGAGGAGCCGATCACCATGGCGGGGCGGTAGATCCGCAGCGGGACGCTCGCCTCGGCGCGGACCACCTGCTCGGCCTCGAACTTGGTGCGGTGGTAGACGTGGTCGAGCTCCTGCCCCTCGTCCACCATCGCCTCGGTGAAGGTGCCCCGGTAGCGCCCCGCCACCGCGATCGAGGAGACGTGGTGCAGGCACGCCGCCTGCAGCTCGTTGGCCAGCGCCACCACGTTGCGGGTGCCCTCGACGTTGGCCAGCCGGGTCAGCTCGGCGTCGGCGCGCAGGTCGTAGATGGCGGCGAGGTGGAACACCTGCGCACCGTGGAGCCGCCGTCGCGCCGCCGCGTCGAGGCCGCAGTGCACCGCGGTGATGTCGCCGACCACCGCCCGGAGGCGTCGCGACGAGGCGCCGAGGCGCTCGCGCAGCCCCGCCAGGGCGGGCCGCTCCTGGGGGCGCACCAGCACGAACACGGTGAGCCCGCGGCGAAGCAGCAGCGGGACGAGGTTGCGACCCAGGAAGCCGGTGCCGCCGGTGACCAGCGCGTCCATGCCGATCACTCCCTGCCGTAGTTGCGTTCGATCTGCTCCGCGTAGCGCTGGTCGACCACCTTGCGGCGGACCTTGAAGGTCGGGGTCAGCTCCTCGCCGACGGTGAAGTCGCCGCGCAGCACCTGCCAGCGCTTCACCTTCTCGACGTTGGCCAGCCGCTCGTTGACCGCGTCCACGTGCTTGCGCAGCTCCTCGCGGATGGCGGGATGGTCGTTGACGGCGACGTCGCCGATCTCGGCGGCGTGCGACTTGGCGAACGCCTCGGCCTCGGCGGTGTTGAGGGTGAACAGCGCCGACACGTAGGGGCGCCGGTCGCCGATGACCACGGCGTTGCTGACCAGCGGGTGGTGCTTCAGCGCCATCTCGATGTTGCTCGGCGAGATGTTCTTGCCACCAGCGGTGATGATCAGCTCCTTCTTGCGGTCGGTGATGCGCAGGTAGCCGTCCGTGCTGAGGTCGCCGATGTCGCCGGTGTGCAGCCAGCCGTCGATCACCGTCTCGGCGGTGGCCGTGGGATCCTTGTAGTAGCCGGCGAAGACGGTCGCCCCGCGGGTGACGATCTCGCCGTCCCCGTTGATGCTCACCTCGACGCCGGGGAGTGGGGGTCCGACCGTGCCGATGCGCGCCGCACCCATGCGGTTGAGCGTGGTGGTGGCGCAGTTCTCGGTCATCCCGTAGCCCTCGCAGATCTCCAGCCCGATGGAGTGGAAGAAGAAGAGGACGTCGGGGGAGATGGGGGCGGCGCCGCTGATCGGCATGGCCACCTGGTCGAGGCCCAGCGCGGCACGCAGCTTGCCCAGCACCAGCCGGTCGGCGACGGCCAGCTCGAGACCGAGCAGCGGACCGACGCTTGCACCGCGCTGCAGCCGTGAGACGTGCCGGGAGCCGGTGCGAACCGCCCACCGTCCGATCCGGCCGCGCAGGCCACCGGTGTGATCCAGCTCGTGCTGCACCGCGGCCGCCATCTTCTCCCAGACGCGCGGCACGCCGAAGAACGACGTGGGGCGGATGTCACGCAGCACGTCGACGAGCATGTCGGCGGAGGGGAGGAAGTAGAGGGTGTTGCCGAAGACGTACTGGCGGACCTCGGAGTTGAGGCGCTCCACGATGTGCGCCAGCGGCAGGTACGAGAGCACGCGGTCCTCGGCGCTGCAGGGGATCACCGAGGTCAGCGAGTCGACGGCGGCGTTGACGTTGTGGTGGGTGAGCATCGCCGCCTTCGGCGGTCCCGTGGTGCCGCTGGTGTAGACGAGGGTGGCCACGTCGTCGGGGGAGATGTCGGCCAGCCGGCGGTTCATCTCCTCCGCGCGGCTCTGCAGCTCGCCCATGCCGTGGGCAACCGCGACCGACCAGGGCAGCACGAAGCCGTCCTCGCTGACCACGTCGACGCCGGTGAAGACGACGACCCGGCGCAGCGCCGGCAGCCGGTCGCGCATCGAGAGGAGCTTGTCCAGCACCGCCGCGTCCTCGACGAAGGCGACCATCGACTCCGAATGGGCGAGGACGTAGGCCGCCTGCTCGGCGGACAGGGTGAGATACACCGGCACCGGACGGACGCGCGCAGCCAGGATGCCGGCGTCGGCCATCAGCCACTGCGGGCGGTTGCCCGACCAGATGGCGGCGTGGCCCTCGGCGGGCACGCCCTCGGCGATGAGGAAGGCGGTGACCGCGCGCGCCACCTCGCCGTAGCGCCGGAAGCTGGTTGGCGTCCAGCCGCTGCCGGTCCATTCGTGGAATGCGATCGCGTCCGGCCGCCGCGCGATCTGCTCGTGCAGGCGCTGCACCAGGGTGGTCCCGGCCTGCAGGGTCACCCTGCTCGTCGCGGGTGCATGGAGGGTCGTGGTCATCGCTCGTCCCCCGGGCTTCGTGGCATGCCTCGTCCAGCTCAGGATCGAGCCATGCAGGCGCGGGGGCCAGGGCCGAAGGTCAGACGCAGCGGCGGCGAAGGTCGCCAGTGCGGCTAGTGGTGGTGGTGATCACCCCCAGGACCGTGGCTGTGCCCACCCCCTCCGCGCGGCGCCCGACCGGCGCCCTCAGAGGTCTGTCAACACCCTGGCTGGCCGGGGTTCCCGCAGCAGCCGTGGGTCAGCGCCCTGGCGCGGTTGCGCAGCAGGGGCACCGCCTTCTGCGGCCAGGGCGGACCGGCCTCGAGGTTGGTGAGGAACTCACGGGTGCGCTGGCGCAGCACGCGCAATGGGTCGGGCATCGCCGCGATGGTGGCACATCACGGGCCCCGACCGGCCGGGCGGAACGGCAAAGATCCGTGAAGCCGCCTGCGCTCGACCCCCCACGGACCCGTCACGCGGCGGTAAACGAAGTCCGGCGAGCGTGCACGCGGCACCGCTCAGCGCGGATGCTTGCGCAATGACAGGGTCCGGGGCGGACGTCGAGGGGGCGGCCGGGAGCATCGGCGAGGTCCTGCGCGCCATGCCGCGCGGAGGCGACGTCGTCGAGCTGCTGGCGCGCGTCCTCGACAGCCTGCCCGTCGGGGTCGCGGTGCTGAGCCGCGACGACTTCACCTTCCTCTACTGCAACCCGGTCTTCGAGCGCTGGCCGGACCCCTCCTTCCTGCCGGTGGTGGGCAGGCCGTTCGCCGTCGCCTTCCCGCGCGTGGTGCAGAACCGCGTCATCGAGGTGCTCCGCGGCGTGGTGGAGAGCAAGCAGCCGCGCCACTTCCGCGACTACCCGTACGCCGGCTACCACGGCGACGGACCCACCCTGCCCGGCAACGTCACCGTGTGGAACTGGGACATCTACCCGCTGCTCGACGACAGCGGCGAGGTCACCCACCTGCTCAGCACCGGCATCGACGTCACCGTTCCGGCGGTGGCGCGGCACCGCCTCAGCGAGGCGCACGAGCGCGGCCTGCAGGCGATCGTCGAGGTGGCCCGCCTGGTGGCCGGCCGGGCCGACCTGCCCGAGTTCTTCGGCCGGCTCAGCGCCACGGTGGCGCAGCTGGTCGGCGCCCGCCACGCCATGTTCCTGCGCCTCCAGGACGAGGAGCTGGTGGGGCAGCCCGACGCCTTCGGCATCACCTCCGAGGCGGTCGCCCAGATCCACGTCGCCTGCACCCCCGGGCGGCGCGGGCTGGTCGAGCGCGTCGTCTTCGAGGACGAGGTCTTCCGCGCCCGTCTCGACGACGGCGACGAGGACGTCGAGCCCTATCGCGAGGTGGTCGACCTGCTGGCGCGCGGCGACGCGCTCATGGTCTCCTGGCGGGCCGCCGACGAGCCGCTCGGCGCCCTGCTCGCCGCCGACTGCACCGACGCGGAGGGGTTCACCGAGGAGGACGTGTGGGTGCTGCGCAGCACCGCGCACGCCGCCGCCCTGGTCTGGCAGCAGAAGGTGGCCCAGGCGCGCGAGGCGGCCAGCATGGCCCGGCTGGAGGAGCTGGTGGTGCGTCAGCGCTCGCTGATGCGGGCCAACCTCGCCCTCACCCAGGAGTCCGACCCGCCCGTGCTGCTCCGTGCGCTGCTCGACGCGGCCCGCGAGCTGGCGGGCGCGGAGTACGCCGCGCTCGAGGTGCTCAACGCCGGCGCCACCGGCGTCGACACCTCGCTGCACTCGGGCGTGATGCCGGAGGCCGTCACCTCACGCCTGGTGGTGCCGATGATGTACCAGGACCGGCTGATCGGCTCGCTGCACATCACCAACAAGCGCGACGCGGGAGTCTTCAGCGACGACGACGAGGTGATCCTCAGCGGCCTGGCGGCACAGGCCGCGGTGTCGGTGGAGAACGCGCGCCTCTACCAGCGGCTGGTCGAGAACGCGGCCACCGACCCGCTGACCGGGCTGTACAACCGCCGCGAGTTCGAGCGCCAGCTCACCAACCTGCCGCGCCGCGGCTACGCGGTTCTGGCCATCGATGTCGACAACCTGAAGCCCATCAACGACGAGTACGGCCACGAGGCGGGCGACGCGGTGCTGCGCGCGGTGGCCTCGGCGATGGACGGGCTGCGGCGCTCCGGCGACGTGCTCGCCCGCGTCGGCGGCGACGAGTTCGCCGCCCTGCTGCTCGACACCGACGAGGAGGGCGCCCTGCAGGTCGCCGAGCGGATGCGCACGGTGATGCACGGCATCGCCCTGGGCCACGGGCAGGCGCGCATCAGCGCCGGGGTCGCCTCGGGCGACGAGGGCGCTGACGCCCTGGCGGTCTGGCGCGCCGCCGACGAGGCCCTCTTCCGCGCCAAGCGCCACGGGCGCGACCGCGTCGAGGGAGCCCGCAGCGACCCCCTGGCCAGCGCCGCCGACGCCCTCGACCGCGGCGGGCTGGCGCACCCCGCCCAGTGGGCGGCGACCCTCGACCAGGTGCTCGCCGACCGCGCCGTGGTGGCCGTCTACCAGCCCATCCTCCGCCTCGACGACGGCGGCGTGCACGGCTACGAGGCGCTGGCGCGCCCCACCGGCTTCGCTCCCGAGTCGAGCGTCGAGGGGCTCTTCGCCGCGGCCCATCGCCTGGGCATGATCCGCGACCTCGACTGGCTCTCCCGGCGCGCCGCCGTGGCCTCGGCCCGCCACCTCCCGCCGGGACTGCCCATCTTCGTCAACGTCAGCGCCGCGGCACTGCTCGACCCCGTGCACAACGTCGACCAGATGCTCCTCCTGCTGCGCTGGGCGGGCTGGTCGCCGACCGAGGTGGTCCTGGAGATCACCGAGCGCGACACCATCACCGACCTGGTCCGCCTCCGCCACGTGCTGGCCGCCTACCGCGAGCACGGCTTCCGCATCGCCCTCGACGACGTCGGCGAAGGCCACTCCACCCTGGAGGTGCTGGCCACCGCGCTTCCCGAGTACATCAAGATCGCCCGCTCCCTGACCATGAGCACCGAGCGTCCAGGCTCGGTCGCCGCGGTGCAGGCCGCCGTGGCCTTCGCCCGTTCCACCGGGACGACGGTGATCGCCGAGGGCGTGGAGACGGTGGGCGCCGCGCGCAAGATGCTGGCGCTCGGAGTCGAGCTCGGGCAGGGCTGGCACCTGGCCCCTCCGGCGCGGGCGACCGAGCTGGCCCGCCGCTCGGCGGCGCGGGAGCACGCCGGGCGCTGACCCGCCGCTAGTCGTCGGGCAGGGCGCGCAGGGCGGCGGCGGTCACGTTGTCGGTGCTGCCCGCCTGGAGCGCCGCGTCGACCAGGCCGCCCACCAGGGTCTCCAGCTCACCCTCCCCGCCGAGGAGCGCCGCGATCCGCTGCGCCGGTAGCGAGTCCCAGAGACCGTCGCTGCAGAGCAGCAGGACGTCGCCGGGACGCATGGCCACCTCGAAGAGGTCGGGCTCGACCGCCTCGCCGAGCAGCGCCCTGGTCACCCGGCTGCGTCGCGGGTGGCGGAGCGCCTCGTCCTCGGTGAGGATCCCCGCGCGCACCTGCTCGGCCACCCAGGAGTGGTCGACGCTCACCTGGGTGGCCACCCCGCCGCGCACCAGGTAGGCGCGGCTGTCGCCGACGTTGGCCACTCCGGCTCGGCCGCCGCTGACCACGGCCGCCACCAGCGTCGTCCCCAGGGAGCGGCCCCGCTCGTCCGGTGCCGCCCGCCCGCCGACGGCCCGGTTGGCCGCCTCGACGGCCCGCCCCAGCCCCGCCGCCGGCTCCTCCGTCCCCTTCAGCGCCTCGCCCGCCGCAGCCGTTGCCAGCTCCGCCGCCAGCCGGCCGTCGGGGTGCCCGCCCATGCCGTCGGCGACCAGCAGGGCGCAGCCGGGGATCTCCTCGAGCTCGACGATCACCGCCACGTCCTGGTTCTCGACGCGCACCCCGCCGCGGTCGCTCACCACCGCGATCTCCAGCGGCCGCCGCCCGTCGTGCCCGCGCCCGGCGACCACCTCGCGCCCGCCCTGCACCCGCTCGGCCACCCGCGCCTCCTCCGTCTCTCCCGGCTGGTCAGCGCGTCCAGTCGACGTCGCGCACCCCGGGCAGACTGCCAACCCTCGCGGCCACGTCCTCGGGAGGCTGCCCGGCCGGCAGGTGCAGCCCGACGGTGATGGTACGCGCGCCCCCGCCCTCCCTCCCCACGTGCACCCGGTCCACGTCGCTCTCGCCGCTGCGAAGCTGCTGCACGACGCCGGTGAGGTCGACGCTGTTCCTTCTGCGCAGCCGGACCGCCCGCGGCAGGAGGTGCGCCTCCGGCGCGCTTCTCCCGGCGCCTCCGGCGCCTGCCCGAGCCCGCCCACCGCCCTTAAGGTGGTTGGCCGTGCCGCCCTCTATGTGGGCGCGCCCTTGGGTGGTCGGCTGCACCGCCCTCTATGTGGCGCGCCACCCGGCGCGCCGCTCTCCCGGCGCATCACCGCCGCCCAGGCGGGCATGCGCCGAGAGGGGGAGCCGCGCTGCCGCGCGGCGGGGGAGATCTGCTCCCCCCTTTGGCGGGCGTCTGAGCCCGCCAGTAAAGAAGAGGGGCCGCGGACTGCCTTGCGGCGTCCACGGCCCCCGGAGAAAGGGAGGGCGATGATGGTCGGCCGCCGCCGGAGCGGATCGTCTGGGGGACCGGACCCAGAGCGACCCGCTCCGGCGGGAGCCTGTGAGGCTATGTGGTTGTCGCCACCGGTCCCCACCGGCGGCCCGGCTGCTTTGCCCACACCCGGCGGGCGGCGAGGGGGCAGCCGGCCGGCAGGGGAGGCACCCGCAGCTCCCAGCCCGCGCGTCCGGTGGACTGGGTGCGGAGGACGTGGCCTGCGCAGGGGGTCGTGCCGTCCTCGCTCGCTGCCGAGCAGCGGCCGAGGGCGTCAGGACCGTTGCAGGTGCCGAGGACACGACCCTCCTCGTCGAGGACCTGAGTCGTGGCCTGCGGGCTCACCCCGTCCTACCTCCCGTGGGGTCTGCTGTCCTGGCCGGTACTGTGCAGGCTGCTCGGCCTGACGCGATAGGGCCCTTGGTCACGAAATCGGCTGGGACTTCTCCTTGCCGCGCCCGACGCCGCCGCGCCGGTCCTCGGGGTGATAGCGGTACACGCAGCGGCCCAGCAGCGACGCCAGCGGGACGGTGCCGAAGGCGCGGCTGTCGGTGCTCGCCGCGCCGTTGTCCCCGACCACGGCGACGCGCCGCGCCGCCGCCTCCACACGGGACACGCGCTTCACCAGCACACGCGCCGGGACACGCGGATCGCGGAGCGCGACGACGTCACCCACGCGAATCGCGCAGAGCGGCGTCACCAGCAGCCGGTCGCCCGCGTGCAGCGCCGGCAGCATGCTGTCGCCGGCCACCTCGACGCGGCGAATCGGCGCCACCGGCGGCCATGCGCCGAGCCGGTGGAGGGACATGGGCGGAAGATACTAAGCTTGGTCGCTGTCCCACTCAGGAAATGTCACCGGAGGCCACTCATGCGCCTGCTCTCCCGAGTCCTCAACGTCGCCGACCGGCTCAGCGCGCCGGCGGTGGCGCACGCGCACTGCGACCTTCCGTGCGGGGTCTACGACCCGGCGCAGGCGCGCATCGAGGCGCAGTCGGTCAAGGCGATCATGGAGCGCTACCAGCAGAACCAGGACCCCGACTACCGCAGCCGCTGCATCCTCATCAAGGAGGAGCGCGCGGACCTGGTCAAGCATCACCTCTGGGTGCTCTGGACCGACTACTTCAAGCCCGAGCACCTGGAGAAGGTGCCCAACCTCCACGACCTCTTCTGGCGTGCCACCAAGGCCGCCGGCGACGCCAAGAAGACCACCGACGTGGCCGTCGCCGACAAGCTGCTCGGGCTCATCGACGAGGTCGACGCGGCGTTCAAGGCCACCAAGAGCTGACCTTGTCCAGGGGGACGGGGGGGAGGACGGCGGCCGGCGTGGGCGGGCCCCGGCCGCCGTCGCCGTCTCCGGCGGGCTGACGCCGATGCGGGCGATGCCGCGTGGCGTGCAGTGGGGGATGGCTGCCATCGTTCTCGTGGTCGCGGCGGGGCTGGTCGTCATCCTCGTGCTCAGCGCCACGGGAAGCACGGGCGGCAACGCGGGGACGTCGCCGACTCCCGCGGCCGGGTCCGGGGTGCTCACGGCGTACACCCAGGCGCTGAAGGGGCCGACGCAGGAGGGGGGGCAGGTGATCGAGCAGCTGCTCAAGCCCTCGCTCAACTCATTCGAGCAGGGCCAGGAGGACGCGGCCACCTTCCTCTCCCAGGCGAGGGGTTGGGTGCTCAGCCTGCAGAAGGTGAGGCAGGAGGTCGCCGCCATCCCCGTGCCGCCGGTGATCGCCGCGGCCGGGCCGCTGTTCGTGCAGGCCATGGACGCCTACGTCCACACGGCGCAGGTGCTGGAGAACGCGGCGACGCTGCCGGCCGCGCAGCGCACCGCCGCGCTCGAGGCCGGGCGCCAGGCGGGTCGCGACGCCGACGCCGTCTTCGACCAGGCGGCCGCCATCGTGCAGCGGGCGCTGCGCGCCGCAGGGTTGCCCACCGACGCGGCGCTCCCGGACGTGACTCCCGCGCCGAGCTGACGCTCGGCGTCTCATCGGCGCGCTCGGACGCGCGCCCTACGGGGGAGGCAGATCCTCCCCCGACCCCCTCCTCGACGGGCTGAAGCCCGTCGGCTCGGCGCGGGGCGCCTCGCGGGGCCTGCTAAGAATCGTGAGCCCCGTGTCGCGGTGTGCTGACGTTCGAGACGTGCGTACGGGCGCTGCCTAGCATTCGGGCCGTGCGCCGACGCCTGCTCGCCCTTGCAATCGTGACGGCGACGCTGGCGCTCAGCGGCGGTGTCGCCTCGGCCTCGCGCACCGACCTGCCGCGCGCCGGGATTCCCTGGATGCTGACCGTGGGCGACTCCATCACCTACGGCTGGAGCGTCGACCCGGCGGTGCAGGGCAATCCCTCCTGGGCGACGATCGTCCGCGACCGGCTCGCGGCGCAGGGCGACCCGCTGGCGCTCTACGACGCGGCGTGTCCGGGCGAGACGACGCGCACCTATGCACAGGGGGGCTGCAGCGGGAAGTTCTTCGTCCCCGCCCTCGACGGGCTGAGCCAGCAGGCTGTGGCCATGCGGGCGATCCGCGAGCGTGGCGCCGACCTGCGGCTCATCGTCGTCGCCCTGGGCATCAACGATTACTTCCAAGCGCGCGCGGCGGGCGGCGACGTCGAGGCCAGGCTCGACACAGCCGGGAGGCGGCTCGACGCGCTGGTCGGCGTGCTGCAGGCGGCCGCGCCCGGAGTTCCGGTCATCCTTGCCAACATCTACGACCCCCATGGGCGCTACGACTCCTGGGCCCAGGCCTGGTACTTCGACGACCTCGTCGCCGGCGTCGCGGCTCGCCACCAGGCGGCGCTGGCCGACTTCCGCGACGCGGTCGCGCCCGACCGCTGCCGCTACCTGGACTGCGCCCACGACGACATCCATCCCACCCTGGCGGGCGACGCCGCGCTGGCGACGGCGGTCCTGGACGCGCTGCAGGGGCCACAGGCCCGCTGACAATTCTTCACAGCGCGGTCACCGTCGCGTGCGGCCGCGGCGCGTAGCGTCACGGGCGATGGCTTTCTGGAAGCGCGGAACGGCCGCCGGAGAGACTCCTGTCGAGAGCAACGAGCACGCCCTCGGCAGCCTCGCCTGCGCAATGAGCGGCTGCGAGGCGCACACCGGGCTGCCCTGCGCCTACCTCGACCGGCGCGGGCGCGAGTGCGGCACGGCGTGGTGCCCGGAGCACCGCCTGCTGGCCGGCGGCGAGGTCTACTGCCGCCGCCACTGGAACACCGTCAAGGGACTCGACGCAGGAGAGGCGGCGCTCCCGGATCGCGACAACCGCGCGCCCTCACTGGTGGCCTGGGTGGGACGGCGCATGGCGCCGAGCATCGAGGAGATCCTGCTCTCGCGATCGGGCGGCAACGGGCCGCTCTCGCTGGTGCAGATCCCCGTCCACCTCGTCTTCATCGGCCGGGATCGGGCCCGCGTCTGGGAGCGCACCTGGGCTGCCGCCGACCACACGGGCTACCGCTACGACGTCACCCTGCAGGTCGAGGAGCGACGCGATACGGTGCTGGTGGTCCGCGTCGGCCGCAACGTCGTGGCGCGCATCGTGCCGCCCTGGATCGAGGCGCGGCTGAACGGCGAGGAGGTCTCGCACGAGACCGACATGGCGCGCCGCCAGGACTTCTACGAATCGCTGCGCCAGGTCATCGCCGAGGCGGTGGCGCGCGAGGACTCCCTCGTCGTGCTGGACATGCGCCCCTAGCGCGCGGAGAAGGCGAGGATGCCGCCGAGAGCGGCGGTCCCGGCTGCGATCCAGGCGACGTAGTCGCCGGCGTGCCCGCTCTGCGCGCTGCGCAGCAGCCCGCGTCGGGACGAAGGACCCCAGGCCAGAGGCGACGGACGGCCCTGGTGCCCGGGCCGGTGCGCGCGCAGAGTGGCTCGCATGCTGAGCCTTGCCTCCACGGCTCGGCGCGACGACGCCCCGTCACGCCCGAGCGCGGCCGTCGAGCGCCTGGCGGCGGCCGCCCGGGCGGTCAGCAGCCGGCTCGACCTCGGCGCCGTTCTGCGCGAGCTGGTCGGCGCCGCCGCCGAGCTGGCCAATGCCGGCTACGGCGCCGTCGGCGTCCTCGACGAGAGGGGGGAGGGGCTGGCCGAGTTCGTCACCGTCGGGCTCAGCGACGCCGAGGTGGCGGCCATCGGGCGGCAGCCGACCGGGCGCGGCCTGCTCGGCAGCCTGGTCACCGAGGGCGTCGCCCTGCGCATCGCCGACCTCACCCGTCACCCCGACTCCGTCGGCTTCCCGCCCAACCACCCGCCGATGCGCACCTTCCTCGGGGTGCCCATCCAGGTCGACGGGCGCCCCTTCGGCCGCATCTACCTGACCGAGAAGCGGGGCGGCGCGGAGTTCACCGAGGAGGACGAGGCGCTGGTGACCCTGGTCGCCGCGCAGGCGGCCGTCGCGCTGCAGAATGCCCGCCTCTACGAGCAGTCGCAGCGCCGGCTGATCGAGCTGCAGGCGCTCAACGACGTGTCGGTGGCCCTGG
>DASRDZ010000083.1:0-10771 GCA_035652335.1 Candidatus Dormiibacterota bacterium
TGGCGCGAGAAGCGGGCGGCGGCGATCACGGCGGTCGGCTTCGTGTCGATCATGTTCACCCTGTACGCCGTCAACCTCTGGATCGCCGGCCTCCACTCGTACGCCAAGGCGTAGCGTGGCCCGGGGGCTGGCCGCGGCCCTCCTCTGCGCGCTGGCGCTGAGCGCCTGCGGGCTGCAGGAGGACGTCGCCCAGAAGGTGGGCTCGGGCGGGGGAGTGGGGCAGGCGGCGCCCGCGCTGTCCGGGACCACGCTGGCCGGCGCGGCGTTCGACGCCTCGACGCTGCACGGCCACGTCGCGGTCGTCGACTTCTGGGCGTCCTGGTGCGGGCCCTGCCGCGCCCAGCAGCCGGAGCTGGACAAGCTGGCGGCCACCTACGCGGCGCGCGGGGTTGTCTTCGTCGGCGTCGACATGCGCGACGACGCGGCCGAGGGGCGCGCCTACGTCGCCCGCTTCGCCGTGCCCTACCCGAGCCTCGACGACCCCTCGTCGTCGCTGGCCTCGCTGTGGAACGTGCCGGCGCCGCCCAGCACCCTCATCGTGGACGCCGCGGGGACGGTGCGCTCCCACGTCCTCGGCGGGGTGGACGCCGCCACCGAGGGGGCGCTGCTCGACCGGCTGCTGAGCGCCGGGTCAGGCTGAGCCGGTATAGTCCCGCACCCGTATGGGCTCGGTCATCAAGAAGCGGCGCAAGAAGATGCGCAAGCACAAGCACAAGAAGATGCTGAAGAAGACGCGGTGGCAGCGGCGCGGCTAGTCCGCGACCGTCACTGTGTCAGCTTTGCGTAGGCCTCGCGCAGCCGGGCGGCCGTCGCCTCCATGTGCTCGGGGATGACCTTGACGTCGGCGAGCACCGGCATGAAGTTGGTGTCGCCGTTCCAGCGCGGCACCACGTGCAGGTGGACGTGCTCGGCGATCCCCGCGCCCGCCGCCGTCCCCTGGTTGACGCCGAGGTTGAGCCCGTCGGGGTTGAGCGCCTCGCGCAGCGCCCGCACCGCTCGCTGAGCCCCCGCGAACACGGCGGCGGCCTCGGCCTCGGTGAGCTCGGTCACGTCCCCGGCGTGGCGCAGCGGCACCACCATGAGGTGGCCGCTGCTGTAGGGGAAGAGGTTGAGGACGGTGTAGGTCAGCTCGGCCCGCTCCACCACCCGGTTCTCGTCGTCCTCGCCGCGGCCGATGGCGCAGAGGACGCAGCCCTGGTGGGTGCGCTCGCCGCCGACGTAGGCCATGCGCCAGGGGGCCCAGAGCTGCCGCATGGCGGGGGAGGGTACCAGGGCGGGCCGGCGTCAGCCTGCGGCAACTGAGCCACGCGGGTCCTTCGTCCAGCGGATTGATGACGACCGGCCCTGACCCGGCCGCCCGCACACCCTTAGCGTGGGGACAACGCGCCTGAAGGACGGCGGTGAGTCCGGTCGGGGGCAAGCGAGAGAGCGCAGAAAGGGCCGGTGTCTTTCGTGTGCCTCCGGTTCGGCTGACCGGCACGGGGACCGTGCACCCGGACCCGATCGGCCGTCGGCAATGGGGCGGGACGACACAGGAGGCAGAGGCATGAGAGACCCAACCACTCAGCCGCGGGGCCGCACGCGCTGGCGGAGGTTCGGCATCGCCTTCGGCCCGGCCATGGGCCTGGTGATCACCGCCCTCGTCTTGATGATGACCGGCGTCCTGGCGTTGCCGATCACCATCTCGGGCGTGCAGTTCACCGTCAAGGCCGACAAGCTGGTCGACAACGGATCGGGCCCCGGTGAGTTCAAGCAGTGGGGTGACGTCGACAACCTGGCCACCGGCGGAGGGCAGGCGGTCGCGGTGTCTGACATCGCCCACGGCGCGGACCTCGGCGGTCTGACCCAGACCGTCTGCGGCCCGACCGGCCTGGCCTCGCCGTTCCCGACGCACATCCAGCTGGTGATCACAGCGGATGACGCCAACGCCACGGGTGATCTGCAGGTCGACCTGGTCGGCCCCAACGCCCTGACCACGGGCGCCAACATGACGTCGACGTTCCAGAGCCTCGTGATCGGTGCACTGGTACCGACCCGCGGGACCACGGACGGCACGAACACCGAGCCCCCGTTGACCTTCGGCCAGACGGCGAACTCGTTCAACATCACCAACCCCAACGTGGGCACCGAGTTCCTGCAGCAGACGGCCGTGTACACGTCGGCGGGCACCTTCGCGCTGAAGCACCTCGGGCTCGCGGTCAGCGCGCCGTCCGCATGCTAATAGGGCGCGCATAGGAACCACATCAGCATCACGACATCACCGTCGCAGGGAGGGCGGGCGACCGCCCTTCCTGCCTCCCGGCGTCGCGATGCACCGACGGAGAGATACGAGGCGACGGTGATGGACATGACAGCTCGCGGCGATGGCATCGCATCGCGCGCGCTTCACGGGATTCTGCACGGATTGACCCGGCTGCGCATGGGCTTCCGCCGGTTCCGCAGGACGCGACCGTTCTGGGCCGGGGTGTGGACGATGCTCGGCGGGGCGGTCCTCACCTACGTGCCGGGGACGTCGATCAAGTTCGTGTTCGCGCTCGGCAACCTCCTCTGGGCGGGGATCCTGGTCGGCGCGCTGGTCCTGCTCTTCGGACTGTTCCTCTGGCTCCAGCCGCAGTTCCGGTACATCCTGGGGACGCTGATCATCCTCCTCTCGCTGTTCTCCTTCGTCACCTCGGACTTCGGCGGCTTCTTCATCGGAATGCTGCTGGGCATGATCGGTGGGTCGCTGGCCATCGCCTGGGTGCCGAACGCGCCGCCGTCGTGGCGTGAGAGGCGCCGCGCGCGACGGCGCGGAGAGCTGGCCGTGGCCGGGGTGGTGCCAGGTATGGTCACGGGAGTCGAGGTCACCGGGCAGTTGGCGCCACGATCGGCAGAAACTTACGGAGGCGCCGAGGTGACCGAGGTGCCCTCCGAGTCCGCATCGGATCGGCCGGCCGGTCCGCCGGCCGTGTGATGGCACGCCGGCAGGTGACCGCCCCGGTCCGCGAGCGCCCGACGGCCGCTGAATTCCCCGCGCCATCGAGGTCGCGAGCGGCGAAGCGGGCGAGCTGGCTGCGCCAGGCCGCGGTGCTCGCGGTGGTGACCGCAGTGGTGTCGGCCGGGATCATCTTCGGCATCGCCCCCCATCTCGGGAGCTCGACGTCGGCGGGAGCGGGAAGCCAGTCCGGCCCCACCGTCTACCAGCTCGTCAGCCGGCTCGACCCCGCGGTGGTGCGCACCGTGGGGTCGGGCGGCCTGGCGGATCCCCTGAAGCCGGTGTCCGGCGCGGCGCCGCTCCTCGACAGCCGGCAGAAGCCCCTGCTCATCTTCGTCGGCGCGGGGCCGTGTGACGCCTGCGCCGCATTGCGCTGGAGCGTCGTCGTCGCCGTCTCCCGCTTCGGGAGCTTCGACTACCTGCCACTGATGGCGATGCCTGCCCACGGCTCCTCGCCCCAGGTGGCGAGCTTCTCGTTCTTCGGTGCGGGGTACAGGAGCGACCTCATCAGCTTCGCCGGGGTGGAGACGAGCAACACCGCGGGAAAGTCGCTCCAACCACTCAGCGCCACAGGACAGCAGCTGCTCGATGCCCTCGACGTGCCTCCCTACGTGCCGCAGGCCAGCGCCGGTGCCCTTCCCTGGCTGGACATCGGCAACAGGTACGTGATGCAGGGCAGCGGGTACCCGCAGGACGTCATCTCCGGGCTTCCCTGGACCGAGGTGGGCAAACGCCTCTCCCGGGCCGCCGACCCTGTGGCACAGGGCATCATCGGCACGGCCAACTACCTCACCGCAGCCATCTGCAAGACGACGTCGATGCAGCCCGCGTCGGTCTGCGACGTGGCACCCATCTCCTCGATGGCGTCGCAGCTGCCATGAACCGGCTGCGCCTGCGTCGCTGGTCCCGCCGCCCCCGGACCCGAAGGGCGCTCACCTGCGGCACCGCCGCCGCGGTGATGGTGGCCTGGGTCCCCGGCATCGCCGCCACGCAGGCGAGCACGCAGGTGCCGCGCTACGACCACGTCTTCGTGGTGACGCTGAGCGGGCAGAGCACCGCGGACGTCATCGGCCCGGCGGCGTATCTCACGTCGCTGGCCGGCGCGAACACGCTTCTGGCGGACTATGCGCCCCTCGACCCGTCGCCACTGGCCGACCTCATGGCGCTCACCTCGGGGCAGACCTACGCCCTGGCCGATTGCCTTCCGGCGCAATGCTCGCAGGGCGCAGGCAACATCGCTGCGCAGCTCGACGCCGCCGGCCAGACGTGGGCCGCCTACGCGGAGTCGATGCCCGCGCCGTGCAGCACCACGGCCGCTGCCGGCTACGCGCCGGAGCGCGTGCCCTTCCTCTACTACAGCGACCTGGCTGCGGACTGCTCGACGCGTGTCCTGCCGTACACGCAGCTCGCCACCGACCTCGCGGGTGACGCGACGACGCCCGCCCTCGCATGGATCAGTCCCAACACGCAGGACGACATGTCGACGTCGGTGGCGCAGGGCGACGCCTGGTTGCAGGCCAGTCTCGCCGGCATCTTCGCCTCGCCGGCGTGGACCACGCGCCACAGCCTGCTGGTGGTGGTCGGCGACGCGGCGCCGGCGCCGGCTGGAAACGACCGCGCTCTGGTGCCCGCCGTGCTGGTGTCCTCCGACCACTCGCTGACGGCGCCATACCGCTCCACGGGTGCGTACGACCATCGCAACCTGCTCAGCACCATCCAGTCCGCGCTGGGGCTCACCGTCACCACCGCCGCCCCGCCCATCGTCGACGTCTTCCCCGGAGATGCGCAGCAGTCGCAGCCGGCGCCGACCGCCAGCGCGACGCCGCCGTCGAACGGCACGCCGAACCCCTCCGCCACGCCCTCGGCGACGCCGACTCCGACGCCCACCACCACTCCCGGTCTGACGCCCAGCCCGACGGCGAGCGGCTCGGCCACACCGTCCTCGCCGTCTCCGGTCGCGACGGAGCCGCCGGTTTCGGCCACCCCCGGCCCCAACCAGCTGCAGCCCGCCACCCCGGCGCCGCGGCCGGCAGCGCCCTCGCAGCCCGCGCCGAAGCTGCTGAGCCCCACCCCGGGGTCGCTCGAGTTCACCCTCACCTCTCCGGCGATGACGGTGACCAACCTCGCCTACGTCGGCACCAGCACGGTCAGCTCCGGCAGCGTCACCCTCACCGAGCTCACCTTCACCGCCGACGCGGCGACGCTGGCCGGGTTCACCGAGGACGACCCCTGCACCATCACGGTCGCCGTGCCGTCGCCGATGCGCCTGGTGCACAGCATCCCTGCCACCGCCACGGCCACCCTGTCCGGGCCGATCACGCTCGTCGCCACCAGCCTGTCCTACACCCCGCCGGGTGGCCCCACGGTCACCTTCGACGCAGCCAACCTCCCGCCCACCACCGGCGTGATCGTCCCCAGCGGGACGCTGCCGTCGGTCGAGCTGACGGCGACGTACCTGTCCGCGGCGTCGCTGTCCGCAACCGCGCTCAGTGTCCAGGTCGCTGCCTGCTGAACCCAACCCACGTTCCGAGAACACACCATGACCCAGATCTCCCCAGCCCCTCCCCGCAAGTCGCGGGGCACGTCCGCCAAGGCCGTCGCGCGGCAGCGTCATCGGCGTCGCGTCATCACTCTCTGGGCGGTCAGTGGCGTGCTCACCGTCGTCGTCGCCGTCGTCACGATCCTCGGCGTCATGGGCGCGCGGTCAGGGGGCGCCGACGCGCAGACATCGAACACCACCACGCCCGGCACGACGCTGATGCAGCGGGTCTCGCAGGTCGATCCGGCGGTGCTGTCCGCCGTCGGCAGTGCCGGCCTGCCCAGCACCTTCGCATCGCTCAAGGGCGCACCCGCGCTCACCGGCGCGAGCGGCAGGCCCGAGATGCTCTACATCGGCGCCGACTACTGCCCGTACTGCGCGGCGCAGCGCTGGAGCCTGGTGGTGGCCCTGAGCCGCTTCGGCAGCTTCGACAGCCTCGCCCTGACGAGGTCGTCGAGCAGTGACGTGTACCCCGACACGGCCACCTTCAGCTTCTCGGGCGCGCACTACACGAGCCCCTACCTCGACTTCGTCGCCGTGGAGACGGCCGACCGCACCGGCAACCCCAAGGAGCAGCCGACCGCCGCGCAGCGCCAGCTGCTCACCACCTATGACGCGCCGCCGTACGTCCCCGCCAGCGCCGCGGGCGGCATCCCATGGGTCGACGTGGGCGGACGGTACGCGATGGTGAGCAGCGGCTTCACGCCGCAGATTCTGGCCGGACTTGACTGGAACGCCATCGCCGGAAAGCTCAGCGACCCGAAGGACCTGGTCACCCAGGGCATCGTCGGCAACGCCAACAACATCACCGCCGCCATCTGCAAGGTGACCGGCATGCAGCCCGCCGCCGTCTGCGGCGCAGCGCCCGTCGCGGGCCTGGTGGCGCAGCTGCCGTGAGCGCGATGGCGGCGGTGGCCGGCGCGGCGCGCCGCGAGCGGTCCGCGGCGACGCTGGTGGCCCTGGCCGTCCCCGGCATCGCCATCGCCGTGTACCTCACCGCGGTGCACTACGCGGCGGTCGCCCCCGTCTGCGCCGCCACGGGGTCGGTGATCGACTGCGGCGCCGTGACCCGCAGCGCCTGGTCGGTGGTGCCGGGGACGTCGGTCCCGGTGACCATCCCCGGCCTGCTGTGGTTCGTGGTCAGCGGCGGGCTGGCCGTCGTCGCCCTTCGCGCCGCCCACCTCGGCGCGGCGGAGCCGTCGTGGCTGCGCACGGCGCAGGCGGCCTGGGCCGGGGCGGGCGTGGTCGCCGTCCTCTACTTCGTCTACGCGGAGCTGGTGGCGCTGCACCGCATCTGCGAGTGGTGCACGGCGGTGCACCTCCTCGTGCTGGCCTCGTTCCTGGTGGCCCTGGTGCGGGTGCTGCCGGCCGGGGAGGACGTCGAGGGGGAGGCTCCCGAGGGCGCCTGACCGCCGGGGTACCATGCGCCGGTGTCCGGCCTGACCGACGTCCCCATCGACGCTCTCAGCCCCGACCGCTTCGAGGGAGTGCTCAGCCAGGAGCAGTGGCGCGCCTTCGCCGCCGGTGTCGAGCGGGCCCGGCGCCTGTTCGCCGGCCGCACCGTCTGGATGGTCAACTCGACCGCGCGCGGCGGCGGCGTCGCCGAGATGCTCAACGCGCTGCTCCCCTACGTGCGCGGCGCCGGCGTCGACGCGCGGTGGACGGTGATCCAGGGCGACCCCGACTTCTTCCGGGTCACCAAGCGGATCCACAACCACCTGCATGGCGCCATCGGCGACGCGGCGGTGCTGGCAGGGGAGGACCGGCGCATCTACGAGGGCATCACCGTGCGGCGCGGCGAGGAGCTGGCGGAGCGGGTCAGCCCGCGCGACATCGTCGTGCTGCACGACCCCCAGACTGCGGGCATGCTGCCCACCCTCAAGAAGCGCGGCGTCCCTGTGGTGTGGCGCTGCCACGTCGGGCTCGACATGCCCAACGAGCTGGCGAGGGCGGCGTGGCGGTTCCTCCTCCCGTACATCGTCGACGCGGACGCCGAGGTGTTCTCCCGGCAGGCCTTCGCCTGGGAGGGCCTCGACCCCGACCGCATCGTGGTCATCGCCCCCTCGATCGACCCCTTCTCGCCGAAGAACGCGGAGATGCCCGACGACCTGGTGGCGGCCATCCTCGGCGCCGCCGGCATCGCCGAGCCCACCCCCACGGCCTTGCCTGCCGAGTTCCTCCGCCTGCGCGGCGAGCCGGTGCCGATCCGCCATACCGCGACGATGGTCGAGGAGAGCCGGATCGGGCCGGAGACCCAGGTCGTCGTCCAGGTGTCGCGCTGGGACCGGCTCAAGGACCCGGTCGGCGTCATCCGCGGCTTCCACCTCGGGGTGGCGCAGGACTGCGACGCCCACCTCCTGCTCGCCGGCCCCTCGGTGGCCGAGGTCGCCGACGACCCGGAGGGCGCCGAGGTGCTCGCCGAGACCTCCCGCGAGTGGCAGTCGCTGCCCGACGAGGTGCGCGCCCGCGTCCACCTCGCCGCCCTGCCCATGGACGACGACGAGGAGAACGCCGCCATGGTCAACGCGGTGCAGCGGCGCGCGGCCGTGGTGGTGCAGAAGAGCCTGGCGGAGGGGTTCGGGCTGACCGTCGCCGAGGCGATGTGGAAGGGGAGGCCGGTGGTGGCCAGCCGCATCGGCGGCATCCAGGACCAGATCGAGCACGGCGTCACCGGGCTGCTGCTCGACGACCCGCAGGACGTCGCGGGCTTCGGCGCGCTGGTGTGCTCGCTGCTGCTCGACCCCGCGGCCGCCCGCCGCATGGGCGAGGCGGCCCAGCGGCGCGTCCGCGAGCAGTTCCTCGGCACCCGGCAGCTGCTCCAGTACCTCGACCTGCTCGGCTCGCTGCTGAGCTGAGGCGCGGTCCGGGCGCAAGGCGCCGGCGGGCTCGGCCGTCTCCCCCTTGCAGGCGTGACCCGCCCCGGGCCATACTTGCGTGTCCAAAGTTGACTTTCCTGATCGTCTAAGTCAGGAAGCCGGTCACGGAGAATCCCCGCGATGATCGAGACCCAGGCGGCCCCTCGCCCGCTGCCCATCCCCGACGCGATCGAGGAGGAGCTGGACGAGTTCGCGCGGCGCACCCGCGCCTTCCTGGACCTCGAGGAGCCGGAGGACACCTACAAGCCCTACCGCCTGAGCTACGGCGTCTACGGCCAGCGGCAGGAGGGCTACCAGATGATCCGGGTGAAGGTCCCCCACGGGCGCCTCACCGCGGACCAGATGGATGCCCTCGCCGAGTTCAGCGAGACCTTCTGCGACGAGGGCGAGTACCCGGGCGGCGGCGGTGCCGGCATGGGCCACGTCACCACCCGGCAGGACTTCCAGTTCCACTTCATCCCCACCGCGCGCACCCCCGAGGCGCTGCGCCACCTCGCCGAGCACGGCCTGACCACGCGCGAGGCCTGCTACAACACGGTGCGCAACATCACCGGCTGCCCCATCGCCGGCGCCTGCGCCACCGAGGCCTTCGACGTCACGCCCTACGCGCAGGCGGCCACCGACCTGTTCCTGCGCAACCCCTTCTGCCAGAACCTGCCGCGCAAGTTCAAGGTCAGCTTCAGCGGCTGCGACAGCGACTGCGCCCTCGGCGCCATGCACGACATCGGCGCGGTTGCACAGCTGCGCAATGGTGAGCGCGGCTTCAAGGTCTGGGTCGGCGGCGGCCTGGGCAACTCGCCGCGCCCCGCGACGCTGCTCTACGACTTCGTGCCGGTGCGCGAGTTCTACCCGGTCATCGAGGCCGTCGTGCGCATCTTCGACGCCGAGGGCCCGCGCAAGAACCGCAACCGCGCGCGCATCAAGTTCATGTTCGACAAGACCTACAACGCCGAGACCTTCCGCGCCCGCGTCGAGGAGGTGGTCGCCACCCTGCCCGAGGACGCCTGGGCGTTCCGCATCGCCGCCGAGCTCGAGGAGCGGGTCGGTCGGGAGGAGGCGAGCCGCGCCGAGGTGCAGCCGCTGGGCAACGTCATCTCGCTCGACGAGGTGCGCCGCGGCACCGAGTACTCGCGCTGGCGGGTCACCAACGTCGGCACCCATCGGGTGCAGGGCTACGCAATCGTCACGGTGCGCCTCACCCTCGGCGACATGACCGCCGAGCAGTTCCGCGTCGTCGCCGAGGTGGCCCGCCGCTTCAGCCGCAGCGAGGTTCGCACCAGCGCCGGCCAGAACCTGGTGCTCCGCGACGTGCGCGTCACCGACCTGCCCGCGGTGTACGACGCCCTGGAGCCCCACGGCCTGGCCCGCTCCGAGGCGCTCGGCGTCCGCGACGTGGTCACCTGCCCCGGCGCCGACACCTGCAACCTCGGCATCACCTCGTCGCGCGGCCTGGGCCGGGCCATCGGCCGCTGGCTCGACGAGAACCGCCTCGCCGACCTGCCCGCCTTCGCCGGCACCACCATCCGCGCCAGCGGCTGCCCCAACTCCTGCGGCCAGCACCACCTGGCCACGGTGGGCTTCTACGGCAACAACAAGAACGTCACCGACGAGCCGGTGCCGCACTACATGCTGCTGCTCAACGGCGGCATCGACAGCCGCGGCGCCAAGATGGCGCAGCCGATCATCCGCATCCCGGCGCGGCGCATCCCCCAGGCCCTCGACGTCCTCTGGGCGCGCTACCGCACCTCGGCGCTGATCGGCCAGACCTTCGCCGAGTGGGTGGAGACGCTGGAGAAGGACGAGGCCAAGGAGCTCCTCGCCCCGCTGCAGCTCTCCGACGCGCCCAGCCGCGAGGAGGTCTACGACTGGGACCAGGACAGCGTCTTCACCGGCAAGACCGGTGAGGGCGAGTGCGCGGCCGTTTAGTCGCACCGCACCCGGGCCCCCAGCCTGACTGATCGCGCAGTCGCGCTGCAAACGATCGCCCAGGCCGGCCTCGGCCGGCCCCGGCGGACTTCAGTCCGCCGAGGAGGGGGTGGCGCGACGGACCGCCCCGGTCCGGCGTGCCCGGGGGAGGATCTGCCGCCCCCGTTTTGGCGGGCGTCTGAGCCCGCCGCAAAAACCCGGCCGGCCTGGTGCTCGTTTGGCGCGTCCGCGATGAGTTGGGGGGGCGGCGTTCGTCATCCCTTACGATGGCCGCCATGTCCACCACGGCGCCCGCGCCCGACGCCCTGCTCGAGCAGCACCGCAAGGAGCTGACCGGATACTGCTACCGCATGCTCGGCTCCCCCTTCGAAGCCGAGGACGCGGTGCAGGAGACGCTGCTGCGCGCCTGGCGCGGCATGGACGACTTCGAGGGTCGCGCCTCGCTGCGCTCCTGGC
>DASRDZ010000084.1:0-6702 GCA_035652335.1 Candidatus Dormiibacterota bacterium
GTCGAGGGTGGGCCGGTGCAGGGCCAGGTCGGTCACCTCGATCCCCGCCTGGTCGAGCAGCCGCACCACCCGGGCGAGGACGTCGCCACCGCTCACCGCCAGGCGCAGGGAGTGGTGCTCCACCGCCAGCGTGGCCTCGCCCTGGAAGCCGGCGCGCGACAGGGCCGCCGCGGCGGGCTGCAGGTCGGCGAGATCGGCGACGCGCAGCTCGAGGACGTCGCCGCCGACCCGCGACTTGAGGTCGTCGGCGGTGCCCTCGGCGATCACCCGGCCGACGTCGATCACCGCGATGGTGTCGGCGAGGCGGTCGGCCTCCTCCAGGTACTGCGTGGTCAGCAGCAGGGTGGTGCCGTCGGCGACCAGCTCGCGGATGATCTCCCAGAGGCCGATGCGGCTGCGCGGGTCGAGCCCGGTGGTGGGCTCGTCGAGGAAGAGCACCTCGGGACGGGCCACCAGGCTGGCGGCGAGGTCGAGGCGGCGGCGCATGCCCCCCGAGTAGGTCTTGGCGATGCGCGAGGCGGCGGCGGTGAGGTCGAAGCGCTCCAGCAGGTCGCCGGCGCGGCGGCGCGCCTCGGCCGCCGGCAGCCGGTAGAGCCGGCCCACCATGACCAGGTTCTCCCGCCCGGTGAGCAGCTCGTCGACGGCGGCGAACTGGCCGGAGAGGGCGATGCGGTGGCGGAGCTCGGCCGCGTCGGCGACGACGTCGAGCCCGAGCACCGAGGCGCGACCCGAGGTGGGCGCCAGCAGGGTGGCGAGGATGCGCACCATCGTCGTCTTGCCCGCGCCGTTGGGGCCGAGCACGCCGAGGATGCTGCCGCGCGGCACGCGCAGCGACACCCCGCGGAGCGCCTCGACGTCCCCGAAGCGGCGCGCCAGGTCCTCGACGACGACGGCGTCGGCCGGCTGCTGCACGTGGGTCTCCCGCTGCATCTCTGGGCTGCCTCTGCCCCGCTGCCCGCCCGGCCCCCGGGGCGCTCACACGGTAATGGACGGCGGGCCGCCCGTGGGGTCATCGCTCCGGCAGGGGAGCCAGGGCCACGGCCGGCGCCGGGCGGCGCGACCCGCCGAGGCGGCGCAGCAGCCGGGGGGTGCCGGCCACCGCCGCCCAGCACAGCGCGCCGAAGGCGAGGCCGACCACGGCGTCGGCGACGTAGTGCTCGCCGAGGTCGACGACGGTGAAGCTCATCGTCAAGGGGTAGAGCAGCCAGAGCCAGCGCCGCCGCCCACTGCGCAGCGCGGCGATCAGGGAGAGCGCGATGACCATGGGGACGGCGACGTGGAGCGACGGCATCGCCCCGTCGGGGAAGGGGTCGGCGCCGGAGTACAGCTGGCCGAAGCCGCCCAGGTGGCTGAGGGCGGCGACGACCACGCGCTGCACCGGGGCGATGAGGCCCTGCTGCGCGGCCAGCCAGGGCGGCATCTCCGGGAAGAGCAGGAAGACGCCGAAGCCCGCCGCCATCACCAGGGTGTAGGCGGCCACGAAGGAACCGAAGCGGGAGCGGCAGCGCCACCAGATCCAGGCGCCCGCCGCGATCGGGGCGACGAAGTGGGCGAGGTACTCGGCGACCAGCCCGACCTGCCACCAGGTGGGCCCGTGCAGGCCGCCCAGATGCTGCTCCAGCCAGGGCGCGAGGTTGACCCCGAAGATGGCCCGCTCGAAGGCCGCGGGGCCGGAGGCGTGCACCGACCCCGCGATCAGCGGCTGCACCGCGCCGAGGTCCTCGAACATCACCCCGACGAAGAGGAAGGGCAGCCAGTCGCGCACCAGGCGGCGGAAGCGGGGGACGGCGCCGGCGGCGACGAGGACGAGGAGGATGGCGTGCTCCGAGGTGAGCCCCACCTTGTGGGCGGCGATCAGCCCGAAGGAGCCCACCGCGTAGGCGGCGATGCACCACTGGAGGACGACGAGCGGGCGGCTGGACGGCAACGGCTGGGTCCGCGCCGCCAGCATGGCGCGGAGCCGGGAGGGCGCCCGGCGCCGGTCACCCGCTCCGCGCCACGCACCTCTCCCCAGCGGGTGGGCGGCGGAGGCGGGATGGACGGTCATCGTTCGCGGTGGGTGCGGGCGGCCTGGGCCTACTCTCGCGGCGGCGAGGGCGGCCACACCAGAGGCGTCCGTACTGCACCGAACCGGTCGAACGTCACCATGTGGGCCACGCTAGGCGGGCTTCCTGTCGTCTGCATGACCGTCGCGCGGGACCGCCGGCCAAGAGGACGGCGCTTGCGGCGGGGCACGGTGATACCGTCGACGGTGATGCGTGCGCCGCGTGTCCTGCTGCCCATCGCCCTGCGCCGGCAGGCGAGGACCCTGCGCATCCTGGGCACGGTGGCCGGGTTCGTCCTGCTGCTGCGGGTCACCGACCTGGCCGGGGCCTGGGGCGACGCGCGGCACGCCGACCTGCGCTGGGTGGCGGCGGGACTCGCCGTCAGCCTGCTCGGCTTCGCCGTCGGCGCCGTGCAGTGGGGCGTGCTGCTGCGCCACCGCTCCGGCTCACCGGGGTGGGCCTCGATCGCAGCCTGGCAGGCGCAGTCGGTCTTCGCCACCCACGTGCTGCCCACGCCGGTCGCGGGCGACGCGGTGCGCGCCGTCAACGCCGGACGCGCGACGGGCGCGGGCGTCGGCGTCGCCTCCATCCTGGGCAGCCGGCTGGCCTCCGGCCTGGGCATCGCCGCCTGGGGGATGCTCGGGGCGCTGGTGATGCTGCCGCGCTTCGGCCCCATCCTGCTGCTCGGGGCCGCCCTCTACCTCGGCGCCATGCTGGCGGCCTGGGCGCTGGTGCTGAGCGGGCGCTCCATCCCGCTGCCGGCGTGGGCCCGGCGCGGCGGCGTCCGCGGGACGGTGGGGCGGGCGATCGCCTCGCTGCGCGACGGGTTCGGGGTCATCGCCTCGCACCGCCGCGGGATCGCGATGAGCGTCGGCGCGGGGATGCTCGGCTGGGCGCTGCACCTGCTCGCCTTCGTGGCGCTGGCGCGGGCCGTCGGCGCCGACGTGCCCATCGGGCTCTTCGCCGTGGCGGCCCCGCTCTCGTTGGTGGCCACCTGGGTGCCGGTGTCGGTCAACGGCATGGGCCTGCGCGAGGGCGTGCTGGCCGGGGTCCTGGTCCACGCAGGGATCACCCCGGCGCACGCGGGCGCCGCCTCGCTGCTGGTCGACGCGCAGATGCTTCCCGTCGCCTGCGCGGGGGCGCTGGTCTGGCTGGTGTCGAGCCGGCGGGCGGTGCGGCCCGCGGCTCTCGCCGTCCGCGCCTGACGGCGAGAGGAGTCCCGGCCGGCGCGACGCGGCGGGACTCCCCTTGTGGCCGCGGGCCGGCTCAGAGCTGTCCGACGAGCAGCAGGCTGTTGCCGTCCACGTCGCGGAAGAAGAACATCGGCGGCACGGGCGCGGGATTGCGCATGAGGTCGTCGACGTCGACGCCGCGGCTCTTCAGGTAGGCGTGGTCGGCGTCGATGTCCTCGGTGTAGAAGGTGCAGTGCGTGGGTCGCGGCCCGCCGCTCTCACCCGGCGTGCCCTGGCCCTGCATCGGCGGCACCAGCGCCACGGTGGTCTCCCCGCCCCTGGGGCCCACCTCGACCCAGCGATCGCCGTTGCCGTAGGGCTGGTCGGTGCGCTTCTCCAGGCCGAGCACGCCGACGTAGAAGTCGAGGGCGCGGTCCTGGTCGGCGACCGGCATCATCACCGTGGCCACCTTCTGGATGCGGGTCTTCGTGTCGGTGTCGGGCATGGTCCGTCCTCCTGGGTGTCAGCCTGCAGGTGAGACGGCGCATAGTCTGCCGACTCATCGGCGGCCGCGGGCTTGCCAGCGCGGGCCAGTATTTGTCAGAGTCTCTTACTTATTGCACCGTGCCCGGTGCAAGGGAAGGAGGTGGACATGTCCCGAGGCCGCCGTTCCGGCCGGATGGCCGCGCTTGCCGGCACCGTCACGCTGCTGGCGTCCTCGCTCGCCTGGCTCGCTCCATCGGGCGCCGCGGCCTCCGCCGGCTCGGTCGACGGCTGGACGGCGACCAGCGCAGACCTGGCCGCCGCCACGGGGGATGCCCCCGGTGGCCGCGACGCGACGCTGCTGACGGCGACCGCGCCGCTGCCCCTCGCCACCCTGGCCGGCGCCGCCAACCCCGTCGCCGGGAAGACGTTCGGCGTGCGCGGCTACGTGCGCGAGGTCGGCGGCATCGGGGCGGTGGTCCAGCTCCATCTCAGCGACGCCGCCGGCGCGGTCACCTCGACGGCGCCGATCCGCCTGCAGGGCATCTGGCAGAGCTTCGGGGTCACCGAGCCGCATGCGCCCGCCGGCGCCATGGGCATCACCGTCGGCCCCGGCCCCGGCGCGTCGTGGAGTCCCGGGACTGCCGTCGAGATCGCCGTGGCGAGCGCGGCGCCGGTACAGCCGTCCGTCACCGCCCGGATGCCGGGCACCAACGAGATCACCCTGAGCGTCGACGGCGGCACGGCCCAGGTCTACAACCCGCGCGGGTACGTCTACTGGCCGATGCAGATCGGCCTGACCTGGCCGGCCAACACCTGGGCCGATCCGGCCACCTGCCAGGCCGACGCGCAGCTCCTCGCGGGGGCCGGCGTCACCATGGTGCAGGCGCCCTTCGACCCCGACCTGTTCGACGCGGCGACGCAGATCGAGCAGTGCGCCGACGCCTTCTGGGCGGCCGGGATCGGCGTCGCCTGGCTCAGCGCCGGTCTCGGCGGCGCGGAGTCGATCGAGGCCAGTCCCGCGTACGTCCCCGCCTACGAGCAGGAGCTGTCGGTGGCCATCAGCGACCTGGCGGCCAAGCCGGCAACGCAGTTCTGGTTCATCGGCAACGAGGAGGACAACCAGTCCAACGGGGGCGCCTGCTTCTTCGACCGCGGCGGCTGCAACGACGGCAGCTCGGGCGGCGGTGGGCACTACCTGCGCCAGCTCGTCGACTACATGCACACCAACGATCCCGACCACCTGGTCAGCACCAAGATGTGCTGCAGCTACCCCAAGAGCACCGCCTCGCCACCCACCGGCTGCGGCCCCACCGGGCTGCTCTCCCCCACCGACGTGCCCAACCTCGACTTCTGGTCCGTCGACTACTACCCCTACGAGAGCTTCGGCGGGCTGTTCACCTGCTTCTCCCAGGACGACAGCACCCGCCCGGTGCTGCTCAGCGAGTTCGGCGACGGACGCTACGACTGCCTGGGCCTCGATCCCGACAACCTTAGCGGCACGGTCGACATCGCCTGCCCGCAGGGCAGCCACGAGCAGCAGGACAACCAGTCCACCGCCAACGACGACATGTGGAACGGCCTCCTCGCGGCCGAGGCCACGGCGAGCAACCCGAGCGGCGAGGTCATCGGCGGCACCGCCTTCATGTACTCCGACCTCTGGTGGTACACGGTGAGCTGCTTCGGCTGCGAGTCGGGCACGCAGCTCACCCACGACGTCGAGGCCACCAAGTTCACCAACTACCCGGCCAACTGGTGGTCCTCGGAATGGGCGGGCTCCTCGTACGCGCAGAACGTCAACCAGTCAGGGCAGCCGCGCATCCCCGCCGAGGCCCTCACCACCGTCGGCCAGATCTGGACGGGAACGACGTTCCCCACGGTGAGCAACGTCGTGGTCACACCGCTGAGCACCCCGACCTCGACCTGCCAGGTGCAGGTGACCTGGACCTCGGCGACGGCGGCCACGAGCATCGCCGACTGGGCGCGGGACGGGCTCGTCACCATCGCGGAGAACGGCCATCAGGATCCCATCGCCGACAACACCGACTTCCTCGACTCCACCGAGGACGGCACCCTGACCACGACCCACAGCCTGGTGCTGTCCGGCGACATCACCCCCGGTGAGCTGCTCCACGTCGTCGTGCGCGGCTTCGACGCGAGCTGGCGGACCGCGGCGTCGCAGCAGGTCGTCGTCCAGGTCCCCACCGGCGCCTGCGTCTGAGGCGGCGCTCTCCGCGACCGAGGGCTGCCGGGGGCTGATCGCCCTCGGCGGCGCCCGCGCGGGCGTTCCTGCTAGCGGCTCAGTGCTTGCCGGCCCGCGCCGGTCCGCTGAACAGGTAGATGAGCAGGGCTGCGAAGAGCAGCCACATCGCCCACGCTTGCTCCCATGGCATGGTGGTGACCCCGTGACGGCGCGACCGTGAACAGGTCGCTTCCTCACGATCGTCCGCCGTGGACGCCCGGTGGCGCCAGGGCCGTTCGTCCCGCCCGGGCTAGCTCATCGACTCCAGCAGCGTCGCCAGGTCCTCGGCGTGCTCCTCCTCGACGGCGAGGATGCCCTTGATCATCTGCTGGGTGGTGGGGTCGCCGTCGCCCAGCCAGCGCACGATCTCCTGGTAGGAGGCGATGGCCACGCGCTCGGCCACCAGGTCCTCCTTGATCATGTCGAGCAGGCCGTCGCCCTCGACGTACTCCGCGTGGCTGCGCGTGGCCAGCCCGTCGGGGCTGAAGTTCGGCGCGCCCTGGAGCTGGACGATGCGGGCGGCGACGGTGTCGGCGTGGCCCATCTCGTCGGTGGCGTGCTGCAGGAACTCGGCCGCCACCGATCCCGCGTTGATGCCCTGCGCGCAGTAGTAGTGCCGCTTGTAGCGCAGCACGCAGACCAGCTCGGTGGCCAGCACCTCGTTGAGCACGGCGATGACCCGGTCGCGGTCGGCGCCATAGGCGTCGGTCACGGCGCCGCGCTCGATGTGCTCGCGCGCACGGCGGCGCAGGGTCTCGAC
>DASRDZ010000085.1:0-56103 GCA_035652335.1 Candidatus Dormiibacterota bacterium
CTCGTCGCCGAGGGCGCGGTCGACGTCGCCGTCGAGCCGGTGGTCAACCCGTGGGACCTGGCGCCGCTGCAGGTGATCGTCGAGGAAGCGGGCGGGCGGCTCACCGACCTGTCCGGTGCCGCGCGCATCGACGGCGGCAGCGTGCTGTGCAGCAACGGGCTGCTCCACGACGCTGCGCTGGCGGCGCTGCGCGCCGACCGCGAGTAAGGGGCGGAGATGGCAGCAACCTGGGAGCATCGCTTCGCCGCCACCGAGCACGTGCTGGTCGGTCCCGGCACCGTGGGGAGGCTGCCCGACGAGTGCGAGGCCCTCGGCATGTCGCGCGTCGTCGTGGTCACCGGGAGGTCGCTGCGCGAGCGCACGCCGGTCATCGCCGGTGTGGAGCGCCTGCTCGGCGCCCGCCACGTCGCGACCTTCAGCGGTGTCACGGAGCATGTCCCCGCCAGTGCCGTCGACGGCCTGACCGCGCTGTTGCGTGAGCACCGGGCGGACGGCGCCGTCGCCGTCGGCGGTGGCAGCCCCATCGACGCGACGAAGGCCGCCCTCTACCACCTCGACGAGGGACGCACGCCGCAGCTCGCGGTGCCGACCACGCTCAGCGCCGCGGAGTTCACCCCCACGGCGGGCGTCACCGACGACGCCACGCACCGCAAGGGTGGCGTCGCCCATCCGCGTCTCGCCCCGCGCAGTGTCATCCTCGACGCCGAGCTGACGCTCCACACGCCCGAACGGCTGTGGCTCTCGACCGGCATCCGCGCCCTCGACCACGCCGTCGAGTCGGTGTACGCGCCAGAGGGAGACCGCTTCGCCATCGAGCTCGGCCTGCGCGCCGTCGCCATGCTGCGCGACACGCTGCCGCGCTGCCGCGCGAACGCCCACGACGTCGACGCGCGCCAGGAGGCGCAGGTCGCCGCCTGGTACTCCGGCATCGGCCTGGCCGCCTGCACGGTCCTGCCGAGCCACCCGCTCGGCCGCGTCCTCGGCGCCAGCTTCGCGGTGGGGCACGGCATCACCTCGTGCGTGCTGCTGCCGGCGTCGATCGACTGGACGGCGCAGCGCGAGCCCGAGCGCGTCCAGCCGCTCTGCGCGGCCTTCGACGCCGCACAGCCGAGCGGCGTCGGCCCCGCCTGCCGCGACTTCATCGCGTCGCTCGGCCTGCCCACCACGCTGCGCGAGGCCGGCCTCGACGAGGCGGCCCTGGAGCGCTACCTGGAGATGATCCCGGCCGAGTGGCGCGAGATCGCCCGCGCCGCCTTCTGACTCAGGGGCGCACCGCCGCGCCGATTGGGTGCGCGGCCCAGAACTGCAGCAGCCGCGGCAGCGCCTCCATGGGACGCTCCATGGCGTACACGTGTCCCGCACCCTCCAGCTCCTGGTACTCGGCGCCGGGGATGTGCTCGGCGAGGTAGCGGCCCGCCTGCACGGGGATGATGCGGTCGGCGCTGCCGTGCTGCACCAGGGTGGGGACGGAGATCTCGCCAAGCCTGTCCGCAACGTCCCAGGACCTGCCGCTGGTGAGGTCGGCCATGGCCCGCACCGTCGCCTCCACCGCCGCGGCGGACGGCGCGCCCGCGGTGCTGAGCTGCATGAAGAGGTCGCGCATCGCCGGGTTGTCGCGCAGGAATTCGGGGCTGAAGACGGCGGGCAGGATCAGGTCCATGCCCGCCTCCGGGTCGGTCGCCGTCAGCGCGGCGCCCATGAACAGGTCGATCACGCCCTGCGAGTCCTCCGGCGCGAAGCGCACGGGGGCGGGTGTGGTGGCGCCGAGCGCGAGCGTGTGCACCAGCTCGGGATGGGAGAGGGTGAGCTGCTGGGCGATCATGCCGCCCATCGACTGCCCGTGCACGTGCGCCCGGTCGACGCCGGCGTGGTGCAGCACCGCCGCCGCGTCCTCGGCGAACCCCTCGACGCTCAGCTCGGCGAGCGGACCCTCGCTGCTCCCGGTGCCGCGGTTGTCGTAGTAGATCACCCGCATGCCGCTGAGCAGCGGCAGCATCGGCGTCCACGCCTCGGCGCTGAGGCCGAAGCCCATCACCAGCAGCAGGGGATCGCCGCTGCCCGTC
Source organism: Candidatus Dormiibacterota bacterium (assembly GCA_035652335.1). Lineage (GTDB taxonomy): Bacteria > Chloroflexota > Dormibacteria > Aeolococcales > Aeolococcaceae > DASRDZ01. The sequence continues at coordinate 2,064 of DASRDZ010000085.1, forward strand.
TCCTCCCAGTGGATGCGCGCGTCTCCACTCTGCGCGTGAGGCATGGCGCTCGACCTCCGACTCCGTGATGTCTGCCCGCCGATGCCACCAGCCTAGCGTGTTCGCCACGGGGAACCGCGGTGCCACAATCGCGGTCCCATGGAGGAGACGCCGCTGCTGATGATCCCCGGGCCGACGCCCCTGCGCGACGACGTGCGGGCGGCGCTGGCCGAACCGGTGCGCAGCCACACCTCCCCCGAGAACGCGCAGACGATGCGGCGCATCGCCGAGGGGATGCGCGCCTGCTTCGGCAGCGCCGGCGCCCGCGTCTACGCGTTCGCGGGCAGCGGCACGCTGGCGATGGAGACGGCGGTGGTCAACCACGCCAGGGCGGGCGAGCGCATGGTGGTCTGCAGCCAGGGCTACTTCGGCGACCGCTTCGCCGAGATCGGCCGCGCCTTCGGCATCGAGGTCACCACCGTCGAGGCCGAGTGGGGCACGCGCGTCGATCCCGAGGCCCTGCGGCGCGCCTGCGCCGGAACGCCGCCGAGCCTGGTCACCATCACCCACGTCGACACCAGCACCGGTGTCCTCGCCGACGTCGCCGGCCTGGCCGCCGTCGCCCGCGAGACGGGTGCGATCACCGTCCTCGACGGCGTCTGCGCCACCGCGGGCGTGGCCGAGCAGATGGACGCCTGGGGCGTCGACGTCGTCCTCACCGGGGCGCAGAAGGCGCTCGCCGTGCCACCGGGCCTGGCCATCCTCGGCGTCGGCGAGCGTGCCCGGGAGCGCCGGGCTCAGATCGGGGCCGTCCCCGCCTACTACGCCGACCTGCGCCGCTGGGACGCCGCCGTCGACGACCCCACCCGCTACTTCTCCACCCACGCCACCAGCCTGCTGCGCGCCCTCGAGGTGGCCCTCGACGCCGTCGCGGCGGAGACGCTGGAACGCCGCTTCCTGCGCCACGAGCGCGTCGCCCGGGCCATCCGCGCCGGATTCGAGGAGCTCGGACTCACCCCCTTCACCGACGCGGACGCCCTCGCCCCGACGCTGAGCGCCCTGCGCACGCCGGAGGGCGTCGAGGAGGCCCGGCTCCGCGCCGGCATGGCCGACCAGGGGGTGGTCGTCGCCGCCTGCCTCGGCCCCTTCGCGGGCAGGGGCATCCGCGCCGGACACATGGGCGAGGTGGGCATGCGCGAGGTCGAGCGGACCCTCACGGCCGCGGCCCACGCCTTGGGCGTCGAGGCGGAGGCGGCGCTGGACGCGGCCACCCGCGCGGCGGGACGGCCCGCCACCACGTAGCCGGGAGCGTTTATCGGCCCCGAACAGGAGCCGCGTAGGGTGGGCCGAGAACGGGTACGCTGACGCCGTTCGCGCACCACCCGGCCCGACCGCCGGGCGGCGGACACAGGAGCACCACGACAACCATGTGGCAGAACATCAAGACAGCCTTCCTGCTGGCCCTGCTCGACGGGCTCTTCCTGCTCATCGGCGGCGTGGTCGGCGGACGCTCGGGCCTGATCTTCGCCGCGGTCATCGCGCTGGTGATGAACGGCGTGACCTACTGGAAGAGCGACAAGCTGGCCATCGCCGCAGCGCGCGGCGTCGCCGTCAGCCCCCAGGAGGCACCGGAGCTGCATCGCATCATCGACGAGCTCTGCGCCGACGCCGGCATGCCCAAGCCGGGTGTCTACGTCTGCGACGACCCCTCGCCGAACGCCTTCGCCACCGGCCGCAACCCCAGCCACGCCGCGGTGTGCTGCACCACCGGCATCCTCAACCTGGTCACCGAGCGCGAGCTGCGCGGTGTGCTCGCCCACGAGCTGAGCCACGTGCGCAACCGCGACATCCTCACCGCCACCATCGCCGCCACCATCGCGCTGGCCATCTCCTTCATCGCCCAGATCGGGCAGTTCGCCATGTTCTTCGGCAACGTCGGCGGGCGTGACGGCGAGGACGGCGAGAACATCATCACCCTGCTCCTGCTGGTCATCCTCGCGCCCATCGCCGCCGCCATCATCCAGCTGGCCATCTCGCGGTCGCGCGAGTACCAGGCCGACGCCAGCGGCGCACGTCTCAGCCGCGACCCGATGGCGCTGGCCAACGCCCTGCGCAAGCTGGAGATGCGCACCCAGCAGGTGCCCATGCAGGTGGCGCCGGCGATCGCCCCGCTCTACATCGTCAACCCCTTCGGCGGCCGCCGGGTCAGCTTCGGCAACCTCTTCTCGACGCACCCGCCGCTGGAGGACCGCATCTCCCGGCTCGAGCGCATGGCGCAGGCCGGGACCTGACCGCCAGGGCCACGAGCCGCCCCTCGTCGCGGCGCTAGACCGCCGTGGACCAGCAGCTCCTCCACCTGGTCGAGCACCTCGGCTACCTCATCGTCTTCCTCGGCGTCGGCATCGAGTCGCTCGGCGTGCCCGTGCCCGGTGAGACCGCGCTGATCATCGGCGCGGTGCTGGCGGCGCAGGGACATCTCAACCCCGCCGGCGTGGCCGCGGCGGGACTCTCCGGCGCCGTGCTCGGTGACAACACCGGCTACCTGGTCGGCCACCGCTGGGGGCAGCGGTTGATCAGCGCGCGCGGCATCCGCAACGTCTACGACCCGCGCCGCGTCGCCGTCGCCGAGCGCTTCTTCGAGCGGCACGGATGGACGGCCGTGTTCTTCGGGCGGTTCGTCGCCATCCTGCGCATCTTCGCGGGACCGCTCGCCGGACTCCATCACATGCCCTGGACGCACTTCCTGCTGGCCAACGCGGCGGGCGGCGTGATCTGGGTGGCGGCCGTGGTCACCGCCGGGCTGCTGGTCGGCGGCAACCTCGACCATCTCATCCAGCTGGTCTCACGCGCCGGCTATGTCGGGCTCGCCGGCGTCGTCGTGCTGGGTGCGGTGCTCTACGGGGTGCACCGCCTTCGCCGCCGTCGCGAGATGCGCGAGGGTGAGAGGTTGCTGCAGCAGCGCTCCGCCGAGGAGCGCGTCACCGACTGACCGGTCAGCGCGAGGGCGTCGGCGCCGCCGCACCGCCACCGCGGCCGCGGTTGATGGGCACCGCGTCGCGCAGCGTGCGCAGGTCGCCGGGCGAGAGGAGCCCCAGCGCGACGGCCAGCACCGCGTACACCCCGCCTCCGGCCATCGATGCGACGACGATGGGGATGCGCCCCTCGTGCGGCATCAGCTCCAGCACGGCGAGCAGAGCGGCGCAGGAGAGAACGAACACCGCAGGGCCGCGCCAGCGGATCTGCCAGCGGAACTGCCACCACGCCGTCACCGCCAGGGTCACGCACACGCCGACGGCGGCGACGTCGAAGGCCGTGCCCGCCGCGACCAGCGGCCAGGAGCCACCGTGCTGCACGCCGACGGGGATCAGCACGGCGAGCAGCACCACCTCGACGACCACCGCGCCCAGCGCGAGGAACGCCGGCATGCGGTCGCGCCCCGCCGCCTGCAGCACGCCGACGAGGAACGTCGAGAGGGCGAGGAACGTGGTGCCCACCGCGATGGTGCGCAGCGCCGGCGCCGCGTCGGCGTAGGTCGAGGGCAGGAACACGGCGAGGACGTCGTCGGGCTCGGCGATCATCACCAGGCTCATCGGCGTCAGCAGGGTGAGCAGGAAGAGGATGCCCTTGCGCACGTAGAGCGCGGCGGCCTCGACGTCGTCGCGCAGCCGGGCGACGTGGGGGAAGACCGCGGTGGTCATCGCGCTGGCGAAGAAGTAGGGGATGCGCGCCAGGGTCACCGAGGCCTGGTACAGCGCGGCGTTGTCGTTGGAGCCGCTGGCCGGCGAGAGCAGCTTGACGCCGAAGAGGTCGACCGAGGTCATCAGCGCCATGCCCGCGGTGCCGACGAAGAGCGGGATGGTCTCGCGCAGCAGCTCCCAGCCGCCGAAGCCGTGGCCGCGCAGCAGTGGCACGGCGCGCAGCGACCACAGCGAGTACAGCGTCGACATCGCCATGCCCACCAGGATGCCGATGGCGGCGCCGGTCGCCCCCAGCCCCGAGACCGCGAGCGCCACCCCCAGGGCGATCTTCACCGAGGTCTCGATGATGTTGGCGAAGGCGACGGTGCGGAACCGGAAGAGCCCCTGCAGGCCGCCGCGCAGCACGGTGTTGACGCCGCTCAGGCTGCAGGTCACCGCCGCCAGCACCACCGGCGCCGACGACTCGCCGGCGAGCTTGAACGCGCCCGTCCAGGTCAGCACCAGCAGGACGAGGGCGAGAGCGGTGGCGACGAGCAGGTTGCCGATCATGGCGCCGCGCAGCACGGCGGCACGGCGCGCCATGTCGGTCTCGCCGCTGAGGCGTCGCGTCGCCGTCCAGGGGAACCCCGAGGCGGTGAACCAGGCGGTGAAGAAGAGGAAGCTGGTGGCCAGCGCCAGGACGCCGTAGTTGGCGCGCGCGATGATGTGCGCCGTCACCAGCGTGAATGCGTAGTTGCCGGCGCCGACGACGAGGAACGCCGCGGCCAGCATGCCGCTGCCCCGCGCCGCGCTGGTGTCAGCGCTCGGTTCGGGGTTGCTCTCGTCGGACGACTGCACCACGGCGCAGTCTAGGGAATGGTGCCCGGCGGGTACTGGTTCGCCCACGCCTGCAGGAACGTGAGCTGCTCCAGCGTGAGGCTGTCACCGTAGGCCTTGGCTTCACGCACCGCCATGTCCATCGGCCACCCCTGCGCCGCGTAGCGGTAGAGGGCGATGAACAGGCTCACCCGCTCGGCGCCCGAGTTGTCATGTGCGAACACCGGCTGGTTGGCGGGATTCACCACGAAGCAGAGGAAGCTGCGGGCCTGGTCCGGCGTCGGTGCCAGCGCGGCGTCGACGGGGAGGAAGAGGTACTGGAAGCGATCGGCGACGAAGTCCGAGTACGTCGTGTCGTCGGTGGTGCGCACGTCGACGACGCTCTTCCAGCCGTGCAGCTTCAACCAGTTGAAGCCCGCCGCGTCCGGCGTGCCGCCGCGCGCCAGGATGCCGGGAGACACCACCGAGAACAGCGTCATCCCCTGGGTCACGGGCGCGCCCGCCGGAACGTTCCCGCGCGGCGGCACCAGCGGACCTGGGCTCGCCTGGGGGGTCACCGTACGCGCGCACGTGGACGGCGTCGCGGCCGGCAGCGGGCTGGGCAGGTTGCTGACGATCGGCGTCGGGGTGGGCCGAGTGGCTGCGGGGCTGCCACAGCCGGCCAGCACCGCGGCCAGCAGGCTGGGCGCGAGGAGGAGCCTGGCGCGGGCGGGAGGCATCTGAGTGCTGGATTATCCGGGACACGCGTGTCGCGACGGTCACCCGGTTGCCACCACAGTGCAACGGGTACGGGGGCCGTGCGGGGGGACGAGGCTATATTGGCCTCCAATGGCCCGGAACAGCGAGAGCACGCCGTCCGAGCCCTCCGGCCGGCGCCCCAAGCCCGCTGAGGGTGGCTCGCGCCTGCGCCAGCACTTCCGCGACTCCATCCGCGATGCGCTGAGCGGCGTCGACGTCGACGAGCTGCAGGGGCAGCGGACCCTGCGCGTCCCCTCCGACGTCTCGCTGCTCACCCGCGACACCGTCACCGACCTGGAGGCGGAGCTGGCCGCGCTCCGCGCGGAGCGGGCGGAGCTGGCCCGCAAGGCGGCGGCCCGCCGGGCTGTGCTGGAGCAGCAGCGGGCGGGGGTTGCGGCAGTGGTCGAGGCGCCGGCGAGGGAGGAGCCTGGCGAGGCCGCGCCGGCGGTGGCGGAGGTCGTCGGGGAGCCGGTGGAGGAGGCGCCCCCCCGGGCGGCGCGGTGGCCGTGGAGGCGGGGGCGGCTGGCGGCCGTGGAGGTGGAGCCGGCGGACCAGGCGCAGCCGGGTGACGGCAACGGGGCCGGGGTTGCCTGGTCGGTGGCGCGGGCGATGGAGCCGGTGGTGGACGGTCCCGCGGCTCCGGCGGTGGCCGAGGTGGTGGCGCCGGCGCACGAAGCTGCGGTGGAACCGGCTGCGGCGGTGGTTCCGGCGACGGACGATCCGATTGCCGCTGAGCTCGAGGTCGATCCGGTTGCTGTCGAGGCCCCACCTGCCGAGGTGGCGCCGCCGGTGCACGAAGGGCCGGTGGGTCCGGCTGCGGCGGTGGTTCCGGCGCCGGAGACTCTCGCTGCCGAGGCCGAAACCTCGCAAACGGCGCCGCCTCAGAGGTCCCCCCGCGCTCCGGTGCGCCGCCGCCGCCCCGCCGCCCCCGGCGACTCCGACCTCGAGTCGGTCGTCGCCCCTCTCCTGGCCGAGCTGGCCAACCTCCGCCAGGAGGTCCGCCAGCTCCGCGGCGACCCCGAGGCCGCGGGCCCCACCCGCCTGCCCTCGGGCCGGCAGCTGGTCCGCCTCGTGGCCGGCCTCCTCCTCGGCTTCGCCCTGATCGCCATCGCCCTGATCGTGGTCCTCAAGGCGTGAACCTCGCCGTCCCCGGCGTCCGCCGCCGGCCCGCCCTCCCGGACGCGCCGGCGATCCCGGTCGCCCTGCCGCGCGCCGCGCCGCAGCCGAAGCGAACGATGGTCGAGCGCATCGCCGCCGTTCCCCCCGGCGTCCTGATCTCGGCGCTCGTCCTCTTCGCGCTGGCGCTCTTCGTCAACGGGTTCCGCCACACGGTCACGCCCGACATCCACATCGACGAGATGATCTACGCGAGCACCGGCCAGAACGTCGCCTCGGGCAAGGGGCTGACCGTGCAGGACATGCCGTTCTTCTGGCAGCCGCCGCTCTTCTTCCTCATCGAGGCGCCGATCATCCGGCTCACCGGCCTCGCCCATGCGCCGGTGATGGACGTTGCGCTGCAGATGCGCATCCTCAACGCCGGCCTGGGCGCGGCCACGGCGGTGGGCCTGTTCTGGCTGGGCTGGCGGTTGCGCGGCATCTGGACCGGCTGGGCGATGGGGCTGCTCTACGTCAGCGATCCGTTCGTCATCAGGGTGACCCGGCGCCTCTACCTGGAGCCCTTCGCGGCGATGTGGATCCTGTTCGCGCTGTGGTTCTGCTGGTCGTCGTCGGGACGCTGGACCTGGAAGCGGCGCGCCATCGCCGGGTTGCTCTTCGGGCTGGCGCTGCTGAGCAAGGAGCTGACCTTCTTCGCGCTCGGTGTGCCCATCCTGCTCTGGCTGCGCAAGGAGATGAGCTGGAAGGAGCCGGTGGCCATCATCGCCGGCGCCGGGCTCACCTACGCCGTGTACCCGATCTGGTCGTACGCGGTGGGCTGGGGCGGGCAGTTCCTCAGCCTCAAGCAGTTCCAGTACGACCGGCTGGTCGGTGTCTTCCAGTACACCGGCTGGAACCGTCCAGGGGTGAGCTTCACCGGTGCCCTGCTGGTCAACGCCGCCGACTACTGGACCAGCTACCTCTGCATCCTGCTCGCCGTGCCCGCCATGGTCATCCTCTGGCGCCGCAAGGACCGGGCCAGCAAGTTCCTCAGCTCCTGGACGCTGGTCACCTTCATCTTCTTCGCCGGGCTCATCAAGTTCGGCACTCTCAACGACCAGTTCTTCTACTACCTGATGATCCCGGTGCTGGCAACGGTCGCCTACGTGTACTCGTTCAACATCCCCCGGCTGGTGCGCGAGGTGCGCGCCGCCTGGCGCCGCGGCGACGCGCTGCGTCTGGTGTCGGTGATCAACGTGGGACTGGTCGTCGCCGTGGTCGGGCTCCTGGTCATCCGTCCCAACGTCCAGGTGTGGACGCAGCGCTTCGCGGTCCAGGACGACGACGGCTTCATCACCATCAGCAACCTGGTGGCCAACGTGGTGCCGGCCCACCAGACCATCGCGCTGCCCGGCGCGGGTGCGGACATCCTGCGCTTCGTCTTCCCGAACAACACCTACGACCTGACCACCGAGTCGCGTCCCACCGTGCTCGCCACGCGCGACGTCCACTGGTACGTGCTGAGCGACAAGGACATCTGGCTGATGAACAACGTCAGCCGGCAGCTCTACGACCTCATCACCAGGCACGGGGTGGAGAAGTGGGGGGTGTCGGAGCACACCTTCTGGCACATCGCCCTCTGGTACGTGCCCTATCCGGAGCAGCTCGCCGTGGCACCGCCGCGCGTCAGCATGGTGGCCACACCGGCACTCGATGCGCATCGGTCTTGACGCCCGGTTCAGCAGCGCGCGCTACGACGGGGTGGGGCGCTACGTCGCGGCGCTGCTGCACGAGCTGCTGCTGCTGCCCGACGCGCCGGACACGCTCGCGGTCTGGCCGCGCGACGACGACCCGCCCCGCCATCCGCTGCCCAGCCCCGGCGGCAGGCTGACCGCGCTGCGCCCGCGCCGCGGCGGTCGCCCGGAATCGCCGTGGGCGCAGCTGGAGCTGCCGCTGGCCGCCCGGCGCGCCCACCTCGACGTCTGGCACTCGCCATTCCCCGCGGTGCCCCTGCTCGTCCCGGCGCCGGTGGTGGTGACCCACCACGACTGCATCCCCGAGCGCTTCCCGCAGTACTTCACGCGTGCCCAGCGCGCCGTCTACCGCGGCGGCGTGTGGACCTCCGCCCGCCGCGCCCGCCTGGTGATCACGCCCAGCCGGCTCAGCGCCGAGGATCTCACGCGCTTCTACGGCGTGCGCCCTGAACGCATCCGCGTCGTCCCGCATGGCGTCGACATGCCACCGGATCCCGAGCCCGACGCCGAGCAGGCGCGCCGCACGGCCCTGGGAGTTGCGGACGGCTATGTCCTCATCGTGGGCCGGCCGCGTCCGCACAAGGGCTACACGCAGCTCCTCCGCGCGCTGTCGCAGCTGCCCGCGTCGCAACGCCCGGCGGTGGTGCGTGTCGGCCGTCCCGATCCCCGCCTGCCCGACGGCAGCGAGGCCGAGGCGTCGCGCGGCGGCGTCGCCTTCACCGCGCTGGCGGGCATCGACGACGCCGACCTGCTCGCCCTCTACCGCGGCGCAACGCTGGTCGCCGTGCCCAGCGCCGTGGAGGGCTTCGGCTTCCCCCTGCTGGAGGCGCTGGCCGCCGGCGCACCGGTCCTGGCCAGCGACATCCAGCCCCTGCGCGAGGTCGGCGCCCAGGTCGCTCGCTACCTCCCGAGCGCCGCTACCGACTGGCCCGCAGCCCTCGCCGCCGCACTCGGCGACTCCGGGTGGCAGCGCGCGGCGCGCAGCGCCGGGCCCGAGCGCGCCCGCGAATTCCCCTGGAGAAATGCCGCGCAGCGCACTCTCGCCGTGTACCGTGATGCGGCCGCGTGAAGAACGTCCTCTTGCTGACCTCACACCCCGTCGCCCCTCCATGGAACAGCGGCGACAAGAACCTGGCGCGAACCCTCGTCCTGGGTGAGACCGGCGTCCGCTACACGTTCGTGGGCGACCGCATCGACCCCACGCCGTGGCCGCCGCACCACGTCCGCGCCGCCCTCAACTTCCGCAACTCGCTTCCCACCGCACGCGAGAAGGGGCGCATCGTCCGCTGGCTGGCGCTGCACCCGCCCGACGTCGACCTCATCCACGCGGTCATCACCTTCCAGGGCAACCTGGTCACCCAGCGCCTGCTCATGGTGCTGCCCGCGCTGCGTCGCCGTCCCCTGCTCCTGACCTGTCCCAGCGGCGAGGTGCTGCCCAACGAACCGCTGCGGCGCGCCACCGCCACGGTGGTCCTCTCCCGCCGCACCGAGCGGACCCTGCTGCAGCGCGGCGTTCCCGGCGTCCACCTCATCCCGCCCGGCGTCGACCTGCTGCGCTTCCATCCCGAGAGCTCGGAGTCGGCCGCCGCCATGCTCGGCCTCGAGCCGCGTCCCACCGTGCTGTTCGCGGGGCACCACGATCGCGGCGGCGGGCTCGAGGCCGCCCTGGAGGTGGCCGGGCGGCTGCGCCGTCGGGTGCCCGACCTGCGCCTGCTGGTGGGCATGCGGCTGCGCCCCGGCGAGGACCCGGCGCAGAAGGGTCGGGAGATGCGCGCCAGGGCCGAGGAGCACGGCATCACCGGCGACGCCCTGGTCGAGCTGGGCGCCATCGCCAACATGCGCGCCGCCATCCTCGCCTCCTCGGCGGTGCTCTTCCAGCCCACCGTGCTGGGGATGAAGATGGAGCTGCCGATGACCCTGCTGGAGGCGCTCGCCTGCGGCCGCCCGGTGGTCATCAGCCCGCTGGAGCCGCTCGACGAGATGGCCGACGGCAGCCCGGCGGTGCGGGTCGGCCACCCCGACGAGGAGGCGATCGCCGACCACCTGGAGCGACTGCTGAGCGACGCGGCCTACTTCGACCGCTGCTCAGCCGCCGCCCGCGAGCTGGCCGAGGACCGCTACTCGGCGGAGAAGATGGTGCAGCGCTACGCCGAGCTCTACGAGAGCCTCGGCTGAGCGACGGGCAGGGTCAGCGCCGGCGCTGGTTGCGCGGGCGCCTGCGGCCGTAGGCGACGCCCTCGGCCACCGCGTCGAAGCCCTGGGCGGGCCCTTCCCCGGCGGGGACGACGCCGCCCCCCTGCACGAACACCTTCCGCTGGCCCACGTCGATGAGATACGCGGTGGTGGTCCCGCCACCACCATCCGGCATCGCCGACACGTCGGAGATGGTCCCCGTACGGCGTGAGCCGCCGTACGGAAACGTCACCCGAGTGCCGACCGCAAGGGCGCCCTCAGGGAGCTCCCCGCTCATCGAGCGGCTGCGCGGAAGCAGTCGCTGCAGTAGACGGGACGATCACCACGAGGCTGGAAGGGGACGCGGGCGATGCCGCCGCACCCTGCGCAGGTCACCTCGTGCATCTCACGGGGTCCGCCGCCGCGCGAGCCGCCGTAGCCACCACCGCCGCCGTAACCGCCGCCGCCGCCACCACCGCCGTTGGACGCCTTCCGAGCCTGGCGGCAGGAGGGACAACGGGAAGGAGCGTTGGTGAGCCCGCGGGAGGCGTAAAACTCCTGCTCACCAGCGGTCCAAAGGAAATCCACGCCGCAATCGCGGCACCGTAGGGTTTGATCGACCGGCACGCGCCTAGACCTCTGACAACTCCGGCGACGTGTGACGGCGACCGGAACCTGATAGTTGCGGGTAACACTACACGGAATCTGGAGCGGTTGCTACCATCCGGGCGACCCCGGACAGGAGCGGGCCGGTGGCGCATCAGGCGCCACGGTGGCCGCCGGTGGGGTGGAGGACCTGCCCATGCGCCCCGACGCACGCCGCCTCTTCACGTCCGAATCGGTGACCGAGGGCCACCCGGACAAGATCGCCGACCAGATCTCCGACGCCGTCCTCGACGCGGTCCTGAGCAAGGACCCGCTCGGCCGGGTGGCCTGCGAGACCGCCCTCACCACCGGGGCCTGCCTCGTCTTCGGCGAGATCACCACCGACTGCTACATCGACATCCCGCGGGTGGTGCGCCAGACCATCAAGGACGTGGGCTACACCCGCGCCAAGTACGGCTTCGACTACGAGACCTGCGGCGTGCTGGTGTCGATCGACGAGCAGTCGCCCGACATCGCCCAGGGCGTCAACGTGGGCGGCGCCGGCGACCAGGGCATGATGTTCGGCTTCGCCTGCGACGAGACGCCGGAGCTGATGCCCGCGCCCATCCAGCTGGCCCACCAGCTCGCCCGCCGGCTCAGCGAGGCGCGCCGCGACGGCACCCTGCGCTGGGCCCGTCCCGACGGCAAGACCCAGGTCAGCGTCGAGTACGACGCCGAGGGCCGGCCGCGCCGCGTCGACACCGTGCTGGTGTCGGTGCAGCACTCCGAGGACGTCTCCCACGAGCAGATCACCGCGGACGTCCAGGAGCACGTGGTGGAGCGGGTGATCCCCGCCGAGTGGCTGGACAGGAACACCCACCGCTACGTCAACCCCACCGGCCGCTTCGTCATCGGCGGCCCCCAGGGTGACGCCGGGCTGACCGGCCGCAAGATCATCGTCGACACCTACGGGGGCTACGCCCGCCACGGCGGCGGCGCCTTCAGCGGCAAGGACCCGACAAAGGTCGACCGCAGTGCCGCCTACGGCGCCCGCTGGGTGGCCAAGAACGTGGTGGCGGCCGGGCTGGCGGGCAAGTGCGAGATCCAGGTCGCCTACGCCATCGGCGTGGCCAAGCCGGTCTCGGTGCTGGTCGAGACCTTCGGCACCGAACGGGTGCCGCGCGACCAGATCATCGCCCTCATCGACGAGTACTTCGACCTCTCGCCGGTGGGCATCATCAGCGACCTGCAGCTGCGCCGGCCCATCTACCGCCAGGTGGCCGCCTTCGGGCACTTCGGCCGCAGCGACCTCGACCTGCCCTGGGAGCGCACTGACCGCGCCGCCCAGCTCGCCGAGGAGGCGGGCACCCAGCCCCTGCTCTCGGCGTCGACGGCCAGCGTCTGAGACCACGGTGGCCCTCCACGTCCTCGTCCTGGCGGGCGGCAGCGGGACCCGGCTCTGGCCGGTCTCCCGCGCCGCCGTGCCCAAGCACCTCTTGCCACTGGGCCCGGGTGGCGTGCCGCTGCTGCGGGCGACGCTCGACCGCGTGCTGCCGCTCGGGGGCACGGTGCACGTCGTCACCGTCGCCGCCCAGGCGGAGGCGTGCCGCGAGGTCGGCGTCGCCGCCGGGCTGCCGCCCGACTGCGTCATCGCCGAGCCCACGGCGCGGGGGACCGGCCCCGCGCTGGGGCTGGCGGTGCGCTGGATCGCCGCCACCGACCCGGGGGCGGTGATCTGCTCGGTCCATGCCGACGCCCACATCGGGGACGCCGCGGCCTACCGCGCGGCGATCTGGGCAGCGGCGGGGTGGGCCTGCGCCACCGACGGGCTGGTCACCGTCGGGCTGACCCCGACCCACCCCGCGACGGGGCTCGGCTACATCGCCCTCGGACGCGTCCGCGATCCCGAGGACTGGACCGGCCCAGGCGGTGCCGCTGCCGACGCCGCGCTCTCCGCCGCAGCCTCGGGGCTGGCCGCCTTCACGGCTGCGGGCTTCGTGGAGAAGCCGCCGCCGGAGCGGGCGGAGGCGTTCGTCGCCGACCACTCCCACCTCTGGAACCTCGGCCTCTTCGCCTGGACCGCCTCCGCCTTCGTCCGCGAGCTGCACGCCGCCGCCCCGGCGGTGGACGACGCCCTTGCCGGGGTCGTGGCCGCGCGGGCGTCGGGCGACGAGGCGGAGGCGGCCCGCCGGTACGCGGCGATCGAGAACGCCGCCGTCGAACCCCTGGTGCTGGAGAAGACCTCGGCCCTCACCGTCGTCCAGGCCGGCTTCCCCTGGTCCGACCTCGGCTCCTGGTCCGACCTCCTGGAGGCCCGCCGCGAGGATGGCGAGGGCGACCCGCAGGGGAACGTCCTGAGCGGCGACGCGCTGGCGGTGGACGCCCAGGGCTGCCTGGTCGACGCCCGCGGGGGGCGGCTCGTCGCCGTGCTGGGCGCCCGCGACCTGGTGGTGGTGGACACCGGCGACGCCGTGCTCGTGGTGCCCGCCGACCGCGTGCAGGGGGTCCGAGCCGTCGTGGACCGCCTCCGCGCCGAGGGCCGCACCGACCTGCTCTGAGCGCGGCAGAGAGGTCTTGCCGAGGCGATTCAAGAAAAGGGATCGCGAGGGCGTCAGCCCGAAAGCGCCGGGCGGGCCGGCCTCTCGCGCGCTCGCGGCAGGCGGCGGGTGAGTCCTATCCCCCCACGGGGATCGGCGTCGCCGCCGGGATCGTCGTGAACTCGAACGTCGCCGAGCTCACCGTCCCCGTCGGCGTCGGGCCCGTCAGCATCAGCTTGCTGTCCGCCCCCGGCTTGACGTTGAGCTGCCCGCCGGTGGCGTCCCCGACCAGCTTCCCGCTGCTGTCGTAGAGGGACGCCCGCGCGCTCACCGTCACCGCCGTGCTCGCCGTGCAGTGCACCGTCAGGCCGACGTCGACCAGCCTGGCGTCGTCGATCTTCCACGAGGCGCTGCCGGTGACGATGCTGACCGGCGCGTCCCCCGTCTGCTTGACGGTGACCGTGCCCGCGATCAGCGCGGACGGGGCCGCCTGGGGCACGGTGACCGAGGAATCCCCGCAGGCGACCACGAGCAGGGAGGCCACCGCGACGAGCGCGCGCGACCCCGTGCTGACGATTCTGGACGGCATTCGACTCACTCCCTCTCCGTACAACGGTGAAGGGGCAGTATGTCCTGCCCCGTCAGGGCGCGGCAAGTAGAATGCCCACCCGTGACGCCGCAGCCCATCCACTTCGGGACCGACGGCTGGCGTGGGGTGGTGGCCGACGACTTCACCTACGACAACGTCCGCGCCGTGTCGCAGGCGGTGGCCTGGTACCTCGCCGAGGACCCCCGGCCGGTGGTGGTCGGCCACGACTCGCGCTACTGCGCCGAGCTCTTCGCCCGCGAGGTGGCACGCGTCCTCGCTGCCAACGGGCGCCACGTGCTGCTCCTCGACGGCCCAGCGCCCACCCAGGTGTCGTCCTGGACGGTCGTCGATCGCGGGGCCGCGGGCGGCGTGGTGGTCACCGCCTCGCACAACCCGCCCGAGTTCAACGGCCTCAAGTACAAGCCCGACTACGGCGGCTCCGCGTCGCCGGAGGTGGTCAGGGCGCTCGAGGAGCTGACCGTGCGGGCGCAGCACGAGGGCGTGCGCGCCGAGCCGTTCGACGAGGCGCTGCGGGCGGAGCGCGTCGAGATCGTCGACCCGCGACCCGCCTACATCGCGCAGATCGGCCGCATGGTCGACCTGCCGCGCCTGCGCGACGCCGGCCTGCGCATCCTCCACGAGGCGATGCACGGCAGCGGTGCGGGCTGGGTGCGCATGCTCCTGTCCGGCGGCCGCACGGTGGTCGACGAGCTGCACGCGGAGCGCAACCCCGGCTTCGGCGGATTGCATCCGGAGCCCATCGAGCAGTACATGCCGCAGGCGATGGAGCGCATGCGCGCCGGCGGCCACGACCTGGGCATCGCCAACGACGGCGACGCCGACCGGGTCGGCATCATCGACGAGCGCGGCGTCTTCGTGAACCAGCTCCAGGTGATGGCGCTGCTCTGCATGTACCTGCTGGAGAAGCGGGGCGAGCGCGGCGCTCTGGTGCGCTCGCTCACCACCACCGGCATGGTCGACAAGCTGGCCGAGCGCTTCGGCGTGCCGGTGTACGAGCTCCAGGTGGGCTTCAAGTACATCGGGCCGAAGATGACAGAAACCGACGCGCTGATCGGCGGCGAGGAGTCCGGCGGCTTCGGCTTCCGCGGCCACCTGCCCGAGCGCGACGGCGTCCTGGCCGGGCTGATGGTGGCCCAGATGATCGTCGACTACGGCATGCCGCTGTCGCGCATCCTCGCCCACCTCGAGGACCTGGTCGGCCCGCACGCCTACGCGCGGCACGACATCCAGCTGCAGCGCGACGGCTACGACAAGCGGCGCGACGCGATGTACGCGCGCATCAAGTCGAACCCGCCCGAGTCGCTGGCCGGCGCACGGATCGCGCGCTCGCGCGACGACGACGGCTTCAAGTACTACCTGGAGGACGGCTCCTGGGTGCTGGTGCGCTTCAGCGGCACCGAGCCGCTCATCCGCGTGTACAGCGAGGCCCCGACCCGCGCGCGCGTCGACGAGCTGCTGCACGCGCTGGAGTCGTTCCTCGGCATCGAACAGCAGGTTGCGGCGGGGGCGGCGCATTGAGCGTCCAGCCGGTCGACGCCGGTCGCGTCGACAAGCCCTGGGGATACGAGCTGCGCTGGGCGATCACCGACCGCTACCTGGGCAAGATCATCCACGTCGACGCCGGGCAGGCCCTGTCACTGCAGTACCACGTGCAGAAGGACGAGGCCATCTTCGTCCTCTCCGGTGAGCTCGACCTGGTGCTGGAGAACGCTGCGGGAGAGGTCGAGACCCACCGGCTCACGCCGGGCATGAGCGCCCGCGTGCACCCCGGGCGGCGCCACCGCTTCCAGGCGGTCACCGACGTCGACCTCTGCGAGGTCTCGTCGCCGGAGATCGACGACGTGGTCCGGCTGGAGGACAACTACGGGCGGGCGGGGACGTCGACGGCCTGAGGCCAGTCGTTTCCACAGTTTCCACAGGTTGCCGTGGATAACCGAACGGGTATTCGACCGCCGGAGCCTCGTCCAGGGAGGGGGCACGCCTTCTACGCCGAGCAGGCGCGG
Organism: Candidatus Dormiibacterota bacterium; assembly: GCA_035652335.1. GTDB lineage: Bacteria > Chloroflexota > Dormibacteria > Aeolococcales > Aeolococcaceae > DASRDZ01. The sequence continues at coordinate 18,051 of DASRDZ010000085.1, forward strand.
CGGGCGCTCGGCGTCCAGCTGCCCGGTCCCCTCGCCGAGCTGCGCACGCCCTTCTTCCACTTCCTCATCGGGGCGCTGGTGGCGGGGGTCGCCGTGGTGGTGCGCCCCCAGCAGGTGGGCGTGCCGCTCGGCATCGGGCTCGACGTGCTGCTGGCGCTCCTCTGCGTCGCGGCGCTGCTGACCTACGACCGCCTCTTCTGCCCCCCCGAGGCCCGGCCGGGCCTGGAGAGCGGCGCGCTGCCCATCGCCGCGCTGCTCGGAGAGGCGATCGTCCTGGCCGGGACGAGCGATGCGCGACTGTGGGTGCCCGCGGTGGTCGTCGCGGTCCTGGTCGTCGCCGCCGCACCGCACCTCAGCGCCATGCGCCTGGCCGGGCGCGAGGAGGCCTGGCTGCGGCTGTCGCGCGACGCGGCCGGGGTGGCGGTGATGGTGCCGGTGCTGATCGCGGGGTGCTCGACGGCAACCGGGCCCGTGCGCGGGTCGATGGTCTTCGCCGGGACGTTCCTCACCGTCGTCGACGCGGTCCACACCGAGCACGGGCGGCGCCTGCGCGGGCTGGTGGCGGCGGTGCTGGCGGCGCTGGCGGTGTCGCTCTGCCTCATCCCCGCGACGCACGGGCCCCAGATTCCCGCCGCGGGCGGGATCCTCCTGGTGCTCTGGTACGGCCTGCGCGGCCTCGCCGCCACAGCATGCGCACCCAAGGTCTCCCGCGGTGCGATGGCGGAGTACGGCGTCTTCGTGATGGCCGCCGCCGCCCTCCTCACCACCGCCGGCCGCCACTAGAGGTGACTCCCGGCGGGCTTCAGCCCGCCGAGGAGGGGTAGGAGGGGAGGATCTGCCTCCCCTCCTCTGGCGCGCGTCTGAGCGCGCCGATGACAGTCCGGTGACGGCTTCTGCACAACCCTTTACCCGCCACGGTTCGGTACTTCATGGCTCCGACCGCAAGATTTCTTGCGGAGAACACCCTGATCCGGAGAGGGGAGCCGCTTGCCAGACACCGTGCCGACCACCTTCGACCGCGCCACCGCAGAGGACCAGGCCCTGGTCGACGCCTTCCGCGGTGGAGACGTCGGCAGCTTCGAGGAACTGTACCGGCGCCACCACCCGCTGGTGCTGCGCCGCCTGACCCGGCTCTGCGGCAACCCCGCGGTCGCCGAGGAGCTCGCCCAGGAGACGTTCCTGCGCGCCGCCCAGCGCATCGGCGCCGCCGCCGGCGAGCTGCACTTCCGCGCCTGGATCCTGCGCATCGGCACCAACATCGGCATCGACCACCTGCGCGCCCTCAAGCGCGCCCCTGCCCAATCGCTCGACGACATGGTCAACGTGCAGCCTGCCGCGGGCACGCCCACCGTCGTCGACACCGAAGCCTCCGTGGAGATGCGCGAGACCGCCAGGTTCGTCGCCTCCGTCCTCGACCGCCTCAATCCCCGCCACCGCCAGGTGCTCATCCTCCGCGAGATCGAGGGCCTCGACTACCGCTCCATCGCCGAGCGCCTCAACGTCTCATGCTCCGCCATCGAGACGCTCCTCTTCCGCGCCCGCGGCCGCTTCCGCGAGGAGTACGCCAAGGCCATCGCGGCGTAGCGCGGTCTCAGCGCCGCCGGTGCGGCGTTCGTCGCGGGAGCGCGTGCTCGTGCAGCTCCGCGACCATCGCCTCGATCTCGGCGAGCGACTCCTGCATCGTTTCGAGGAGCTCGACCACGCTCTCGGCGCGGTCGATGAGGGCGGCGATGCGGGCCAGGCCGATCTCCGCCTCGGCGCGCTCGATGAAGTCGGCGCCGCGTTCGGCGGCGCGGGAGAGGCGGTCGAGGCTGCGCGAGGCGCCGTCGACGGCGGTGAGACCGCCGAGCACCGTGCCCGGGCCGCGGAGGACGCGGCCGAAGCCGGAGCGCTGCGGCGCCTCCTCGGCGGCGGTGGCAGCCCGGCGCGTCTGGCGCGAGCTGGCGGCGGATGGGGTCGCGCGCGGGCGGCGGGGGGTGGGGTCGGCGGCCGGGGGGCGTCGAGGCATCACATGCCAAGATAGGCCCGGCGCACCTCCTCGGACTCGGCGAGCTCGGCGGCCGGGCCCTGCATGACGATGTTGCCCGTCTCCAGCACGTAGGCACGCTTCGCCGTGGCCAGCGCCATGCGCGCGTTCTGCTCGATGAGCAGCACGGTCGTCCCCGTGGAGTTGATCTCGGCGATGACCTGGAAGATGGTGTCGACGAGGATCGGCGCCAGCCCCAGCGAGGGCTCGTCGAGCAGGAGCACGCGCGGGCGTGCCATCAGGGCGCGCCCGATGGCCACCATCTGCTGCTCGCCGCCGCTCAGCGAGCCGGCGATCTGTCCCTCGCGCTCGCGCAGCCTGGGGAAGAGGGTGTAGATGCGGTCGAAGTCGGAGCGGATGTCGCTCTCGTCGCGGCGCGCGTAGGCGCCCATCTCCAGGTTCTCGCGCACCGTCATCCGCGAGAAGAGGCGGCGTCCCTCGGGCGAGTGGCCGACGCCGGCGCGGGCGATCATCTCGGCGCCGAGGTGATGCACCGCACGGCCGTCGAGCAGCACCTCGCCGCGGCTGGGTCGCACGAGACCGCTCACGGTGCGCAGCGTGGTCGTCTTGCCCGCCCCGTTGCTGCCGATCAGCGCGACGATCTCGCCGTGGTTGACGGTGAGCGAGACGTCGTGGAGCGCCTGGATGCGCCCGTAGAACACGTCGACGTGCCGCATCTCCAGGGCGGGGACGTCGGCGACGGCGGCGCCACCGGTGTCGGGAGCGGGGGTCTGCGAGGTCATGCGGAGCGCATCCCCTCGGACGCGCCGCTGCCCAGGTAGGCGTCGATGACGCGCGGGTTCTCGCGCACCTCCTTGGGCGTGCCCTCGGCGATCTTCTCCCCGTAGTCGAGCACCACGATGCGGTCGCTGATGCCCATGACCACGCGCATGTCGTGCTCGATCAGGAAGATGGTGAGCCCGTCGTCGCGCAGCCGCGAGATGACGCCCATCAGCTCCACCTTCTCCTGCGGGTTGAGGCCCGCGGCGGGCTCGTCGAGCAGCAGCAGCGTCGGGCCGCTGGCCAGGGCGCGGGCGATCTCCAGGCGCCGCTGCAGCCCGTACGGCAGGTTGCGCGCGTAGACGTCGGCGTAGCGCTCCAGCCCGAGGCGCCGCAGCGTTCCCAGCGCCCGAGCCTCGACCGCGCGCTCCTCCTTGCGCGCCCTGCGCGTGTGCAGGAGGTCGTCCCAGACCTTGGCGTGCATGCGGCAGTGCTCGCCGACCATGACGTTGTCGACCGCGGTCATGTACGAGAAGAGGCGGATGTTCTGGAAGGTGCGGCTGATGCCCAGCCGGGTGATGCGGTGCGGCTGCATGCCGAGCAGCGAGACGTCCTTGAAGCGCACGTCGCCGCCGCTCAGCGGGTAGAGCCCGGTGATGCAGTTGAAGGCGGTGGTCTTGCCGGCGCCGTTGGGCCCGATCATGGAGACGATCTGGCCGGTGTCCACGTCGAAGGACACGTCGTTCACCGCGAACAGGCCGCCGAAGCGCTTGACGATGCCGTCGACCTCGAGCAGCGCCATCTACGCGCGCTCCTGGACCGCGGCCAGCGGCTCGGACTCGGCACCGGTCTCCAGCTCGACCTTGCGGGCGCGGCTCGGTAACAAGCCCGATGGTCGCAGCAGCATGATGCTGATCAGCACGAGGCCGTAGACGACGAACTTGTAGTCGCTGTATTGGATGGTGCCCAGGCTCTGCACGCCGATGTTCTTGCCCAGCGTGCCCATCCACCCCTGCAGCTCGGGCAGCACCCAGAAGATGACGAAGCTGACCAGCATCGCGCCGACCACCACGCCGGTGATGTTGCCGATGCCGCCGAGCACCACGGTGGTGAGGGCGGTGACCGACACGGCGAACTGGAAGTTGTCCGGCGTCACCGAGCTGAGCATGGCGCCGAAGAAGGCGCCCGCGAAGCCCGACACCGACGCGCCGATGGAGAAGGCGAGCAGCTTGGTCGACACCGTGTTGATGCCCGTCGCCGAGGCGGCCACCTCGTCCTCGCGGATGGCGATCCAGGCGCGGCCGAGGCGCGAGCGCTCGACGTTGCGTAAGAGCACCACCACCAGCGCGATCAGAACCAGGATCGTCCAGTAGTACGGCCGCGGGTTGATGCCGAAGATGCCGAAGTCGAGCGAGCTCCCGTGCGTCGGGAAGGCCGGCGAGTCGACGCCGGAGATGCCGTTGGGTCCGCCGGTGGCGCCGAACAGGTTGTTCTGCGCCATGTCCGGCACGATCTCGCCGAAGCCGAGGGTGACGATGGCGAGGTAGTCGCCGCGCAGTCGCAGCGTCGGCGCGCCGAGGATGGCGCCGAAGAGCCCCGCGGCGGCGGCGCCGATGAAGATGAGCACCCAGAAGGGGAGGTGCAGGCCGTGGTTGGCCGAGGCCATCGAGGCCGTGGTGTAGGCGCCGATGGCGAAGAACGCCGCGTAGCCGAGGTCGAGCAGGCCGGCGAAGCCGACCACGACGTTGAGTCCCAGCGCCAGCAGGACGTAGATGCCCGCCGACTGCGCGCCCCAGACCACGAAGCCCGGGGCCTGGTTGAACATCAGCGGGAAGAGCCCGCCGATGACGAAGGCCACCGCGGTGAAGGCAAGGCCGCCGTGCGACGTCACCCAGGGCCGCAGCCCGTAGGCGAAGGCGAGCAGCAACGACCCCGCCAGCATCATCCACACCGCGTTGTCGGTGAGCGCGTTGGCGCTGACGGAGCCGAAGACGAGCTCGCTGCGGCTGGTGACCAGGACGAGCACCAGCAGGGTGCAGGCGGCGCAGAACAGCGCGATGCCGGCCCGGATGCGGCTCCAGCGGAAGGGCTCGACCCTCCCGCTGTTGACCGCGAAGGCGTCGTAGGCGACCCCCGCGATGAGCAGCACCATGCCGATGCCGAGCGCCCAGATGGCGATCCAGCCGACGCCTGTGGGCGCCGAGACGATGACGTCCATGGGGCTGTGCCCGACGCCGCTCGCCGTCTGCTCGACGAACCAGGGCAGCAGCCAGGCCAGCAGCATGAGCAGCACGCCGCCCACCACCACCAGCCAGAACACCGAGGCGCTCTCGGCGCGCCTGGTCTGCGTGCCGGTGTCGGGGAGGTCGACCCTGGCCTGGGGCTCGGCGATGTCGGACTGGTCAGGCACGGTCGGGCACCCGCATGCCGAGCAGGCCGCTGGGCCGCAGGGTCAGCACCAGGATCAGCATGGCGAAGATGATCGAGTTGCCCCACTGCCCGCCCAGCAGGTCGCTGCCGAAGACGTAGATGAGGCCGATGAGGAAACCGCCGAGGCCGGCGCCGAGGATGTTGCCGATGCCGCCCAGGACCGCCGCCGTGAAGGCGATGATGCCGAAGCGGAACCCGAGGTTCCACTGCAGCAGGTCGTAGTAGATCGCGTACACCACCGCGCCCGCCGCGGCCAGTGCGGAGCCGATGAAGAAGGTCAGCGAGATGGTGCGGTTGATGTTGATGCCGCTGAGCAGCGCCGCGTCACGGTCCTGCGCGGTGGCGCGCATCGCCTTGCCCATCCGCGTGTAGCGCACGAAGCCCTGCAGCAGCAGCATCATCACCACGGCGACGATGATCACGAAGAGCTGCGGCCAGCTCACCCGCACCGAGCCGATGGTGAAGGCGATGCCGGTGATCCAGTCGTCCTTCTGCGCCGGGTAGTTGCCGCTGCCCGCGGCCACGAACATGATGCCCTCGAGCAGGAAGGACATGCCGATGGCGGTGATCAGCGGCGCCAGGCGCGGCGCGTTGCGCAGCCGGCGGTAGGCGACCCGCTCGATGACCACGCCCAGCATCCCCGTGCACACCATGGTCAGCGGGAAGATGATCAGCAGCGCGGCGATCAGCCCGGCGAAGTTGCTGGTGGCCAGCTTGGTCACGTCGAGCCCCACCTTGCCGAGCAGGGCGCCGATCCACACCGAGAGCATGGCCCCGAAGGTGAAGACGTCGCCGTGGGCGAAGTTGATCAGCTCGATGATGCCGTAGACCATCGTGTAGCCGATGGCGATGAGCGCGTAGATGGCCCCGATCTGCAGGCCGTTCATGATCTGCGCGCCGGTCTGGTTGCCGCCCTTGGTGGCCACCTCGGCGACCACCAGACCGACGAACGACGCGAACAGGAAGTAGATGAAGATCTGGCCGGAGAGGGAGGCGGCGCGAAGCCGGATCCGGCTCCTCAGCGGCGGGGACGCCGCGGTGCGCACCGATGCCCGGGTCGCAGTGGCGGCTGGCGCCTCACCATCGGGCACGCAGGAGACCTCCTGACGAAGCTGATCGGGCTGCGGACTCCGGAGGGTACATGGAGAGGGCCCCGCGTGGGGCCCTCTCCGTCCGTCTGAAGGGTGGGTCGGGGTCCGGTGACCCCGAGGGTCAGGCCGAGGTCTTGACCGTCGAGTTGTAGGCCCACTTGCCGCTCTGCGCCTGGAAGATGGTCAGCAGAACGTTGGTGGTGTCGCCGTTGGCGTCGAAGCTCGTGTGGCCGATGGCGCCGTCCCACGACGTCGCGGCCACGTTCTTGCGGACCGCCTCGCGGAAGGCCGAGGACGAGGTCGGCAGGGTTCCGCCGTTGTCCGTGATGGCCTTCTTGATGGCCTGCAGCAGGATGTTCATCGCGTCGTACGCGTTGGCCGAGTAGGCGCCAGGGGCGCTGCCGAAGGCCGCGGTGTAGTCGGTGACGAACTTGGCTGCCGTCGAGAGCTTGGTGGGATCGGGCGCGGCGACCGACCCGTAGGCGCCCTCGGCGCCGCTGGCGGTGGCCTCGGTGAAGAACTCGTCGTCGACGATGCCGTCGCCGCCGATGAACTTGACGCTGCTCAGGCCCGCGGCCCCCATCTGCTTCTTGATGATGCCGCCGCCGTTCGACGAGGTGCCGCCGAAGAAGATGACGTCGACGCCCAGGCCCTTGGCCTCGGTCAGCTCGGCGCTGAAGTCCTTGGTGTCACCCGGCAGCGACACGCGCTTGGCGATGCTGCCGCCGTCCTGGGTGTAGAACTTGCTGAACTGGTCGGCGAGGCCCTTGCCGTAGGTCTCCTGGTCGTCGAAGACGTATGCCTTCTTGGTGCCCAGGGTCTGCGCGGCGAGCTGCGCGTCCGCCTTGCCCTGGCCGATGTCGGTGGTGCAGACGCGGAAGTAGGTGACGTTGCCGGTCGGCTTCAGCGAGGCCGTGTTGATGTCGGGGTTGCTGCCCACGATGGTCAGGCCCGGGTTGGTGTTGGCGGGGCTGATCTCGATCAGGTTGGCCTTGTTGGAGATGGGCAGCTCCGACAGCGCGACGTTGGAGTTGAACGGGCCGACCACGCCGAGCACCGACTGGTCGCCGGCGAGCTCGGTGATGTTCTGCGCGCCCTGCTGCGGGTCGTGCTTGCCGAGGGCGACCGAGGCGTCGTCCTTGGCGACGAAGTTGATCGTGCAGCCGCCCAGCAGCTTGCTGTTGGTGGCCTGCGTCACGGCCAGCTGGGCGCCGTTCTGCGTCGGCTTGCCGTCGGACGCGTCACTGCCGCTGACGGGGAGGTCGGTGGCCACGGACACGCTGCCCGTGCAGTTGGCCAGGCCGCCACCGCCACTGCTCGACGAGCCTGACGTGGTGGTGTTGTTCGACGTGCCGCAGCCGGCGAGCACGACCAAGGACACTGCGCCGAGGAACGGTACCAGCCGCAAATGGATGCGTTGCATCTGACCTCCTGGTTTGCATGGGGCCCGGGAGCGGCACCCCACGTCCCGTGATTCCGTGAGAGGGCGAACAAGTGGACGCCCTGTGGCCGTCCTTGTGTACTCCGCTGAGCGCCGGATGTCAATTCGCCGCCAGGGTGATTTCCACGCGCTCACGACCCCGCCTGATTGTGGTATTGGAACGATTCCTCCCGCACAGATGCAGCATTGATCCGAGGTCTGCCATCGCCGCCTCCGCCCTCGCCGCCGCCCTCGCCGCCGCCTTCGGCCTGGTCGTCGCCGGCCGCTGGCGCCGCAGCCGCCGGCCCGCCTTCGCCGCCTGGGCGGCCGGGCTGTTCATCTTCGCCGCGGCGGCGCTGACCCAGGCGCTGGGCGAGGCAGAGGGGTTCTCGGTCGCCCTGTTCCGGGCGTTCTACCTGCTCGGCGGGGTGCTGGGGGTCATCTACCTCGCCCTGGGGACGGTGTACCTGCTCGCCCCTTCCCGGGTGGCCAACGCCGGCGCGGTCGTCCTGGTGGTGCTCACCCTGGTCCTGGCCGTCGACGCCGCCCTCGTCCCGGTCGACGCGGCCAAGCTGCACACCACCTCGGGCATCCTCGGCGAGGCGATCACCGGGCACGGCAACCCCATCTACGTTGCTGCCGTTGTCTTCAATATCCTCGGCAGCCTGGTGCTCATCGGAGGGTCGGGCTGGTCGGCGTGGCGCTTCGCGCGCACCCGCGCCGGGCTCGACCGGGTGGTCTGCAACGTGCTGCTCACCGCCGGCGCCCTGCTCATCGCCGCCGGGTTCTCGGCGGCCAAGAGCGTGGGCGGCAGCATCTCCACCCTGGGGATCTACGAGGCGGTGGGGATCGCGGTGATGTTCGCCGGCTTCCTCTCGCTGGGGCGGGTGGGCCGCAGCCTGCCGGGGCGGGGTAGGCTGGTCCACTCGTGAGCAATCCCCTGCCCGTCGGGATCGACCACGCGCGCCTCTGGCGCGACCGCGACGCCGAGCTGCTCTCGCCCGCCTACGCCCGCTACTCCGACCTGGTCGTCGACCGCGCCGAGGGTTCACACCTCTTCACCGTCGACGGCCGCGACGTCCTCGACCTCGGCTCCGGCATCGGCGTGGTCAACCTCGGTCACCGGCATCCCGCCGTGACCGCCGCGGTGCACGCGCAGGTCGACCGCCTCTGGCACACCTCGGTGACCGCGCTCAACACCACGTCGATCGAGGCCGCCGAGGCGCTGACGCGGATCACCCCGCCGGGGCTGGACACCGTGTTCTTCTGCAACAGCGGCGCCGAGGCGGTCGAGGGCGCGCTCAAGCTGGCCCGCAAGGCGACCGGCCGCAGCGAGATCATCGCCTTCCGCGGCGCCTTCCACGGCCGCACCTACGGCGCGCTCACCCTCACCGCCTCGAAGTCGAAGTACCACAGGGGCATGGGCCCGCTGCTGCCAGGGGTGCACCACGTCGAGTACCCGTACTGCCTGCGGCGCTGCCCGCCCGACGCCTCGGGGCGCTGCCGCATCGCCGCGGGCGAGGAGATCGAGCGGCTGCTGGCGACCACCGTGGCAGCCGCCGACGTGGCCGCGATCGTCGTCGAGCCGGTCCTCGGCGAGGGCGGCTACGTGGTGCCGCCCCCGGAGTTCCTGCCAACTCTGCGCCGCATCTGCGACGAGCACGGCATCCTGCTGGTGTGCGACGAGGTGCAGAGCGGGGTGGGCCGCACCGGCCGCAACTTCGCCGTCGACCACGTCGGCGTGGTGCCCGACATCCTCTGCGTCGCCAAGGGCCTGGGCAACGGCATGCCGATCGGCGCGGTGGTGGCGCCGGCCGCGCTGATGCGCGCCTGGCACCCCGGCGACCACGGCACCACCTTCGGCGGCAACCCGATCGCCTGCGCGGCCGCCGCGGCGGTCGTCGAGGCGCTCGAGCGCGAGCACATCGCGGATCGCGCCGCCAGGCTGGGTGCCGCGGCGCTGCAGCGGCTGCGCACCTGGCAGGCGTGGGCGCCGCCGCTCGCCGACGTGCGAGGCCTCGGGCTGATGATCGGGCTCGAGCTGCTCGACGCCGGCGGCGCTCCCGCCGCTGATCTGGTCAGCGATGTCCGCAACCGCGCGCTCGCCGCGGGCGTCCTCGTGCTCGGCTGCGGCACCGACGAGAACGTCATCCGCCTCTGCCCGCCGCTCACCATCGGCGAGGACGAGCTGGCGCACGGCATCGACGTGCTGGAGAGCAGCCTGCGCGGGGCCATCGCGTGACGGAGGCTGGGGCGAGCGTCGACGGGCGCAACCTCATCGGCGGTGAGCGCCGCCCCGCGCGCTCGGGCGCGACCTTCGAGTCGCGCAACCCGGCGCGCCACGACGAGGTTGTCGGCACCTTCGCGCGCAGCGGCGCCGAGGACGTGGACGACGCGGTCGCCGCCGCGGCCGGCGCGTATCGCGACTGGCGGCGCACGCCCTGGCCGGCTCGCGGCGAGATCATCCTGCGCGCGGCGCAGATCCTGGAGCGGCGCAAGGAGGAGCTGGCCCGGCTGATGACGCGCGAGATGGGCAAGGTGCTCGTCGAGGCGCGGGGCGACGTGCAGGAGGCCGTCGACATGGGCAAGTTCATCGCCGGCGAGGGGCGGCGCGCATTCGGCGAGACCGTGCCCAGCGAGCTGCGCGACAAGTGGGCGATGACCATGCGCCAGCCGCTCGGCGTGGTCGGCATCGTCACCCCCTGGAACTTCCCCATCGCCATCCCCTCCTGGAAGACCTTCCCCGCGCTGCTGGCCGGCAACACCGTGGTGTTCAAGCCGGCCGAGGACACGCCCGCCTGCGCGCTGGCCTTCGTCGAGGCGCTGCGGGAGGCGGGAGTTCCGGACGGTGCCGTCAACATCGTGTTCGGCCTCGGCGAGGAGGCGGGCGAGGCGCTGGTGCGCCATCCCGGGGTGCGCGGCATCAGCTTCACCGGCTCCGCCGAGGTGGGGCGGCACGTCAACGAGGTCTGCGGCGGGCTGCTCAAGCGCTGCTCGCTGGAGCTGGGCGGCAAGAACGCCATCGTCGTCCTCGACGACGCCGACGTGGAGCTCGCCGTCGACGGCGCGCTCTGGGGCGCCTTCGGCACCAGCGGGCAGCGCTGCACCGCGTCGTCACGCCTCGTGGTCTCGCGCGGCGTGCTGCTGCCCTTCACCGAGCAGCTCCGCGAGCGGGCGGCCGCGCTGCGGCTCGGCGACGGCCTGCGCGAGGACGTCGACGTCGGCCCGATCGTCAACGAGAAGCAGCTGCAGCGGGTGCACGGCTACACGGAGATCGGTCGCGAGGAGGGGGCGCGCCTGCTGCTCGGCGGCCACGTGGCGCGCGACGGCGACCTGGCTCGCGGCTGGTTCTACGAGCCGACGATCTTCGCCGACGTGCGCCCGGGGATGCGCATCGCCCAGGAGGAGATCTTCGGCCCGACCACCACGATCCTCCCCGTCGCGTCGCTCGACGACGCGCTGCGCGTCGCCAACGGCACGCGCTACGGGCTGTCGCTGTCGGTGTACACGCGCGACGTGCGCGCCGCCTTCCGCGCCGTCGAGGAGCTGGAGGCGGGCATCGTCTACGTCAACGCGCCGACCATCGGCGCGGAGATCCAGCTCCCCTTCGGCGGCGTCAAGGACACCGGCAACGGGCATCGCGAGGCGGGGCGGGTGGCCCTCGACCAGTTCAGCGAATGGAAGTCGATCTACATCGACTACAGCGGCCGCCTGCAGCGGGCGCAGATCGACACCGAATGAACGAGCACGTCGCCATCCACGGCGGGCGCCGGGTGCGGTACCTCGTCGGCGGCACCGGCGAGCCGCTCGTGCTGTTCCACGGCTTCCTCGGCTCGGCGGAGAACTTCGAGACGTGGTTCGACGTGCTGGCGCGGCGGCGCACCCTGGTCGTCCCCGACCTGCCCGGCTTCGGCAGCAGCGATCCCCTGCCCGACCGCGCCCACATCGCCGAGGCGATGGCGGCGGCCGTCGAGCCGCTGCTGCACGACCTCGGCATCGGCGAGCGCTTCGACGTCGGCGGCCTCTGCCTCGGCGCATCGCCCGCGCTGGTGCTGGCGCGGCGGCACGAGGGCCACACCGGCAGGTTGATCCTGCACACGCCGCTGCTCGATCCCACCCTGGTGCGCCGTCGCTTCCACGTGCAGGCGGGCGGGATGACCGCTCCCGGCGTCTTCAACGGCATCCTCTGGCTCTCGCGGCGCCGCGTCGTCAGCGACCTCTACAAGCGGCTGATGGTCGAGGGCAGCGACGTCGACCGCGCCGCCGCCGACATGAACTTCCGCAACCAGACGCGCGCCAACCCGCGGGCGACTCGCGAGTGGCTGCGCGACGGCCTGCGCCGCCGCGACGTCGACGCCCTGGCGGCCCGCCGCGACCCGACGCTGATCCTGGCCGCGGCGGACGACAGGATCGTCGACGTCGACGGCCTGCGGAGGGTCGCGGCGGGGCTGCCCCAGGTGCAGCTCGCCGTCATCGAGGAGGCGGGCCACGGCTGGAACGCCGACTTCGTCCGCCGCCAGCTCGAGGTGCTCACCGCCTTCCTCGACGGCGCGCCGCTGCCCCAGGAGGCGCTGGCAGCCCAGGCCGTGACGGCGTAGCGTGCGCGTGTGAGCAGCACGGCCCCTCCGGCGTCGGCGGAGTGCGTCATCGTCGGCGGGGGAGTGGTGGGCTGCTCGCTCGCCTACCACCTGGCGCGCGGCGGGATGCGACCGCTGCTCCTGGAGCGCGGAGGCCTCGGCGAGGGGAGCACCGCGCGCAACGCCGGCGGGGTGCGCCAGCAGTTCAGCACCGAGGTGAACGTGCGCGTCGGCATGCTCAGCCATCGCATGCTGGAGCGCTTCCCCGAGGAGATCGGCGCCACCGCCGACCTGCGCGAGATCGGCTACCTCTTCCTGGCCGGCACCGCCGAGGAGGCGGAGCAGTTCGCCCGCAACGTCGAGATGCAGCACCGCGTCGGCCTGCGCGAGGCCGAGCTGCTCGACGTCGAGCGCGCCCGCGAGCTGGTCCCCGAGCTGCGCACCGACGACCTGCACGCCGCCACCTTCTGCCCCAGCGACGGCCTGGCGGGCCCGAACGAGGTGACCGGCGGCTACGCGGCTGCGGCTCGCCGGCTGGGCGCCGCCGTCGTCGAGGGATGCGAGGTGGCCGAGGTGACCCGCGATCGCGGCCGGGTGAGCGGCGTGCGCACCACCGCAGGCGAGCGAGTTTCCGCCGGGATCGTCGTCAACTGTGCGGGCCCGTACGCCTCGGTGGTGGGACGCATGGCCGGCGTGGAGATCCCGGTGCGTCCCTTCCGGCGGCACATCTTCGTCACCGAGCCCTTCCGGCTGTCGCGCCCGGTGCCCTTCACCGTCGACTTCCACACCTCGTTCTACATGCACCCGGAGGGCGAGGGCCTGCTGCTCGGCATGAGCGATCCCGACGAGCCGGCGTCCTTCGACACCTCGGTGTCCTGGGACTTCCTGGAGCACCTCATCGAGCACGCCACCTGGCGCGTCCCCGCGCTGGAGCGCGCCGAGATCCACACCGGCTGGGCCGGGCTCTACGAGGTGTCGCCGGACAACCAGGCGATCGTCGGAGAGTCGCCGCAGCTCGCCGGGCTGTGGCTCTGCTGCGGCTTCAGCGGGCACGGCTTCATGCAGGCGCCGGCGATGGGACACCTGCTCGCCGAGGTCCTGCTGGGACGCGAGCCGGAGATCGACCTGTCGCCCTTCGATCCCGCGCGGTTCGAGCAGGGCGAGGGCCTGCAACCCGAGAGTGCGGTGATCTGATGCAGACGCCGCCCAGCAACAGCCCCGCCACCGCAGCCCTCGCCGAAGACCAGTCGGCGATCGCCGTCGCCGCCGAGCCCGCGGTCCGCCGCTGGCCGCCGCCGGCGCTGGCCGTCCGCCCCTACCGCTGGTACTGGGCGTCGCAATGGCCGGTCTTCATGGGCACCTGGATGCAGACGGTGGCGCTCGGCTACTACGTGTACAAGACGACCGGCAGCCAGACCGCCGTCGGCGTGGTCGGCGCGGCGGACGGCATCCCCGCGGTGGTGCTGTCGCTCTACGGCGGGGTGCTCGCCGACCGGCTGCCGCGGCGCCGCATCCTGCTGGTGACGCAATCGGTGCTGGGACTGAGCGCGGGGGTGCTCGCCCTGATGGTGGCGAGCGGGCACGCCAGCCTCGCCGTGCTCATCGTCATCGCGGTCGTCTTCGGCTCCGCCGACGCCCTCGACCTGCCCACCCGCCAGGCGCTCATCGCCGACCTGGTTTCTGCCGACCTCGTCGTCAACGCGGTGGCCCTGGGCTCGGTGGCGATGAGCGTCACCCGCATCGCCGGGCCCTCGCTGGCGGGCCTGCTCATCGCGACAGTGGGACCGGCGGTGTGCTTCGGGTTCCTCGCACTGGCCTACATCGGGCCGCTCTTCGTGCTGCTCACCGTGGTCCCCGACATCCCGCCGCGGCAGCGGCTGCGCACCACGGCGTTCGCGGACCTCGTCGAGGCGCTGCGCCTGCTGCGTCGCGACTCGCTGGTGCGGGGCATCATCGTCTGCGTCAGCGCGCTGTCGTTCTTCGGCGTCGCCTACATGCCGTACCTGCCGGTGTACGCGCACGACAAGCTGCACGCGGGCTCGCAGGTGCTCGGCCTGCTCTACACCACGGGTGGCTTCGGCGCGCTGGTGGGCAGCGTCTTCGTGGCCACCCTGGGCGGGCGCGTCGAGGTGCGCCGCCGCCTCCTGCTGGTCGGCGCGGTGATCTACGCCGCCAGCCTCTTCACCCTCGCCACCGGCGGGCGCCTCGGCTTCGCGCTGCCCGCGCTGGTGGGCATCAGCCTCGGCTTCCTGGCGATGAACACCTCGATGGTCACGCTGATCCAGACCGAGACCGATCCGGCGATGCGCGGCCGCCTGCTCGGCTTCTACTCGACCATCCTCGCCGGGCTGCAGACGGTGGGCACCCTCACCTACGGGCTGCTCGCCCACGCCGTGCCGCTGTTCACCGCCATCAGCATCGGCGCCTTGGTGGTCGGCGCGGTCGGCGTCAGCACCGCGCTCGGGCCCGCGCTGCGACGGCGCTCCACGGCCGCCCCTGCGTAGACTGCCCGGCGGCATGTCCCGTCCCCTCCTCGCCGGCCTGGTGGCCGCCCTGGCGCTGGCCGCCTGCGGATCGAGCCCGGCGCCCTCTCCGTCCCCCAACGCTCCCGTGGCCGTGGTGGGCAAGCAGAGCATCCCGCGCAGCCTCTTCGACCTGCGGCTCAACAGCGCGCTCACCGCGGTGGAGCAGGGGGGCGGCCCCACGCCGGGCTCCTCGGGCTACGACGCGATGCTCAGCGGGCTGCGCGCCGACGTGCTGAAGAGCCTGATCATCGACAGCATCATCGCCCAGGAGGATGCCTTCCGCCATCTCGCCGCCAGCGACGCCGACGTGGAGAAGGAGGTGCAGGCGGACGCCAAGTCGGCCGGCGGGCAGTCGCAGCTGGAGACGCAGCTCGCCGAGGCGGGCGGCTCGCTCGACCAGCTCCGCGACGCCATCCGCTCGCGCATCAACGAGCAGCGGCTGGAGGACGAGTTCGCCAAGGAGCGCGCCGCGTCGATCCTGCAGCAGCTGCAGCAGGGCGGCGACTTCGCCACGCTGGCCAAGCAGCTCTCCGACGACGACACCAGCGCACCCAAGGGCGGCGACATGGGCGTGATGAGCGACGCCACCCTCGACGGCGGCGACAAGACCTTCGCCGCGGCGGTGCGCGCCCTGCAGCCCGGCAGGCGGGTGGCCCAGCCGGTGCGCGACGTCGCCGGCTACGAGATCGTCCGCCTCGACGCGGTGACGCCCGCCGGGCATGCGGTGCACCGCATCCTCGTCGCCGCGCCGCAGACGTACACCGTCAAGGAGCGACCGGCCTGGTTCGAGCAGTCGCTGCTCGACGCGCTGGCGCAGTACTGCAGCAACGACCAGCTGCAGGTGATGATCAGCGGTGCGCAGCAACCCTGCAGCACCGCGGCGCCGTCGGGCTCGGCGTCGCCCGGCACGTCGCCCTCGCCTTCGGCGACCAGGTCGCCGTAGGCCGGCGCAGACCGCACGCATGCGAGCGTTCCTCGCCGTGCCGGTGGCGCCGCCCGCGCTCGAGGCGGGCGCAGCGTTGCTCGGCGAGCTCCGCGCCGCACTGCCCGAGGTGCGGTGGGTGCGCCCTGAGGGGTTGCACCTCACCCTGCACTTCTGGCCCGCGCTGCAGGACGGCGACGCGACCCGGGTCGTCGAGGTGGCGCGGGCGCCGGCATTGCGCAGCCCCGCATACGAGGCGGCCCTCGGCGGCCTCGGCGCCTTCCCCCGCGACGGCGACGAGCGCGTCCTCTGGCTCGGCATGCGCAGCGGGGAGGCGCCGACCGCGGCGCTGCAGGAGGCGGTGGAGGCCGCGCTGGACGCTGCCGGCTTCCCGCGCGAGCCACGCCGCTTCCACCCGCACGTCACCCTCGGCCGCCCGCGCCGGCGCCTCGACGCCGCCGCACGCCGCCGATGGCAGCGCTTCGCCGGTGCGGAGCTGCCGGCCTTCGCCGTGCGGACGGTGCACCTCTACCGCTCCCACCCGGGCCCGGGCGGCAGCCGCTACGAGGTCCTGGCGAGCCTGCCTCTCAGCGCTTCGCGGTGACGTGCGACTGCAGGGCGTCCCACAGCTCGCCGTGCCCGGTGTCGAAGCCGAGCGCCCAGATCCCGGTGCCGAGCAGGCCGTCGCGGTTGACCAGGTCGTACTTCGCCGCCAGCGACTCGGGCGTCTCGAAGTACATCTCCCGCCAGGTGCCGAGGTTGGCTCCGCAGGGGTCGTTCTGCGCGGGTGAGTACCAGGCGGCCCAGGGGTTGGCCTCCCAGGGGTGCAGGCTGAGGTCCTGGGCGCAGGCGAAGTCGTCGAGCATCTGCGAATAGGGGGCGGGATCGGGCCCCTCGGTGATGGCAGCGCCGGGGTCGGGAGAGGTGACACTCCACTTGTCCCCGTAATAGGGCACGCCGAGGATCAGCTTGTCGGCGGGAGCGCCCGCCGCCTCGAACTGCTGCACGACGGTGGTGTCGTTGAACTGGCCACCCACCAGCGGCGCGTTGGGGCCGGCGTTGCCCGGGTTGTTGGCGGTGGCCATGTCGTAGGCCATCACGAAGAGGGCGTCGGAGTTCTGGGCGAGCGCGCCGACGTTGTACATGCCGCCCTGCCCGGAGGCGGCGCTCGCGTAGGTTGCCACGACCAGCTGGGCGTTGGGGTTGACGTCGTGGATGCTCTCGCGCACCCGTCCCGCGTACTGGACGAAGCCCGGCCCGAGCCCGGGGTCGGTGCCCTCGAAGTCGATGACCACGCCGTCGAGGTTGCGCATCCGCATCAGGTCTGTCGCCGTGCGCACGGCGGTGTGGAAGTGCTCCTGGTTGCCCAGCATCTGGAACATCTCGTCGTCGTTGAAGTTGCGCACGGTGACGAGGACCTTGACGCCCGCCGCGTGCGCGGCGTTGACCATGTCGCTCATCTCCTGGCTGCCCCAGGCGGGCCAGCCCTCGTCGGTGACGGTGTTGCCGTTCTCGTCGATGGTCACGGCGAAGATGGCGATGGCGGAGAGGTCCTGGAAGCGCCACTCGTGCCAGGTGTCGAGCGTCCACCACGGCGCGAAGCCGATCACCTCACGCGAGGGAGGCCCGGGAGGCGGGGCCGGCGGCGCGGGCGGCGGCGCGGGCGCCGGCACCGGCTTCGCGGTGGCGGCGGGGGTGGGCCTGCGCGCCGGCGCCGGTCGTGCGGTGTGGGCCGGAGTGGCCGTCGGGGTGCTGTCGACGAAGTGCGCGACGCCCGTCGACGGCAATGGGTTCACCGCCCGTGCAATCGCCCAGTCACTGTCGTGCAATCCGACAGGCGGATTGTGCGGTTGTGTCACCGCGGTGGCGGAGAAGGTGGCCGCGGTGAGGCTGCTGACAACGAGGGTGGCGCCGAGCGTTGCGGCGCGCGTGCGGGTGCGTCGTTGAAAAGAGAAGTGCACAGTACCGGTGATAGGTCGCCTTGTCGGGAGGGGGCTGCCGAGTCGGCGCGCATCCTACACCGCTCCGGCTGAAAACGGTCCGCGGGCTTGCAAACGTTCCGCCGGCCCCGACCTTCTTTCGCGTCCGGTTACAGCGCCGTGACCTGCGCGGGCGCGCGCCTTGCGAGCATGACGCCCGTCGCAGCCAGCCCCGTCCCCCAGCGGTTCCCCCCATGCCCAAGCACCGTCCCGCTCGCGTCGCTCTCGGCGTCGCCGTGCTCGTCTCCGCCGCCGGCGTCCTCTTCCCCACCGCGAGTGCGCGGCAGTCGATCAGCCTGGCCTCCTCGTCGCTGTCGAGGTCGAGTGCGCCCACGGCGTTCGCGCTCGCCATCGCCGCCACCGAGCGCCGGTCGCCGTCGGCGACTCGCACGGCGCGGCCCACGCCCACGCTGCAGCCGGCCCCGGCACCCACGCCCACGCCGGCCCCGCCCCCACCGCCGCCGCCTCCTCCTGCACCGCCGACCGCGGGCGGGCTCGACATCCTCGTCGACCCGGTCGTGTTCAAGGACGACACGGCGCGCCACCCCGGCGCCGCCGCGCTCGGGATGATGGCCTGGACCGGCATCCTCGTCGACGTCGACAGCCGCACCATCCTCTGGGACAACCACTCGCACCTGCCCATGCCGCCGGCGAGCACGACGAAGATCGTCACCAGCCTGGTCGCGCTGAACAACTTCGCCCCCGACAAGCAGGTAACCATCACCCCCGACGCGCTCACCCAGGCGGACGACGAGACCAAGATGGGCCTCTCCCCCGGCGAGACGCTCAGCGTCGAGGGGCTGCTCAGCGGCATGCTCACCGTCAGCGCCAACGATGCCGCCACCGCGATGGCCGTCGACACCGTGGGCATGGGCAACTTCGTGGCCGCGATGAACGCGCAGATGCAGGCGCTCGGCCTGCACGACTCGCACTTCACCACTCCCGTCGGCCTCGACGACCCGCAGCAGTACGCCTCGGCGTACGACCTCGCCGCGGTGGGGATGGAGGACATGGCGCGCTACCCGGTGTTCGGCAACATCGTCGGGCGCACCCAGGTCAACCTGGCGCAGACGGCGACGCACAAGGCGTACGAGCTGCCCAACCTCAACCGCGAGCTGCAGTTCTATCCCGCCGCCATCGGCATCAAGCCGGGCTACACCGGCAACGCCGGGCCGTGTCTCGTCGCCGAGGCGGTGCGCGGCGGCCACCACCTCATCGGCGTGGTGCTGCAGGACAACTTCCTGTACAGCGACATGGCCAAGCTCTTCGACTGGGGCTTCGCGCAGTACGGCCTGCCGCCGCTCGGCTAGCTAGCGTCGCGGGCTGCGTCGCGGGCGCGATCCCGGCGCCGGCTCGGTCATCTCGGCGGCGCGCAGGTGCACCTCGGCGAGGTCGAGATGGCGCGCCATGGCAGCGGCGGCGGCGCCGGGCTGGTGCCGCCTCACCGCGGCGAGGATGCGGCGATGCATGTCGAGCTGGTCCTCGACCTCGTGGCCCACGCGCAGCCGGCCCTGCCAGGACCGGGTGCGGGCCATCCGCATCGGCTCGCGCAGGCCCTCCAGCAGCAGGCAGAGCATGCGGTTGCCCGACGCGTTGGCCACCGACTGGTGGAACTCGATGTCGGCGAGGACGTAGGTCTCCGGCTCGTCCGACTGGGCCGCGGCCTCGAGCCGGCGCAGCGCCTGCTCGCAGCGCTCCAGGTCGGCGGCGGTGGCGCGGCGCGCGGCCAGCTCGGTGATCTGCACCTCGACCAGCTTGCGCAGCTCGAAGAGGTCCCAGAGGCCGCGGGAGTCGGCGCGCAGGGCCACCTCGAAGAAGTCGCGCAGGGCGCTGGAGTCGACGCCGCGCACCACCGTGCCCTTGCCCGCGCGCACCTCGACCAGCCCGCGCGCGGCCAGCGCCCCGAGGGCCTCGCGGATCACCCGGCTGGAGACGCCGTAATGGCTGGCCAGGGCCGCCTCGGCGGGGAGGAGCTGGCCAGGGGAGAGCTCGCCGGTGGCGATGCGCTCGCCGAGGTCGCGGAGGATGCGCTCGGCAAGGCGCTCGCGGGGAAACGGGGCGGGCTCGCTGAGCGGGCGCGCGACCTGGGTGGTGTCGAGGGGCTCAGGTTGTTGCATGGACGTGACCGGCGGATTCTACGGCGGGGCCACAGGAGGCCGCGATCCATGCTACGCTTCGCGCCGACATATGTCATATGACGGTTGTCAACGGGTTAAGCACGGAGAATGAGCTGACGATGGTCCTGGCACTGTCCCCGCAGAGCACCGCACCCAACGTCGTTCCCGCCGCCGTCGCCGACCTGGACCTCTGGGACGTCCACCGCGCCATGCTGCGCGTGCGCCGCTTCGAGGAGCTGGCCGGCCAGAGCTACGCCGCCGGCAAGGTGGGCGGGTTCCTCCACCTGGCCATCGGCGAGGAGGCCGTCTGCGTCGGCGCCACCTCGGTGCTGGCTCCCCATGACCACCTGCTCACCCACTACCGCGACCACGGCTGGGCCCTGATGCGCGGCATGGACGCCGGGCGCTGCATGGCCGAGCTCTTCGGCAAGGCCACCGGCGTGTCCGGCGGGCGCGGCGGCTCGATGCACTTCGCCGACGCGGAGCGCCGCATGTGGGGCGGGTACGCCATCGTCGGCGGCCACCTCACCCTGGCCACCGGGCTGGCCTGGGCCGCCAAGGTCCAGGAGCCGGGCACCATCGCCTGCGTCGTCTTCGGCGAGGGTGCGAGCAACATCGGCGAGTTCCACGAGGCCGCCAACCTGGCCGCCACCTGGAACCTGCCCATCCTCTTTCTCTGCGAGAACAACGGCTTCGGCATGGGGACGCGCAGCGAGCGCGCCGCCGCCGTGCCCGACGTCGCCCGCCGCGCCGCCGCCTACGGCATGCCCGCCTGGCAGGTCGACGGCATGGACGTGCACGACGTCGTGGCCGGGATGCGCGAGGCCTGCGCCTTCGTGCGCAGCGGCGAGGGCCCCGCCATCCTCGAGGCCCACACCTACCGCTTCCGCGGGCACTCGATGGCCGACCCGGAGCTCTACCGCGACAAGCAGGAGGTGGAGGTGATGAAGGCCCGCGACCCGCTGGCCGGCGTCGTCTCCGCGCTGCGCGAGATCGACGCGGCGCGCGTCGAGGAGATCACCGCCGAGGTGGAGCGGGAGATGCAGGCAGCGGTCGAGTTCGCCGAGACCTCGCCGTTCCCCGACCTGTCGACGCTGGACGAGGGGATCGTCGCCCGCCCCGACGGGCTCACCCGGAGCTGATCCCCGATGACTGCAGTCGCCGCCCCGACCCGGACCGTCACCATCCGCGACGCGCTGCGCGAGACGCTGCGCGCCGAGATGCAGCGCGACCCGCGCGTCGTCCTGCTCGGTGAGGACATCGGCGCCTACGGCGGGTCGTACGCCGTCACCCGCGGGCTGGTCGACGAGTTCGGCAGCGAGCGCGTGCGCGACACGCCGATCGCGGAGTCGGCCATCGTCGGCGCCGCGGTGGGCGCGGCGATGGGCGGCCTGCGTCCCGTCGCGGAGCTGATGACCACCAACTTCGCGCTCGTCGCCATCGACCAGATCGTCAACCACGCCGCCAAGCTGCGCCACATGTTCGGCGACCAGTTCGGCGCGCCGGTGGTGATCCGCATGGTCAACGGCTGGGGACAGCTCGCCGCCACCCACTCGCAGTCGTTCGACGCGTGGTTCGCGCACGTGCCCGGGCTGCACGTCGTGGCGCCGTCGAATCCCGCCGACGCGGCGGGGCTGCTGCGCAACGCCATGCGCGGCGAGGATCCCGTCGTCTTCATCGAGCACTCGCGGCAGTACGCCCAGAAGGGCGAGGCCGCGGACGATCCTGACCACGTGGTCCCCTTCGGCAGGGCGCGGCTGGTGCGCCCCGGTCGCGACGTCACGCTGGTGGCCTGGTCGTACTGCGTGCCCATGGCCGAGGCGGCGGCGGACCGCCTGGCCAAGGACGGCATCGAGGCCGAGGTGCTCGACCTCCGCTCGCTGCGTCCCCTCGACCGCGAGGCGCTCGTCGAGTCGGTGCGCCGCACCCACCGGGTGGTGTGCGTCGAGGAGTCGTGGCGCTCCTTCGGCGTCGGCGCCGAGGTGGCCGCGACCCTGCAGGACCTCGCCTTCGACGAGCTCGACGCCCCGGTCGGCCGCGTCGCCGCCCGCGAGGTGCCGATGCCGTACTCCAAGCCGCTGGAGGCGGCCTGCCTGCCCGCCGTCGACGACGTCGTCGCCGCGGTCCGGGCGCAGATCTCCTAGATCTTCTCCACTGTCTGCGGGGCCGGATCAGCCGCCGATCGGCGCTGGTCCGGCCCTCGCTATGTCTGCGGAAGGGTGATGCCGGACGGCAGGCAGGTCCTTCCCCCGGAGGGGAGGACGCGCGGTGCGAATGGCTCTCTCACCGTCCCGTCACCACCGAGGTGGGAGGAATGCGACGCCGGCATGATGCAGCCCGGCCGGCATCGACAGGGTGAGTGCCACAGGGGGGACAGCGACCGCGCGCCCCAGACATACAGACGGGCGAGGCCGGGAAATATTGCATGGTGTCCAGAGCGGGGCCCGAATTGGCCGGTCGCGGCCAACGAAGCGATCTGACTGGCCGGCCGGCGTCAGGAGGGGGCGGGCACCGGCCGGCCGGCTGCGGCGAGGACGGAGCGGCCGCCCGCGGCGGGGCCGTCGGGGTGGTGGAAGACGGCGGTGCCGGCCACCAGCACGTCCGCCCCCGCCTCCACGCAGGCGCGGGCGTTGCCGGCGTCGACCCCTCCGTCGACCTCGACCTCGGTGTCGAGCCCCTGCCGCTCCACCTCGGCTCGGACCTGGGCCACCTTGCGCAGGGTGCGGGGGATCAGCTTCTGGCCGCCGAAGCCGGGGTTGATGGTCATCACCAGGGCCAGGTCACAGGCCTCCAGCACGTCGTCGAGCACCGACGCCGGCGTGCTGGGGTTGATGGCCGCGCCCGCCCGGCAGTCGAGGGCGCGGATGGCGGTGAGGGTGCGGTGGAGGTGGGGGCTGACCTCGTAGTGGACGGTGATGGCGTCGGCGCCGGCCTCGGCGAAGGTCTCCAGGTGGCGCTCGGGCCGGACGATCATGAGGTGCAGCTCGAGCGGCAGCGCGGTCACCCTGCGCAGGGCGCGGACGGTGTCGGTGCCGAAGGTGAAGTTGGGCACGAAGACGCCGTCCATGACGTCGACGTGGATGCGCTCGGCGCCGGAGCCGTCGAGGGCGCGGACCTGCTCGGCGAGGCGGCCGAAGTCGGCGGCGAGGATCGACGGCGCCAGGTGCACGGCGTCGCGGCACGGGGTCCAGCGGGGCATGCGGCGATCTTATGCGGCGCGGTCCGAGGCGTGCCAACCGGGACGGCGGGCGTCACCTGCTGGGATTGTGGTTGTGCGACGACACGGGCCGAAGGTCACAAGAAACGTCCGAAGCATTTCAATTCCTGACCATCTTTGCGCATGATCGCTGGCACAGGGGTGTTCGGGCAGGCACGAGGTGTCAAAGATGACGTTCGCACGCTTTCGCAAGCGCGCCGGCACACGGACCCACGGAGGGCGGGGAAGACGCGTCCTTGTGATGCTCGCCGTCGCGCTGAGCGCGACGTTCGGCCTGCTCAGCGGCGGACTGACCGCCCATGCGTCACTGGCCGCCTGCAGCGCGTCGCAGAACGCGCCGTGCACCTTCGCCGGCTTCGAGATCGACGGCGACACGGCGGTCAACGGTGGCGCCCTCGACTGGCAGTCGAGCACGGTGACCAGCTCGGTGCCCTATACGACGTTCACCGACCCGGCCAACACCACGGCCGACAACATCATGAGCAACGGCTCCAAGGAGTCGGACCAGACGTCGTGGTCGTGCGTGACCAGCAAGCCGCCGTCGAAGAGCGACATCGTGAGCGGCGCCGTCTGGTTCCAGACCCTGCCCGCGAACACAGGCCACCAGTTCATCTACGGCAACTTCACCCGCTACGGCGTCAACGGTGACGTGCACTTCGACTACGAGTTCAACCGCGCCGCCAGCCAGCTCACGGGGAGCTGCAGCAGCCTGCCGCTGCGCGCCAAGGGTGACGTCCTGATCACCTTCGACACCAACAACGGCGGGGCGATCATCTTCGTCAACGCCTTCACCTGGAGCTGCCCGACCTCGGGCGCCAGCTCGAAGGTGTGCACAGGTGCCGGGTCCTGGGTGCTGAGCGGCGGCCTGGCGCAGGGCGTCACCTTCGAAGGCACGGCCAACCTGCCTCCCGCGAGCAGCGACCCCGGCGTCACAGCGGGTGCGTTCGGCGAGGCCTCGCTCGACCTCACCGCGACGGTCGGGAGCTTCGCCTGCGGCGAGTTCGGCAGCGCCTTCATGCACTCGCGCTCGGCGGGCACCTCGGACATCGCCAACGGCAAGGCGGAGATCAAGGACTACGTCACGCCGGTGCCCTTCAACCCCGGCGGCTGTCCCAATTCCGGCCTCTCCAAGGCGCAGCGTGACCACACCACCAACCCCACCGGCACCTTCACCCAGGACACCGCGGCCAGCCCGCTGATCGTCAACCCCGGTGACACGCTGGACTACAAGCTGACCTACACCAACACCGGCACCGGCCAGGCCACCAACGTCAGCGTCACCGACAGCATCCCCAGCGGCACCGCCTACGTCGCCAGCTCGTGCAACCTCTCCTGCACGCCGACGGGCGGCAGCCCGGTGACCGGCCTGAGCTGGAGCCTGGGGACGCAGAACGCGGGCGCCTCGGTCGACCTCACCTTCCAGGTGACCGTCAACGCCACCGGCAGCGCGGCGGGACCGGTGACCATCGAGAACTTCGGCACGGTCTCCGCCACCGGCGAGACCTCGAAGGACTCCAACCACGTCTTCGCCACCGTCACCTACGCGCCGTCGTCCAGCCTCAGCAAGGGGCAGGCGGACGTGCAGCCGCTCAACCTCTACTGCAACTCCGCGGCGAGCGGCGGTGCGACGACCTCGAACACCGCATGCGCCTCGCTGCCGGGCGCGGTGGTGAGCAGCCCGACCTTCGTCACCGCGGCGATCGGCGCCAACCCGGGTGACGTCGTCGAGTACCAGCTCACCTACACCAACAGCGGCAACAGCCCGGCCACCACGGTGGTCATCACCGACACCGTGCCGACCCACTCCACGTACGTCACCGGCTCGGCCGCCTGCGACGCCACCTGCGTCGTCGACGACAGCACCTCGACCATCTCGTGGACGTACGCCTCGGTGGGCGTGGGCGTCACCAAGCACGTCACCTTCGAGGTGACCCTGGCGAGCGCCTTCGCGGCGGGGAGCAGCGGCTCGGTGAGCAACACCGGCCACGTCCTCACCGACCAGGAGGCGTCGAAGGCCTCCAACACCGTGGTCGCCAACGTCACCGCGACGGGGGCGCTGGCCATCGTCAAGTCGGCGGCGGTGAGCGGCGGCCAGATCACCTACACCATCAGCTGGTTCAACACCGGCAACGGCAACCTCACAGGACAGGTCATCAGCGACACCATCCCCACCGGCCTGAAGTTCGTGTCGTGCGGCGGGCTTCCCGCCTGCGCGGGCGGCGTGGTCGGCTCGGGCGGGACGGTGAGCTGGACGGTCGCCGCCGCGGCGGGCACGTCGGCGGCGAGCCCGGCCGGAAGCGTCACCCTGGTGCTGGGCACCTGAGACCCTGAACCGGCAACCGAGGAGGTGCGGACCCTGAGCGGCCCGCACCTCCGCTGTCCGCTCAGTGCCCGGCGACGCTGATGCTCACCGTGGCGCCCGAGGCGCCGCACGACACCGTGGTGATGCTCACCCCGGCGCCGCTGTCGGTGAACGTCCTTCCCGGGACCAGCGCCGCGTCGAAGTTGTCGTGCTCACCGGCGGTGGTGATCGAGCCCGGAGTGGTGTCGACGAGGTGCGACATGATCCCGGTCTGGCTGAAGTCCGGTGCCTCGCGGATGAGCACGCCGTCGTAGTCGACGACGTACGGCGGCGGCACGTCGTAGGCCGCGGGCTGGCGGAACTCGATGTCGTAGTAGTCGGTCGGCGTGCCGCTCGCGTCCCATGCTCGCGGCACACGGATGAGCTGCACGCCGCTGGACGGCGCGGTGATCGGAGCCAGGGTGTAGGTGCCCGACGCGGTGACCGTCTGCACGTTGCCGCTCCGCAGCACACCGATCTGGGCGAGCTCGTACCCGTTCATGTGCGACACGTTGCCGCTGCCCATGATGTCGTACGGGTCGCCGTACTCGTAGCTGGTGCAGCTGCCGCTGACCGCCACCACGTTGCCGGCGCTGTCGTAGCAGGTCCACGAGCCGGCATGGTGGTGGATGCCGAGGCTGTGGCCCAGCTCGTGGGCGGCGAAGGCGATCCAGTCGTCGGCGCTCTGCGGGTCGTTCCAGGGCACGCGATCCTGGTTGGCCGTGGCCGTGCCGCTGCCGCAGCCCGCGGGCACGGCGGCGGTGAGCAGCACCACGTCGTACTGGCCGGCGTCGAAGCCGTCGGCGGTGGCCTGCTGCAGCGCGGACGCCTCCCAGGGGGTGAAGTCGCAGGGCGCCGTCGGGTAGGCGTAGGGCACGGTGTAGAAGCCGAAGACGTCGCCCGCGGCGTTGAGATGGCCGCCGATGAGCAGGCGGCCGAAGGTCTCCTCCTGGTAGTAACCCGCCACCGACCGGCTGGTGCCGAAGGTCCAGTCGCTCACCGTCTGCGGCGTGGTCGGCGCGGCCTGGTCGCTGAAGTTGTAGAGGATGACGGCGACGCGCTCGACCGTGGCGCTGCCGACGGTCACGGCGCGCGACGCCGACGACGTGGCGCCGGCGCTGTTCCAGGTGCGGTAGGTGAGGGTGTGCCCGCCCTGCGCCACCCTGGTGGTGTCCCACGTGTAGCTGAGACCGTAGGGCGACGTGCCGGTGGCCACGGCGACGCCGTCGACGTCCCACTCCTCGCGGGTCACGGCGTACGTGCTGTCGCTGCTGCCGCCCTGAAGCGTGTAGCTGCCCGAGATGGCGGCGCCGTCGTAGCGCGGCTCGGTGATCACCGAGGTGGGCGGCGTCGCGTTGCTGCTGACCGTGACCGAAACCGAGGCGACCGCGCTGTTTCCCGAGGTGTCCACCGCGCGGGCGGTGAGGGTGTGGCCGCCGGCAGCGAGGTTCGACACCGGGGCGCTCCACGACGTGGTGCCGGCGGCGGTCTGCGCCGCGCCGCCGTCGACGCTGACGCTGACCGAGGCGACCGCCACGTTGTCCGACGCGGTGCCGCTGATCGTGAACGACGGACCGACGGTGGCGCCGCCGCCCGGCGTGCTGATGGCGACGGTGGGCGGCGTCCTGTCGGCGGAGCCGCTCGTCTTCGACGGCTTGGCGGCGAGGCTCGCGGCCGGGAGCAGCGCGGCTCCGCCGGTCAGGGCGGCCACGCACAGGCGCGCCAGCAGGGGGGTGGGGGGCGTCCTCATCGGGCTCCTTCCACCGGGCGACCGAGATCGGCGCGGGTGGGGGAGACGGCTGGCAGGACGGGCGGCGGCGACGGTGGGGAGTGACCGCTGACCTTGTCGGCGACCCGGCGAACTGGGTGGGATGTGATCCCAGTCCCGTGGTTTTGCGTCACCGCCTCACGGCGGCTTTGCCTTGATCGACGCGATGGAGCGTAGCGGCGTGGCGAGCTGCCGGTGCCGCACGATGCGGAGCCGAGGCGCGGCCGTCACATGGCGGTCACGCGCTGTCACCCGGCCATGCGACGGCCCGTGACTCCGCTAGCCCTCGGGGCGGCTCAGCTCCCTGGTCAGGCAGGCGGGGCAGGCGGGGGCGCCGTTGTAGAGAAGCGAGCACTCCGCGGTGAGGTGCCCCTCGTAGAGGGGAAACTCCACCGGCTGGGTGCCGTGGTGGTGCGGCGTGGCGCGCGCCGGGTTGGCGGCGCCCTCGGGCATCAGCGGCTGGCGCTGCGGCGATCGGTTGGAACGGCTCATGGCGGTGGCGGTCATGGACGGAGGGAGGCCGCGGCGGCCTCGTCGAGGAACCACTGCAATGTACCGTCCGCAGGCCGCACCCGGGCGGCGGGGACGGTGCCCTCGACGACGCCGCGCAGCGCCTCGCCCTTGGCGTCACCGCTGACCAGGAAGACGACGCGCTCGGAGGCGTTGATGGTGGGGAAGGTGAAGGTGAGGCGGTCGTAGGGCGCGTAGTCGGCGCGCGACGGCACCACCCAGCGGTGCTCCACCTCCAGCGCCGGCGTGCCGGGGAACAGCGAGGCGATGTGCCCGTTCTCCCCCAGCCCGAGCAGCGTGCAGTGCAGCCGGGGCGCGCTCGCCGGTCCGCGTGGCAGCGTATCGGCCAGCAGTGACGAATACTCGCGGGCCGCGGCGTCGCGGTCGGGACGCTCCGCCTCCATGCGGTGCACCCGCTCCGGCACCACCGGGACGTGGCGGAGCAGCGCCTCGCGGGCCATGCGGTAGTTGCTCTGCTCGTCGTCGGGCGGCACGGCGCGCTCGTCTCCCCAGAAGACCATCCAGTCCGGCCAGGCGACGGCGTCGACGAAGGGCAGTCCTGTGAGGCGCCGGAGGAGCTGCTGCGGCGTCGCGCCGCCGCTCAGCGCCACGGCGAAGCAGCCGTGCTCGGCTCGCGCCTCCTCGGACTCCCTGGCGAGCCACGACGCCGCGGCGTCGGCGAGGTCCTGCTGCGTGGGGAGCACGGTGACGATCCCGGGCAGGCCGGTCCGCGCGTCCCCGCTCATGCCGCCGAGGCCCTGCTCGCCAGGCGCACGCCACGGCGCACCGCGTCCGCGTACACGGGGTCCTCGCCGGACTCCTGCAGCTCCCGGCCCACCAGAGCGAAGAGGGGTGCCGCCGGCGTGGCCACGCTCCCGCCCGCGGTGAGCCCGTCGCTGACGGTGATGCGCGTCTGCGTGTTCTCGCCGCTGCGCTCCACCACCACCTCCGCGGTGCGTCCGTCCACCGCGCAGTGCAGGCGCACCGCGAGCAGGCTTCCCGACGCCACCTGCGCATCGCTGCGCGTCCGCACCTCGATCTGCGGGGGCGCGTCGTGCGCCCAGTCGAGCCGGGAGGCCAGCCAACCGGCCAGGAGCCACGCCTCCGACGACGGCCGCGTCCCGCAGGACTCCACCTCGACCCGCTGCACGCCGTGCAGGAACGGCTGGGTGTCGCGACCGTCGAAGGTCTGCGCCACCAGCTCCCGCCAGGGCAGGAGCCGCGCCCAGGCGAGATCACCGACGGGGACGTTCCCGTGCTCCTCGTGTGCGCGGTCGAGGGCACGCAGGGTGTCCAGTGGGTTGGGATAGGCGTCGCTGTCGAGGATGATCCGGTCGCAGATCTCGACGGCGTCGCCGTGCAGCGCCTGGTCGAGCGGGGGGGCGTCGGTGAGCCAGAGCACCACCGGCACGTCGGGCAGCAGCAGCGGCGTGACCAGGCTGGCGAGGTGCAGCGCGGGCGCGCCGCGCACGGCGAGCCGCACCGACTCTGCACACACCTGGTCGGCGCCGCCCACGGCGGAGCACTCGAGCGAGAGATCGGCGTCGATGCCCTCGGGCGCCGCCTCGCGCTCGGCGACGACGAGCAGCACACGCGCCGGGTGGTTGCCGGCGAGATGCCGCACCACCTCGGCCGCGGCGTCGGCGTCGGCCTCGTCGATGCACACGCAGACGAGCGTCAGCACCGCGGTGCGCACGGGGCGCACCTCGTCATGGCCGGTGCGCAGCATCTCCTGGTGCAGCCTGCCCAGCTCCGCGCTCAGCGCGTGCAGGCTGCTGACGTGCGCACCGCGGATCACCACCGGCTCGCGCGACCGCGCCGCGGCGCTCACAGGCGGCGCCAGGCGCGGCCGTCGCGGGCGATCATGTCGTGCGCCTCCTGGGGACCCCAGCTCCCCGCCTCGTAGTTGGGCAGCGAGTCGCGTGCCGGCGGGCGCTCGCGCCAGCCGTCGAGGATGGCCGCGCAGAAGCGCCAGGCCTCGTCGACCTCGTCGACGCGGGCGAAGAGGGTGGCGTCGCCGAGCATGCAGTCGAGCAGCAGCCGCTCGTACGCCTCCGGCGACTCGGTGAGGAAGGCGCTGCCGTAGAGGAAGTCCATGCTGACGCTGCGGATGCGCAGCGCCTGGCCCGGCACCTTGGCGCCGAAGCGCAGGGTGATGCCCTCGTCGGGCTGGATGCGCAGCACCAGGAGGTTGGGGTCGATGCTCCCGTAGCGCTGCTCGGCCACGGTGGTCACGTGGCCGCGGAACGGCGAGTGGGGCACCTCACGGAACTGGATGGCGATCTCGGTGGCGCGCTTGGGCAGGCGCTTGCCGGTGCGCAGGTAGAAGGGCGTTCCCGCCCAGCGCCAGTTGTCGATGTCGAGGCGCAGGGCCACGAAGGTCTCGCGCAGCGACTCCGGGTTGACGCCGTGCTCCTCGCGGTAGCCGTGGACCTGCTCGCCCTCGATCCAGCCGGGGCCGTACTGCCCGCGCACCGTGCGGGTGCGCACGTCCTCTTCGAGGATGGGACGCACGGCGCGGAGCAGCTTGACCTTCTCGTCGCGCACCACCTCCGCCTCGAAGTTGGCCGGCGCCTCCATGCCCACCAGCGCCACCAGCTGCATCATGTGGTTCTGCACGATGTCGCGCAGCGCGCCGGACTCCTCGTAGTACTTCCCGCGGTTCTCGACGCCGATGGACTCGGCGACGGTGATCTGCACGTGGTCGATGTACTGCCGGTTCCAGAGCGGCTCGAAGATGCCGTTGGCGAAGCGGAACACCAGCAGGTTCTGGACGGTCTCCTTGCCCAGGTAGTGGTCGATGCGGTAGATCTGCTCCTCGGCGAAGGCCTCGTGCAGGTCGGCGCTGAGCTGGCGCGCCGAGGCCAGGTCGCGCCCGAACGGCTTCTCGACGATGAGCCGCACGAAGCCGCCGGGCGTGTCCGGCTGGCGGCTCAGGCCCTCCTCGCCGAGGCGGCGCGCCACCGTGCCGATGCCGCTCGGCGGGATGCTCAGGTAGTAGACGCGGTTGCCGGCCGTGCCGCGCTGCTGGTCGACCTCGGCGAGGACGCGCTTCAGGTCCTCGAAGCCGTCCGGCGCGTCGAAGTCGACGTGCGCGAAGCGCAGCCCCTCGGCGAACGTCCGCCAGACGTCGTCGTGCAGCCCGACCCGGCCGTACCTGCCCACCCCGTCGCGCATCGCCTCGCGGAACTCGTCGTCGCCCATCCGCGTGCGTGCGGCGCCGACCACGGTGAAGCCGGGCGGCAGCATGCCTCCGGCGCACAGCGCGTAGAGCGCGGGCACCAGCTTGCGCTTGGTGAGGTCACCGCTGGCGCCGAAGATGACCAGCGCGCAGGGCGGCGGGGTGCGCTCCAGCCGCAGGCCTTCGCGGAGCGGGTTGGCCTGGGTGGGCGCCTGGGTCACTCCGTCTTCACCGCGTGGCCGCCGAACTCGTTGCGCAGCGCGGCGATCACCTTGTCGGCGAAGCTGTCGTCGCGCCGCGAGTCGAAGCGCATGAAGAGCGACATGGCGATGGTCGGCACCGGGACGCGCAGGTCGATGGCATCCTGCACCGTCCAGCGCCCCTCGCCGGAGTCGTCGACGTAGCCACGGATGTGCTCCAGCCTGGCGTCGCGCTGGAAGGCGGACTCGGCCAGCTCCAGCAGCCAGGAGCGCACCACGCTGCCCTGGTTCCAGAGATGGGCGATGGCGTGCAGGTCGAGGTCGAACTCCGACGCCTGCAGGACGTCGAACCCCTCGGCGTAGCCCTGCAGCATCGTGTACTCGATGCCGTTGTGGACCATCTTGACGAAGTGCCCGCTGCCCGTCGGGCCGACGTGGAGGAAGCCGTCCTTCGGCGCCAGGGTGGTGAAGATGGGCAGCAGGCGGTCGACCGCCTCCTTGTCGCCTCCCGCCATGATGCAGTAGCCCACCTGCAGGCCCCAGATGCCGCCGCTGGTGCCCGCGTCGACGAGGTGGACGCCCTTGGCCCTGCACTCCTCGTTGCTGCGCTGGGTGTCGTGCCAGTTGCTGTTGCCGCCGTCGACGATGGTGTCGCCGGGCTGCAGCAGACCCACCAGCGTGGTGATGGTGGAGTTGGTGATCTCCCCCGCGGGGACCATGATCCACACCGCCCGGGGCGCCTGCAGCTGGGCGACCAGCGCCTCCAGCGAGTCGGCGGTGGTGGCGCCGAACTCCTCGACCGCCTGGCGTGCCTGTGCGTTGGGGTCGAAGGCGACCACCGCGTGGTCGCCGTCGCGGCGCAGCCGGTGCACCATGTTGCCGCCCATGCGGCCGAGACCGACGAAGCCGATCTGCATCAGCGTGCCGCTCCGACAGTGCCGCGCACGGCGGCGGTGAGCTCCTGCAGCGCGGCGCGCAGGTCGCCGCTCACCCGCACCGCGACGGCGCGCCGCTCGTGGTTGTGCAGCGACTGCAGGTCGCCGAGCGCCTGCGCGTGCTTCAGCACGGAGAAGCTGAAGGCCTGTCCCGGGATGGGCACGTCGACGGGATCGTCGCTGACGATCTCGACGAACACGCCGGTGTTGGCGCCGCCCTTGTGCAGCTGGCCCGTGCTGTGCAGGTAGCGCGGCCCGAAGCCCAGCGTCGTGGCCACGTCGCGACGGTCGCGGATGGCGACGCGCAGCTCCTGCAGCGCCGCCTCGTTCTCCGGCGTCGGGGTGACGTAGGCGAGCAGGGCGACGTAGTCGCCCTCGCCGGCGCCGTCGACCAGCGCGCGCACCGCCTCCGCATCGGCACCGTCGAGCGCGGGGAGGCTGCCGCTGCGCAGGTACCCGTCCAGCACCGCCCTGGTGTTGTCCTTCGACTCCTGCACGTTGGGCTGGTCGAAGGGGTCGATCTGCAGCGCCGCGCCCGCCACGGCGACGGCGAACTCCCAGCGGAAGAACTCGGCGCCGAGGTCGAAGACGTCGTCGAGCAGCAGGGTGATCACCGGCTGGTCGGACTTCTCCAGCGCCTCCACCTGCGCGTCGAACCCTGGGCTGGCGCCGAGGCGCAGGGCGACGAAGACGCGGTCGCCGCCGTACGCGTCGGGATCGCCGGCCGGCTCGCCGGCGACGGGTACCAGCCCGCGATCCTCCTTGCCCGTGCTCTCGGCGATGAGCTGCTCCGCCCACAGGCCGAAGGAGGCGATGGGCGGCGGGGCGAGGATGGTCACCTTGTCGCGGCCGACGCCGTGGAGCAGGCCCATCACCGTGCCCAGCACCAGGCCGGCGTTGAGCGACGGGTGCACGTCGGGGCGGCACTGCCTGGTCATCTTCGCGGCGCGGTCGAGCAGGGTGGCGACGTCGATGCCGCCGAAGGCGGCGGGCACCATGCCGAAGTAGGAGAGGGCCGAGTAGCGCCCGCCGATGTCGGGGCGGTTCTCGAAGACGTGCCGGAAGCCGCGCTCCCGGGCCAGCGCCCCGAGCGACGTGCCCGGGTCGGTGACGGCGACGAAGTGCGAGCCGGGGTCGTCGACGCCCGCCTTGCTGACCACGTCGAAGAAGTGCGCGAAGTGGCTGAGCGTCTCCACCGTGCCGCCCGACTTGCTCGACACGACGAACAGCGAGCGGCGCGGATCGAGCGCGTCGGTCAGGGATTGGATCGCCACCGGGTCGGTGGTGTCGAGCACGTGCAGCCGCGGGTGGTCGGGGCGTGTGCCGAACGACTGCCGCAGCACCTCGGGTGCCAGGCTGCTGCCGCCCATGCCCAGCACCACGACGTCGGTGATGCCGTCGCTGCGGATCTCCGCCGCGATGCGCTGCACCTCGGGGAGGCGCTGGCGCATCCAGTCGACGACGTCGAGCCAGCCCAGCCGCTCGGTGATCTCCGCGGCGTGGGTCGCGTCGTCCGCCTTCCAGAGGTTGGGATCGTGGTCCCAGATGCGCTGCACCTCGTGGTTCGCGTACGGGCTGGACAGCGCCGCGGTCACCACGTCGGTCTCGACGCCGAGGTGCAGCTCGTAGCGCCGGCCCAGGCCGCCGCGCATCACGTCGGCCTTCTCGGCGATGGCGCGGATCAGGGCGTTGTAGGAGTCGGCGAAGGCCTGCAGGCCCTCGTCGAGGAGGTCCTGGGTGACCTCGTCCATGTCGATGGCCGCCCTGGCCAGGCGGTCCATGCGGTCGTGCGCCCAGGCGTAGTCGCGTGCCGTGTCGCCGTCGACGCGGCCGTGGTCGCGGAAGGCGTCGATGGTGGCGGGGGGCATGGTGTCGACGGTGTCGGGACCGACCAGCGCCTCGGCGTAGACGACGTCGCGGTACTTGGGGTTCTTGGCGCTGGTGCTGGCCCAGAGCGGTCGCTGCGCCGCTGCGCCGGCCTCGCGCAGGACGCGGAAGCGCTCCCCGAGGAAGATCTCCTCGAACTTCTCGTAGGCGTAGCGCGCGTTGGCGATCGCCGCCGTGCCCTGCAGCGCCTCCAGCTCCGGATTGCCGGGATCGTCCTGGAGCATGCGCTCCAGCATCTTGTCGACCTTGGTGTCGACCCGCGAGACGAAGAACGACGCCACCGAGTTGACGTCGAGCGACTGCCCGCGCTGCAGGCGCGCCTCCAGCCCGCGGATGTACGCCTCGGCCACGTCGATGTACTTGCTGAGCGCGAAGATCAGGGTGACGTTGACGTTGACGCCGGCGGCGATGAGGCGCTCCACTGCGGGGATGCCCTCGTCGGTGGCGGGCACCTTGATCATCAGGTTGGGCCGCTCCACGCGCTCCCAGAGGAGCTGCGCGGTGGCGACGCTGCCCTCGGTGTCGTGCCCGAGCGCGGGCGCCAGCTCCAGCGACACGAAGCCGTCGCGCCCGCCGGTGCGCTCCCAGACCGCGCGCAGCGTGTCGGCGGCGCGCTGGATGTCGCTGATGGCGATACCCAGGAAGAGCTCGTCGGGCGAGGTCACCCCGGCCTGGACCAGCTGGCGGAGCTGCTCGTCGTAGTCGTTGCCCTGGGCGACCGCCTTCTCGAAGATGGTGGGGTTGCTGGTCAGCCCGGTGACGTTGTCCTCGCCGGTGTAGCGCTGCAGGCGGTCGGTCGTCACCAGCTCCCTGCTGATGAAGTCGAGCCACACGGACTGGCCGTGTGCAGCCAGCTTCTGCAGGGGATTCGTCTCAGCCATGCTGCCTCCTAGCTCGCGGCGGGCGCGTGCAGCGACGCCATCACGGCGCGCGCCGCACCCACCACGTGGTCGACGGTGAAGCCGAAGTGCTCCATCGCCTCAGGGCCCGGCGCCGACGCGCCGAACCGGTCGATCCCGACCGCAACTCCGCGCTCGCCGATGTAGCGCTGCCACCCGAAGGTGATGCCCGCCTCCACGGCGACGCGCGCCCGCACCCCGGGCGGCAGCACCGAGTCGCGGTACGCCTCGTCCTGCTCGTCGAAGAGCTCGAAGCACGGCATGCTGACCACGCGCGTCCGCACGCCCTCCTTCTGCAGCTGCTCGGCCGCGCCGACCGCGAGCTGCAGCTCGCTGCCCGTGCCGATGAGGATGAGCTCGGGCTCGCCGTCGCAGTCGCGCAGGACGTAGCCGCCCTTGAGCGCACCGCCGCCCGCGGTCTCGGCGTAGACGGGCAGCTTCTGCCGGCTCAGCGCGAAGAGGGTGGGACCGTCGCGGTGCTCCAGCGCGATGCGCCAGGCGTCCGAGGTCTCGTTGGCGTCGCCTGGGCGCACCACCCAGAGATGGGGGATCGCCCGCAGGGCCATGAGGTGCTCGACCGGCTGGTGCGTGGGGCCGTCCTCGCCGAGACCGATGGAGTCGTGGGTGAAGACGTAGGTGACGGGGATCTCCATCAGCGAGGCGAGGCGGATCGAGGGACGCCCGTAGTCGCTGAAGGTGAGGAAGGTGCCGCCGTAGACGTGGAGGCCGCCGTAGATCGACATGCCGTTCAGCGCCGCGCACATGGCGTGCTCGCGCACGCCGAAGGCGATGTTGCGCTGCACCGTGTCGGGGCCGAAGTAGCCCTCGCCCTCGATGTACGTCTCGTTGGAGCTCTTCAGGTCGGCCGAGCCGCCCACCAGGTTGGTGACGACGGGGGCCAGCGCGTTGATCGCCTTCCCGCTCGCCACACGCGTGGATTCCTGAGCGCCCGCCTCGTACTTCGGCAGCGCGTCCTGCCAGCCGCGGGGCAGCTCACCGCGCTCCTCGGCGTCCCAGAGCCGCGCCCTGTCGGGGTTGGCCTGCTTCCACCGCTGCAGCGTTTCGGTCCATTCGCGCTGCAACTGCTCGCCCCGCCGGACGGCATCGCGGTAGTGCGCGAGCACGTCGTCGGGGATGTAGAAGGGGGGCTCGGTGGGCCAGCCGATCGCCTCCTTGGTGAGCTTCACCTCCTCGGGGCCGAGGGCGCTGCCGTGCGCCTTGGCGGTGTCCTGCTTGTTGGGGCTGCCCCAGCCGATGTGGGTGCGGCAGGCGATGAGGCTCGGGCGCGGGTCGCGCTGCGCGGCCTCGACGGCGGCGTCGATCTGCTGCAGGTCGGTGCCGTCGATGCGCTGCGTGTGCCAGCCGTAGGCGTCGAAGCGCGCGGTGACGTTCTCGGTGAAGGTGTCCTCGGTGGGGCCGTCGAGGGAGATGTGGTTGTCGTCGTAGAGGTAGATGAGCTCGCCGAGCTGGAGATGGCCGGCCAGGCTGGCGGCCTCGGAGGCGACCCCCTCCATCATGTCGCCGTCGCTGCAGAGGACGTAGATGCGGTGGTCGACGGGCTGGTGCTGCGCCGTGTTGAAGCGCGCTGCGCGGAAACGCTTGGCGATGGCCATGCCGACGGCGTTGGCGAAGCCCTGGCCGAGCGGGCCGGTGGTGACCTCGACGCCGGGCGTGTCGCGGTACTCGGGATGTCCCGGCGTCTTCGAGCCGAGCTGGCGGAAGCGCTGCAGCTCGCTCATCGGCAGGTCGTAGCCGGTGAGGTGCAGCATGATGTAGAGGAGCGCGGAGCCGTGGCCGGCGGAGAGGACGAAGCGGTCGCGGTTGGGCCACTGCGGGTCGCGCGGGTTGTAGCGCATGTGCCGCGTCCAGAGCGAGTAGGCGACGGCCGACGCGCCCATCGGCAATCCGGGATGCCCCGAGTTGGCCTTCTCGACGACGTCCATCGCCAGGGCCCGGATGGTGTCGATGCTGCGCTGCTCGATGGAATCGGTCACTTTGCGCTGCGTCCTCCGTGCGGGGCCGCGCGGGTGAGGCTGCGCGGCCGTCACCCCCATCATGGCGACCCGGGGGTGGGTCGGGCCAGTGGGGGCGCCGGGTTCGGGCTAGGCGGTGCCGAGGAGGGCGGCGACGGCGCAGCGGGCGGCCCGGGCGATCGCCTGGCGGTGGGCCTCGTCGGCCTCGTTTTGCGCGCGGCGCAGGCTTGGCCGGACGTAGGCGAGGCCGGTGCGCCACCAGGGGCGGGCGGTGGCCCCGTCGGGGATCTCGGCGGCCAGGCTGGGGGTGCCGTCGGGCAGGACGGCGTGGCAGACGAGGATGACGCCCCCGATCGCCTGCACGGCGTGGCGCCAGGTGTCGACGTTGGCGTCCCAGGCTGCGTAGCCGGCCTGGTGGAGGGTGTCGCGCGCCGTGGCGGTGAGGGTGCGCTCGGTGACGGTGGCGATCCTGGCCTGGGCGGTGTGGGTGTCGGGCGGGGCGCCGCGGGCGGCGAGGACGGCGAGCTCGGGGTCACCGTCGAGGATGACCGTGTTGGGCTCGGTGGGGGCGGTGGCGGGGCCGGCCTCGGCGAGGAGGAGCCAGCGGGCGCGGGGCATCCAGAACCCGGCGGCGTCGCGGGCGGCCTGGGCGCCGCGGCC
This sequence comes from Candidatus Dormiibacterota bacterium, assembly GCA_035652335.1. Classification (GTDB taxonomy): domain Bacteria; phylum Chloroflexota; class Dormibacteria; order Aeolococcales; family Aeolococcaceae; genus DASRDZ01. The sequence goes on from DASRDZ010000085.1 coordinate 55,429, forward strand.
GGAGACGACGACGGCGAGGGTGCCGCGGTCGGTGACGCAGGTCCAGGCGGCCTTGGCCCGGCCGGCGGGGACGCTGCGGGTCTTCAGGCCGCGGGCGTGGAGGGCGGCGCGGAGCTGCTCGGCGTCGGCGGTGAGGGAGCAGGCGAGGAGGCCGCTGAGCCAGGGTTCGGTCACGGCTGGGCATTGTGCCGCGCTCAAGCGGGAGCTTGGGCGGCGGGGTGCGGTGGTAGAATCCCCCGGCGCCGCGCGCCCATAGCTCAGCCCGGATAGAGCAGCGGACTACGGATCCGCGTGCGGGGGTTCAAATCCTCCTGGGCGCGCCACCGCAATTCTCTTGTCGCACCAGGGACTTCGCCCTCGTTGCTTCCCCCGCAGGGTGCACCCCGGGCGGGCTGGTGCAACCTTTGGTGCAACCTTTTGCGCCGGAGGCTTCCTGTCCCCCAGAGACCGTCCCTGGCCCGGCCGCGCCGCGTCACCGGCGGCCTCCGTGCCACCGCCCCGCCCCTGACACCCTAGCCGCGCCTCGCTGGCGCTCGGGCGGCCTCCTGTCGCTCGAAGCGCGCCGTGGTCGCTCGCGCCAACGCCGGTCCTGGCGGCCCGCCTTCCGTGCGGCGATCTGGCCCTCGCTGTGTCCGCGGGGAACCCTCTTGTCCGGTTGGGTAGTCGATGACTGGG
>DASRDZ010000086.1:0-18606 GCA_035652335.1 Candidatus Dormiibacterota bacterium
CGCGCAACCACTTCTACGACGGGCTGAAGTTCCACCGCGTGGTGGCCGGCTTCGTCGTCCAGGGCGGCGACCCCAAGGGCGACGGCAGCGGCGGCCCCGGCTTCAGCTTCGCTGACGAGCCGGTGCTCAACACCTACGAGGACGGCTCGCTGGCCATGGCCAACTCCGGCGCCAACACCAACGGCTCGCAGTTCTTCATCTGCATCCCCGGCACCGGCGGCGCCGCGGGCCAGTGCGCGACCCTGCCGCACCAGTACAACCTCTTCGGCAAGCTGCAGACCGGCCTCGACGTCGCCGCCAAGATCCAGCAGGGCGACGTGATGCAGACGGTCACGGTGCGCGAACAGCAGTGACCTCGCTGCGCCGCTCGCGCGACCTCATGGAGCGAGCGGAACGCGTTCTCCCTGGCGGGGTCGACAGCCCGGTGCGCGCCTTCCGCGCCGTCGGCGGCACCCCGCCCGTGTTCGCCGGCGCGCAGGGCGCGCACCTGCGCGACGAGGACGGCAACGACTACGTCGACATGGTGCTGGCCTACGGGCCGCACATCCTCGGCCACGGCGCCGCACCCATCGTCGCCGCCCTGGAGGCGCAGCTGCACAAGGGCGTCGCCTTCGGCGGACCCACGGCGCTCGAGGTGGAATTGGCCGAACGTGTCATCAACGCGGTGCCGAGCGTGGAGATGGTCCGCTTCGTCAACAGCGGCACCGAGGCGACGATGTCGGCGCTGCGCCTCGCCCGCGCCGCCACCGGACGCGAGCGCATCGTCAAGTGCAGCGGCGCCTACCACGGCCACGCCGACATGCTCCTCGTCGAGGCGGGCAGCGGCGTCGCCACCCTGGGCATCCCCGGGTCGCCGGGCGTTCCTGAGGGTGCCGCGCGCGACACGCTGACCGTGCCCTTCAACGACGCCGAGGCCGTGGAGCGGCTCTTCGCCGCGCAGGGCGAGCGCATCGCCGCGCTGATCGTCGAGCCCGTCGCCGGCAACATGGGTTGCGTCCCCCCCCAACCGGGCTACCTGCAGGCGCTGCGCGACGTCACCGGGCGGCATGGCGCGCTGCTGGTCTTCGACGAGGTGATGACCGGCTTCCGCGTCGCCTACGGCGGCGCCCAGCAGCTCTACGGCGTCACCCCCGACCTCACCTGCCTGGGCAAGGTGATCGGCGGCGGCCTTCCCGTCGGCGCCTACGGCGGGCGGCGCGACCTGATGGAGCAGATCGCTCCCGCCGGCCCCGTGTACCAGGCGGGCACGCTGAGCGGCAACCCGCTGGCCATGGCCGCCGGCTGCGCCGCCCTCGACGCGCTGCGCGACGGCGCCGCGTACCGGCTTCTCGAACGTCTCGGCGCCCGCCTCGAAGAGGGCCTGCGTGCCGCCGCCGACGAGGCGGGCATCCCCGCCGCCGTCAACCGCACCGGCTCGATGCTCACGCCCTTCCTCGGCGTCGACCGCGTCGAGAACTACGAGGACGCCCGCCGCGCCGACACGCGTCTCTTCGCCGGGCTGCACGCGGCGTGGCTCGACGGCGGCGTCTTCTGGCCGCCCTCGCAGTTCGAGGCCGCCTTCCTGTCCACGGCGCACACCGACGATGACGTCGATCGCGTCGTGGAGATCGCCGCCCGCCGCCTCAGCAACCGCTAAGGGGGCCGTTCCACAGGCCGGTGGTAGACTGGCCGCGGCTTCACCCACGAGGAATGCGACATGATTTCGGCCGGACACTGGCCCTACCTGATCATCCTGCTGGTGATCGTGCTGATCATCTGGGGCCCCGGCAAGCTCCCCGATCTCGGGTCCGCGCTTGGCAAGGGCATCCGCGAGTTCCGCAAGGCGACGAACGAGGTCAAGGACGCCGTGGTCACCACCACGGCCACCGAGCCGACGCCCGCCCAGCAGCAGCAGGCCGCCCAGCCGGTCGTCCAGGCCGTGCCACCGCCCACGCCGCCCGCCGGTCCCGTCCAGCCCGTGGGGAGCCAGCCGACCGACCACCCCTCCGCCTGAGCGACGGGTCGGTCCGCTGACGCCGGCGCCCCGCGCACGCCGCCGCCATGACGACGCTCGCGCCTGAGCCGACCGCACCGCCCCCCGCGCCCGCGCCCGTGACGCCCGCCGACGAGAAGCGCATGACCATCGTGGAGCACCTCACGGAGCTCCGCCGGGTCCTGATCATCTCCCTGCTGGCCTGGGGGGTCACCACCGCAGCCGCCGCCGTCTTCAACGGGCAGGTGCTGCACGCCCTGGAGCGCCCGCTCCTCCAGGTGCTGAGCAAGAACCAGCTCAGCAAGCTGCCCATCGTCACCTCGCCGACCGAGCCGCTGACCATCCCGCTCAAGGTCTCGCTCATCGCCGGCTTCATCGGCGCGCTGCCGGTGATCCTCTGGCAGGTCTGGAGCTTCGTCGCCCCCGGGCTGCGTCCGGTCGAGAGGAGGTTCGCCGCCCCGTTCATCGGCTCCAGCCTTGCGCTGTTCGCGGCGGGCGGCGCGTTCGCCTACTTCGTGATGCCGATCGGGCTCAACTTCCTTGCCACCTTCCTGGGCGGCAACGCGCAGTTCCTGCCCGACCTCAACAGCTACCTGAGCTTCTTCACCCTGCTCATCGTCATCTTCGGGGTGACCTTCGAGCTGCCCGTGGTCATCGTGCTGCTCGGCGTGCTCGGCATCGTCTCCTCGAAGCGGCTGCGCGCCTGGCGCAAGGGGATCTGGGTGGGCATCATCTTCGTGGCCTTCGTGGTCACCCCTGGGGCTGACCCCTTCACGCCGACGGCGCTGCTGATCCCGCTGATCGCGCTCTTCGAGGCCAGCATCCTGGTCCTCGACAAGGTCTTCAAGCGCTAGTCGCGGGCGCTTCAGTAGCCGGGCACGCTGCCCATCGAGTCGCTGGGGGAGGGGCTGGCCGCGCCCCCCGCGCCCGAGCCGCCGACGGTGAAGCTGCCGGTCATCTGGGTGGGGTGGAACTTGCAGTGGAAGGTGACCGTGCCCGACTGCGGCGCGGTGAAGGTGAGCGTCTGCGTCTCGCCGGGTTGGGCGGTGACGTCGCCGCCGCCGTTGTCGAGGGTCAGCGAGTGCGCGGTGGTGCCCGCGTTGACGAAGGTGACCGTCACCTGCTGCCCGGCGCTGACGGCGACGGTGCTCGGCGTGAACGAGTAGTTCCTGGCGGTGACGGTCGGGCCCGAGCCGGAGCTCGAGCTGGTCGAGCCGCACGCCGCCAGCGCCAGCACGGCGCCCGCGGCGGCGGCGACGGAGCGAAGCCTGCGTGCCATGACAGGGGATACCGCGCAAGGTTGCGGGCCCCGGACCCGTCTGATTGAATAGCCAACCAAATCGGTTGGACGACCAACCAAAAGCCTGCAGGACCGGAGGTCACCACCGCGATGCCCGAGCGCCGCCCCCTCGCCCCCGGCCTCAGCCCCAGCGCCCAGCAGCGCGCCCAGCAGATCGTCGACGCCGCCGGCCGGGTGATGTCGCGCAAGGGCTACGGCGGCACGACGATGAAGGACATCGCCGCCGAGGCGGGCATCGCCCCGGGCCTGATCCACTACTACTTCGACTCCAAGGAGGACCTCCTCCTCGCCGTCACCGGCTCGCTCTGCGAGCGGATGCGCGCCGACGCCGAGCAGGCCTTCGCCGCCAGCGGCGACATGCCGCCCATCGCCCGCGCCTGGGCCGCGCTGGAAGCCACCCGCGAGCACCTCGCCCAGCCCGAGCAGCAGCGCCTCTTCGTGGAGACCATCACCCTGGCCCTCGGCGAGCCGCGGGTGCGCGAGCAGCTGGCGCAGTTCTACGAGACCCTGCTCGACAGCAGCACGGCGATGGTCGAGGAGCTGTCCCGGCAGGTGCCCACGCCGCCCCCGGTGCCGCTGCGCGACTTCGCCGCCGTGCTGGTGGCCTGCATCGACGGCATGGCGCTGCAGAAGCTCATCGAGCCCACCCGCGACATCGAGGCGCTCTACCGCGCCTTCGGCTTCCTGATGATGAGCTCGCTGGCGTCCAGCTACGCGGTGGCGGGGCTGCCCGTCCCCTCCCTCGAGGACTTCGCGCGCATCGTCAGCGGCGAGCCGCCGGCGGCGCCGCAGCCGTCCGCCGAGGAGCGGGCGCGATGAGCTTCCGCCGCATCGGCGAGCTGGCGGCGCGATACCGCCGCTGGGTGCTGGGCGCCTGGGTTGCGGTCGCCATCGTCCTCAACGTGGTGGTGCCCCAGCTCACCGACGTGATCAGGCGCGACACCGTGCCCTTCGTCCCCGCCAGCGCCGAGGTGATGCGCGGCTACGACGTGATGAGCCGCCAGTTCAACGGCGGCCACGCCGGCGGCGACGCCATCGTGGTGCTGGAGAACGCCCACGGCATCACCACCCAGGACCGCGCCTACTACGCGCAGCTCGTCGCCACCGTGCGCGCGGCGACGCAGCGCGTCGTCGACGTGCAGGACTACATCCACCATCCCGAGTTCGAGCAGTCGGCCATCTCCAGGGACGGCAAGGCGATCTACCTGCCCGTCATGCTGCGCGCCGAGGTCTCCACGCCGCAGGCCGACAGCGACGCCGTCTGGCTGCGCAGCGTGGTGCAGCAGCACCGGCCGAGCGACCTGCAGGTCGACGTCACCGGCGACACGGCGATCATCGCCGACTTCCAGAAGAGCGTGCAGGACAGCACGGCGCGCACCACGGTGATCACCGGGCTGCTGGTCATCCTCATCCTGCTGGCCATCTACCGCTCGCCGGTGACGCCGATCATCCCGCTGACGGTGATCGGCCTGTCCATCGCGGTGGTGCGGCCGGTGGTCGCCTTCCTGGGATTGCACGTCATCCAGGTCGCCGCCTTCACCGAGACCTTCATCCTGGCCATCGTCTTCGGCGCGGGCACCGACTACTGCATCTTCATGATCAGCCGCTTCCGCGAGCAGATGGCGGGCGGCGACTCCCGCCGGCAGGCGATCGGCACCAGCACGCGCCGGGTCGGCGAGGCGATCGCCAGCTCGGCGATCACGGTGATGGTGGGCGGCCTCTCGATGCTGCCCGCGCACGTCTCGCTGTTCAGCACCACCGGTCCCGCCATCGCCGTCGCCGTGGCGGTGACCCTGGTCGCCGGGCTCACCCTCACGCCCGCGCTGCTGGCCATGGACGGCGACCGCTTCTTCTGGCCGCGTCGCGCTCGCACCGAGCACCACAGCCGCTTCTGGACCGGCGCCGCCGGGCTGATCACCCGGAAGCCCGGCCGGGTCGCGCTCGCCGGGCTCATCCCGCTCCTGCTGCTCGCCGCGCTGTACCCGACGATGCGGCTCACCTACGACGAGCGCTCGCCGCAGCCCGCCACCAACGACTCGGTGCAGGGACTGGCGGCGCTCAGCCGCCACTACCCGGGCGGCGAGATCATGCCCACCTACGTGCTGGTCAGCAGCAACCACGACATGCGCAACGCGCGCGACCTGGCCGCCCTCGACACCGCCACCAAGTCGCTGTCGAAGCTGGACGGCGTGGCCTCGGTGCGCAGCTTCACCCAGCCGCTCGGCGCGCGCCTGCAGCAGGCGTCGATCCCCTACCAGGACGGCGTCGTCGCCCAGGGCCTCGACAGCGCGCAGAGCGCCGTGCAGCAGGGCAGCGCGGGCGCGCAGCAGCTGAGCCAGGGAGCCGGCGCGCTCTCCGGTGGCGCCGCGCAGGTGGCGCAGGGCGCGAGCCAGGCGCAGGGCGCCACCGCGCAGCTGGCCGCGGGGTTGAGCCAGGAGAACAGCGGGCTGCAGCAGCTCGCAGGAGGCGCGGCCAGCGCCGGGCAGGGCGCGGCAGATCTGGCCACAGGTGCCCAGAACCTGGCCGCAGGGCTGCGCGTCGCCCGCAGCGGCGTCCAGCAGGCCGTCGACGGCATGACCCAGGTGCTCGTCTACTTCCAGTCCGACCCGCGCTGCGCGGTCGGCGATCCCAGCTGCACCGCCGCCAGGGACGGCCTCACCCGCATCCGCGACGGCGAGCGCGACCAGCTGCTGCCCGGCCTCGACCAGGCCATCGCCGGTGCCGATCGCATCGCCGGCGGCGACGGCAGCCTCGCCGCGGGCGCGCAGCAGCTCCGCGACGGCATCGTCCAGGCCCAGCAGGGGCTCGTCGCCCTGCAGCAGGGCGAGGAGCAGTTCGGCGCCAGGCTGGCCCAGCTCAGCAGCGGCGCGCAGCGCCTGAGCAGCGGAGCGCAGCAGCTCGGTGGGGGAGTCGACCAGCTCGCCGGCGGCACCACCGCGCTGTCCAGCGGTTTGGGACAGGCCGCGGCATTTCTCAGCCAGGTGCAGCGGGAGGCCGGTGCAGCCGGCATCGACACCTTCTACATCCCCGGCGACCGCCTCGACGATCCGCAGCTCGCCCTGGCGCGCTACTACTACATGTCACCCGACGGCAGGACCGCGCGCCTCATGGTGTTCGGCAAGGACGACCCCTTCGGCATCGCCGCCATGGACCGCACCGCGCAGGAGCGCAGCGCGGTGGACGGCGCGCTGCGGGGGACCAGCCTGGGCGGCGCGCAGGTGCTGCTGGCCGGCTTCAGCGCCCAGAACGACGCCATCCGCAGCTACTTCCAGCAGGACTTCCGGCTGGTCGCCATCGTCGTGCTGCTGGGCGTCTTCCTGGTGCTGGTGCTGCTGCTGCGCAGCCTCGTCGCGCCGCTCTACCTGCTCGCCTCGGTGGTGCTCTCCTACGCCGGGGCGATGGGACTGACCACGCTGATCTGGCAGGACGCCGCGCACATGCAGGCGATCGACTGGACGGTGCCCATCTTCGCCTTCATGATGCTGGTGTCGGTGGGCGCCGACTACAACATCTTCCTGATGTCGCGCGTCCGCGAGGAGGTGCGGCGCGACCCGGTCAACGGCATCGCCCGCGCGGTGACGCGCACGGGCGCGATCATCACCTCCGCCGGTGTGATCTTCGCCGGCACCTTCGCCGCGCTGATCACCTCACCTCTCAACAGCATCGCCGAGGCGGGCACCGCCATCACCCTCGGGCTCCTGCTCGACACCTTCGTGGTGCGCAGCTTCGTCGTCCCGGCCGTCGCCGTCCTGCTGGGACGGCTCAACTGGTGGCCGAGCGGCTACGCGCTGAAGACCTCGACGCGTCCCGAGACCACGCGCGTGCGCAGGGTGGGAAGGGCGGGCAGCCTGTACGGGTAGGCGCTGCTGATCGGCGCGCCGTCGAGGCCGAACCAGGCGGTGTGGCAGGGGCAGTCGAGCCGCTGCGCGCCGGGGTTGAAGATCAGCGTGCAGGGCATGTGGGTGCACATCGCCGACACCGCCTGCACGTCGCCCTCGCCGTGGTTGACCACGAAGCCCTCGAAGGCGGCGGTGCTGAAGCGCAGCGGCCGTCCCACCGGGACGTCGGCGAGCGCGCCCACGTCGACCCAGCGCCCCGCCTCGGGCACCAGCTCCTTCGGCGTCGCGGCGGCCGAGTCGTCGATGTGCTCGATGACCCGGTCGATGCCGACGCCCGCGCCGACCGCCACCGCGGCGGCGGCCGCGGCACCGCCGAGCAGGCGCCGCCGCGACAGGCGCGCGCCGGCGCGGTCGGCATCGTCGACCTGCATGGCCGTGCGCAGCCTGCGTTCGAGCTTCTCGACGAAGTCGGGATGCGGCGCATCCGCACCCGGCTGTCCCGCGCGCAGCGCGCTGGCGGCGAGCATCTCCCTGGCCTCGTCGTCACTCGCGGGGAAGCGCGGCGGGCGCCGGTCGCGCACCACGGCGTCGAGGAAGTCGTCGACCTGCGGCCGGCGCCGCCGCAGCCTCACCAGGGTTCCTCCTCGGCGGCGCGGCGCAGGGCGCGATGCTGCATCACCTTCGCGTTGGTCACGGTGATGCCCATCTCGCTGGCGGCCTCCTTGACCGAGTAGCCGCGCAGGAAGCGCAGCTCGAGGATGCGCCGGTAGTGGTCCGGCAGCGCCGCGAGGACGCGCGCGGCGCGCCGCACGCCGGAGTCGCCGTCGAGCCGCTCCGGCGGCGGCTCCGGCGTGGCCACGTCCTCCTCGAGCAGGCCGGCGTCGGCGGCGTAGTGCATCGTCCAGTGCTCGGCGAGGACGCTGCGCGCGGTGGTCATCAGGTAGCTGCGGATCTCACCGGGAGAGGCGCGCAGGCGCAGGCGCGGCAGGGCGCGGAGGAACACCTGGGCGGCGATGTCCTCGGCGTCGGCGCGGTTGCCGGTGCGCGCGTAGACGTAGCGGTAGACCGGCCCCACCTGCTCGCGGTACACCGACTCCCAGCCGGCGGCGTCGCCGACGACGTGGAGGTCGGGCGAGGCGGAGGTCGACTGTTCCAAGGCGGGGCTCCGAGGCGGCGGGCTGCGCGTGCGCGGGCCGCGATGCTCGCACCTTAGCTCCTACCACGCCGGGTTACGCGTGCAGGCATCCCGGCCGGCGCCGATCAGGCCATTCCTATGCGCATCTATACAGGCCTTGATCGACGCTGACCGTGCATCCGAGTAGGCTCGACATAGAGGCGGTCGCACGAATCTCTGTGCAAGGAATGATGATGAATTCGATCGAGGGGACCCGCGGGCGCCACTGGGCTCGCATCGCCAGCCTGGCGGCGGGCACCGGCTGCCTGGGCGCCTGGTTCGGCCTGGCGCTGACCGGCGCCAACGTCGCGGCAAGCGGCGCCTGCACCGCGCCGGCCGCACCCGCCAGCCTGGGCATCGTGCTCAACATCAACACCTCCGGCGGATGTGACGGGCCGGGTGTGGCCGACTACCCGATCACCGGGTTCGTCGCCGCCAACGTGGGCACCGCCAACCTCACCGTCGACGTCCCCGTCGCCTTCGAGGGGCTGTCGGCGCACAAGTTCTACTGGGGCACCACCACGGTCGCCTTCGTCTGCACCACCGGGTCCGGCACCGGCTCCACCTACAGCGTGACCGAGAACACCGGCGCCTTCCCCTCGCCGATCCCGACCATGGTCGGCACCCTGCCCACGCTCACGGGTGACGGCTCCGGCCAGGTGGTCTGCGCCTACACGCTGACCGTCCAGAACGCTCCGACGGTGAGCGGGGTGGGCAGCGACAAGCTGAACAGCAGCAAGGTCGAGATGTGGCTCGTCGACTCGGGCAACACGCTCACCCAGGCGGCGACCGAGTCGGTCGACCCGCCGACGCTGCCGACCTCGACGCCGACGGCCACTGCCACGGCGACGGCAACGCCGACTCCGACCCCGACTCCGACGCCGACTCCAACTCCGACCCCCACGCCGATCACAGGGGTCCAGGGCATCACCACCACCCCGACCCCGGCGAGCGGAGTGCAGGGCATCGTCAGCGTGCCCAACACCGGCGCGGGTGGCGGTGGCGGCTCGGGCAGCCTGGCGCTGCTGGTCAGCGGCCTCGCCCTCCTCGGCGCGGGTGGCCTGCTCGGCCGGAGGCGCCCCGCAGCGTAGGCGGGGAATCGCCGTCGCACTTCCCCGCCAGGCCGGCTCGGCAGGATCGACCGTTTCGGGCGCCCCTGGTGAATGCGGCGCCGCGCCCCGGACACACGCCGGGTGTGACGGCTTTGGGGTGGTCCTGTCACGCCTCGGTGGGGCCTGCGCCGCTTCGGTGCTAGCATCGGCGGCGGCAGGGGATGAGGACCAGAAGCCGAAACAGCAGATCGGTCCTGCCAGGGCAGCGGCAGACCGCATGGTGCAGCGCACCCGGGCAGGCATGCCAGCAACCGACGACCCCCTGGCGGGAACGGCAACTCCGGCCGCCGACCTGAGCGCGCCCGTCGGCCGGCGCGCCGGGGAGCGCGCTGCCCGCGTGCTGGTCATCGACGACCACAGCACCGTCGCCGAGGCCGTGGCCATGGCCATCGACTCCCAGGCCGACCTCGACTGCGTCGGCACCGCCGCCTCCATCGCGGAGGGCCGCCGGCTGGCGGCGGCGCTCGCGCCCGACGTCATCCTCATCGACGTCGAGCTGCCCGACGGCGACGGCATCGACGCCGTCCCCGAGCTGCGCCGCGACAACCCGCGCGCCCGCGTCCTGGTGCTCACCGGCCACACCGACATGGGCGTGCTGGCCCGGGCCGCCTCGGCCGGGGTGTCCGGGTTCCTGCCCAAGGAGAGCGGCATCCACGAGGTGCTCAGGGCGGTGCGCGTCGCCCGTGACGGCGGCATGATCGTCAACAACGCGACGCTGAGCGGCGTGCTCGACCGCATCGCCGCCGGCACCCAGCGGGTCGCGGCGAGCGCCTCCGCCGGCGACCTGTTCACCCCCCGCGAGCTCGACGTGCTGCGCGGCCTCGCCACCGGGAGCGACCCGCAGAGCATCGCCCGCACCCTGGGGATGAGCGTCAACACGTGCCGCGGGCACGTCAAGAGCATCCTCGGCAAGCTGGACGCCCACAGCCAGCTCGAAGCGGTGGTCATCGCCCTGCGGCGCGGGCTGCTCCCCGAACTGCTGGGCGCGTGAGCATCCCCGGGGGAGCTCCGACCTCTGCCCCGGAGCGCAGCGGGGAATCGCCGCGCGACGCGGTCCTGGCCGCCGTCCAGGCCGCCCCCGGCAGTGAGGAGGCCCTGCGCGCCGCCCTCGACGCCATCGCCCGCGAGACCGGCTGGCCGGTGGCGCGCCTTCTCGTCGCCGGCGCCAACGGGCGGCTCACGGACGGCGCCTGGCACCTCGCCGACGCGCGCTTCGAGCCGTTCCAGCAGGTCAGCGCGGCCGTCGACCCGAACGCCGGGCTGCCCGCCACCGCCTGGGCGACCGGTGAGCCGATGTGGGTCGACGACCTCTCCGCCGAGCCCGCCTTCCTGCGCCGCCAGGCGGCCGCCGTGTGCGGCCTGCGGGCGGGCGCCGTGCTGCCGTTGACCGCGGGCGAGGAGCGGCTCGGCCTGCTGGAGCTGTTCAGCACCGACGTGGCCGCGGTGGAGCAGCCCGCGGTGCGCCAGGCGATGCTCGCGCTGCTTGCCGACACGGCCGCCGCCCTGGTCGACAAGCGGCGCGGCGAGGAGGCCAGCGCCGGGCAGTCGCGCTTCCGCGCCGTCTTCGACGGGCCGCTGGGCATGGTCACCCTCGACGCCGAGCTGCGCATCGTCGAAGCCAACGCCGCGCTGGGCTCGCTCCTCGACGTGGCTCCCGTCGAGCTGGCGGGCCGGCGCTTCCTGTCGATGCTCCGTCCTGTCGACGACGCGGCGCCGCTCCAGGGCTGGGCCGACCACCTCACCGCCACCGGGCACGCGCTCACCGACGCCTTCCTGCTCCGCGCCGACGGCGGCCAGGGGCGGGTGGCGGTGCGCGGCTGGGTCGCCGCCGACGCGCAGGGTCCTGTGCGCTACTCGGCGCTGCTCGACCCGCAGACCGAGCGCCGCCGCGCCGAGGACGCCTTCAACACCCGGGTCGCCCGGCGCAGGGTGGCGCTGGAGCTGGTGCGCTCGATCGGCAGCGAGGCCGACCTGCTCCGCGCCGTCGCCGAGTCGGCCCGCGGGCTGGTCAGCGCCCACCTCGCCGCGGTGGCCCTGAACGGCGTCGACGGCACGCCCTTCGAGGTGTTCGTCCCCGCCGGCGTGAGCGACGCCGAGGCAGCCCGGATCGGCGCGCGCCCCTCCGCCGAGGGCGTTCTCTCCGCGCTGGTGCTGGAGAACCGGCCGCTGCGCATCGCCGACGTCGCCGCGCACCCCGCCTCGGTGGGGCTCCCCGAGGCGCATCCGGCGATCTCCTCGTTCCTCGGCCTGCCGCTGATCGCCGGCGGCCAGACGATCGGCCATCTCATCGTGGCCAACCGCTTCGACGGGCAGCCCTTCGACCAGGCCGACGAGGACATCCTCGACGACTTCGCCGGCGTCGCCGCCTCGGCCATCGCCCACCTGCGCACCATGGACCAGGCGCGCAGCGCCACCACCCGGCTGCGCCAGCTGGTTCGTGCCAACCTCGACCTGATCCAGCAGGCCCACCGGGGCACCCTGCCGCGCACCGCCGTGGAGCTGCTGCGCACCGTCACCGACGCGGAGTACGCCGCGCTGCTCATCACCGACGCGGAGACGGGTGCTGTGTCGACCTTCCTGCAGGCGGGGCTGACGCCGCCGGCGGCGGGGCGCATCGGCAACGTGCCCGAGGCGCGGGGGCTGCTGCACGCGGCGATGGCCGCGGGCCGTCCGATGCGCCTCGCCGACCTGCGCCACCATCCCACCCACGGCGGCTTCCCGCCTCACCACCCGGTGATGCGCTCCTTCCTGAGCGTCCCCGTCATCGTCGGCGGCGAGCCGCGCGGCCTGCTCTTCTCCACCAACAAGCGCAGCCTCTCCGACTTCACCATGGAGGACGAGGAGTCGGCCGGCCGCATCGCCGCCGCGGTGTCCCAGGCCGTCGAGGCGCGCCGCGACGAGGGCGACGCGCTGCTGCGCAACCTGGCCATCGCCTCGGAGCGCCTGCGCGAGGAGGAGGCCCGCCACTGGCGCTTCCTCGGCTCGCTGTCGCACGAGCTGCGCAGCTCGATCGGCGGCATCCTGATGTCGGCCGACCTGCTCACCGACCCCGCCTTCGGCTCGCTCGCCGAGGACCAGGTGCGCGCGGTGAGCGGGCGCATCGCCGGGTCGGCGCGCAGCCTCATGGAGCTGATCGACAACCTGCTCGACCTCTCCCGCATCCAGGCGGGACGGCTCGAGGTGCGCATGCAGCCCGTCGACGTGGAGCCCATCGTCCACGAGGTGGTCGCGCAGCTCGGCCCCGTCGCCCACGACGGAGAGGTGGCGCTCGACGTCGCCCCGCTGCCCGAGCATCTGTCCCGAACCCTCGCCGACCCGGTGCGGCTGCGGCAGGTTGTGGTCAACCTCGTCGGCAACGCATTGAAGTTCACCGCGCCGCACGGGCACGTGGTGGTCGAGGTGACCGGCACCGAGCACGACGTCGCCATCTCGGTCAGCGACACCGGGGTGGGCATCGACCCCGCGGACCTGTCGCGCCTCTTCGAGCCGTTCGAGCGTGCCAAGGATGCCCGCGCGCCGGGCACCGGGCTCGGGCTCGCCATCTCGCGAGCCATCATGGAGCTGCACGGCGGCCGGCTGGAGGCGGAGTCGTGGCCGGGGGTGGGCTCGCGCTTCACGGCGACGTTCCGCGTGGCCCGGCTGCCGCACTACACCGCGGAGGTGGAGCGCGCCGTCGCCGACGAGGGACCGCTGGTGACGGGGCGCGGCACGGTGCTGCTCGTGGAGGACGACGAGTCGTCGCGCGAGTCGACGGTGTCGGTGCTGACCGCCGCGGGATATCACGTCGTCGCGGCGCGGACTCGCGCGGAGGCGCTCGCCGCCGTGGCGACGTGTGCGGCCGACCTGGTGCTGCTCGACGTGCAGCTGCCCGACGGCGACGGACTCGACATCGTGCCGGAGCTGCGCTCGCTCGCCGGCGATCCGGGGCCGCGCGTGGTGGCGTTCTCGGCGGATCGCATCGGCAACACCGAGGAGCGGGCGCGCGAGGTGTGCGACGACTTCGTGCTCAAGCCCCTGCGGCCGCGGGAGCTGCTGCGACGGGTGGGGGAGCTGGTGCGGCGCTGAGGCCGGACTGATAAGGTCGCGGCATGATGCGAGGAAGGGCGGCCGCCGTCGCGCTCGCCGTGACGACGATGTTGGTGGGTGGCGCTCGTGCCGGCGAGGCGGCTCCGGCGTGGACGGTCGTCGCCAGCCCCAACGGGGGAGCCGGCATCAACCTCTTGCAGGGAGTGTCCTGTGTCACGGCGAGCGACTGCTGGGCGGTCGGCTCGACGTTCAACGCGGGGGCCTATCGCACCATCGTCGAGCACGACGCCGGGGACGGGTGGAGGCTGGTCGACGGCCCCAATCCCGGCGCCAGCAACGTGCTGCACGCGGTGGCGTGTCCCGCCGCGAACGACTGCACGGCGGTCGGGTACGACGCACCGGTGACCGGCGGTGCGTGGAAGACGCTGATCGCGCACTACGACGGGCGCACCTGGGCGATCGTGCCCAGCCCGCCGACGGGCGGCGCCCAGGTGTTGGAGGCGATCAGCTGCCGCACGGCGACCGACTGCTGGGCGGTGGGTGGCCCGGGTCCGCTCGTCGAACACGATTCCGGGAGCGGCTGGAAGCTCGTGAGCAGCGCGCAGAATGGCGGCGAGCTGACCGGCGTGGCCTGCGGCGGTCCCGACGACTGCTGGGGCGTCGGCAACACCGCGCTCGTCCACGGCGACGGGCAACCGCTGATCATGCACGGCGGGTCGTCCGGATGGACGGCGGTGGCGGCCCCCTCGCTCGGAGCCGCGGAGCAGGGCGGCGGATTCCACAGCATCGCCTGCGCCAGCGCGACGGAGTGCTGGGCGGTGGGTGGATGGTGGAAGTTTCGCAGTCCCAACCAGACCCTGGTGGAGCGCGGCGGCGCCACCGGCTGGAGCGTGGTGAACAGCCCCGACGTCGCCGGAGGCCTCGACAACCTGCGCGCGGTCGCGTGTTCGTCGGACCGATGCCGGTCCGGAGGCGGTTCGAGCCTGCCGGGCAAACCGCTCATCCTGCAGGAGTCGGCGGGCACGTGGACTCTCGACCGCACTGCCGATGCACCCTCAGACGCCTTCTCGCTGTGGGGTCTCGCCTGCACGCCGCAGGGCCAATGCTGGGCGGTCGGTCAGCACGGCGCCGCCGGTGGTGGGCCGCAGCAGACGCTGATCATGTCGAATCAGGGCAGCTCATCTGCGCCGGTGCCGGGGGCGGCGACAGCGGCTCCGGGTGCGGCCGGTGGTGGGGTGCCGTGGGCGCTCCTCGGGGCCGGTGCTGGCGGGGTCGTGGTGGTGGCTGCGGTGTGGCTCACCAAGCGGAGGGGGCGACGGGCGATCGGTTGAGGCGGCGGCGGTAGGGTTTCGTCGCCGCTGCTGGCTGGGTCGCTGCCCCGTGCGTTTGCGCCGTTGTTGGCCGTAACTCGGTCGCGGCGGCGCTCCCGTCGCGCCCGGGAACATCCGTTCTGCTACAATGCTGTGGTGGTCGCGCTCGCATCCGTCCCGCTCCGTCCGTCGCCGCTCCTGCAGCTGGAGGCGGCAGTCGATGCGCTCGCGGGCGAGGACGTCGGCGACCTGACGGGTGCGGCGCTCGGTGAGGATCTCATCGCGTTGCGGCGCGAGATCGACCGGCTGGAGCTGGAGTTCAGCCGCCGCCTGCGCTCGTTCGACGCGCAGCGCGGCAACCTCGACGCGCAGCTCTCGCTCGGCGGATGGCTGCGTTCGAGGTGCCGTCTCAGCGTCGCCGCGGCCGCGCAGCACGTCGACGTCGCACGCCGCCTGCCCGAGCTGCCGCTGACCGAGCGGAGCGCCGCCTCGGGTTCGATCGGGTTCCACCACTGCGCGGTGATCGCGCGCTGCGCGACGCAGGTCGGCAGCGAGGCGGTGCGCAACGTCGAGGACACGCTCGTCGAGGCGGCGCAGAAGCTGGACCCGCGTTCCCTCGGCTTCGTGACCAGGCGGCTGCGCTACTGCGTGGACCCCGATGGCGCCGCGGAGGACGCCGAGGCCCAGCATCTCCGGCGCCGCTTCGACATCTGCGAGACGTTCGACGGCGTCTTCCACATCAGCGGTCTTCTCGACGCCGAGGGTGGCGCGCTGGTGCGCTCCGCCATCGACGCCCTGGATGCGAAGCAGGCCGGCGAGACGCGTGCCGCCTGGCAGCGACGGGCGGATGCGCTCGTTGAATTGGCGCGCCGGCAGCTCCAGTCCGGTGATCTGCCGACCGTCGCGGGCGAGCGCCCGCATCTCACGGTCACGGCGTCCGAGGCGACGCTGCGCGGTGAGCCCGGCTGTGCGCCGGGGGAGATGCGCTGGGCGGGGCCGGTGATCGCCGAGACGGTGCGCCGCGTGGCCTGCGATGCGTCAGTGACGCGCGTGGTGCTCGGATCGCGCGGGGAGCCGCTCGACGCCGGACGCGCGACGCGCGTCATCCCGGCCGCGATGCGGCGCGCGCTCGTCGCCCGGGACGGCGGCTGCCGGTTTCCCGGGTGCGACCGCCCGCCGGAGTGGACGGACGGGCATCACGTGAGGCATTGGGCGGACGGCGGGGAGACGAAGGTGGAGAACCTGGTGTTGTTGTGCCGCATGCACCACCGGGCGGTGCACGAGGGGCGCTGGCGGCTGGCGGTCGGCCCCGATGGTGAGGTGACTGCGCAGCCGCCGTGATTCGGGGTGCCGCCGTGCCTAGCGGTAGGGCAGTGCTGCGGTGACGTCCAGCGTCGCGGTCGTCGTCGTCGAGCTGGTGGGTGCCACGGCCACGTAGTACACCGTTCCGGTCGACGGGGTGGCGATGGAGAACGTCGTGTTCATCGAGCTGCCAGACTGGACCTGCACCGGGTTGGTGGAGCCAGCGACGACGGCGCCCGTGCTGTCGAGCAGGTACACCCAGACACTCGAGCCGGTGCCCGAGGTCCATGTGGCCTGGACCTGGATGGTGGCCCCGGCCTGATAGCTGCCACTCGGCGCGGCGGGGACGGTCAGCTTGGTCACCGCGGCGAAGCCTTGCTGGCCGCCACTGTTCGTCGGTCCAGGGGTCACGGACACGCCGTTGAAGGGTGACGTCGTGAACGGCCCGATCGGGCCGGCGTTGCCGTTGCTCCACTTGCCGTTGCTGGCGCTGCTCGCGGTATAGGTCATCGAGCCGTCGGTGAGAGCCGCGTTCGTCCAGGTGACGGAGCCGCCCTGGTCGTTCTTGGCGCCCGAGTAGAAGGAGAAGTCGGTGGCGACGTTGGAGCTGTTGTTGGTCGTGTGCGTGCCGTTGTACGCGTGCACCTCGGTGTAGAGGTCGACCGAGTTGACGGCGTCGACCGAGAAGGTGAGCGTGTTCGAGTTCGTCGCCGAGCCGTTGATGGTGCCGCTGGCACGGAGCGTCACGCTGCCCGCCGTGGCTCCGGTGACCGTGTCACTGGCGACGCCGGAGATGGCGGCGGAGCTGCCCAGGCCGATGACGGAACCGGTGCCGGCCGTTCGGGCGAACGTGATGCTCGCGGTGCTGTCGGCGCCGCTCGTGACGATGTTGCCGGCGGAGTCCTCGACGGTGGCCGTGAGCTGTCGCGTGCTGCCGATCGGGAGGTCGGCCGTCGACCCGCTCAGCACGATCTGCGTGGCGGTGCCGAAGGTGGACGGCGAGAAGTTGGCGCTGGTCCCGGTCACGATGGGCGCGGCGGTCGTCGTCGCCGTGAGGGTGTAGTTCGTGCCCACGGTGCCCGCGAAGGTGCAGCCGGTGACGGTGAAGACACCCGACACGGCGGTCAGGCCTGAGCAGCTCGACAGGGTGCCGCCACTGGCGACCAGGGTGATGGTCTGGGAGGAGCTGGTGACCACGTTGCCCGCGGAGTCCTCGACGGCGATGACGGGCTGCGTGGCGAAGGCGGCGCCGGAGGCACCGGCGACGGGCTGGGTCGTGAACACCAGCTGCGTGGCCGTGCCGAAGGTGCTCGGCGAGAAGCCGGCGCTGGTGCCGGTCACCACCGGGGCGGATGTGGTCGTTGCCGTCAGGGTGTAGTTGGTTCCCACCGTCCCGGCGAACTTGCAGCCGGTGACGGTGACGACACCCGATGCGGCGGTCAGGCCGGAGCAATTCGAGAGGGTACCGCCGCTGGCGACCAGGGTGATGGTCTGCGAGGAGCTGGTGACCACGTTGCCGCCAGAGTCCTCGACCTTGACGACGGGCTGGGTGGTGAAGGCCGCGCCGGAGGCACCGGCGATGGGCTGCGTCGCGAACACCAGCTGCGTGGCGGTGCCGAAGGTGGTCGGCGAGAAGTTCGCGCTGATGCCCGAGACACTCACACCAGAGGTGGTCTGCGCTGTGAGGGTGTAGTTGGTGCCCACCAGGCCGGCGAACGTGCAGTTGGCCACGGTGAAGACACCGGACGAGGCCGTGAGCCCGGAGCAGTTCGACAGGCTGCCGCCGCTCGGAGTCAGGGACATCGTCTGCGCGGAGCTGGTGACCACGTTGCCGCCGGAGTCCTCGACCTTGACGACGGGCTGGGTCGTGAAGGCGGTTCCGGAGGCACCCGCGACGGGCGGGGTGGTGAACACCAGCTGCGTGGCGGTGCCGAAGGTGGTCGGGGAGAAGCTGTTGCTTGTGCCCGTCACGACCGGGGCGGATGTCGTGGTCGCCGTCAGGGTGTAGTTGGTGCCGACCTTGCCCGCGAACGTGCAGCCGCTGACACTGATGATGCCGGACGAGGCGGTCAGCCCCGAGCAGTTGGAGAGGGTGCCGCCGCTGGCGTTGAGGGTGATCGTCTGTCCCGAGCTGGTCACCACGTTGCCCGCGGAGTCCTCGATCGCGATGACCGGCTGGGTGGTGAAGGCGGCGCCCGAGGCACCCGCGGCAGGCTGGGCCGTGTAGACCAGCTGCGTGGCGGTGCCGAAGGTGGATGGCGAGAAGGTCGCGCTGACACCCGAGACGCTGACGCCGGAGGTGGTCTGAGCGGTGAGAGTGTAGTTGGTGCCGACGGTGCCCGCGAAGGTGCAGTTGGCAACCGTGTAGACACCGGACACCGCGGTCAGCCCGGAGCAGCTCGACAGGGCGCCGCCGCTCGGGGTCAGGGACATCGTCTGCGCCGAGCTGGTGACCACGTTGCCGCCGGATTCCTCGACCTTGACGACCGGCTGGGTGGTGAATGCGGCGCCGGAGGCTCCCGCGACCGGTTGGGTGGTGAAGACCAGCTGCGTGGCGGTGCCGAAGGTGGT
>DASRDZ010000087.1:0-41878 GCA_035652335.1 Candidatus Dormiibacterota bacterium
CGGCCGCGGCGGCGGGGCGCAGGCGCACCGCCGCGAGGGGCACCGCAATCGCGAGCACGACCGCGACGGCGACCGTCTGGATCGGCCCGGTTCGTGCTCGCATCGCGCTTCCCGGTGGCTGGGCTGCACCGGGTATCGACGGTCGGCGGTCGCGGCCCGAGCGAACGTGCCCGATGGCACTCGCGCGGGGTCAGCCGATCATGGGTGCGGGATCGGCGTCATCGCCGCGTCGGGCCGCGACGACGAGCGGAAGCCGAGCAGCGCGGGCGGCAGCGGCGGCGCGGTGCTCGCGATGCCGATGACGTCGTTGTGGGCGACGTCGTGGACGTCGCCGTAGTACGGCGCGTCGCCGTAGGCGAAGACACGGCCGTCCTGCGCGGCCATCCAGTAGCCGTGACCGCCGGGCGTCGGCGCCATCCCGACGATGTGCGCGCCGGTCGCCGCCGCCGAGCCTTCGAACTTGGCATCGCCGAAGGCGAACACCCCACCGTCGGACGCGACGAGCCAGTAGCCCTTGCCGGTCGGCGTCGCCGCCATGCCGACCACCGGCTTGTTGAGGTGCATGCTGCCCGTCGAGCCGAAGCCACCGGCATTCCCGAAGGGGAAGATGCCGCCGTCAGCGGCCACCAGCCAGTAGCCGCCGCGATCCGGCGTCACCGCCATGCCGACGACCGGCGCGTTGAGGTGCTTGTTGCCCAGGCTGCCGTAGCCGATGGCGCTGCCGAACGGGAAGATGCCCCCGTCCGACGCCACCAGCCAGTAGCCCGCGCTGGTGTACTCGTAGGCGCCGATGTCACAGCCGTTGAGCTGCGGCCGCGGGATGTTCCGCTCGTCCGTGCTCACGCTGCAGTTGGGTCCTGCGCCGTCGATCGCCGGGCTGCCGCCGAGCAGCGGGACGGTCGGCGCGAAGCCGCCGTTGAATCCCAGCGTGCCCAGCAGCGGGTTGGCGACGTTGGGCTGGTCGCTCTGGCCGGTGAAGTTGCAGGTGCTGCCGGGGCTCTCCAGGTTGAACCCGTTGGAGCGCTCCAGCCCGGTGCCCGTGCAGGCGCCGGAGACCAGCGTCCCGCGATAGGTGTTCGAGCCGCCGCTCTGGACGTTGACGCCTCCGACCAGGGTGCTGAAGGAGAACTGCAGGGACCCGATGTTCCAGACGGCGCTGCCGCCCGGCGCCACGTTGCCGGTGATCGTCGTGTTGGTCACGGTCATCGGGTTGCTGCTCTGGTAGAGGCCACCGCCGTTGCCACTCGCGGTGTTGTTGCTGAGCGTCGTGCTGCGCAGCGCGCCGCTGCCGGTGGCGTAGATGCCGCCGCCGTTGCCGCTCGCGGTGTTGGAGTCGATCCACACACCGTTGGTCTGGAGCTTCGCGGCGTCGAAGACGCCGCCGCCGTTGGCCGCCTGGTTCTTGCTGACCACGACACCGTCGAGCGAGTCCGCGGACGAGGTGACCAGGTACAGGCCGCCGCCGTTCCCGCTCGCCGTGTTGCCGGTGACCGTCATGTTGGCGAAGGACCCGTTGTTGCCGGTCTGGGAGACGCCGCCGCCGTTGCTCCCCGAGTTGCCGCTGACGGTGACGCCAGACATGTCCAGGTTGCCCGTCGCGCCCACCCCGCCGCCGGCTCCGGCAGCGGTGTTGCCGGAGATCGTCCCGCCCGTGATGCTGGTCCCGACCGAGGCGAAGATGCCGCCACCCAGGCCGCCGCTCGCGGTGTTGCCGGTGACGGTCACGTTGTTCAGGACGCCGCTGACGCCCTCCGCGGCCAGGCCACCGCCCGCGCTGCTGGCGGTGTTGCCGCTGAGCGTCGACTGCGACACGGTCACGGTGTCGTCGGCGAGGATGCCGCCGCCGTCGCCACCGCCCGCGGTGTTGTGCGAGAAGGTGCTGCCGACGACGTCGAGCGTGCCCTGGGCGTCGATGCCGCCGCCCTCGCTGGCGGTGGCGGTGTTGGCCGACACCGTGCTGTTGCGCAGGGTGACGTGGCCGCCGTTCTCGATGAACAGGCCACCCCCGCCGCTCGCGCTGGTGTTGGAGCTGAGTGTCGCGCCGTTGAGGACGGTCTGGTCGCCGCCCGACTGGTTGTAGATGCCGCCACCGTCGTTGGTGGCGCTGTTGCCGGTGAACGTGGTGTTGTCGACCTCGCCACCCCAGTCGTTGAACATGCCGCCGCCCTGGTACGCGGAGTTGCCGCTGAACGACGAGTTCTGCAGCAGCAGGGTGCTCGAGGTGTACAGGCCGCCACCCTCGTCACCGGTGCCCGGGCCGCCGCCGCTGCCGAAGGTGTTGTTCGAGAAGGTGACGTTGTCGCCGTCGAGCGAGCCGCCGCTGGTGTTGACGGCGCCGCCTCCGGCGACGCTCCCCGCAGCGGCGTGGTCGGCGACGTTGTTGGACACAGTGGTGTTCTGGACGCTCACCGCGCCGTCGGACCACAGGCCGCCGCCGGCCGCGTCGGCACTGTTGCTGTCGAGCACGCTGTTGAGCAGCCAGAGCGAGCCGGTGACGCCGCCGACGTAGATGCCGCCGCCGTCGAAGTTGCTGCTGCCGTTGTTGGTGGCGGCGTTGTGGACGACGCTGACGTGGTCGAGGACGACCGAGCCCTGGACGAAGACGCCGCCACCGTCGTTGGTGGCGTTCAGGCCGTTCTGCACGGTCAGCCCGCTGATGTTCGCGGTGGCGCCACTGGCGACGTTGAGCACCTGGGTGACGCCGCCACCGTCGACGATGGTGTTGCTCGCGCCGTTGCCCTGGATGATCACGCCGCCGGTGTCGGTGATGCTCAGCACCGAGGCGAGCACGATGGGCGTGCCGTTGGTGGCGCCGCCGAAGGTGATCAGGTCCAGCGTGCCGTCAGCGTTGGCGTTGATGATCGCCTGCCGCAGGGTGCAGTCCACCCCGGGGCAGGTGCCGCCGGAATCGGCGGTGCTGTTGACGGTGTACGTGTTCACCGCGCCCGACGGTGCCAGCAGCGCGGGTGTGCGCGCGAGCAGCGCCCGGTGTGTCGCCGCCTTCGCCTGCAGCGGCATGCTCCCCGCCCACGCGGCCCCCCCGACCGCGGTGATCCCGAGCGCGACGAGCCCTCGCCGACGCCATCCCCCTCTCACAGCGTGACTGCCCTTGGCTGCGATGGTCATGGGAACCTCCGGCCCCTCGTGGAGACGCCGCTACCGTGGGGCACATGGCCGCGGCCTGTACACCCATCCCTGTCTCCACGGTCATGCGGCTTCGCAGCCACACGCGTCAGGTCACGCGATTCCCTCGTGAGCCTCGTCCCCCCGAGGCGATCCTGCCCCACTGCCGGAAGCAGCGGCGGCCGCAGCATAGTCCTTTGCAGGCCGCTTTGGAAGCGGCCGAACTATCCCTGGAGCGTGGTGCTGTACGGGCTGGTCAGCGCCTGGCCGTCGATGTCCTGCAGGGCGCTGCTCACGGCGAGCGTGAGCGCCCCCGCGGGCACGCTGTCCAGGTGGACCACCGCGGTGCGGGTCTCCACCTCGTAGCTGACCTGCGCGGTCAGGGCGTTCCCCTTGGCGTCGGTGAGCGTGATCGAGGAGGTGTTCACCGTGGCCGGGTCGAGGTCGCTGTCGAAGGAGAGCCGCACCACCAGCGACCCGCCCTGCCGCTCGCTGGTGACGTGGACGAGCTGCGGGCCGTTGGGCTCGCTCTGCATCCCCGAGATCACCGCGGAGGTGACCAGGTAGCCGCCGTCGGCGCCGCGGTCGGCGACCAGCGTCTCGTCCGCGAACTCCGCCGGGCTGCTGCTCGACGCGTCGCGAACCAGCCGCACCTGGGCGGTGACCTCCCCGGTGTCGGGGGCCAGGGCCGACTTCACCGTGTAGCTGCGCTGCAGGTTCTGCGGCGTCAGCGAGGGGAGGTCGAGGCTTCCGTTGCTGAGGGCCTGCAGGGTGCCCCTGTCGTCGTCGAGCTGGGCGGCGACGAAGCGGTCGAGCAGCGACGCCGCCGCGGCCGGGACGGCGTCGGCGGCTGCGCTCGACGAGGTGGCGCCGGGCACGGTGGCCTCGGCCGCCACGGTTCCCGCCGCGCCGGGGCGCAGGAAGGCGATGCGGTCGCCCGCCTCGGAGAGGACCGGGGACAGGACCGGCTGGCCGTCGCCGACGGCAACCGTCTCCCCTGAGGCCACCGAGACCACCCGGACCGCCGTTCCCCCGCCGTGGGTGAGCGTGTACACGACCCGCGACCCGTCGCCGCTGAGGGCCAGGCCGCCCAGCGCGTCGCCCGCCTGGGCGGCGGTGGCCACCGTCGTCGGGTTGCCCGCCGCGCCGCTGGTGGCGCTCACCTGGAGCAGCGGCGTGGCGCCGCTGCCGTCGACCCAGGCGACGCGCGAGCCGTCGGCGCTGAAGGCGGGCAGCCCGCGGATGCCGTGCAGGGTCTCGGCGCTGCCG
Source organism: Candidatus Dormiibacterota bacterium (assembly GCA_035652335.1). GTDB lineage: Bacteria > Chloroflexota > Dormibacteria > Aeolococcales > Aeolococcaceae > DASRDZ01. Next base: position 4,393 of record DASRDZ010000087.1, read on the forward strand.
CCGGTGAGCTCGACGAGGGTGCCGTCGCTGGACGGCTGCGGGCCGGCGCTCGCCGAGGCGGAGGGAGACGGGGTGGCGCTCGGGCTCGGTGAGGCCGAGGCCGGTGCCGGGCCGACGTAGACCACCTGCCCGCCGGGAGCGAGGGCCACGTCCTGGCCGGGCGCGACGCGGACGGTGCCGCTCACGGGACGGGCCCGGCCCTCGAGGTCGACCACGGTCACCTCGCCGCCGCTGACGTCGACCAGGCTGCCGTCGCCGGCCCAGGCGAGGGGCGAGCCGGCGTCGACGTTGCGGGCCAGGCGCACGGCGCGGCTGCCGTCGGCGCGGGCCACCCAGAGGTCGGCCTGGTTGCCGTGCGGGACGAGATAGGCGAGGGCGCCGCCGCTCGGCGAGAAGGCCGCCACCGCGGCGGCGGGGCCGAGCTGTGTTGGGCCGGCGGGTGTGAGGCGGGCCAGGCCGGGCACCGGCGAGGGCGTGGGAGCGGCGGTGGGGCTGGGCAGAGGCGACCCCAGGCCGGCGCCGGGCGAGCTGAGCTGGGCCGGCAGGGACGCGCTCGCCAGCGGCGACGGGCTCGCGGCCGGCGCCGGCGTGAGCAGGCCGCCGGTCACCACCACGGAGCCGTCGGGCGCGAGCACCACCCCGCTTCCCGCCGTGACCGGGCCCAGGACGACCGGCTGCAGAGACGGCGGAGGGGCGGGCACCTGGGTGGGGCCGGGCGAGGGGGTGGCCTTGGTGCCGAAGGCGATGCGGATGTCGTTCGACGCCGTCGCCCCGCTGGCGGTGCGCACCGCGGTGCGGGGGATGGTCACCGTGTAGGGCGTGTTGGCGGCCAGGCGGTGCAGCGGGGTGATCACCAGGGTGGTGCCCTCCCAGCGCGTGACCACCGCGGTCGCCGGGTGGATCTGCAGGTTGTGCTCCACCGCCGCGTGGTCGACGTCCTGGGTGAAGGAGACGCGGATCACCTGGTCGGGGCTGACGTCGTGGTTCTCCGCGACGTTGGTGCCCCGCAGGTCGACGCGGGTGTCGTGCGGCTGGTACATCACCGTGGCCACCACCACCGCCGCGATCATGGCCACCCCCAGCGCCGCTCCGCCGCCGGCGAAGAGGCCGGGGCGGGGGCGCAGCCAGCGCGAGAGGCCGCGCGGCTTCAGCTCGCGGGCCGCGGCGTCGATCAGCCGGGCGCGCAGGTAGGGCTCGAAGTGGGTGCCGACGACCGGCTCCGGCCGCGACGCCCTGAGGTTGCGGCTCAGGTCGTAGAGGTCGGGCTCGTCGCGGAAGAGCGAGGCCAGCTCGGGGTCGTCCCACTGGTCCATGGGGCGGCGCGGCGTCTGCTCGGCCATCGCGGCTCAGCGGCCTCCCCGCGTGGCGGCCGGGTCGGGCGCGCCGGGCCGGTCGATGCCGAGCCGGTCGCGGACACCGATCATGCCGCGGTGAATGAGCAGCTTGATGGCGCCCTCGCTCTTGCCCATGATCTGCCCGATCTGGGCGAGCTTCATGTCCTCGCCGAGCTTGAGGGTCATCGCGGTCCGCTGCTGTGGAGGGAGGGAGTCGATCGCCGCCCAGACGCGTGCCGCCTCGTCACGCCGCGCCACGTGCTCGTCGAGGGGCGCCTGACGGTCCGCGACGCCGCTGGCGGTGTCGAGGTCGGATTCGGGGCGCTTGCTGCGGTAGTGGTCTGCGATGGCATTGACGCTGATCTGGTAGAGCCAGGCGCTGAACGGGTGGCCGCTCGGCTTGTATCGATGGATCGCTCGGAGAGCCTTGAAGAAAACCTCGGAGGTGACGTCCTCGGCGACGTCCTGGTCGCGGACGCGGCTGTAGACGAACCGGTAGATCTGTCCGAAGTAGTGGTCGTAGAGCTCCCCGAAGGCATCGGCGTCCGCCTTGGCACGCTCGACTAGCTGGTCCTCGTACGCCCTCGGCAGGGTCATGGTGTTGCCATGGGGCGTGCGTGACCGGGGAACGCTGGGCTCGTGCTGGGGGTTACGGGGTTCGGCAGGGCTCGACAGTATATGAGGGGTGCGGCGGACCGCCCCCGGCCGGGTGGGCTGTCGGGCCGCGCCGCGCCCGGCGGGCCGTAGAATCAGAGCACGTGATCCGCCGCTACACGCCGCCGAAGATCGCTGACGTCTTCAGCGAGGATTCGAAGCTGCGGCGGTGGCTGGAGGTCGAGCTGCTCGCCGTCGAGGCCTGGGCGGAGCTGGGCCGCGTGCCCGGCGAGGACGCCGCCGCGGTGCGTCGCGGGGCGCGGCTCGACCCGGAGCGCATCGCCGAGCTGGAGCGCGAGCAGGGCCACGACGTGGCCGCCTTCGTGTCGCAGGTCCAGGAGACGCTCGGGCCGGAGGGACGCCACGTCCACTTCGGGCTCACGTCGTCGGATGTCGTCGACACGGCGCTGGCCACGCAGCTGCGCGACGCGGCGGCGCTGATCGACGCAGACGCGTCTGCGCTGGAGGCGGCGCTTGCTGCGATGGCCGTGCGCCACCGGCTGACGCTGATGCCGGGGCGGACGCACGGCGTGCACGCGGAGCCGCTGACGCTCGGCGTGAAGCTCGCCAACCACTACGACGAGGTGCGCCGCTCGCGGGCGCGCCTGCAGGCGGCGGCGCGCGAGGTGGCGGTCGGGCAGATCTCGGGCGCGGTGGGGACGCACAACAGCGTGCCGCCCGCGGTCGAGGAGTTCGTCTGCCGCGGGCTGGGGCTCGACGTCGCACCGGTGGCGACGCAGGTGCTGGCCCGCGACAGGCACGCCGCGTTCGTGTCGGCGATGGCCATCTTCGGCGCGGTGCTGGAGCGCCTGGCCACGGCCATCCGGCTGATGCAGACGACCGAGACCGGCGAGGTCGAGGAGCCCTTCGCGGAGAAGCAGAAGGGCTCCTCTGCGATGCCGCACAAGCGCAATCCCGTGCTCTGCGAACGTGTGGTGGGAATGGCCCGCGTGCTGCGCGGATACGCGATGACGGCACTCGACGACGTGGCGCTGTGGCACGAGCGCGACATCTCGCACTCGTCCGCCGAGCGGGTGATCCTGCCCGACGCCTGCGCCCTGATGTCCTACATGCTGCAGCTCTCCGAGCGCGTGGTGCGCGGGCTGCGGGTTCGCCCCGCCAGCATGGAGCGCAACCTCGACTTCGGCGGCGGGCTGATGTTCTCGCAGCGTGTGCTCACCGCGCTGGTCGGTGCGGGATGGTCGCGCGAGAAGGCGTACCGGACGGTGCAGGCACTGGCATTGGAGGCGCGCGAGGGGCGCGGCGGCTTCCGCGACCTGGTACGCGCGTCGAGCGAGGTGCGCGCGGCGCTGAGCGAGGAGCAGATCGCCGAGACCTTCGACGTCACGGCGTATCTCACGTACGTGGACGAGACCTACCGGCGGCTGGGACTGCCGCTGTCCGACGCCGCCGTCGCCGCCGAGGCGGAGCGGCCCGCCGTTGCCGTGGAAGCAGGAATTGGTGGAGGGTCACTGTAGTCATGCCAACACTGGTGAGCGCGAGGGCCGAGGGGCTCGACGTCTTCCGTCGTGGCAAGGTGCGCGACACCTTCGACCTCGGCGACGGCACGCTGCTGATGGTCGCCACCGACCGCATCTCGGCGTTCGACGTCGTGCTGCCCACGCCGATCCCCGACAAGGGCGCCATCCTCACCCAGATGTCGCGCTGGTGGTTCGACCGCACCGCGCACATCGCGCCCAACCATCTCCGCCCCGACGACGTCGCCTCGCTGCCCGCCGACGTCCCCTGGGAGGAGTGGAAGCTGCGCTCCATGCGCGTGGCCCGCGGCGAGCGCATCGACATCGAATGCGTGGTGCGCGGCTACCTGGCCGGCAGCGGCTGGAAGGAGTACCGCACCGAGGGGACGCTCGCGGGTGAGCCGCTGCCCGCCGGGCTGCAGAACTCCTCGAAGCTTCCCGAGCTGCGCTTCACGCCGGCCGCCAAGAACGACGTCGGCCACGACGAGAACATCTCCCGCGCACGGCTGGCGGAGGTCGTCGGCTCGGAGCTGGCGCAGCGGCTGGAGGACATCTCGCTGCGGCTCTTCGCCTTCGCCTCCGACGAGGCCGCCAGAGCGGGGCTGATCCTGGTCGACACCAAGTTCGAGTTCGGCTGGGTCGACGGCGAGCTGACCCTGATCGACGAGGTGTTCACCCCCGATTCCTCGCGCTTCTGGGAGGCGTCGACCTACCGCGAGGGCGTCGACCAGCCCAGCTTCGACAAGCAGTTCGTGCGCGACTACCTGGAGACGCTCGACTGGGACAAGACGCCGCCGGGGCCCGAGCTGCCCGACGAGGTCGTGCAGCGCACCCGCGACAAGTACCGCGAGGCGGCGCGCCGGCTCTGCGGCATCGAGATCGCATGATCTGGGCGGCGGAGGTGGCGGTCACGCTCAAGCCGGTGGTCAACGATCCCCAGGGCCTCGTCGTCCGCGACGGGTTGCGCCAGCTCGGCTTCTCGCAGGTGCGCTCGGCGCGCGTCGGCAAGGTGATCGCCCTGGAGCTGGAGGCCGACTCGGAGGCGGGCGCGCGCGAGGCTGTGGTGCAGATGTGCGAGAAGCTGCTGCGCAACCCGGTGATCGAGGACTACCACGTCGAGTCGATCACCCCCGAGCCCTCCGCCGTCGGAGCGGGCTGAGCCGCATGCGCTTCGGCATCGCCGTGTTCCCGGGGACGTGGAGCGACCGGGACTGCGCGCACGCCGTGGAGCTGGATGGCCACCAGGCGGTGATGCTCTGGCACAAGGACCGCGACCTGCAGGGCGTGGACTGCGTGATCCTGCCGGGCGGCTTCTCCTACGGTGACTACCTGCGCACCGGCGCGGTGGCGCGCTTCGCCCCGCTCATGGAGTCGGTCCAGGAGTTCGCGGCAGGAGGCGGCCTGGTCTGGGGCATCTGCAACGGCTTCCAGATCCTCTGCGAGGCGCATCTCCTGCCCGGTGCGCTGGTGCGCAACGCCTCGCTGCAGTTCCGCTGCGAGCCCTCCTGGCTGCGGGTGGAGACGCCGGACACGCCATGGACGGCGTCGCTTCGTTCCGGTCAGGTGCTGCAGATACCCGTCTCCCACGGCGAGGGGCGCTACGTCGCCGACGAGGCGACGCTCGACCTCCTCGAGGAGTCGCGCCGCGTCGCCCTGCGCTATGTCGCACCGGACGGCTCGCCGGTCGGTGACGCCTCGCCGAACGGCTCGCTGCGCGACATCGCCGGCATCGTCAGCGAGGGACGCAACGTGCTGGGCATGATGCCGCACCCCGAGCGCGCCTGCGAGCCGCTGCTGGGCAGCGCCGACGGGATGGAGCTGGTGCGCAGCGTCGCCGCCTCGCTGGCGCGCCAGGCGTCGTTCGCATGACGGAGGTGGCCCAGGCACCCTCCGAGAAGGCGCTGCAGGAGGTCGCGCTCACCGGCGACGAGTACCGGCTGGCGGTGCAGATGCTGGGCCGGCATCCCAACCACGTCGAGCTCGGCATCATCGGTGCGCTGTGGTCGGAGCACTGCGGCTACAAGACGTCGAAGCCCTTGCTGAAGCGGCTGCCGACGCACGGCCCTCGGGTCCTGCAGGGTCCGGGCGAGAACGCCGGCGCCGTCGACATCGGCGAGGGGCTCGCGGCGGTGTTCAAGATCGAGTCGCACAACCATCCCAGCGCGGTCGAGCCCTACCAGGGCGCGGCGACGGGCGTGGGCGGCATCCTCCGCGACGTCTTCACCATGGGCGCGCGCCCGGTGGCGCTGCTCGACTCGCTGCGCTTCGGTCCGCTCGACGAGCCGCGGCAGCGCTACCTGTTCGACGGCGTCGTCGGCGGCATCGGCGGCTACGGCAACTGCATCGGCGTGCCCACCGTCGGCGGCGAGGTGTACTTCGACGAGTCGTACCGCCACAACTGCCTGGTCAACGCGATGTGCGTCGGCATCATCGAGCACTCCGCGCTGACCCGCGCGGTGGCCGCGGGGCCCGGCAACCCGGTGCTGCTGGTCGGCGCCGACACCGGGCGCGACGGCATCCACGGCGCCACCTTCGCCAGCGTCGAGCTCGACGAGCAGAGCGAGGAGCGGCGGCCGGCGGTGCAGGTGGGCAACCCCTTCCTGGAGAAGTGCCTGATGGAGGCCTGCCTGGAGCTGGCCGGCGACCCGCGCGTGGTGGCCATGCAGGACCTCGGCGCCGCCGGGCTCACCTCGAGCACCGCGGAGCTGGCCTGGCGCGGCGGCTGCGGCATCGACCTCGACGTCGCCAGGGCGCCGCGGCGTGAGCGCGGGATGACGCCGTACGAGGTGATGCTCAGCGAGTCGCAGGAGCGCATGCTGCTGGTGGTGCGGCGCGGCGAGGAGCGCGCCATCCAGGAGTGGTTCGCCCGCTGGGACCTGCGCTCCGACGTCATCGGCACCATCACCGACAGCGAGCGCCTCGTCGTCCGCGACGCCGGCGAGGTGGTCTGCGACCTGCCCCTGCGGATGCTCATCGACGACGTGCCGATGCGCCACCCCGAGGCCGTGCGCCCCGCCGGCCTCGATGCGCTGCTGGCCCGCGATCCCCTGCAGGCGACGCCGCCGTTCGACGCCGCCACCGCGCTGCTGACGCTGCTGGCCAGCCCCAACATCGGCAGCCGCCGCCCCATCTTCCGCCGCTACGACCACCAGGTCGGCGACGACACCGTGATCGCCCCCGGCGGCGACGCGGCGCTGCTGCGCGTCAAGGGCACGACGCTCGGTGTTGCGGTCACCACCGACGGAAACGCGCGCTACGGCCGGCTCGACCCGCGCCGCGGCGCGGAGATCGCCGTCGCCGAGGCGGCCCGCAACGTCGTGGCCACGGGCGCGGAGCCGCTGGCGGTGACCAACTGCCTCAACTTCGGCAACCCGGAGAAGGCGGAGGTGTTCTGGCAGCTCAGCGAGGCCGTCGACGGCATCGCCGCCGCCTGCGAGTCGCTGCAGACTCCCGTGGTCAGCGGCAACGTCAGCCTCTACAACGACACCACCGGCGTCAGCATCGACCCGACGCCGGTGATCGGCATGGTCGGCCGCATCGAGGATGTGAATCGCCGCCTCACCCCGGCGTTCGTCGCGGAGGGGGACGCGGTGTACCTGGTCGGCCCTGTCGACGCCGAGCTGGGCGGCAGCGAGTACCAGCGGCTCGCCCACGGCGTCGCCGAGGGGCCGCCGCCGCGGCTCGACCTCGACCTGGAGCGGCGTGTGCAGCAGGCGGTGCGCGAGGCGGCCTTGCAGGGACTGCTCCGCTCCGCGCACGACGTCGCCGAGGGTGGCCTGGCGGTCGCGCTCGCCGAGTGCGCCATCGCCGGCGGCCACGGCGTGCGTGCCGGGTTGAGCGAGATTCCTGCAATCGAGGGGCCGCCTTCCCTGGCCGCCGGTATACTCTTCGGGGAGACCCAGTCCCGCTTCGTGGTCAGTGTGGAGAAGGAGTCCGAGGTGCAGCTCCGAGCGCTGTTCGACCAGCGCACGGTCCCGTACCGCGGGATCGGTGTGGTCGGCGGGGGCCGGATCACCGTGGAGGGGGCCGTCGACGTGTCGCTCGACGACGCCCGTGCCGCCTTCGACGCCGCCCTCCTGGAGCCTCATGCCTGAGCAGCCCGCCGTCGAGAGCGCGCTCGACGAACCCCTCGACAAGCTGCACGAGGAGTGCGGCATCTTCGGGGTCTACGGTCCCGGCGAGGACGTCGCCAACCTCACCTATTTCGGCCTCTACGCGCTCCAGCACCGCGGCCAGGAGTCGGCCGGCATCGCCGTGAGCGACGGCCTCACCATCCGGGTGCACAAGGAGATGGGCCTGGTCTCCCAGGTCTTCGACCAGGAAGCACTTCTGGACATGCCTGGCCACATCTCGCTGGGCCACACCCGGTACAGCACGACCGGCAGCACCAAGGTGGTCAACGCCCAGCCGATGGTGTTCAACCACGGCCAGATCGGCCCGGTCGCCTACGGCCACAACGGCAACCTCATCAACACCGCCGAGCTCCGCCACGAGATGCTGGAGCAGGGCATGCAGTTCACCACCACCTCCGACACCGAGGTGATCGGCGCGCTGCTCAGCCGCACCCCGGGCGACAGCATCGAAGTCGTGCTGCGCCGCTCACTGCCCCGGCTCGAGGGCGCGTACTGCCTGATGCTGTCCACCCGCAACCAGCTGGTCGCCGCGCGCGACCCGCTGGGCATCCGGCCCCTCTGCCTCGGCCGCCTCGGCGACGTCGACGCGCCGGGTGGTGGCGGGTACATCGTGGCCAGCGAGACCTGCGCCCTCGACGTCGTCGGTGCGTCGTTCGTGCGGGAGATCGACCCCGGCGAGATCGTCGTCATCGACGCCGCGGGTGTGCGCAGCAGCAACATCAACAAGCCGGTCCCGACCCACGCGATGTGCTCGTTCGAGTTCATCTACTTCGCCCGTCCCGACAGCGTGATGATGGGCCGCTCGCTCTACGAGTCGCGCGTCAACATGGGACGCGAGCTGGCCGCCGAGTCCCCCGCCGAGGCCGACATCGTCATCCCCATCCCCGACAGCGCCACGCCGGCGGCGGTCGGGTACGCGGAGGCCTCCGGCATCCCCTACGTCGAGGGGATGATCAAGTCGCGCTACATCACGCGCACCTTCATCCAGCCCAACCAGCGGCTGCGCGAAGCCGGCATCCGCCTCAAGTTCAACCCCATGCGCCACCTCCTGGATGGCAGGCGGGTGGTCCTCGTCGACGACTCCATCGTCCGCGGCACCACCACCCGGCGCCTCGTCCAGGAGCTGCGCCGCGCCGGCGCCTCCGAGGTGCACGTGCGCGTCGCCTCGCCGCCGATCGTCTGGCCCTGCTTCATGGGCATCGACATCGCCTCGCGCGGTGAGCTGATCGCCGCCCACAACACCGAGCCCGAGATCGCCGCCCTGGTCGGCGCCGACTCCCTCCGCTACCTCTCGATCGACGGCCTCAAGCGCGCCGTCGACCAGCAGAGCGGCGAGGGGTTCTGCTTCGCCTGCTTCGACGGCGCCTACCCGCTGCAGGTCCCCCAGCAGCTGGAGATGGACAAGCTGGCGCTGGAGAGCTAGCGGGCGTTCGTCTCCCGGACACTGGTTTACACGGTGCGGTGGACGGAATGCCACGGCGCCTGTATAAGAGGCCGACCAGAAGCGTCATGAGGGGCAGCCGGTGGACCTCAGTCCGACTGCACGGAGGTGTGCAGCCAGGTTGTCGATCGCCGCGGCGTTCGCCGGTGGCGGCTTCGTTCTTCTCGGTCCTCCGCTGGTGGCCGGCGCCGAGGTGAGCGGGCCTGGATGCAGCGCGCACATCACCAACCGGGACGGGACCGCCGTCGACGTCGCCGGCGTCAACAGCCAGGACTCCAGCACCGCCATCCCGGTGACCATCGACCAGGTGGTCCGCGTCGACATCACCGGCGAGACCGGCTCGCCACCGACCGTGCACGTCGACTACGGCCTCACCGACCGCATCGGCGTGGGCAGGGACGCGTCGGGGACGAGCTACTCGGCGAGGGTCGCCGACTACGCCAGCGTTGCCGGCCTGTACCAGGTGCGGGTGAGCACCGGGCCGAACGGCACCTGCAGCGCGGCGGCGCTCGTCGACGTGGGCGGCCAGCCGCTGAGCACACCGTTCGGAGTCGCCGCGCTGGCTGCATCGGTGGTCGGGCTGGGCGGGCTCGCCGCGGGCAGCGCCGCCGCGATGGGCGGCGAACCTGGCGCTCCCGGCTCGGAGCTCGGCGAGGACATCCCCGACCGCGATCCCGCCACCGGGCTGGGCTGGAACTCGGAGCAGCTGGCGCACATCGGCGAGCTCGACCAGAAGGATCCCGCCGACGCCGTGCTGTGGATCCACGCCACCCCGGCGGAGCGCAACAGCATCGACGCCGCCAACTCGGTGTTCGGCAAGCCCCTGCTCCTCGGCATGGTCGGCTGCCTTCTGCCCGCGCTGATCGCGCTGGCGGCGCTGCCGGTCGTCCTCCTCCTGCGGGGGACGCTGGCCCTGCGTCCTGGCCCGGACGGCGCCGCCGCCACGTCCGCCCCGGTGGCGCCGTTGCGGTTGCCACGCCGGGCCTGGCGTCCACTCTTCTCCGCGTCGGCGATGGCCGGTGGGCTGCTCGGTGCCATCGGCGTCGTCGCGCTGCTGCAGCAGTACGGGAAGCTCTTCCCCACCACCGGCCTGCTGGTCCGCGCCCTGGTCGCCGGGCTGCTGACCGGCATTGCGCTGCCCTCGCTGGGCAGGGTGGTGCGGGTGCGGCGCGCCAACCGTCGCATCGCGGCCATCGAGGCGCGGGCCAACCAGGCGCGGGAGCGGCGTTCGGCGCGGAGCGCGGCAACGTACACCCTCTCGGGCGGCACGGCGGCGTACGTGCCGACGCATGTCGTCCCCGCAGGCGGCCTCGACGCCTGGGACGCGCCCGATCCTGCCAGGGCGCCGGTCGACAGGCTCGACCCCGCGCTCGACGTCCAGGTGACCGAGCGCTCAGGAGACTGGGCGCACGTGCTGTGTTCCAACGGCTGGTCGGCGTGGGTCGACGGCCGCGGCCTCCAGGAGTTGAGCCGATGACCGACACGCCATCCGGCCCGCCGCAGGGGCCGCCGCAGGGCCCGCCGTCCGGGCCCCAATCGGGACCGCCGCCCGCCGGGCCACCCTCCGGTCCGCCGCCGTCGGGAGCCGCCGGCCCTCCGCCGGCCGGCCCCTCGGGTCCACCGCCGGGACCGCCCCGCGCCGCGTCCCAGGGACCACCGGCCGGACCGCCGCGGACTCCCTCGACCACGCCGCCCTCGGCACCCGGCCCGCGGCCGTGGGTGTCGACGCCGCAGGGCCGCGCGATGGTGATCGGCGGCGTGATCGCCGTGATCGTTGTGGTCGTTGTTGTCCTGATCGTTGGGGGCGGCAAGAGCAACAAGAGCAACGCCTCAACCACCGGCGGCGGTGAGATCTTCCTGCAGCCGGCGGCGACCACCGGCGACAACCCGTTCACCCCGTCGGTGGCGACGCAGACGCCACCACCGTCGACGCCGTCGGCGCTGCCGTTGCCGACCGCCACCGCCGCTCCGTCCGCGTCAGCGTCCGCGTCGGCGAGCGCCGCCCAGGCGGTCACCAGCTACTCGGGATCGACACCCGGCCTCTACGGCGGCACGCGGCAGGTGAGCAGCTGCAACAAGGACCAGCTGGTCTCCTTCCTGCAGGCCAATCCCGACAAGGCCCGGGCGTGGGCCGGCGTCGAGGGCATCTCCGTCGCCGACATCCCGACGTACGTCGCCGGGCTCACCCCGGCGATCCTCCGCGCCGACACGCGCGTCACCAACCACGGCTTCGAGAACGGCCAGGCCACCACGTACCAGGCGGTCCTGGAGGCGGGGACGGCGGTGCTGGTCGACGACTTCGGCGTCCCCCGCGCGCGCTGCTACTGCGGCAACCCGCTCACGCCGCCCGTGCCGCTGAGCACCACGCCCACCTACACGGGGCCCAGGTGGCCCGCGTTCCAACCGACCACCGTGGTGGTCGTCGTCCCCGCGCCGCAACCGCAGACGCAGATCATCATCGTCGACAGCACCACGGGGACTGCCTTCGCGCGCCCCGCCGGCGGCAGCGGAGCCACCGACACCGACGCGCCGCCCGGCACCTTCGCGACGCCGCTCCCGGCGGCGACGCCGACGCCAACGCCCGCGCCGCAGACGACGGCGACCGCGACCTGCAGCCTCGACAACACGACGTGGCAGCTCGACCAGGGGTTCTACAAGCCCACCGTCGTCTTCCACCAGCAGGGCACGCAGCTGACCGGCACCATGACCCTGCCCGACGGGCAGTGGCAGAACGCCGGGTGGACGCAGCCCACCAACCCGCTGCAGGGCACCCTGGTCGGGAACCATCTCGACTTCCTGGTCACCGCGCCTCACAACGACGGGTTCGTCAGCAGGGGCAGCTACCAGGGCACGGTGAGCGGCGGCACCATCACCGACGGGGTGCTCAAGGACCTCGCCGCCCCCGACCGACCGGCGGGCACCTACACGGGGACGGGCGGTCCCGCCGTCTGCGCCACGCCGTCGCCGTGAGCACCGAGATCTGGACCCCGACGCACCGCGTGCCGGCGACCGGCTCCGCGTGCTGGGCCGCGCCCGACGGCGCGCAGCCGCCGCTGGCGGCGCGCCTCGATGCGGGGCTGGAGATACGCCTGGTCGAGCGGCGAGGCGATTGGGCCCACGTCGAGTGCTCCAACGGCTGGACGGCGTGGGTCGACGCGCGACTGCTCGAACAGCTCACGCCGCCCGCGCCCCCGCCGCCGCCCGAGCCTGTGGCCCCACCACCGAGCGCCGGCGGCTTCCGGGCTTCCCACGTGGTCCCGGCGGCGGGTCTCGCGGCCTACGCGGAGCACGACGCCTCGCAGCCCGCGGTGGCGACCCTCGATCCCGCGCTGCCCGTCCAGGTGGTCGACCGCTGGGGTGACTGGGCGCAGATCGCATGCAGCAACGGCTGGACGGCCTGGGTCGACGGTCGGCACCTCGTCGACGGCGCCGCGGGCGCCGCCTCCATGGCAGCCACGCCTGCGCCTGGCACGATTGCGCGAAGGCGAAATCCGGTGGCGGCCGCCCTGGTGCTCCTCTGCACCGCTCCGCGCAGCGTCGCCGCGGGTCCTGCGGCGGTCGGCGCCCCGGCCGCGCTCGGCGCAGCGCTGGTCACCATCGGCAGCTTCCTGCCGCTGCTGAGCACCGACGGCCTGCCCTCGATCACCGCCTGGGACACGCCCGCCGGCTTCCTGGTTTCCGACAACCCCACCCCGAGCGACTTCAAGCTCGGCGTGGTGCTGGTTGCCGCCGCCGCGCTGGTGCTCCTCCCGCTGCTCATCCGTCGCGCCCTTCCGCCCTTGCTGCTGCTCGTGTTCGCCGCTCCGGCGACGAACCTGGGCGTGCACCTCATGCTGATCAAGGCGCGCACCGAGGGCTACCCGAACCTGGGCCCGGGGACGCTCATGACCGGGGCGGGCGGACTGCTGATCGCCGTCCAGGCGGGGTGGTGGATGTGGCGCGAGCGGGGGAGGGCATTCCAATGATGCGGCCGCCGCGTCGACGCCGCCGCACCGGGGAGTCCGGCCAGGGATTCTGGGAGTGGATGGTGGTCGGCCTGTTCGGAGTCGGCGTCGCCGGGGGGGTGCTCGTCCTCGGCGGCGGCTATCTCGCCGTCACCTACGACCAGCACTCCTCGCGCACGGCGCTCAACGCCACCGCCGCCGCGACGCCGACACCGGAACCGCCCAGCGTCGTCTTCGTCGACTTCTCGCCGGTGGGGCTGAACGAGGCCTGCGTCCTCAAGGCGGCGGCCGCCAAGGGGCTCACCTGGGACGGCGGCGAGCTGGGGTGGAGCTCGGCGTCGAATCCGCGCCCGCGCACCAGCGACCCCGACTACACCGCCAAGTTGCGCGCCTGGCGCACCACCATGACCGGGCTGCTCAGCGCCGCGTCCAACTCACCGGACTGGCAGGCCTGTCTCAAGCCGGAGCTGACACCCCCGCCGCAGCGCACCCAGGAGCCGACCGAGGCCATCAACGTCGACGGGACGTACACCATCGACCCGGCGGGGGTGCAGGCGATCGGCGGCTGCGGCAGCGACGTCCCCTCCTCGATGACCGTGGGGGGCGGGGGCACCAGCGCCACCGTCCGACTCGGGTCCCAGAGCTTCACCCTCGGTGGCACCTTCGACAAGACCAGCAACTCGATCCAGGTGCAGAGCGGCTCGTCCAACGGCACCACCCGCAGCCTGCGAGGGAGCTTCTCCAGCAACGCCGGGGTCACCCGCTTCGACGGCGAGTACGAGATCACCGACGCCACGGCGGGCTGCGGCTACCAGTTCACCGCCGAGAAGCACTGAGCGGCGTCTCCGGCCGTGTGACATTTCGCCGATGGTGGCTGGGCCGTCGTTAGCCCGCCCGCTTGGTGCGTTCTTCATGCAGGACCACCATCCAGGAGCACCCCCCATGTCCATCTTCTCCGGCCTTCCGGCTGTGGTCGCCGCCAGGGCAGCCGCCGGCGTCGCCGTCGCCACCGTGGCAACCGGCGGCATCGCCGCCGCCGCCGTGGCCACCACCCATCCCAGCGCGCCGGCCGAGCAGCTCGTCGTGGCCGGCTCGCACTCCGCCTCGTCGAGCGAGTCCTCGTCGAGCACCACCACGTCCTCGTCGGCCACGGTCCTGGTGACCACCACCTCCAGCGGCACGACCAGCACGACCCACGGCGACGCCGTCACCTCGGCGGTCTCCGCCTGCAAGGCGGAGCGCGGCAGCAGCAGCGGCCCGCAGCCTCAGTCCGGCCACAGCAGGATGGGCATCGGGCAGTGCGTCGCCAAGACGGCGCGGTCCAACTCCTCCAGCGAGACGTCGGACCACTAGCAGGGAAACGGGACCGCGCGCCCGGTCCGGCCGCCGCCCGGCAGTGACCCACCCGCCACGGGGTGGAAGGGTGGTATCCAAGCTGTCACGTGCCGCGCCGGCTCGCCGGGCCGGGTGTAGCGTCCCGAGGCGATGCGCCTTCTCATCGCGGATGACGACGCCTCCCTGCGCAAGCAGCTGAAGCGGTACCTGGAGGGGCGCGGCCACCAGGTGCGGGTGGCCCGCGACGGCATCGAGGCCTGGCACCTGCTCCGCGAGGAGGAGCCCGACGCGGTGCTGACCGACGTCTACATGCCCGACATGAACGGCGTCGAGCTGGTGCGCACCATCCGCCGCAACCCCGGCACCCGCCACCTCCCCGTGGTGCTCTTCAGCGCCAAGACCGCCAGCGGCAACGGGAAGTCGAACGGCAACGGCACCCACCTCCCCCTCGACGGCATCGACTTCGTCGACGAGATCCTCCCCAAGCCGCTCGACCTCGACCTCGTCGAGGCGCGGCTGCAGAACGTCGTCCGCCGGGTGGCCGGCGGCAGAGCTGACACCCACCACCAGGTCGGCGGGCAGGTCGTCGTCCTCACCAGCGCCAAGGGCGGCGCCGGCGTCAGCAGCCTGACGGCGAACGTCGCGCTGGCCATCGCCCAGTCACGCACCCCGGGCGTCGTCGCCGTCGACCTCGACCTCGAGTACGGCGACCTGCCCATGCTCGTCGACGTCCCCCCGCGCTCGGGGGTCGACGAGCTGATCGACGCCATCGAGCAGCAGGGCAGCGCCGTCGCGCCCGAGGACTACGTGGCCCGCCATCCCACCGGGCTGCGGGTGGTCGGCGCGCCGCGGCGACCGGTCGACGCGCTGCGCGTCGGCGAGCACGGCGTCACCGCGCTGGTCAACATCCTCCGGGCGATGCACGACACCGTCCTCCTCGACGTCCCGCCCGGGTTCTCCGACCCCGCGCTGGCGGCGCTGGCGATGGCCGACCGGGTGGTGGTCGTGGTCACGCCCGAGGTGACGGCGATGCGCCGGACCCTCACCCTCTTCGAGGTGCTCCGCGACCTCGAGATCACCGAGGACCGCCAGCTCCTCGTCCTCAACACCACCGTCGACTCGCCCGACCTCACCCGCGAGCGCGTCGAGGGCATGCTGCGCCGCCGCGTGCCGGTCGTCGTGCCGCACGCGCTGAGCGTCTTCCACCGCGCCACCACCAGCGGGCGCCCCGCGGTGCTCGACGACCCGCAGCACCCGGTGTCGCAGGAGCTCTCCCGGCTGGCCCGGCTCATCCTCGAAGCGGCCTGAGCGAACGTCGCGGGGCCGGTGGGGCCGGTACACTGCGCGCCGACACCCATCCCCCAGAGGGCCGTTCGTGGGCGACCTCCGCTACGCGGACGCCGGCGTCGACATCGACGAGGGCAACCGCGCCGTCAGCCTGATCAAGAAGGCCGTCAGCTCGACGCACACCCGCGGCGTGCTGGGCGGCATCGGCGCCTTCAGCGGCCTGTTCGCCTTCGACCCGGCGAAGTACCGCCAGCCCGTGCTGGTGAGCAGCGCCGACGGCGTCGGCACCAAGATCAAGGTCGCCATCGCCACCGACCGGCATCGCGGCGTCGGCGCCGACCTGGTCAACCACTGCGTCAACGACATCCTCTGCTGCGGCGCCGAGCCGCTCTTCTTCCTCGACTACTTCGCCAGCGGCAAGCTGCGCCCCGAGCAGCTCGCCGAGGTGGTCGAGGGCATGGCGCACGCCTGCCGCGAGGCGGAGTGCGCGCTGGTCGGCGGCGAGACGGCGGAGATGCCCGGCCTCTACGCGCTCGGCGACTACGACCTGGCCGGCTTCATCGTCGGCGTCGTCGAGCGCGACCAGATCGTCGACGGCTCCCGCGTGCGCGTGGGCGACGCGGTGCTGGGACTGCCGTCGAACGGCCTGCACACCAACGGGTACTCGCTGGTGCGCCACATCGTCACCGAGCAGGAGCTGACCTACGACGCCGTGCTCCCCGGCACCGACGCGCCGCTCGCCGACCTGCTGCTGGAGCCCCACCGCTCCTACCTCCCCGCGGTGCGCGCGCTTCGCGAGAAGGTCGACATCCGCGCGCTGGCGCACATCACGGGCGGCGGCCTCAAGGAGAACACGCCGCGCGCGCTGCCGGAGGGCCTCGGCGTCGAGATCACCCGCGGCACCTGGCCGGTTCCGGCGATCTTCCCGGCGCTGCAGGCGGCGGGCGGCATCAGCGCGGACGAGATGTGGCGCACCTTCAACATGGGCATCGGCATGGTGGTGGTCGTGCCGCCCGACCAGGCCGAGCGCGTGGAATCGGCCGCGGGGCTCGCGGTGCACCGCATCGGTCGCGTCGTGGAGCAGACCGGTCCCGAGCGGGTGGTGCTGCGCTGAGCGCACCGCGGGTCCCGGTCGGCGTGCTGGTCAGCGGCACCGGCACCAACCTGCGCGCGCTGCTCGACGCCGCCGGCGCACCCGACTATCCGGCGCGCGTGGCGGTGGTGATCAGCAACCGGCGCAGCGCCGGCGCGCTGGACATCGCGCGAGCGCACGGCGTGCCGGCCGTCGTCCTGCCGGTCGGTGACTTCGGCGGCTCGCTGGAGGCGCGCGACGCTGCGATCCGCGACGCACTGCTCGCCGCCGAGGTGCGCCTCGTGGTGTGCGCGGGCTACGACCGCGTGCTCACCGCGCCCGTTCTCGACGCCTTTCCCGACGCCATCCTCAACGTGCACCCGTCGCTGCTGCCGGCGTTCGCGGGCGGGATGCACGCGGTCGAGGACGCGCTCGCCTTCGGCGCCAAGGTGAGCGGCTGCACCGTGCAGCTCCTCGAGCCGGGCGAGCCCGACGGCGGACCGGTCATCCTGCAGGCGGCGGTGCCCGTCGAGGAGGACGACGACGCCGAGTCGCTGCGCATGCGCATCCACCAGCAGGAGTGGCGGATCCTCCCCGAGGCGGTGGCGCTCTTCTGCAGCGGGCGCCTGCGCCGCGAGGGGCGGCGGGTGCGCATCCTCCCCGCGGAGACGCCTGCCCGGTCGAGCGCGCAGTAGAATCCACACCGGTCGCGACTGACGGACTGAAGGTGGAATCGACCACCGTGGAGCGACCCGAGCCGACGCCGACCGTCTGGGCGCACCGACCACGGTTCACGGAGGTGTCGGCATGACCCTGCGAGCGCTCCTCGGCGTCAGCGACAAGACCGGTCTCGCCGCGTTCGCGCGCTCCCTGCAGCAGCACGGCGTCGAGCTCGTCGCCACCGACGGCACCCGCCGCGCCCTGGCCGCGGAGGGCGTCGAGGCCCGCGCGGTGAGCGACCTCACCGGCTTTCCCGAGATGCTCGACGGGCGGGTCAAGACGCTGCACCCGGCCATCCACGCCGGCATCCTCGCCCGCCGCGACGACCCCGACCACATGCGCCAGCTCGAGGAGCACGGCTTCGTGCCCATCGACATCGTCGCCGTCTCGCTCTACCCCTTCCGGGAGACGGTGGCGCGGGGTGCGGCGCGCGACGAGGTGATCGAGAACATCGACATCGGCGGTCCCACGATGATCCGCGCCGCCGCCAAGAACGCCGGCTCGGTCGCGGTGGTCACCTCCCCCGCGCAGTACGGCGCGGTCATCGCAGATCTGGCCAGCACCGGCAGCATCTCCGAGGCCACCCGCCGCCGCTTCGCCGCCGAGGCGCTGGCCCACACCGCTGCGTACGACACCGCGGTCGCGGCGTACCTGCGCGAGGAGCTGCACGCCGAGGCGATGCCGGAGGAGCTCACCATCGGCGGTCCTCGCCTCCACGAGCTGCGCTACGGCGAGAACCCGCACCAGCGCGGCGCGGTGTACGCCATCCCGGGCACGCCCGGGGGCATGGCCCATGCGGTGCAGGCCCAGGGGCCGGCGCTCAGCTTCACCAACTGGCTCGACGTCGACTCGGCGCGCCGCCTGGTGCTCGACTTCGACGAGCCCGCGGCGGCGATCATCAAGCACACCAACCCCTGCGGCTTCGCGGTCGGTTCCGACGCGCTCGACGCCTACGTGCGCGCCTACGAGTGCGACCCGCGCAGCGCCTTCGGCGGCATCGTCGCGCTGAACCGTCCCCTCGACGCCGGCGCCGCCGCGGAGATCGCCAAGACGTTCCTGGAAGCCGTGGTCGCCCCGGAGGTGACGCCCGAGGCGGCGGCGATCCTGAGCCGCAAGGAGCGTCTGCGCGTGCTCCAGGTCGACCGCCCGAGCGGGGCCGCCGACCTCGACGTGCGCAGCATCGACGGCGGCCTCCTGGTGCAGACCGCCGACCGCGTCGTCGTCGACCGCAGCACCATGCAGGTGATGACCCGCCGCCCGCCCACGGAGGAGGAGTGGGAGCAGCTGCTGCTCGCCTGGCGCGTCTGCCGCCACGTCAAGTCGAACGCCGTCGTCGTCGTGCGCGACGGCATGGCCGTCGGGGTTGGTGCGGGACAGATGTCGCGCGTCGAGGCGGCGGAGATCGCGGTGCGGCGCGCCGGAGACCGGGTCCGCGACGCGGTGGCCGCCAGCGACGCCTTCTTCCCCATGCCCGACGGCCTGGAAACCCTTGCCGCAGCAGGGGTTCGCGCCGTCATCCAGCCCGGCGGCTCGAAGAAGGACGCCGACGTCGTCGCCGTCGCCGACCAGCACGGCGTCGCGATGGTCGCCGCCGGCGAGCGCCACTTCCGGCACTGATGGAATCGCCCTACGAGATCGACGCGGACGCGACGGTGTGCCGCGCCGGCGACCACCTCTGGCGCGGCGAGGTCAGCGACCGCTGGAGCATCGGCCCCTATCCCAACGGCGGCTACGTGCTCACCATCGCGCTCAACGCCATCCGCCAGGAGGTGCCCCACCCCGACCCGTTCAGCGTCACCGCGCACTACCTGAGCCCGCCGCAGCACGCGCCCGTCGACGTCGAGGTCGAGGTGATCCGCAGCGGAAGGGCGCACTCCACGGCGATGGCGCGCATGCTGCAGGACGGCAGGGAGCGCGTCCGAGTTCTAGCCAACTATGGCGACCACTCGCAGTCGCAGGGCCCGACCATCGTGCAGGCCGAGCCGCCGCCCATGCCGCCGCCGGAGGAGCTTCCCGTCAGCGACCCGACCGGCCCCTCGCCGAACGGGCTGGTCATCGCCATCCGCGAGCGCTTCGAGATCCGTCCCGCGCCGGGCACCATGGGCTGGGCGCGCGGCGAGCGCACGGGCCGCGCCGAGGTGGGCGGCTGGCTGCGCTTCGCGGACGGGCGGCCGATGGACACGCACGTCCTCCCGCTCGTCGCCGACTCCATGCCGCCCGCCATCTTCGACGCCACCGCGGGCGGCTGGGTCCCGACATTGGAGCTGACCGTCCACGTCCGCGCCCGGCCGGCGCCGGGCTGGCTGCGCTGCTGGTTCCGCACCCGCTTCCTCGTCGACGGCTACCTCGAGGAGGACGGTGAGGTCTGGGACGAGCGGGGCCACCTGGTGGCCCTGAGCCGCCAGCTCGCCCGCCTCAACCCGGCGCCCACCTGAGCCCGGCGCCACGCTGGCGCGGTTGACGCTTCGCGCCCCCCGCCCATACCGTCGGCGGGATGAAGCGCCTCGCCACTGCGTTCCCGGTGCGCGCCGTCAAGCGCTACCTCGACGCGCAGGGACCCAACTGGGCGACGCTGATCGCCTGGAACGCCCTCTTCGCCCTCTTCCCCATGGTGCTGATCACCTTCACCGTCATCGGCGTGGTGCTGCACGACCCCACCATGGCCGCCAACTTCAAGCGCTCCTTCGTCGATTCGGTCACCTCCGATCCGCAGCAGCGGGCGCAGATCGCCACCGCTCTCGACGCCTTCCGCCAGCACGCGGGCGTCTTCGCCGTGGTCGGCTTCCTCGGCCTGATGTGGAGCGGCTCCTCGCTGTTCGGCGCCATGGAGCAGGGGCTGTCCGCGCTGTACGGCTGCAAGCAGCGCGACTTCGTGCGGCAGAAGCTGGTGGGCTTCGGCATGATCCTGGTCTTCACCGTGCTGACGGTGCCGCTGGTGCTGAGCGGCACGCTGCTCCCCGCGCTGCGCTCGTTGAGCTTCCTGCCCTCGTTCCTCACCACGGGGCCCGCCGCGCTGCTCATCCAGATCGGCGCGGGCATCCTCGACGGCACGCTGATCTTCACCGCCATCTACTTCGTCATCCCCAATCGCAGGCAGCGCCTCGGCGGGGTGCTCCCGGGCGCGCTGAGCGCCGGCGTTCTGATGGAGGCCTTCACGCTGCTGTTCCCCGTCTACGTGAAGCTGGCCGGCGGCTTCAGCACCTGGGGCGCGACCTTCGCGCTCTTCTTCCTGCTGATGACGCTGATGTTCTTCCTCGGCCAGATCACCGTCATCGGTGGCGCGGTGAACGCCGAGCGCGAGCTGGGGAGCCGGCACGAGCCGGAGGCCGCGCCGGTGGCGACGCTGCCGGGCAAGGCCCAGCGGGAGCGCGTCGCGCAAGACCGGGCGCGCTGATCCGTCAGCACCTTGGGAGGGCGCCAACCGCGCCCCGCACGCCGAGGTGAGTTCCCCGCGTTGCTCCGCCGACTGCTTCCGATCGCCGCCGCCTGCGTTCTCGTGCCCGCCACCGCCCTGGCCGCGCCCGGCTATCCCGGCGCTCCCGCACCCGCCGCCGCGCAGCGGTCCTGCGACTGGCCGACCTTCGGCCACGACCTGAGCCGCGACTTCGCCACCACCTGCCCGTCCATCCCCACCGCCGCGACGGTCGCCCAGCTCACACCGCGCTGGGTAGTCCATGCCAGCGATGTCGTGACCGCTCAGCCCGCCGTGGCCGGCGACACGGTCTACGTGGGAGCGTGGGACGGCACCTTCTACGCCCTCGACCTCGCCAGTGGCGCCATCCTCTGGCAGCAGGGGCTGGGCGCGGCGGCGGCCGCTCCCTGGACCGACGACCACAGCGACGCCTACGGCCAGATCACCTCCAGCGCCGCGGTCGCCACGGTGGCCGGCCGCCGCACCGTCTTCGTCGGAGCCGCCGACTCGCTCTACGCGCTCGACGCCGGCAGCGGCACCATCCTCTGGCGCTTCGACGCCGACCCCCAGCAGCCCACCGGGAACGGCGAGATCGAATCCAGCCCCGCCGTCTGGCAGGCGACGCCCAACGGGCACCCCTGGGTGCTGGTCGGCAGCGACTCCAACCAGAGCACCGACTATCCCGGTGAGGGCCTCTGGGCCGTCGACGCGGTCACCCACCAGGCCGTCTGGCACTTCAACCCCGAGACCTACACCGGCAAGCCGCTCTACGGCTGCGGCAACGTGTGGAGCTCGCCCGCGCTCGACCTCGAGCCGGGCAATCCCGACCCCGCCCGCCGGGCCATGGCCTTCATCGGCATGGCCGACTGCCCCGACAACTCGCCGAGCGGCTCCCTGGCCAGCCTCGGCCCGCTCAGCCTGCCGGCGCCGCCGGGACAGGCGCCGCCCGCGCCACGCCCCTGCCCCACCGACGGCACCGACCCCAACTGCCACGGCAGCTACGACTACTCGCAGCGCTGGCAGCCGTACTCCGAGGCGATCGTGGGCGTCGACGCGGCCACCGGGACGCCCGTCTGGAGCTACCAGCCCCACCAGCCGCTCAACACCGCCGACGACGACTTCGGCTCCTCGCCGCAGGTCTTCACCCTTCCCGGCGGCCGGCGGGTGGTCGGCGAGGGCAGCAAGGACGGGGCCTACTACGTCGTCGACCGGGACAGCGGCGCGCTCGTCTGGAAGGCGGTCGAGCAGGGCAACGGCAACGTCCAGGACAGCCAGGCGGTGGGCGGCTTCATCGGCAACACCGCGGTCGGCCGGGTGGGTCGCGACGGGGCGCCCCAGGTCTTCGGCGCCTCCGCGGTCGACACCCCGGTGCGCAACGACCCGGCCACCGGCCAGCCGGTGCCGCAGAACGACCCGACCGCCGGCCTCACCCCGATGCGCAGCTTCGACGGCGGCAGCGGCGCTCGGGCGTGGCAGGCCGTGCAGGGCCCCTCGTACGGCGCCAGCACCCTCGCGGGCGGCGTCGTCTACAACGGGTCGCTCGACGGCGCCCTGCGCGCCTACGACGCCGCCACGGGCTCGCTGCTCTGGGCCTTCCCGCTCGGCGCGCCCATCTCCTCCGGTGCCGCCGTGGCGGGCGACACGGTGGTGATCGGCGCCGGCACCAGCGACAACGGGCCGCCGGTCAACCCGCTCAGCGACACGGGCGAGATCTGGGCCTTCAGCCTCGCTCCGGCGGGCGTGCCGGGCGGCGGCGGCGCGCTCCCGGCGGGGGCCGTGACGCGGTGGGCGGGTCCGCTCCGCTCCGCGTAACCCTGCAAACGCGCTACCGTTAATCGCGAGTACGGCGCTGTCATGATCGCCGGGTGCCCGAGGCACCCGCCGCCGCTCCCGCGCCGGTCCCCCCCATCCGTTCTGACGGGAAGACGTGCCTGACCGCCTCCGTCCCTACGACGCCCGCCCGCGGCCCGCGAGCAAGCCCCGCAAGCCGCTGAGCCCAACCCAGCGCCGCCGCATGGTGCGCCGAGCCCTGCTCAACGCCCGCCGCGCCCGGCGGATGAGCACGCGGCAGCGGCTCGGCGCCGTCCTCATCTCGGTGGTGGTGGCCGCCTTCCTGCTGGTCTGGGGCGGCGGCCAGGTCGCCCTGGCCATGCTCGACGGGGCCTTCGGCGGCCTGCCCAGCCCCAAGCCCACCTTCGCCGACTCGACGGTCGTCGACCGCACCGGCAAGCTGCTCGCCGTCCTCCATCCCCAGGGCGACTCGCGCATCCCGGTGAGCCTCGACCAGATCGCCACGCCGTTGCAGCAGGCCACCGTGGCCATCGAGGACCGGGCCTTCTGGTCGGAGGGGGCCATCGACCTGGGGCGCGTCGCCTCCGCGGCGATCGCCGACGTGCTGCACCACGACAGCCAGGGCGCCAGCACCATCACCATGCAGCTGGCCAAGGTGCGCTACCTGACCGACACCGGCGGGCTCACCTACAAGCTGCACCAGATGCTCATCGCGCGCCACCTCGACGCCACCATGACCAAGCAGCAGATCCTCGACGACTACCTCAACGACATCTACTACGGCCACGGCGCCACCGGCATCCAGGCTGCGGCGCACACCTTCTTCGGCGTCGACGCCGCCAAGCTCGACCTCGCCGAGTCGGCGCTGCTCGCGGGCCTGCCCAACCATCCCACCGGCCTCGACCCGCTGCGCCATCCCGACGCCGCCAAGGCGCGCCAGGGGGAGGTGCTCAACGCCATGGTCTCGGCGGGGGTGATCACGGCGCAGCAGGCGGCCGCAGCGCT
Source organism: Candidatus Dormiibacterota bacterium (assembly GCA_035652335.1). Classification (GTDB taxonomy): domain Bacteria; phylum Chloroflexota; class Dormibacteria; order Aeolococcales; family Aeolococcaceae; genus DASRDZ01. The sequence goes on from DASRDZ010000087.1 coordinate 27,999, forward strand.
GGCCGAGCCGCTGAAGTACTCCGACGGCAACATGGACAACGTCGACGTGGTCCCCGCCTTCGTCAACCGCGTGGCGCAGGCGGTGCACGACCGGCTCGACCTCGACGCCACCACCGCCGGCCTGCAGGTCGTCTCCACCCTCGACCTCGACATGCAGGAGTATGCCCAGAACATGCTCACCCAGCAGGTTGATGCCATCCGTGGCCTCAACGTGACGGACGGGGCGATGGTGAGCATGGACCCGCAGAGCGGCAACGTGCTGGTCTACGTCGGCGGCGCCGGCCCCGGCCATCCGGGGTCGGAGATCGACATGGCCAGCGCCCCGCGCCAGGCCGGGTCGACCTTCAAGCTGTTCACCTACAGCACCGCGCTGCGACTGAAGAAGGTGACCGAGCTGACGCCCGTCACCGACGCGCCGCTCACGGTCAACATGGGTCCCGGCGCCCCGCCCTGGACGGTGCACAACTACGACATGAGCTACCACGGCACCGTGCCGGTGGAGGAGGCCTTCGCCGCCTCGCTGAACATCCCGGCGGTGAAGGTCGAGCAGGTCGCGGGCGTGCCCAACGTCCTCGACACCGCGCGGGCGATGGGCGTGACCACGCTGAACCAGCCGAACAACTACTACGGTCCCTCGCTGACGCTCGGCACCTACCCCATCCCGCTGTGGGAGATGGCCCAGGCCGGCGGGGTCTTCGCCTCGGCGGGGATGCTCCATCCGGCTCAGTTCGTCACCTCGGTGAAGGACCAGAGCGGCCGGGAGCTGCTGCCGCCGCCGCCCGCGCCCAAGCAGGTGCTCGACCCCGGCGTCGCCTTCATCGTCAACGACATCCTCACCAACGACCGCAACCGCGCCATCTCCTTCGGCCTGGGCTCGGCGCTGACCCTGCCCAACCACCTCGTCTCCGCCAAGACCGGCACCACCCAGGACTTCCGCGACAACCTCACCGTGGGCTGGACGCCGAAGCTGGTCACCGCCACCTGGGTGGGCAACACCGACAACGAGCCGATGCACGGCACCACCGGCATCACCGGCGCCGCGCCGATCTGGCACACCTTCATGGACCACCAGCTGAAGGACGTGCCGGACGACTGGCCCGGCCCGCCGCCGGACGTCAAGCAGGCCTCGATGGGCGGCCGCTCCGGCTGGTTCCTCGACGGCACCGGGCCGGGCACCACCCCAGGCCTCAACCAGCAGGGCTGCCGCACCTGGTCGTTCAACGGTGGCAACTACTACTGGTGCGGCTCGGGAGCCTCGTCCCTGCCCGGCGACCCGGCCGCCGGCGGCGGTGGAGCACCCGCGCCCGCACCACCTCCACCCGGAGGCGGCGGGCACCACCACGGTGGAGGCGGCGGCTAGGCGCGCGTATCATCCCCCGGCGATGACCGACATCCTCGCCATGCACGCCGCGGCCACGCCCGACAAGGTGGCCGTGATCACCGACGCGGGCGAGACCCGCACCTTCGCGCAGCTCAACGCGCGCGCCAACCGGGTCGCCTCGATGCTGCTGGGCCTCGGGGTGCGGCCCGGTGACCGTTCGGTCGGCATGCAGTACAACAGCGTCCACGGCCCGGAGATCGGCCACGCGCTGCGCAAGCTGCAGTGCGTCTCCACGCCGATGAACTACCGGCTGCGGGGCGAGGAGATCGCCTACCTGCTCAACGACAGCGGCGCGCGCGTCGTCTTCGCCGGGCCCGAGTTCATCGAGCACATCGACGCCGCGCGGCCGCAGGTGGAGGACACCGAGCAGCGCACCTTCATCGCCGTGATCGGCGATGCCGCGCCACCGCCCGGCTGGGAGTCGTACGAGCGGCTGCTCGCCGGCGCCGGCGAGGACGAGCCCGACACCCCCTCGGAGATCACCGGTCCGACCATGATCTACACCGCGGGGACGACGGGCAATCCCAAGGGCGCGTTCCGCCCCAAGGGCGCCGACCCCGCGGTCGTCTTCCAGTGGATCGACACCTTCGGGCTGCGCAACGACGACGTGCACCTGCTCGCGGGTCCCGGCTACCACAGCGCGCCGGGCGCCTTCGCCGGCCTGCAGCAGATCATCGGCGCGACGCTGGTGGTGATGCGGCACTTCGATCCCGTGCTGGCGCTGCAGCTCATCGACCGGCACCGGGTGACCTCGACCTTCATGGCACCGATCCTGGTCAAGCGAATCGTCGACCTCCCCGACGAGGTGAAGCGGCAGTACGACGTGTCCTCGATGCGCGCGCTGCTGGTCGGCGCCGCACCCTTCCCCGGCGACGTGAAGCGGCGCGCGGCGGAGCTCTTCGGCGACAGCGTCTACGAGTTCTACGGCGCGACCGAGACCGGCATCGTCACCGTCATCGGCCCCTCTGAGCTGCTGAGCAGGCCGGAGTCCTGCGGCAGGCCGCTGCCGGGCGTCGAGGTGCGTCTCGTCGACGACGAGGGCAACGACGTGGGGGTGGGCACGCCCGGGGAGCTCTGGGCGCGCTCCGCCGCGACCTTCGGCGAATACCTCAACAAGCCGCAGGCCACGCAGAGCAACTTCCACGACGGCTTCTTCACCGTCGGCGACGTCGCCTACCGCGACGAGGAGGGCTACATCTACATCTGCGACCGCAAGGTCGACATGATCATCAGCGGCGGCGTCAACGTCTATCCCGCCGAGGTCGAGGCGGTGCTGCACCGCCATCCCGACGTCGAGGACTGCGCCGTGATCGGCGTGCCCGACCCCGAGTGGGGTGAGGCGATCAAGGCGGTGGTGAAGCGCCGCGAGGGCTCGTCGCTGACCGAGCAGGAGGTGCTGCAGTTCCTCGGCGAGCGCGTCGCCGACTACAAGCGGCCCCGCAGCGTCGACTTCGTGGACGAGTTCCCCCGCGACGCCGCCGGCAAGCTCCTCAAGCGGCTGCTCCGCGACCGCTACTGGGAGGCCGCCGGGCGGCGGATCTAGCGGCGCCCGTGGCCGCGTCCCTAGAATCGCCTGCATGACCGAGGCAGTCCCCGCACCGGTCCGGGCGCGTCCGCGGTGGTCGGAGGACGTGCTCACCTACAGCGCGTCGTACACGGTCGACGTGACCTACCGCTGCGCCAAGCGTTGCGGCTACTGCGAGTACCGCAGCGATTCCGGCGGGCTGGTGCCGTGGGAGCGCATCGACGCGCAGCTCGCCGAGGCGGCGCGGCTTGGCGGCCGCGAGGTGCTGGTGATGTCAGGGGAGCAGGTGTGGCTGCTGCCCGACCTCGCGCTGCCGGACGAGGCGGCCTTCGTCGATCGCGTGATCGAGATCTGCCGCCGTGCCATGCGATTCGGCCTGCTGCCGCACGTCAACGTGGGGTTGCTGACGTACGAGTCGCTGCAGCGACTCCAGCCGTTCTCGCCCTCGATGGGACTGATGCTGGAGACCGGCACCGACGAGCTGCGCGCGCACGCCTTCGGTGGCGGCAAGCGCGTTGCCGACCGGCTGCGCCACATCGAGGACGCAGGGCGCCTGCACATCCCGTTCACCACGGGCATCCTCGTCGGCATCGGCGAGGCGCGCACCGATCGGGAGCGCGCGCTGCAGCTCATCGCCGACTCGCACGCGCGGCACGGCCACGTGCAGGAGGTGATCGTGCAGAACTTCGTGCCCAAGCCGGGCACGCCGATGCAGGACCTCCCCGGCGCGTCGCTCGCCGACATGGAGGATGCGGTGCGCATGGCGCGGACCATCCTGCCGGAGTCCGTCACCGTGCAGGTGCCGCCCAATCTCCTGCTCGACGGCTGGACGTCGCTGGTCGACGCGGGTGCGCGCGACCTCGGTGGCGTGAGCGCCAACGGCGACTCCGTGTCGCCGTCGCTGCCGTGGGAGCCGGTGTCGCGCATGCGCGAGAAGGCGGCGTCGATCGGCTTCGTGCTGCACGAGCGGCTGCCTGTGTACCCCATGGTGGACGCCGACCTGCAGCCGGCCGCCGACGAGCTGCGGCGCAGCCTGGTGGGCGACGAGGTCACCTACGTGGTGTGCCGCAACGTCAACATCAGCAACGTCTGCGTCGGCTCCTGCTCCTTCTGCGGCTTCATGCGCAAGACACACGAGGCGCGCGGCGCCTGGCACCACGACCACGCCACCGTCTTCGCCAAGATCGAGGACGCGGTGGCGCGCGGAGCGACGGAGATCTGCATGCAGAGCGGCCTGCAGCCCGCGCTCGACCTGGAGTACTACGATGACCTCTTCCGCCGCATCAAGGACCGCTGGCCGTCGCTGCACCTGCATGCTCTGTCACCCGAGGAGATGCGCTACATCGCCGAGCTGAGCGGCCGTCCCGTCTCCTACTGCATCGAACGGCTGCGCGACGCGGGGCTGGGCACCATGCCCGGCACGGCCGCCGAGATCCTCGTCGAGGAGGTGCGCCAGGTCATCTGTCCGGAGAAGCTGAGCACCGAGCAGTGGGTGGAGGTGATGCGCGCCGCGCACCGCGCCGGAGTGCGCTCGACGTCGACGGTCATGTTCGGCCACGTCGAGAGCTGGGACCACCGCATCGAGCACCTCCGGGTCATCCGCGACCTGCAGCGGGAGACGGGCGGTTTCACCGAGTTCGTGCTCCTGCCGTTCCAGGTGGAGCGCAACGCGCTGGGCCGCCACTACGGCATCCGCAGGTCCCCGTCACTGAACGAGGTGCTGCGCTACACCGCGATCGCGCGCCTCTACTTCGGCGCCGACCTCCCCAACATCCAGTCGTCCTGGGTGAAGCTCGGCCCCGACGGCGTCGCCGAGACGCTGCGCTGGGGCGCCAACGACTTCGGCGGCACCCTGATGGAGGAGTCGATCTCCCGCGCCAGCGGCGCCGACCACGGGCAGAACCTCGAAGCGCTGGAGATCGAGCGGTGGATCAGGCAGGCGGGGCGCATCCCGCGCGAGCGCACCACCACCTACGGTGAGGTGACGCAGCGCCCGCGCGATCAGGCGCGCCCGCTGCAGCTCCTCCCGCTGGCGTAGCGCCTGCCGCAGCGGCCGTCCCTCAGTACGTCGGCCCGCCGCTCGGCGTCCCGGTGTTCAGGCGCCCCTCGCGCTCGGCGCGGGCCTGGTCCTCCAGGCAGTAGCGCGCCGCCGGCATCGCCTCGAGGCGCTCGTCCCCGATGGGGCGCCCGCAGAGCTCGCAGGTGCCGTAGGTCCCGGCGTCGAGGCGGGCGAGGGCGTCGTCGATCTCCAGCAGCTGCGCCTCGACCCGCTGCAGGACGCTGATGTCGCGCTCGCGCTCGAAGGTCTCGGTGCCCTGGTCGGCGAGGTGCTGGTCGTAGGTGGCGAGCTCCTGCACCGCCTCCTCGGTGGTTCCGGAGACGAGGTCCTGGGCGGCGCGGCGCGTCTCCTCGAGGCGGCGGCGCTCCTCGTCGAGGCGCGTGCGGGCTGCGGTGGTGTCCATTCCGGCCACGCTACCGTCTGGAGCCCCGGCCTGTCACGCGGCCCCGCGTGCGCGCCGGCTCAGACCGACACGTCGCGCACCCGGAACAGGGCACCCGACGCGGCCGCGGCAACCGCGACGAAGCTGAGCCCGAGCGCCAGCGCCCAGGTGTACCCGGACACGGTGTTGCCGCCCGCCACCACCGCCGAGAGCTGCTGCCCGGGAAGCCAGTGCCCGACGTTGGGCCAGGCGCGGGTGAGCAGGTTCTCCGCCGGGATGATCCAGGCGACGCCACCGATCACGGCGGGGGCGGGCGCCCGCACCACCAGGGCGAGGAGCGCGCCGAACACGCCGAACCCCGCGGAGGCGAGTGCCATGTTCCCGATCGTCGATGCCGTCGAGCCCAGTCCCGAGCCCAGCCACCCCGAGGTGGTGATGCCCTTGCCGGGCGCGATCACCAGCGCCAGCAGCAGCGCGACGACGCTCGCCACCACCACTGAGCCACACACGTAGACGAGGTTGGCCAGCGTCTTCCCGGCCAGCAGCCGGATGCGCCGCGGCTCGCGCACCAGCAGCGAGCGCAGGGTGCCGTGGCTGTACTCCTGGGCCGTCGCCACCGCGACGATGCCGAGGGCGAAGATGCCCAGGAAGTCGGAGCCGCGCTCGAGGATGGAGGCGAAACCGTCCGGCTGCGAGAGCCGCGCGATGCTCACCGACTCGTTGGCCGGTCCTGCGGAGGCGCGCGCCATGGTGAGGATCACGGCGAGGACGGAGAAGGCGAGCATCCCGCCCAGGCCACCCAGCAGCATGCCGGGGCGGCGGAGCTTGAGCCACTCGCTGCGGAAGGCACGGGTCACGACTGCTCTCCTCTGGTGACGGCGAGGAACGACTCCTCCAGGGTGGCGCGCTGCACGGTCAGCTCGGTCAGGGTCACGCCCGCCTTCATGGCGGCGCGGTTGAGCTGCGCGGCGATGGTGGCGTCGTCGATGTGGACATGCCTGTCGACAACTCGCGCGCCGCTGCCCAGGCGCCGGGCCACGGCGGCGATCACCTCGAGGTCGTCGGGCGACTCGCCGGCCACCAGCAGCGACGACCGGCTGCTCCCCATCAGGTCGCCGATGGGGCCCTGGTAGGCGAGGCGGCCGCGGTCGATGAGCACCAGCCAGTCGGCGACCTGCTCCAGCTCGGCGAGCAGGTGGCTGCTGACGAACACGGTCATGCCCTCGTCGCGGAAGCGGCGCAGCAGGGCGCGCGTCTCGATGATGCCGTTGGGGTCGAGGCCGTTGGTGGGCTCGTCCAGCACCAAGAGCTCGGGCTGCGGCAGCAGCGCCGCCGCCACCCCGAGGCGCTGCTTCATGCCGAGCGAGTAGGTGCGGTACTGGTCGGCGCCGCGGTCGCGCAGCTCGACGACCTCCAGCACCTCCTCGACGCGGGCCCTCGAGAAACCGCCGAGAGTGGCCAGAACACGCAGGTTGGCGCGGCCGCTCAGGTTGGGGTAGAAGGCTGGGCCCTCGATCAGCGCACCGACGCGGGGCAGGTACCCGAGGGGATGGTCGAGGCTGCCGCCGAGCACCTCGCCGCCGCCGTCGCTGGGGCGCACCAGGCCGAGCAGCATGCGCAGGGTGGTGGTCTTGCCGGCGCCGTTGGGGCCGACGAAGCCGCTGATGGACCCGCGCGGCACGACCAGGTCGACGCCGTCGACGACGCGACGCCCGGCGTACGCCTTGGTCAGGCGGCGGGTGCGGATGGCCGCGTCGACGTCAGCGCGGGGCGCGGCACCGGGCGGGGCGAGGGGCAGGGCGGTGCTGGTTGTCATGCGCACCATGCTCGCCGCAGCCGGTCCCGCTGTCGTCGGCCGTGGTGGGGAAATCCATCCGCCTCGGGGATGAAATCCCGGGCGGCCCGGGGCGAAGGAGATCAGCGTCCGGGCGTGACGAACCCGGTCTCGTAGGCGAGCACCACCGCCTGGGTGCGATCGTGCAGCCCGAGCTTCATGAGCAGGCGGGCCACGTGGCTCTTCACCGTGGCGGTGCTGACCACCAGCTGCTCGGCGATCTGCTGGTTGCTCAGCCCGCGCGCCACCAGCCGGAGCACCTCCGCCTCACGGGCGCTGAGGTCGGCGAGCGTCTCGGGCGTCGCGCTGGGCGGCGCGGGCAGGGCGACGAAGCGCTCGATCAGCCTCCGCGTCACCGAGGGCGCCAGCAGCGAGTCGCCGGCGGCCACGGCCCGCACCGCGGCGGCCAGCTCGGTGGGCGGCGCGTCCTTGAGCAGGAAGCCGGCCGCGCCCGCCCGCAGCGCCTCGTAGACGTAGCGGTCGAGGTCGAAGGTGGTGAGGATGAGCACACGCGTCGAGTCGCCGAGCGCGGTGATCCGGCGGGTGGCCTCGATGCCGTCCATCACCGGCATGCGCACGTCCATCAGCACCACGTCGGGGTGCAGCTCCGACGCCATGGCCACCGCCTCGGCGCCGTCGGCCGCCTCGCCCACCACGCTGAGGTCGTCGCGCGCGTCGACCACCATGCGGAAGCCGGCGCGCACCAGCGTCTGGTCGTCGGCGATGAGGACGCGGATCATCCCGGCGCCACGCCCGCGATCGGCAGGATTGCATGGACGCGAAACCCGCCGGCGGCGCTGCGGCCGACGTCCAGCCTCCCCTGGAAGAGGGCGACCCGCTCGCGCATGCCCACCAGCCCGCGCCCCGTGCCCGGCACCGGGCTGCTGCCGTTGCCGCTGCCGTCGTCGCTGACGATCACCTCCAGGGACTCGTCGCCATAGCGGACGACGACGTCCGCATGCGAGGCGCGGGCGTGCTTGAGGGTGTTGGTGAGCGCCTCCTGGACGAGGCGGAAGGCGCTCAGGTCGAGCGCCTCGGGGAGCGGCCGCCGCGTGCCCTCGACGTGCACCGCCACCTCCAGTCCCGCGGCGCGCGTCTGCGCCACCAGCCGGCCGAGCTGGTCGAGGCTGGGCTGCGGGGTGAGCCGGGCGTCCTCGGGCTCGTCGCGCAGCACCCCGACGAGGGCGCGCATCTCCGCCAGCGCCTGGCGGCTCGTCGACTGGATGGTGCCCAGCACCTCGCGCGTGCGCCGCGGGTCGGTCTCGGCGATCTCCTCGGCGGCGCCGGCCTGCACCGCGATGGCGCTGACATGGTGGGCGACGACGTCGTGCAGCTCGCGCGCGATGCGGGCGCGCTCGTCGAGCACGGCGCGCTCCGCCCGTTCCCGCTGCTCGCGCTCCGCGCGCAGGGCGCGGTCCTCGACCGAGGCCAGGTAGGCGCGGCGGGTGCCGATGTTGTCGCCCAGCGCCCACGCTCCTGCGGTCACCACCGTCACCACGAACAGGTCGGTGGGCGCCTCTCCATGCCCGGTGACGAAGAGCCCGAGGTAGATGGCGGCGTTGATCCCGGCCACCCCCAGCGCTGCGGGGATCGAGCGCTGGCGCGGGCGCTGCGCACCCACGGTGTACATCGCGGCGGCCAGCGCGACGGTGGCGGCGCGCGGGTTGGCCGCGATGCCGGCGATGTGCGCGGCCAGGCTGGCTTCGACGACGGCCAGCACCGCCACCGGCCAGCGCCGGCGCACCGCCAGCGGGAGGCCGGCCAGCAGGGCCAGAGCGACGCCGGCCGCGAAGGCGCCGCGCGCGCCGGTGTCCGGCTGGTGCACCGCCGTGCCCACGCAGGCGAGGGTGACCGCCGCGCAGAGGACGGCGTCCATCGCCTGCTCGTCGCGGCGCGGCCGCGCGCGGTGGGCGCTCATGGCGGCGAGCCTACCGCGCGTCAGCCGCGGGCGCATCCGCCCGTGGGCGTCATCCCTCCGGCGGATGCGGCTCCAACCAGAGCACGCCCAGCGGCGGCAGGGTCATCGGCGCGCTGAAGGGCTGGCCGTGCCAGGTGTCCGCCTCGGCGACCACGCCCTGCCAGTTGCGCACGTTGGAGCCGCCGTAGACGTCGGCGTCGCTGTTGAGCAGCTCGCGCCAGCGCCCGCCGAGCGGAAGGCCGACGCGGAAGCCCTCGTGCACCATCGGCGAGAAGTTGGCGACGCAGACCACCCCGGGGAAGCCGTGCGCGTCGTAGCGGATGAAGCTGATCACGTTCTGGTCGGCGTTGCCCGCGTCGATCCAGCGGAAGCCCTCGGGCGACACGTCGCGCTCGAAGAGCGCGTGCTTCTCGCGGTAGACGAGGTTGAGGTCGCGAACCAGGCGCTGGATGCCCTGGTGGGCGGGATGCTCCAGCAGGTGCCAGTCGACGGAGCGGTCGTGCGACCACTCCTCGGCCTGGGCGATCTCGCCGCCCATGAAGAGGAGCTGCTTGCCGGGGTGGGCCCACATCCAGGCGAAGAGCGCGCGCAGGTTGGCGCAGCGCTGCCAGCCGTCGCCGGGCATCTTGCGCACCAGCGAGCCCTTGCCGTGCACCACCTCGTCGTGCGAGAGCGGCAGCACGAAGCGCTCCGACCAGGCGTAGAGCAGGCCGAAGGTCAGCTCGTGGTGGTGGTAGCGGCGGAACACCGGGTCGTTGCGAAAGTACTCCAGGGTGTCGTGCATCCAGCCCATGTTCCACTTGAAGCTGAAGCCGAGTCCGCCGCTGGAGGTGGGCCGCGACACGCCCGGCCACGCGGTCGACTCCTCAGCGATCATCAGCGCGCCGGGGAAGTCGCGCTGCACCATGTCGTCGGTCTCGCGCAGCAGGTTGATGGCGTCGATGTTCTCGCGCCCCCCGTAGGGGTTGGGGATCCATTCGCCCGGCTTGCGGGAGTAGTCGAGGTAGAGCATCGAGGCGACCGCGTCGACGCGCAACCCGTCGACGTGGAACTCGTCGAACCAGTAGCGGGCGTTGGCGACGAGGAAGTTGCGCACCTCGTTGCGCCCGTAGTTGAAGACGTAGGTGCCCCAGTCGGGGTGCTCGCCGCGCTTGGGGTCGGCGTGCTCGTACAGCGCGGTGCCGTCGAAGCGGGCCAGCGCCCACTCGTCGCGCGGGAAGTGCGCCGGCACCCAGTCCATGATCACGCCGATGCCGCGGTTGTGCAGCGCGTCGATCATGGCGCGCAGCTCGTCGGGCGTGCCGTAGCGCGCGGTGGGCGCGTAGTACCCGCTCACCTGGTAGCCCCAGGAGCCGGTGAAGGGATGCTCGGCCAGCGGCAGGAACTCGACGTGGGTGAAGCCCATCTCGGCGCAGTAGTCACCCAGCTCATCGGCGGCTTCGAGGTACGACAGCGGACGGTCGCCGTCGTCGGGCCGGCGCCGCCAGGAGCCGAGGTGCACCTCGTAGATGGAGAGGGGCGCGGAGTCGTACACGGTGCCGGCGCGTTGCTGCATCCACTCCTGGTCGGTCCAGGTGTGGTGCGACTCGTCGACGATCGAGGAGTTGGCGGGCGGCCGCTCGCTGCGCCGCGCGAGGGGGTCGGCGTGCATCACGGCCCGGCCGTCGGCGCGGATCACCTGGTACTTGTAGATCGTCCCCTCGCCGACGCCGGGGAGGAACAGCTCCCAGACGCCGCCGCCGCCCAGCGACCGCATGGGGTGCAGCCGGTCGTCCCAGGCCGACGCGTCGCTGACGACGCGCACGCCGCGCGCGTTCGGCGCCCACACCGCGAAGGCGGTGCCGCGGACACCCTGATGCTCGATGACGCGCGCACCGAGGCGCCGCCACAGCTCCAGGTGACGTCCCTCACCGATGAGGTGGAGATCGAGGTCGCCGAGCGTGGGCAGGAAGCGATAGGGGTCCTGCATCTCCCAGCTGTGCACGCCGGCGCGCATCCGGAGCCGGTAGTCGGGAACCGTCTCGACCCGCAGGGCCGCCTCGAAGAGACCGCGCTCGTCGATCCGCCGCATGTCCTGCTCGCCGCCGTCCCACACCACCGTGGCGTCGGTGGCGGACGGATGCCAGGCCCGCACGACGACGGTATGGCCGCTGGGATGGGCGCCGAGGATCTCGTGGGGGTTGTGATGCTCGCCGCCGAGCAGGCGGTCGACGTGCCGCGACATCTCCGGATCGACGCGCGGTGGCGCGGACCCGTTGGTCGGCGAGGCGGGCGTCTTGTCGGCGGTGGCCCGGCCGGTGCCGGTGCGCTTGGTCTTGCTCATCGCGGGACGACCCTCATGGTGTCTCTGCCAGCAGATGTCGCAGGGGGATGCCCACCCAGTCGGGGCGATGGCCCAGCTCGTAGCCCACCTCGTAGACGGCCTTCTGCAGCGCGAAGGCGTCGCGCAGCACGGTGGCCGAGCGCGCGGAGCCGAGCAGGCTCCCCTCTGGCGCGCGCGCCAGGTAGGCGTTCCAGAACGCCTCGCTGCTCGCCCGCGCCCAGACCAGCCCCTGCAGGAAGAGCGGCTCCCAGTCGTCCGACTCGGCGGTGCAGCGCTCCATCAGCGCCGCCGCCGCCGCGTAGTGGAAGGAGCGGATCATCCCCGCCACGTCGCGCAGCGGCGAGGAGCGCTGCCGCCGCAGCTCCAGCGGGCGCTCCGGCTCGCCCTCGAAGTCGAGCACCACCCAGCCGGCGTCGACGCGCAGCACCTGGCCGAGGTGGTAGTCGCCGTGGATGCGGATGGCCTGGCCGGCGTCCTGCAGGCCGCGCAGCGCGTCGAACCGGGCCAGGATGGCGGGACGGCGCGCCCGCAGCGGCGCGAGCAGCGGCGAGTCGCCGTCGAGCAGGTGGTCCAGGTCGGCGGTCATCTCGTCCGCCCAGGAAGCCAGCGTCGCCGTGGTGAGCGGCTCGGGGCGCATCTCCGCGTCGAGCTGCGGCGAGGTGAGCGCGAGATGCATGTCGGCGGTGACCTCGCCGAGGCGCTCCGCCTCCGGCTGGAACGACGCGCCCTGCTCAAGAACCAGCCGCCGGCGCTCGCCGTCGTCCTGCGGCGGCGACTCCTCGGCGTTGGCGTAGAGGTCGCGCAGCGACGTCAGCGCCAGCGACCAGCCCTCGCTGCCGTTGTGGAGGAACTCCTGCAGCATCGCCGAGAGCGCGGGCTCGCCGTCGCGCGCCACGTACTCACCGGAGGCGAGCGGCCTGGCGATGTGGGTGAACCCCGCGCGCGACAGGGCGAGCAGCATCTCCAGCTCGGGGGTGGGACCCGACTCGATGCGGCGCATGACCTTGAGCACCTCGCAGTCGTCGCGCACCAGCGAGGTGTTGCTCTGCTCGCGTCCCAGGCTGCGGATGCCCTCGGGACCGCCGCCCTCCAGGCTCCAGCCCTCGTTGCGGTAGCGCAGCTCGCCGGAGTCGGTGGCGAGCGTCCGCGTTTCCGCCATCGCCTGCCAGAACCACCAGGCCAGCTGCGGCTCGGCCAGGGCGTCGTAGACGGTGACGGTGCGGCCGTCCTGGTCGCCCTGGCTGACCAGGCGCTCGTTGAGATCCGCCGGCGGGTCGCCCTCGCGGACGGCCAGGGGCACCTGGTAGCGCTCGCTGCCCCCGTCGCCGTACGAGGCGCCGAGCAGCACGTAGACCAGCGAGGGGTTCCCCTCCTGGAGGACGGCGCTGTCGAGGACGGCCACCTCGCGCAGCACCCGGCTGCGCCCTGCGTACCAGCGCTGCCGCTGCAGGTAGTCGCCGAGGACGGCGGTGTCGGGCAGCCCGAAGGCCGCCAGAGCATTGCTCATGACGGCGTTCCCTCCAATGCGAACCAGTAGAACCCGTGCGGCGCCAGGGTGAGCAGGTAGGGCAGCTCACCGATGCGCGGGAAGTGCACCTTGCCGAGCAGCTCGACCGGAGTCATGCCGTTGAAGCGGCGCAGGTCGAGCTCCACCGGCTGGGCGAAGCGCGAGAGGTTGTTGACGCAGAGCACGATGGTCTCGCCCTGGCAGCGCAGGAAGGCGAAGACCGAGGGGTTGGAGGCGTCCAGGGCCTCGAACTGGCCCTCGCCGAACACCGGATAGCGGCGGCGCACCGCCAGGAAGCGCCGCACCCACTGCAGCAGCGACGACTCCCAGCGCTGCTGCGCCTCGACGTTGATCGACTGGAAGCCGTAGATGGGATCCATCAGCGGCGGCAGGTAGAGCTGGGCGAAGTCGGCGCGGGAGAACCCGCCGTTGCGGTCGCCGCTCCACTGCATCGGCGTGCGCACGCCGTCGCGGTCGCCGAGGTAGATGTTGTCGCCCATGCCGATCTCGTCGCCGTAGTAGACGATGGGCGTGCCCGGCAGCGAGAACAGCAGTCCGTAGAACAGCTCCATCTGGCGCCGCCCGTTGTTGAGCAGGGGGGCGAGGCGGCGGCGGATGCCGAGGTTGAGCTTCATGCGGGGATCCTTGGCGTACTCGCCCCACATGTAGTCGCGCTCGTCGTCGGTGACCATCTCCAGGGTCAGCTCGTCGTGGTTGCGCAGGAAGATGCCCCACTGCCCGGTGCTGGTGGGGATCGCCGGGGTGCGCTCCAGGATCTCGGTGATCGGATACCGCTGCTCGCGGCGCAGCCCCATGAACATGCGCGGCATCAGCGGGAAGTGGAAGCACATGTGGCACTCGGGGGCGTCCTCGGTGCCGAAGTAGTCGATGACGTCCTCGGGCCACTGGTTGGCCTCGGCGAGCAGCACCTTGTCGCCGCCGTACTCGGCG
>DASRDZ010000088.1:0-44546 GCA_035652335.1 Candidatus Dormiibacterota bacterium
GGCGCAGGTCCTCGGTGTCGTCGGGCCAGCCGAAGATGGCGAAGGGCCAGAGCGCGCTGCTGAACCAGGTGTCGAGCACGTCGGGGTCGTGGACCAGCTCGCCGCTGCCGCACTCGGGGCAGCCCTGCGGCTGCTCGATCCAGGCGAAGCGGTGCCCGTTGCCGCAGGTGCTGACCGGGATGGCGTGGCCAAGCCAGATCTGCCGCGAGATGCACCAGTCGCGGATGTTGCGCATCCAGCTCAGGTAGACGTCGTTGAAGCGGCGCGGGTGGAAGCGCACCCGTCCCTGCTCGTGGGCCGCGATGCCGGGAGCTGCGAGCGGCTTCATCGACACCCACCACTGCTCGCTGATCAGCGGCTCGAGGACCTCGCCGCAGCGGTCGCAGTGGCCGACGTCGTGGACGTACTCCTCATCCTTGACCACAACTCCCGCGTCGCGCAGCGCCTGGGTCACCGCCACTCGCGCCTGGTTGACGGTGAGGCCGTCGAACTGCGGCAGGTCGGGCACGGCCATGCGGCCGTCGAAGCCGATGGCGGTGATCACGGGCAGGCCGTGGCGCTGGGCGATCTCGAAGTCGAGCGGGTCGTGGCCGGGCGTCACCTTGAGGGCGCCGGTGCCGAACTCGCGCTCGACGCCGGAGTCGGCGACGATGGGGATGCGCCGCCCGGTGAGCGGCAGGATCACCTGCCTCCCCACCAGGTCCCGGTAGCGCGGGTCCTCGGGATGCACCGCCACCCCGGTGTCGGCGAGCATCGTCTCCGGGCGCACGGTGGCGATGACGATGTCGCCGCCCCCCTCGACGGGATAGCGCAGCTGCACCATCGAGTCGGTGTGCTCCTGCCAGTCGATCTCCTCGTCGCTGATGGCGCTGCGGTCGCGCGGGCACCAGTTGACGATGCGCGGACCGCGGTAGATGAGCCCGTCGTCGTAGAGCGCCTTGAAGGCGGTGCGGATGGCGCGCACGTAGGAGGCGTCGAGGGTGAAGCGCGTGCGCGACCAGTCGAGGCTGAAACCGAGCGCGCGCATCTGCTGCAGGATGCGGCCGCCGTAGTCCGCATACCAGGCGTCGACGCGCTGCTGGAACGCGGCACGGCCCAGCTGCTCCTTGCTGGTGCCCTCGGCGGCGAGCTGCCGCTCGATGACGTTCTGGGTGGCGATCGCCGCGTGGTCGGTGCCCGGGCACCACTCCACCTCGTAGCCCTTCATGCGGTGGTGCCGGCAGAGGATGTCCTGCACCGAGCCCATCACCGCGTGGCCCATGTGCAGCACGCCGGTGATGTTGGGCGGCGGCAGCGCGATGCTGAAGGTGGGCTTGGGGCTGTGGACGTCGGCGACGCCGAGCTTCAGCTCCTCCCACCGCCGCATCCAGCGCGGCTCGACGGCGTGCGGGTCGAAGGACTTGTCCATGCGGAGCAATCGAGTATAGAGAGGGGGGTCTCAGGGCAGCCCGGCCGCGACGCTGCGGCCACCGGAGGGGTCGAGCCAGACGGCGTCGAAGGGGGTGCCCCGGTAGACGAGTCGGGGGCTGGCGATCCCCAGGCGGGCGGCGGCGGTGGCCCGGTCGACGGTGGGGAAGGTGGCGGGCAGGACGCTCGGATCGGTGCGCAGCACGTCGCGCACGTCGTCGTAGTAGGCCC
Organism: Candidatus Dormiibacterota bacterium; assembly: GCA_035652335.1. Taxonomy (GTDB): domain Bacteria; phylum Chloroflexota; class Dormibacteria; order Aeolococcales; family Aeolococcaceae; genus DASRDZ01. The sequence continues at coordinate 1,639 of DASRDZ010000088.1, forward strand.
GGCCGCTGCAGTCGAGCAGCCAGGCGACCAGGCCGACGACGCGGCGCTGTCCTGTCGTCGCCGCCGGGACCGAGAGCGGCACCACGATGGCGTCGTGGGTGGCGCCGCCCGACGCCGCCTCGCGGACCAGGCCGTCCGCGGCGGCGCCCGCCAGGTCGCTGTGCAGCGCGCTGGCCGCGGTCACCGAGGCGTCGAGGATGGAGCGCGGGTCGGCGACCGGGTCGAAGGCCTGGTCGTAGCCGCCCAGGGTGCGCAGCTCGGAGGGCAGGTTGACCGCGGGCGCCGCCACGCCGCAGCCCGAGGTGCGCGACTGGGCCAGGGCCACGGCGAGCACCACGATCAGCGCCGCCAGCGCGACCAGGACCGCGATCACGGACGGGCGACGGAAGAGTGCGGGCACCGCTGGGTAGTACCAAATCCGCGTCGATCCGCGTTAGCGTGGAGTGACCTCGCGCCGGCTGGGCGCGGGGCGGTGCGGAGAGACAGGCGGCGTGACCCGGCAAGGACGCTTCGTGCCCTGGATGGCGATGGCCTGCGCCCTGGTGGCGTGCGGGCCGTCGCGCGGTGCCGCCGTCGCCACGCCGTCGACGGCGAGCGGCGCCTCACCCACGGCGACCGCGCCCGCTCCACTGCCCCTCGTCGCCGTGCTCGACCGTCCCTTCGGCGCCGCGCCCAACACCCTGCGGCTGCTCCGCGCCGACGGCGGCGGCGAGGTGGCACACATCGCGGTCGACCCGGACGCCGAGGCGGTGACCACCTCCGGCTCACTGGTGCTGGTCGCGGGAAGTGGCGAGCTCCGCGCCTACGGGACGGATGGGAGAGCCGCGGCGCCGATGGCCATCCCCGAGTCGAGCGAGTCCCTGGTCCGCGGGCTGGTCGGCGACCCCACCGGGACCCGCTGGCTGTTCGCCTCGGTGACCGAGGTGAGCGGGACCGCCGCCAGCCGGATCTACGCCACCGGCCCTGGGGCCGCGGCGACGCAGGTGCTGAGCAGCGACGCCCAGGGTTCGGCGCTGCAACCCCTGGTGTGGACCGCGGGGGGGCCCGTGGTGTCCGACGAGCCGCTCGGGATCGGCGGCTACGTGCTCTTCCGCCGCACCTTCGGCTCCGCCGGGCTGCTCGACCTCGCCTCCCGGACGGTGCGCCCGCTCACCGACACGGCGTGCGCCTTCAGCGACATGGCGGCCGACGGATCGATCGCCTGCGTCCTCAACGGACGGGAGGCGGTCAACCAGGGCGGGGCGGTGACGCTGCGGATCAGCCATCCGGGGAAGGCCCCGGTCGACGTCGCGCTGCCGGCTCCGGTGCAGCAGGCGGGGGCGGCCCTGTTCTCGCCCGACGGGGCGTGGCTCACCCTGGCCAGCTCACCCGCGCTGGGTGAGGGGAACGAGCAGGTGACCATGGAGGTGGTCGACGCCGCGACCGGCGCGCACCACGTCTTCGGCGCGGCGGGGCTGATGCCGGTGGCGTGGCTGCCGGACGGGAGGCTGGTGGCGGTGCGGCTGCCCGGGGTCGCCGGGGGCGACGCCGGGACCTACGTGCTCGACGCCGGCGGGAACGCGACGCTGCTCAGCACCGCGTCGAGCGTGGTCGGGGTGCTGCGCTAGGCGGGCTGGTCCTGCAGCTCCGGCCCCTCGCTGACCAGCAGCGGCTCGAACCCGTCGGTGATCGACTCCTCGGTGATCACGCAGCGCTTGATGTCGGGGCGCGAGGGCACCTCGTACATCGAGTTGAGCAGCACGTCCTCGATGATCGACTTCAGGCCGCGCGCACCGGTGCCGCGCGCCAGGGCGCGCTGGGCGATGGCCCGCAGCGCCCCGTCCTGGAAGACCAGCTCCACGTCGTCGAGCGAGAAGAACTTCTGGTACTGCTTGACGAAGGCGTTCTTCGGCTCGGTGAGGATGCGGATGATGTCCTCCTCGTCGAGGTAGTCGAGCGGCACCACGATGGGCAGGCGGCCGACGAACTCGGGGATGAGGCCGTACTTGAGGAGGTCCTGCGCCTGCACGTCGCGCAGCAGCCGCGAGGAGTCCTTGGTGCGCGAGGGGCGGGGCTGCGAGCCGAAGCCGATGGTGCGCTGGCCGATGCGCTGCTCGATGATCTTCTCGAGGCCGTCGAAGGCGCCGCCGCAGATGAACAGGATGTTGGTGGTGTTGATCTGGATGAAGTCCTGGTGGGGGTGCTTGCGCCCGCCCTGCGGTGGGACGTTGGCGACCGTGCCCTCCAGGATCTTCAGCAGCGCCTGCTGCACGCCCTCGCCCGACACGTCGCGGGTGATCGAGGGGTTGTCCGACTTGCGCGCGATCTTGTCGATCTCGTCGATGTAGATGATGCCGCGCTCGGCGCGGGAGATGTCGAAGTCGGCGGCCTGGATGAGCCGCAGCAGGATGTTCTCGACGTCCTCGCCGACGTAGCCCGCCTCGGTCAGCGAGGTGGCGTCGGCGATGCTGAAGGGGACGTCGATGATCTTGGCGAGCGTTTGTGCCAGGAGTGTCTTCCCGCAGCCGGTGGGGCCGACCAGCAGGACGTTGGACTTCTGCAGCTCGACGTCGCCCGCGGCCTTGGCGTGGGCGATGCGCTTGTAGTGGTTGTAGACGGCGACGCCGAGGACCTTCTTGGCGTGGTCCTGGCCGACCACGTACTGGTCGAGCGCGGCGACGATGACCTGGGGGTTGGGGATCAGCCCGCCCTTCGAGCGCTTCTGCGTGGTGCTGCGGTTGTCCTCCTCCAGCACCTCCTGGCAGAGGTCGATGCACTGGTCGCAGATGTACACGCCCGGCCCCGCGACGAGCTTGCGCACCTGCTCCTGGCCCTTGCCGCAGAAGGAGCAGCGGGTGTGGCGCCTGCGGTCGTCGCGCTCGTTCACCGGGGCTCCGTGGGGGGCCTAGCCGCGCGACGCGGCGCTGCCACCGTCTGTCGAGGGTCCGCCGCCGTTGCCGCCGTTGCCACCGCCCAGGCCCGCGCTGCCCGACACCACCGCCTTGCCGTCGGCATTGAGGCCGTGCCGGCTGGTGATCAGGTCGTCGATGAGGCCGTACACCTTGGCCTCCTCGGCGGTCATGAAGAAGTCGCGATCGGAGTCGCGATGGATCTCGTCGAGCGGCTTGCCGGTGTGGAAGCTGAGGATCTCGTCCAGACGGCGGCGCACGTTGAGGATCTCCTGCGCGTGGATCTGGATGTCCGCCGCCTGGCCCTGGAACCCGCCGGAGGGCTGGTGGATGAGGATGCGCGCGTTGGGCAGGCTGTAGCGCAGCCCCTTGGCACCGCCCGCGAGCAGCACCGCGGCCATCGACGCCGCCAGGCCCATGCACATCGTGCTGACGCGCGGGCGCACGTACTGCATCGTGTCGTAGATGGCGAGGCCCGCGTACACCGACCCGCCGGGCGAGTTGATGTAGAGCGAGATGTCCTTCTCGGGATCCTCTCCTTCGAGGAAGAGGAGCTGCGCCATGACGACGTTGGCGACCTGATCGTCGATGGGCGTCCCGATGAAGATGATGCGGTCCTTGAGCAGGCGGGAGTAGATGTCCATTCCCCGCTCGCCGCGGTTGGTCGTCTCGATGACGTAGGGGATCAGGTCGTGGGGCGTCATGGTGCCCGCATTATAGGTGCGGGTTCGAAAGGCGCCGACTTTGCGAGCGGACCGTGTCGAGCGTGCTTGCGGCCGCCTAGACCTCGCCCCGGGCGATCTCCACCGCCCGCCGGGCCGCGCCGCGCAGCTCCAGGTCGCGGTGGACCGAGCGATGCAGGCGGCGGCGCTGGTCGGCGTTGAGCTTGCGGCCCTGGGAGAGACGCTTCTCCTCGCGCTCCACGTCGGCCTCGTCGATCTCCACGCCCTCGGCGCTGGCCAGGGCCTGGAGCGCGAGGTCGAGCTTGACCCGCTGCACGGCGCCCTCGCGGCGCTGGCCGCGGACCTGCTCCAGGGTCTGCCCCGAGTACTCCAGGAAGCGCTCCAGCTGCAGGCCGGCGCCGGCCAGCTGGACCTGCATCTCGGCGAGCTGGTTGTCGATCTCGCGGTCGACGAGCGCCTCGGGGACGTCGATGGTCACCCGGTCGCGCAGCGCCTCGAGCACCTGGGACTCGTAGCGCTCCTCGTCCTCGCGCTCGGCGACCTCGCGGAGGCGCTCGCGGTAGTGGGCGCGCAGCTCCTCGACGGTCTCACCGTGGCCGTCGAGCTTGGCCAGGGAGTCGTCCAGCGGCGGCAGGTGGCGCTCGCGGACCTCCTCGACGGTGATCTCGACGTCGACCGCCTGCCCGCGCAGCTCCTCGCGCGAGAAGTCCTCAGGGAGGGTGATGCCCGTCGTCTTGGTGTCGCCCGCCTTCATGCCGATGAGCGCATCGGCGAGGCCGGGGAGAAGGCGCTCGCGGTCGATCTCGACGTCGCGCTCCTCCTGGTCCTGGCTGATCACCTCGTCGCCCCTGCGCATGGTCAGGGTGGCGCGCAGCACGTCGCCGTGCTGGGCGGGGCGGTCCTCGACGCGGACCAGGTCGGAGTGGCGGCGGCGCAGCTCCTCGATGACCTCGTCGACCCGCTCCTCGGTGATCTCCGTCTTCTCCTCGGGGACGCGCAGCTCCTCCAGGTAGCTGCCCAGCTCCACCTCGGGAAGCACGGTCACGGTGGCCGTGAAGCTGAAGGGCTGGCTGCGCTCGAAGTCGCCGAGCTTGACCTCGGGCTCGCCGACCGGCTCGACCTTCTCCTGGTCGAGCGCGTCGGAGTACATCCTCGGCAGCAGGGCGTCGATCGCCTCCTGCTTGATCGCCTCCCAGCCGATCACCCGCTCCACGATCTGGGCCGGCGCCTTGCCGGGGCGGAAGCCGGGGATGCGCACCCTGCCGCCGAGGCGGCGGATGGCGTCGGCGACCGCCTGGTCGACCTGCGGAGCGGACGCCTCGATGCGCAGCTCGACGAGGGAGCCGGGCTTGCGCTCGACGCTGACGGACAGCTCAGGGGTGGTGGCGGATGTGCTCACTGGGCTCCAGGCGTGTGGGCGCGGCGTGCGCGGACCGAGACTCGAACTCGGACGGGTTGCCCCACGGGATCCTAAGTCCCGCGCGTCTACCAGTTACGCCATCCGCGCTCGGCGGGGGCGGAGTCTACCGTCTGCGCGCTGACGCGCGCGGGCGTGGGAGCAGCCCCGCGCCGCCGTCGCCGTCGCAAGACCCGCGGCGCTCCGGGCGTCTCGACTCATGGACAGCCCATGAGCACCTCTCCCCTTCAGCGCGCCGGAGCCCGGCGCGAGACGATCAGCCCGGCCAGCTTCGCGCGCTTCGTCGGCCTGGGCGCCCTGGCGACGCGGATCCGGCGCAGCCCGCTGTTCCGCACTCGCGAGCGGGCCATTCACACCGGTGTCGGCACGGTGGCCGTGGCCGCCACCATCGGGCTCGTCGCCCTGCTCATCCCGGCCAGCCGCCCGCCGCTGGCGGCCATCTTCCGGGCGCCCGGCGCGGTGATCAGCGCCCTGGTGGGCGGCAGCAGCCAGGACAGCACGGTCAAGGGCTATCCGCGCATCTACTCGACCAAGCTCGACGTCGACCTGGCCATCAAGCCCGGCGACGGCAAGGCGCCGCCGGTGCAGCCGATCGCCTTCATCTACCCCAACACCGCGCCGCTCGGCCAGCCGGGCAACACCTATCTCTATGCGCACGACCGCCGCGGCATGTTCCTCGGCCTGCACCACGCCCAGGTGGGTGACGTGCTGGTGGTGGAGATGTCGCCAGGCGACAAGCGCTACTACCAGATCACCGAGATCCACGCCGACGTCCGCTGGAACGACCTGGAGTGGCTGCAGCCCAGCAAGGACAACCGCATCACCCTGCAGACCTGCAACTACTCGGGCGACTACGACCCGCGCTTCGTGGTGGTGGCCAAGCTGATCCCCGCCGACGAGGGCGCCCGGCTGGCCGCGGCCGGCTGACTCCCGACCGGGTAGCCTTGGCGGGATGAGCAAGCCGGTGGCGCGCGGCAGCGTCCTGGTCCACCTCCCCGTCGGCGAGGTCGACCGCGACTTCGCCCGCGACGTCGGCGAGCAGGGCGACGGCGGCACGGTCATCGAGCGTGCCGGCGACGGCCGGTATCGCAGCGAGTCGCGTGCCGGGCTCGCCCGGGTGATCGGCGAGTACGAGCTGGAGCGCGCCGACGTCGACGAGACGGTGGTGCACGCCACCCTCTGGGTGCGGCCGGCCATCTTCGGGGCGCTGGCCCGCGTGCTCCTTGGGCGGCGGCGCCTCCAGCGCGGCGTCGACGCGGCGCTGGTGCGCATGGCCCGCCGGGCCACCGGCGACGCCGACGACGAGCCGTCTCCCGAGGACTTCGCGGACAGCGCCGACCCGCCCGCGGATGCCCCCTTCCGGAGCGACGCCCCGCAGGAATAAGGTTGCCCGCCATGACGGCAGGCGTCGCAGGCGTCGACTGGGTGCGGCGGTGGGAGCAGCTCGTCCACGCTCGGGAGGAGCAGTGGGAGCGGCTCGGGCTGGGCCGTCGCGGCGGGGACTTCTGGACCAGCCGCGCGGCCAGCTTCGCCCGCTTCTCCCAGGGCGTGCGCCGCGACGACCCGGTGCTGGAGCGCGTCCGCGAGCAGCTCCCCGCCGGGGACGGTCGCGTCCTCGACGTCGGCGCGGGCACCGGTCGCTACGCCGTGCCCCTCGCCGAGCTGGGTGCGCGCGTCGTTGCCGTCGAGCCCAACGCGGCGATGGCCGACCTCCTCGGCGCTGAGGCACGGACGCGCGGCGTCTCGATCCCCGTCGAGCAGAGCGAGTGGCCGCGCGCCGAGCCGGCGGTGGGGCCGGCCGACGTGGTGCTCTGCGCCCACGTCGTCTATCCCATCGCCGACATCGCGCCGTTCGTGCGAGCGCTCGACCGTGCCGCCCGCTGCGCGGTGGTCATGGTGGCCCGGCTCGGCCAGGTCGACGAGGCCATCGCCCACGTCTTCGAGGCGGTGCACGGCGAGCCGCGGGTGCCCATGCCGGCGCTCCCCGACCTCTACATGCTGCTGCTCCAGCTCGGCTTCCCGGTCAGCGCGACCCTGCACCCCTTCGAGACCCGCTGGGCCTTCGCCGACGCCGAGGCCGCGGTCGCCGACACCGCCTCGCGCCTCGGCGTGGCGCCCGGGTCGCCGACCTGGGCGGAGGTGGAGTCGGCGGTGCGCTCGCGGCTCGTCCCACGCGGCGACGAGGTGCTCCTGGCGCCCTCGCAGGCGTACCAGGCGGTGCTGTGGTGGGAGGCGGGAACGCGGGTGACGACCGGCACGCTCGGGGCGTTCGGCAATCTGTGACAGAGGTCACCGGCATCCGGTTCCACGGGCCCCTTGTCATCGGTCCCCCGGGGCCCTAGCATCAGCGACAGTGCCGCCCCTACCCAACGGAGGAGTGTGGATGGAGCCGAATTCGTTGGCCGCAACGGTCGAGCCGCAAGAGACCGTTGCGAAGATCGAGCAGAAGGCGCTCCGGTTGTCAGCGCTGTTGCGGGAGATCGACAACCATCCTGTCGAGCTGGCCGGCCAAGTCCGTCGCCAGCTCGATGACGTTCTGGAGCTTCTCGCCTGCCGCGTGGCCGCCACGCGGGCGATCCTCCACCAGCCCGTGCAGGCGGAGGCCTAGCAGCCCCAGCCTCAGCCGACCACGAAATTGACGATCCTGTCGGGAACTGCGACCACCTTGCGGATCGTCTGACCCTCGAGCAGCTCGCGCATGCGCGGCAGCTCGCGCGCCCGTCGCTCCAGGTCCTCGCGGGCGGTGCCCGCGGGGACGACCATCGTGCTGCGCGGCTTGCCGTTGACCTGCACGCTGACGGTCACCTCCTGGGCGCTCGCCAGCGCCTCGTCGTAGTCCGGCCAGCGTGAGTGGTGGATGCTGCCGGTGTGCCCGGTGCGCTCCCAGAGCTCCTCGGTGAGGTGGGGCGCGAGCGGCGCCAGCAGCTGCAGCAGCGTCTCCACGTCGGCGCGTCGCGCCCGGCCCTCGGCGGCCTCGCCGCTGACCTCGTCGGCAAAGCTCATCAGCAGGGCGATGGCGGTGTTGTAGCGCAGCGTCTCCAGGCGTTCGGTGACGCCCTTGACCAGCGCGTGGCGGCGGCGCTCCCTGCGATCGTCGGCCGGGTCGTCGGTGAACCGCTCAGCGTCGCCGATGCGCCACACACGGTTGAGGAAGCGCACCGCACCGGCGATGCCCTCGTCGCGGAAGTCGCCGCCCAGCTCGTAGGGGCCGAGGAAGAGCAGGTAGACGCGCAGGGTGTCGGCGCCGTAGCGGTCCATGTAGAGGTCGGGACTGACCACGTTGCCGCGGCTCTTCGACATCTTCGCCCCGTCCTTGATGATCAGGCCGTGGGCGTGGAAGACGGGGAACGGCTCCGCCGCGGGGACCAGGCCGGCGTCGTGCAGCGCCCGCATGACGAAGCGCGAGTAGAGAAGGTGGAGCACCGAGTGCTCCTTGCCGCCGATGTAGATGGTCACCGGCAGCCACTTCCAGGTGCGCCCGCGGTCGAAGGGCACGGCGTCGAACTCGGTCGACGGATAGCGCAGGAAGTACCAGGAGGAGTCGAGGAAAGTGTCGCTGACGTCGGTCTCGCGCCGGGCCGGCTCGCCGCACTGCGGGCAGGGCACGTTGACCCACGACTCCACCGAGGCCAGCGGTGACACGCCTGTGCCGATGGGCTTGAAGTCCTCGACGTCGGGGAGCAGGACCGGGAGCTGGTCCTCCGGCACCGGGACGGGGCCGCAGCCCGGGCAGTGGATCACCGGGATGGGCGGGCCCCAGTAGCGCTGCCGCGAGATCAGCCAGTCGCGCAGGCGGTACTGCACGGCGGGCTCGCCGCGGCCGAGCTCGGCGAGGCGCGCCACGATGCGCCGCTGGCCCTCCTCGCTGCGCATCCCGTCGAATTCGCCGGAGTTGACCATTACTCCGTGGCCGGTGTACGCCGCCTGCTCGACGTCGCCACCCGTGATCACCTCGACGATGGGCAGCCGGTGGGCGCGGGCGAACTGCCAGTCGCGCTCGTCGTGCGCCGGCACGGCCTGGATGGCGCCGGTGCCGTAGCCGCCGAGGACGTAGGGCGCGGCGAAGACGGGCAGCCGCGCCCCGGTGAGCGGGTGCACCGCGACCGAGCCGAGGTCGATGCCGACCGAGAAGTCGGGCTCCTCCGTCTGCGCGGGCAGCTCCTCGCGCCAGCGCTCCACGGCCTGCACGCGCTCGGGCGCGGTGAACTGCAGCAGGTCGGGATGGTCGGCGCCGATGACCAGGAAGGTGGCGCCGTAGAGCGTGTCGGGCCTGGTGGTGAAGACGGTCACGTCCTTGCGCTCGCAGCGATCCAGGTCGAAGCGGAGCATCGCCCCCTCGCTGCGCCCGATCCAGTTCCGCTGCGCGGTGACCACCACCTCGGACCAGTCGATCTCGCCGAGTCCGTCGAGCAGCTCCTGCGCGTACTCGGTGATGCGCAGGAACCACTGCTTGAGCACGCGCCGCTCGACGACGGAGTCGCAGCGCTCGCAGCGGCCGTTGATGACCTGCTCGTCGGCGAGGACGGTCAGGTCCGTCGGGCACCAGTTGACCGCCGCCTCCTTCTGCTCGGCCAGCCCGCGCTTCATCAGCTGCACGAAGATCCACTGCGTCCAGCGGTAGTAGCCGGGATCGGTGGTGTTGAGCTCGTGCGACCAGGCGAAGCCCGCGCCCAGGCGCATCATCTGGCGCTTGAAGTTGGCCACCGTCCTCGGCGTCAGCCGCGCCGGATGCTCGTTGACCTTGAGCGCGAAGTTCTCGCTGTGGATGCCGAAAGCGTCCCAGCCCATGGGCTGGAAGACGTCGTGGCCCTGCATGCGGCGGAAGCGTCCGTGCGCGTCGGCGCCGCTGAAGGTGAAGCAGTGGCCGGTGTGCAGCCCCTCCGCGCTGGGGTAGGGGAACATCATCAGGTTGAAGTAGGGGCGCGGCGCGGCGTCGAGGTCGATCTCGTAGGTCCGCTGCTCCGCCCAGCGGTTGCGCCACTTCGCCTCCACCCCGGCGTGGTCGTAGGCGACCACCGCGCGCGGCTGGTCCGCCTCGCGCGCCTGCTCGGGGGCGTCCCGAAGCTGCTCGGTGTCCATGAGGTGCTAGAGGGTACCGCGCCCGCGTTCGAGCGCGAGCCCGGGGACGCGCCGCCTACACTCCCTCCCGCCGATGAGCACCGCCGCCGTCTCCTCCCCGATCGACTGGGCGCGGGCGCGCATCGGGCAGGCGGAGGGGGCGGGGCTGCTGCGCGCGCCGCGGGTGCGCAGCGGCGGCAGCGGCACGCATGCGGTGGTCGGCGGGCGGCCCGTGGTGGTGCTGAGCGGCAACGACTACCTGGGGCTGTCGGTGCATCCGGCGGTGCGGGCGGCGGCGGCCGAGGCGGCGCGGTGTGAGGGGGCGGGGGCGACCGGGTCGCGGCATCTCTCGGGGTGCCACGAGGCGATCGAGCGGCTGGAGTCGGAGCTGGCGGAGTTCGAGGGGGCGGCGACGGCGACGCTGGCGCCCAGCGGATATGCGGCCAACCTCGCCGTGCTGCAGGCGTTGGGCGGCCAGGACTGCGTGATCCTCAGCGACGAGCGCAACCACGCCTCGCTGATCGACGGCTCCCGCCTCTCACGCGGGCGGGTCGAGGTGTACGCCCATCGCGACCTCGACGACCTCGAGCGGCGCCTGCGTCGCGTCGAGGGGCGCCCGATCGTCGTCAGCGACACCGTCTTCTCCATGGACGGCGCCGTCGCCGACGTGGCGGGGCTGGCGCAGCTGGCCCGGAGGCACGGGGCGTGGCTGGTGCTCGACGAGGCGCACGCCACCGGGGTTCTCGGTCCCGGCGGGCGCGGCGCGGCGGCCGCTGCCGGGCTGGACCTGCGCGACCCGGCCGTGGTCCGGGTGGTGACGCTGTCGAAGGCGCTCGGCGCCGGCGGCGGCGCGGTCTGCGGCGACGCCGTTGTCCGGCAGCTCCTCCTGCAGCGAGGGCGGGCGCTGATCTTCTCGACGGCGCTCCCCCATCCCACCGTGGCCGCGGCGCACGCGGCGCTCCGCGTGCTGCGCGACGGCGGCGAGGCGTTGCTGCGACGGTTGCACGCCAACGCACGTCTCCTGCGCGCGGGGCTCGACGTGCGCGGCGACGAGACCATGCCCATCGTCCCGGTCATCGTCGGCGAGGCGGCGCGCGCGGTGGCGCTGGAGCGGGCGCTGCTCGACACCGGCCACCTGGTGCAGGCGGTGCGCCCGCCCACCGTGCCCGCGGGCACCAGCCGCTTGCGCCTGGTCGCCTCGGCGGCGCACACCGAGGACGAGCTGCGCGGCGCGGCGGCGGCGGTGCGCACCGCGATGGCGTCGCTGTGAGCCGCCTGCTCTTCGTCACCGGCACCGACACGGGCGCGGGCAAGACGGTGGTCGCCGCCGCGGTCGTCGCGGCATTGCGCGGGCGGGGGCTGCGCGTCGCGGGGCTGAAGCCGGTGGCGACGGGGGTCGAGCTCGGCCAAGCTGGTGAGGACGCCACGCTCCTGGCGCGTGCGTCCGAGCTGGATCCGCACGAGTGCCTGCTCGCCTCGTACACCCTCCCCCGCTCGCCTCTCGCGGCGGCCCGGGCGGAGCAGCGCTCGCTCGACGTCGGGGCGCTCGCCGCGGCGATCCGCCGGCGCGCGGAGGGGCTCGACCTCCTCGTCGTCGAGGGCGTCGGCGGGCTGCTCGTCCCCCTGAGCGACACCGCAACGGTGCGCGACCTCGCCCGGCTGCTCGACGCGCCGGTGCTGATCGCGGCCCGCGCCGGTCTCGGCACCATCGGGCACTCCGCGCTCACCGTGGAGTCCGCCCGTCTCGCCGGGCTCGACGTCTGCGGCGTGGTGCTCAGCGACGTCGACGGCAGCGCCGGCGCGGACTTCGCCCGGGAGAACGCCGAGCAGATCGCCACCCAGTGCGGCGTCCGGGTCCTCGGGATCGTGCCACACCTGGCCGATACCGAAGAGGCCGCAGCACACGTCGACGTCGACGCGCTGCTGCAGTGGAGCGACGCCGCGGCACGCCACGAGGAGGTCGTCGCCCTCGACAGGCGCCACGTGTGGCACCCCTTCACCCAGACCAGCGAATGGCGCGACGAGGATCCCGTCGTCATCCGCGCCGCGCGCGGCTGCCGCCTCGTCGACGATCGCGGCCGCGAGTACGTCGACGGCGTCGCCTCGCTGTGGGCCAACGTCCACGGCCACGCCCACCCGCGCCTCGACGCGGCGCTGCGCGAGCAGGCGGGGCGCGTCGCCCACAGCACCTTCCTCGGCCTCACCCACGAGCCCGGCGCGCGACTCGCCGCCGAGCTCTCGGCGATCGCGCCGGCGGGGCTCACCCGCGTCTTCTACTCGGAGGCGGGTGCGGCGGCCGTCGAGGTGGGCCTGCGCGTGGCGCTGCTCGCACAGCGGCACCGCGGACAGCCGCAGCGCACCCGCTTCGTCTCGCTCACCGAGTCGTACCACGGCGACACCGCGGGCGCCGTCAGCGTCGGCCGCTCCGAGCCGTTCCACCGGGGCCTCGACCCGCTGCTGTTCGACGTTCTGCGGGTGCCGCCGCCGCACCTGGTCGGTGAGGAGGCGTCGACGCGCGCCCTGCACGACACGCTGCAGGAGCACGGCGAGCAGATCGCCGCCCTGGTCGTCGAGCCGCGCATGCAGGGCGCCGCCGGCATGTGGCCGCACTCGGACGAGTGGCTGCGCCAGGCGGCACATGCCGCGAGGAGCGCCGGCGCGCTGGTGCTGTGCGACGAGGTGGCCACGGGCTTCGGTCGCACCGGCGACATGTTCGCCAGCGGCGGCGCCGGCCTCGCCCCCGACATCCTCACCGTCGGCAAGGGACTCACCGGCGGCTACCTGCCTCTGTCCGCGACGCTGGCCACGGAGGAGCTGTTCGAGCTCTTCACCTCGCCGTACACCGAGCACCGCGCGCTGTACTACGGCCACACCTACACCGCCAATCCGCTCGCCTGCGCCGTGGCGCGCGCATCGCTTGCGCTGTTCGACGAGGAGGGCACGCTGCAGCGCGCCCGCGCCCTCGCCGACCGGCTCGCGCTCCTGCTCACACCGCTCAGCGCGCTTCCCGGTGTGCGGCAGATCCGCCAGCGCGGCGTCATGATCGGCGTCGAGCTGGGCCCGTACGACCCCGCGCTGCGCGCCGGACGCCGCGTCATCCTGGCCGCACGCCGGCGCGGCGTCATCGTGCGACCCCTCGGCGACGTCGTCGTGCTCAACCCGCCGCTGGTGCTGCGCGACGCCGACGCCGCGCTGCTCGTCGAAGCCGTCGCGGAGTCCGTCGTCGAGGTCTGCACGGCGCTCCCCGACGCGGCGGCGGTGCGCGCATGACCGCACCCGCGCGCGGCCTCGTCTACGCGCTCGGCGACCGCGTGCCGCGCATCCATCCCGACACCTTCGTCGCTCCGGGCGCGCTGGTCGCCGGCGACGTCGAGCTGGCGGAGCACGTCAGTGTCTGGCCGGGGTGCGTGCTGCGCGGCGACTACGGGCGCATCAGCGTCGGGCGGGGCACCAACGTGCAGGACGGCACGGTGATCCATGCCACCGAGGAGCACGCCACGGTGATCGGCGAGGAGGTGGTGGTGGGCCACGGCGTCCGGCTGGAGGGGTGCACCGTCGAGGATCTCGCGCTCATCGGCATGAACGCGGTGCTGCTGCACGAGGTGGTGGTGGGGCGCGGCGCCGTCGTCGCCGCGGGCGCGGTGCTCACCCCGCGCACCGTGGTGCCGCCAGGCGCGATGGCGCGAGGGGTGCCGGCGCGGGTCGTCCCTCTCGAGGACGAGTCGCTGCGCGATGAGCGCCTCGCCGCGCATCGCGACACCAGCACGCGCTACTGGGCCAACGCGCAGCGCTGGATGCGGGAGATGCGCGCGGTCGAGTAGGCGGTCAGATGTGGCTGCGGCGGTTCAGCACCGCGGCGATGGCGCGCATCACGCTGGGCGCCACCGGCCCGCCCGAGGACACGTCCCACAGCCCCTCGATGATCGGCTCGCCGTCGGGGTCGCTCTCCAGCGCGATCAGGTCGATGAAGCGCGCGCCGATCACCACAGCGGCCCACTCGCGCAGCTCGTCGCCGTCGCTCATGTGGGCCAGGAAGCCGGTGGCGACGTCGTCGACGGTGGGCAGCACGGTGTCGGCGCGGCGCGGCGCGTCGATCTCGAAGAAGAGCGGCGTCCGCGACACCGTGACGCCGAGGCGCGACACGTCCGAGAGGGGCCGGTCCCCGCGAATGATCTCCAGGCCGAGGTCGGTGTTCATGTCCTGCCGCACATGAAGGACGGACGGCAACATCGGAGGTAGGTGTTCGATGCTAGAGCACGGTTCCCGCAGAATCGACCCCCCCAGCACACATCGTGCGGATCCGGCGCGGCGGCGCGCTCAGGAAGGTGCGCGGACGAAGCCATCGCGCCACGATGGCCACGAGGGCGCGTCCCGGGGAGCGCGGCGCGGCGACGTCGTGCCCGCCACCGCGCGCCGGGATACGCCGCCCGGTACCATGTCGCCCCGCGCCGACGTAGCTCAGGGGTAGAGCGCCCGCCTCGTAAGCGGACGGTCGGGGGTTCGAATCCCCCCGTCGGCTCCGGGCGGATCCCGAGCCGGTGTTGCGACTCGCCGGCGACGCGTGACGGCGGTGTCACGGCGGCGGCGCGGGCGCCTGGCGGCCGCCGAGGGTGCGGCCGGCGGCGTGATGATCACGGCCATGATGCGACTGGTGCGCGGCACGCCCGTCGTTCGCTGCCTGGCCTCGGCGATGGCGGCGATCCTCCTCCTCTGCGGCCTGATCCCCATCGGCGCGTACGGGCTGCTGCGCCTCGACGCCGCGGCCTACGCCGGCGCCATCGGCGACCGCGCCAAGGAGTGTCCCGGTGATCCCATCCCCGCGCGCGGGGGCTGCTGGTCTGCGGCCCCCGTGCGCGTCACCGTGAGCGGCGTCGACGCGCAGACGGAGGCGAGCTTCGTCGTCGTCGACGCCCCCGGCGCACCGCCCGCGCGCGAGGACTTCGTGATCACCCCGCCGGTGCGCATCGCCACCGGCACGACGCTGACGGCGCGCTACTGGCAGGCGAGCATCGCCGAGCTGCTCCTCCCCGCGGGCGACGCCGGCGCCGCCCCGACCGCGCTGCCGACGCGCGACAACCCGCAGTACCGTGCGCAGACCGTCCCGGTCGCCAGCGCGCTGCTCACCCTGGTCAGCATCGGCGGCCTGCTGGTCTGGGGACTCCCGCTCGTCGACGACCTGCGGCAGCTGCGGCGCCGCCGCCGCATGCAGGCGGAGGCGGAGGCGGAGGCGCTGGAGTCGCTGCGCGCCGCGGGGCAGAACCGCGGCCTGGCGCGCTACGGCATCGACCTGGGTGCGGCCGGCCCGGCGGACGGCGTCGTCCTCACCGGACACCGTGCTGCGGGCGTGCGCGAGCGCTGACCAGCATCACACCGGGCCGTCGCGGCGCGCAGGCCGCGGCGGCCCATCGCTCACCAGGCGCGGCGCTCGTCGTCCATCTCCCAGGCGAGCACCTCGGCGCCCTCCGGTCCCGCCGTCAGGGCGGGCGTCCCCGCCTCGGTGAGGCGCACCGCGTCGCCCTCCTGCAGCTCGCCGGCGCCCTCCAGGGATGCGGTGCCGCGCGCCACGAAGAGGTGCACGTAGCGCGAGTCGGGGAGGAGCACGCGCTCGCCCGGCCGCAGCCGCCCGGCGAGCAGCGCCGCGCCCGCCTGGCGGATGGAGATGGCGCCGTCGTGGCCGCGGCCTGAGGCCACCGGCACCAGGCCGCCGCGGTCGAGCTGGGCGGTGACGTCGAGCTGCTCGTAGCCGGGGTCGACGCGCTCGGTGTCCGGCAGCACCCACATCTGCACGAAGTGCACGGCGCCGTCGCGCGGGTTCATCTCCGAGTGCCAGATCCCCGTGCCCGCGCTCATCCGCTGGGCCAGGCCTGGATAGATGATGCCGGCGTTGCCCTGCGAGTCCTTGTGCTCCAGCTCGCCGGCCAGCACCCAGGTGACGATCTCCATGTCGCGGTGCGGGTGGGTGCTGAAGCCCGTGCCCGCCGCGACGCGGTCGTCGTTGCTCACCAGCAGGAGGCCGTGCCCGGTGTTGGCGGGGTCGTAGTGGTTGGCGAAGCTGAAGCTGTGCCGGCTGTCCAGCCAGCCGGTGCGGGTCTCGAAACGCTCGGCGGCGCGGCGGACGTCGATCATGGTCAGGCTCCTCAGCCCTGGTTGCGCCCCACCACCAGCCGGGTCACCGCCTGCGCCGACTCGCGCAGGCTCTGCACCTCGGCGTAGGAGTTGCGGCGGAAGATGGCAGCAACGCTGCGGGCCATGTCGGGGGCGATCTCGACGAGCAGCCAGCCGCCGCGGCGCAGCCAGAGCGGCGACTCCTCGGCCATGCGGCGCACCAGGCCGAGCCCGTCGTCGGAGTTGTCGGTGAGGGTGTGCGCGGGCTCGAAGCGGGCGATCTCCGCCGGCAGGGTGCGCAGCAGCTGCCGGGCCACGTAGGGCGGATGGATGGAGACGACGTCGACGCGGTCGTGCAGCCGCGCCGGCAGCGGCGCCAGCAGGTCGCCGGCGGCGAAGGTGATGTTGGAGAGCCCGAGCCGCCTGGCGTTGCGCTTGCCCAGCTCCACGGCCTCCGGCGAGATGTCGAGCCCCCACACCTCGGCGCTGCGCACCGAGTGCGCCACCGACAGCGCCACAGGACCCACCCCGCAGGCGACCTCCACCATCACCGGGTTGGCGCGGCGGCGCAGCCGCTTGACCGCCTCGACCGCGGTGAACTCGCTGGACAGCCGCGGCGAGAAGACGCCCGGTCGCAGCTCGATGCGCAGCTTGCGGAAGTCGATGTAGCCGCGCAGCAGGGTCATCGGCTCGCCGGCCAGCCGGCGCGCGGCGAGGTCGAGCAACCTGCCCCGCTGCGCGGCGCTGAGACGCACGTCGAGATCGTCCTGGGTGACGTCGCGCTTCAGCACCACCTCGGCCAGCTCCTCCGCGTCGCTGCGCGCCACCCACGGCTTCCACAGCTCGACGTGCTTCGATGCGCGGATGGCGTCCTCGGCGGCGTCGATGAAGTCGCCGACGGTGCAGGGTGTGGGGAGATCGAGGGCTGCAGAAGGCATGCCCATAGCCTGACATGCGGGGCGATCGGTCCGCCCGCGCCGGCGCCCGACCTCAGCGGCTGCGCTGTGCCGCGAGTCGGGTGAACGCCGCCAGCCGGTCGCGCTCGGCGATGTTGAGCACCCGGGCCAGGGCGCGGCTCATGCTGCCGAAGCGGCGCCAGCGCAGCAGCGCCAGCAGCCAGTGCAGCCGCTGCGCGTCGACGCGGTCGACGGCGCGTGCGGTGGCGTCGAGGTGCAGCGCATCCATCACCGCGACGTGGTGGCCCACCATCGCCACCACGACGTCGCGCTTCGACTCCGGCAGGCCGCTTGCGGCGAAGTCGTCGAGCAGGCATCGCAGCGACTCCTCCCATCGCCCCATGAGGCGGAGGTCGTCGTCGCCGGGGAACCCGTCGGAGGCGAGCGCGAAGACCGAGCGGGCCAGCCGAGCGCCCTCGCGCGCCTCCAGTGCCGCGTACGCGGCGGTGAGCACTCCGTTGACCGCGTCGAGGGCGGCGGGATCCTGAGTTTCGGCCAGGATCTGGCGCAAACTCTCGGCCGCGAGGGGGCCGACCTCGCCGAGCGCCGCGGCGTCGCCGGCACGCAGGGCCAGGTGGGTCAGCAGCGGCTCGGCGTGCGGTGAGGCGAGCGCGTCGAAGAGCCGCATCCACTGCGCCGCCTCGGCGACGGTGGCGGCCTGGCGCAGGCCCGAGCCGGGGCCTCGTCGTCCCATGAGCCCGACGCTACCACGCGCGTCGAGCCACCGATTCGCAGTTTCCCTTGTGCTCACAGGGGATTTTCTGTTGCACTCCGAATTGTCACGGTTTCGTCGGGCCCCAGGGCGACCCCGCACCGGGGCGGAGGACACCCCGCCGGGCGCTAGGCTGGCTCGCACATGGGCCCGCGTCAGGCTGCCGCCGTGGGGGTTCTCTGCCTCGCGCCGCTGCTGTCCGCCTGCTCGGGAGCCGGCCCGGGCCCCACCCCGACCCCCTCCCCCACCGGCGCCGTGACCTCGCCGTCCCCGGCGCCCCCCGGCGCCTCCCCGAGCCCGCCGCCGCAGTCCGCGCTCGCCGGCTGCCCGGCCCACCCCGCCGCCGCAGCCTCCCTCTCCGTGCTCTGGCGCGCCGGCGGGGCGGACGACCTCGCCACCGCCCCGGGCGGCGGGCTGTGGGTCAGCTACTCGGCCTCGCTGGTGGCGCACGTCGTCGCCGGCGCCGTGACCCGCGTCATCCGGGGCATCTCCGTCCCCGAGGGGCTGGTCGCGCTGCCCGACGGCGACCTGGTGGTCGCCGAGCAGGGCCGGCAGCGCATCCTCGTCGTCCACCCCGACGGCACCAGGACCGTGCTGCTCACCCTCCCCTCCGCCGGCGGCCAGCTCGGCGTCGACGGCATCGGCTGGGATCCGCAGGCCAACCGCGTCCTCGTCCCCGACAGCCCGCACGGCACCCTGCTCAGCGTGCCGCTCGACCAGCCGGGCCACGCCACCACCCTGGCCACCGGCCTGCCCCGGGTGGTCGGGGTCGAGCCGGCGGCGGACGGCGACGGCCTCTACCTCGCCGCCGAGGCGGAGGCGCCGCGGGGCCTGCTCGTCCTCAGCGGCCCCGGCCCGGCCAGGCCGAGAGGCGACCTGGCCCAGCTCGACGACGTCGTCCTCACCGGCGGCCTGCTGTACGCCACCGACCTGCGCAACGGCTCGCTGGACGCCGTCGATCCCGCCACCGGAGCGGAGCGCACCATCGCGACGGGCTTCGGCGAGCCGCAGGGCCTGGCCGTCCTCGACGACGGCGGGCTGGCCGTCGCCGACGAGAAGCGGGGCCTGGTGCAGCGCATCGCGCCGTGCGGCGGGTAGCCCGCCCGGGTCACTCGTCGGCGTAGATGCGGCGGAACGGGTACCACTGCTCGGGGTGCGCGCGCACCAGCGGTTCGAGCGCCGCGGCGATCCTCTGCATCAGGACGCGCTCGTCGTCACCCTCGGACACCGGCAGCGCCGGCAGCGGCTGCAGCAGGTACCCGCCGCCCTCCTGCCAGCAGGCGGTGGGGATGAGCGGCGCGCCGGTGCGCAGCGCCAGCCAGGCGGGGACGGACGAGAACTCCACGGGGCCGCCGCAGTAGTCGACGGTCACCGTCGGACCGCTCTCCGGCAGGTCGCAGAGGATGGCCACGTAGCGCCGCCTGCGGATGGCGTGGATCAGTCCCATGGCGGCGTGGCTCGCCTCGAAGACTTCCATCTGGTTGGCGCGACGCGCCCACACCACGAGGTCGGTGATGGCGCGCGGGCCGGTGGTGGCCATCACGGTGGTGAGCAGCAGGCCGCCGGAGAAGGCGATGTTGGCGGCCATGTCCCAGTTGCCGAAGTGGGTGAGCGCGAAGATGCCGCCGTGCGGGGGGTCGCGCAACTCGGCGTCGCGGCCATCGGGCACCCAGCGCCCGTGGCGCCGCGTCGCCGGCGCGCTCAGCCCGCAGGCCCAGACGAAGTCGACGCCGCTGCGCGCCACCGCGCGGAACGACGCGCGCGCCCGGCGCCGTGCCTCGGCGGCCGGGATCCCCGGCTCCATGCGGCGGTGGTTGCGCACCGCGTTGCGCCTTCGGCTGCCCGCGGTGGCGTAGCCGAGCGTGCCGATGGCGTTGGCGAGCGGATACCGCGCAGGACCGAGCACGCGCGTCAGGCCCGTGGCGATCTGCAGCCCGACCTTGAGCAGGAGCGGCGGGCGCGGGTCGATGCCGCTCACGACGCCGGCACCGCGGACGTGATCCCGAGCCGCCGGGCGACCAGGCGGATGGGACCGCCCTGCACCACCAGCGACAGCACCACCACGCCGTAGGCGATCAGCGGCACGCGCTGGTCGACTCCGGACCGACCGGTCAGTGACAGCGCCAGCGCCACCGACAGCGCGCCGCGGAGACCGCTCCAGAAGATCATGTTGCGCCAGCGCCACGGCACGTCGCGGGCCCGCGGCGAGACGGCGAGCAGAAGGAGGTATGCGGGCACGGCGCGCGCGGCCACGACGATGGCGAAGGTCGCGGCCACCATGCCGAGAACGTCGAGCAGCGACCGCGTCGGCAGCGCGGTCCCGATGAGCAGGAAGAGGACCGCGTTGAGGACGAAGGCGAGCAGCTCCCAGAAGTCGGTCATCTCCCGTCCGTGGAGGACGACGCGCCGCGCCGTCGAGGCGATCACCAGCCCCGCCGCCACGGTGGACACGATGCCCGAGGTGTGGGCCAGGTCGGCCGCGAGGTAGGCGCCGTAGGCGATGGAGATGGTGATGAGGATGTCGGTGGGCGCCTCGCTCTGCAGGCGCAGCAGGGCGACGCCGACCAGGCCGCAGGCGACGCCGATCCCGGCGCCGCCGAAGGTGATCAGCGCGAACTGCCCGGCGACGTGCGCCGCGGAGGTCGTGCCCGACGAGGCGAGCAGGGCCGCGAACACCGCCACCCCGGTGCCGTCGTTGAAGAGGGACTCGCCCTCCAGGATGGTGGTCAGTGCCCGCGGCGCCCTGGTGTGGCGGAGCAGGCTGACCACCGCGATTGGGTCGGTGGGCGCGAGCACGGCGCCGAGGAGCATCCCGCTGGTCCAGCTGAGCCCCAGCCACCAGTGGGCGAGGCTGCCGATGAGCAGCACGGTGACGGCGACGCCGACGGTCGCCAGCAGCAGGACGGCGGGCAGCTGCCGGCGCAGCTGGACGAGGTCGAGGGACAGCGTCGCCTCGAAGACGAGCCCGGGGATGAAGACGAGCAGGATGAGGTCGGGACTGATCTCGGCGCGGGGCACACCGGGCAGCGCGCCCACCCCGATGCCGACCACGGCGAGCAGCACCGCATAGGGCACCGGCCCGCGCCGCGAGACCATGCGCAGCACGGCGGCGAGCAGGCAGAGCGCCACCAGCAGGGCGAGGAAGCGCTGGGCGGAGGACACGGGCCGCCACAGATAGCACAGCGCAGCGGGTGTGGGGAAAAGCGTCCGGCCCCGCCGGGGGCGCGCTATGATCCGGCGGACCACGCCGGCGGCTCACCGCAGCCCTGCCGCCGGCACACGGTGCGGCAATCCCCGACGCACCTGGGGGACCGGGTGGACCATCTTCACGGCATCGGGGCAGCGCGCGCGCCCCACCGGCACCAGGCGGCCGAGCGCGAGCCCTTCTTCCGTCTGCTCGCCGAGAACGGCCAGGACGTCGTCTACCGCTACCGGGTACGGCCGGAGCCGGGCTTCGAGTACGTCAGCCCCTCCTGCACGCGGATGACCGGCTACACGCCCGAGGAGCACTACGCCGACCCGGAGCTGCCCCGGCGCCTGGTCCATCCCGACGACCGTCACCTCCTCGAGGCCATGTACGCGGCCGACGCGCCCGACGACGCCGTGCGGCTGCGCTGGGTTCGCCGCGACGGCGGCGTGGTCTGGACCGAGCAGCGCACCGTCGCCGTTCGCGACGAGAGTGGCCAGATCGTCAGCGTCGAGGGGATCGCCCGCGACGTCACCGCCGGCAAGCGCGCCCAGGACCGGCTCGAGGCCACCGTCGAGGTGATCAGCGCCATCCTCGAGCAGCGCTCCACCGACGACGTGCTGGCGCTGATCGCCCGCTGCGCCCGCGACCTCGCCGGCGGCGCCCTGGCAGTTGTGGTCGTGCCTGGCCTCAACGGCACGGTGCGCGTGCGCGTCGCCGAGGGCGTCGGGGCCGCCGCGGTGCGCGGCGCCAGCTTCGCCGCCGCGGACACCGTCTCCGCCTCGGTGATGGACGGCGGCGTCCCCGTCAACGCCGCCGACGGCGGCTCCAGCCGGGCCGGCCGGTCGGTGCGCGGGTCGATCGACGTGGGACCGCTGCTCGCCGTTCCGCTGGGCACGCGCCGGGACACCGCGGGCGTGCTCTCGGTGGTGCGGGGACGTGGGGAAGCGGCCTTCAGCGACGGCGACCTCGAGGTCGTCACCGGCTTCGCGCAGCAGGCCGCCATGGTGCTGGAGCGCGCCCGGCTGCGCGACGAGCTGGAGCAGCTGGCCCTGCTGCGCGACCGCGAGCGCATCGCACGCGACCTCCACGACGGGGTGATCCAGGCCCTCTTCGGCGTCGGCATGGACCTGCAGGTCGCCGAGAGCGAGGACGCCGGCGACGACCTCATCCGCAGCCGCATCGTCGCCGCCATGCAGGAGATCGACCGCATCATCATCGACGTGCGCAGCTACGTGTACCGGCTGCGCCCCACCCTGCTGCAGCGCGCGTCGCTGCGGGAGGCGCTGCAGCGGCTCGCCGCCGACGTCGAGTCCCGCTACGGCGTCATCGGCGTCGTCGAGTGCGCCGACGAGGCCTCCGACCTGCTCGCCCCGGTGGCGCCCGACGTGGTCCAGATGGTGCGCGCAGCCCTCGGCAACGTCGCCCGCCACGCGCACGCGCTGAGCTGCCGGGTGAGCGTCCACCGCGAGGGCGAGGTGGTCCGCGTCGCCGTCGAGGACGACGGGGTGGGCTTCGACCCCACCGCCCCGACCGACGGCCAGGGCCTGGCCAACCTGCGCGAGCGGGTGCGCGAGCTCGACGGCTGGATCCTGGTGCACAGCTCCGCCGGTGCCGGGACCACCGTGGAGATGCTGCTGCCGGTGGCGGCCCTGCGCGACCGGGCTACGGCGACGGCCGCGGAGTCGGCGTAGGCGGCTGCGACGGGCAGGCGGCTGGCCGGGCCAGCGGCCCGGTCCCCTCGACGTCCACGGTGCGCTGCACCCGGGCCCGCGGCGAGTACACGACGTGGCCGCCGGTGAGGACCTCCACGCCCAGGGTGTGGGTCCCGCCGGGCACGTCGACCGCGGCGGTCGAGGCCGTGACGGTGAGCCGCTCGACGCCGTCGACGCTCACCGACAGCACCTCGTTGCCGCCGGGCACGGCCGCGGGCAGCCCGCTGGGATACCAGGCGCACAGGCGCAGGGCCACCGGGCTGGTCAGCGTCGGCCCTGATGGGACGGCGAGGAGCAGCTGGTACCCGGGCGACCGCGGCGGGCCGGGGAAGGCCGCACCCAGGGCGAGGGCGGCGACGACGCCGAGCGCGGCGAAGGCGGCGGCCCAGCGGCGCACCCTCGGCCGCCGCACGGCGATGGCGACGCCGGCGGCGACGGCGACCTCGGCGAGGAGCAGCCCGTCGGCCCACCCGGCGGTGCCGCCGCCGAGGACGTGGGCCGGCGGCAGGGCGACCCCGGGTGGCATGGCGGGCGGGAGGATACCGGCCGGGTCGCTGGGCCCGGGTCGTGCGCCTCTGGCGGGAGCGCCGGGCGACGGTTCACCATGAGCCGAGCAGGAGGTCGGACGCATGCAGCAGCACCGCCATGCCCCCGCCGCGACGCCGGTCCCGACCGCTCCGCGGCACCCGGAGACCACCGCCACAGGCCGCGTCACCGCCGGGATGCGCGCCGCGCGGCTGCACCGGCCAGGACAGCCGCTGCAGCTCGACGTCGTGCCGCGCCCCGAGCCGCACGGCACCGAGGTGCTGGTGCGGGTGGCCGCCGCCGGGCTGAGCGCCTGCGACCTCGACGTGCTCGACGGCGTCGAGGAGGTGCCGCTGCCGCAGACGCCGGGGCACGAGGTCGCCGGCCACGTCGCCGCCCTCGGGCCGCGCGCGCGGGGCGTCGCCCTCGGCGAGGCGGTGCTGGTGCACGGATGGTGGGGCTGCGGGACCTGCCCGGAGTGCCGGGCGGGCGAGGAGCACCTGTGCGCCGAGGCGCGCCGGCCCGGTGCGGCCGCCCCGGGGGGCTTCGCGGACTTCCTCCTCGTCCCCCACCCGCGGTCGCTGGTGCCCCTCGGCGCCCTCGACCCGGCGGCGGCGGCGCCCCTCGCCGACGCCGGGCTGGTCACCTACCGCGCCGTCCACACGGCGGCGAGCGTGCTCGCCCCTGGCAGCGCGGCGGTGGTGATCGGCTGCGGCGGCCTGGGACAGCTGGCGGTGCAGATGCTGCGGCTGCTCACCCCCGCACGGGTCCTGGTCGTCGACAGCGACCACCGCAAGGAGGCGCCGGCGCGCGAGGCGGGCGCCGACCGCTTCATCGACCTGCAGGACTGGCACGCGGTGCGCGGCGCGCTCGGCGACCTGCCCGCCATGGCGGTGCTCGACTTCTCGGGCAGCGACGCCACCGTCGAGTTGGGCGCCCGGGTGCTCGCGCCCGGCGGCCTGCTGGTCGTCTGCGGGCGTGGCCCGGGCAAGCTGCGCCTGGCGCTCCTGCCGCTCCCTCCCGGCGCAGCGGCGGTGACCGAGCGGGGCGGCAGCCGCGCCGACCTGGAGGCGGTCGTGGAGCTGGCCCGCAGCGGCCGGCTGCGGCTGCGGGTGCAGCGCTACCAGCTCGACCGGGTCAACGACGCGGTCACCGCGCTGCGCGCCGGCTGGGTGCGCAGCCGCGCCGTGATCGTGCCACGGATGGCCTGAACTCTCAGACCGTGAGGGCGCGGTTGCCGCGCAGCCAGTGGGGCAGCGCGCCGACCAGCACCTGGGGTCGCGTCTGCGCCTTGATCAGGTACTCGACGGCGCCCAGCGCCATGGCTCGCTCCACCAGCGAGTGGTCGGCGACGTTGGAGAGAACCACCACGGGGATGCCCGCCGTCTTCGGCCAGCCGCGCAGCGCCTCGAGGAACTGCAGGCCGTCCATGCGCGGCATCATCATGTCGAGCAGGATCAGCGAGGGGCGGTCCCTGCGCACCATGGCGATCCCCTCGACGCCGTCGCGCGCGTGGCGGGCGCTGTAGCCCCTGGCGCCGAGCAGCATCAGGTACATGGTGGCGATGGTCTCGTCGTCCTCGACGAGGAGGATGTCGCGACCCAGCTGCTCGTCGATGTCGGGGCGGCTGCCGTTGCTCTGCGGTGTGCGCGGGCGGCGTGTGGGTGGCGCGGCGCCGCCGGGGGCGTGCCCGTTGCCCTTGCCGTTGCCGTTGCCCGGGACCGCGACCGGCGGCGCGGGCGGGATCACGGTGCGGGTCACGGCGGCCGCGGGCGCGGGCGTCGCCGGCGGGGCGACGGTGCGCGCGACCGGAGGCGGAGCGGGCGCCGAGGGAGGCGGTGGTGCGCTCGGCGCGGGAGGGGCCGCGCGGCGCCCGACCAGCGGGACGTGGACGTGACGGTCCTCGTCGTCCTCGTCGGGGCCGAAGATGTGGAATCCGCGCAAACGCTCCAGCGGTGCATCGACGTCGGCGGCCTCCTCCGGTCCACGCGTGCGCCGGGCGTTGTACCAGGCGGCTGCGGCGGCCGCCACGGCGGCGAGGAGGAGAAGCGCGGCCAGGACGCGCGGAGGCGTGACGGTGATCCCCAGGGGGACCTGAAGAGGGCGCATCGACACCCATGAAACGAGTCGGACGGGCCGCGTCCTGCGCGACCCGCCCGACGGGGATGCCGAGGACCCTCACGGGTCAGTACGCGGCGGGGACGCTCCCGTCCTCGCGGACCCGCGAGATCATGACGATCTTGGCCACAACCCAGGCGGCCAGGGTGTAGATGGCGATGGCCACCAGGTCGGCCCACTCCAGCGGGTGGCCGGAGCCGGCGCTGGTGGTGCCGATGATGCCCCGGAACGGCGCGGCCAGGGCGCTGCCGGCGGCGTAGATGAAGCCGGCGAAGCCGCTGTCGTTGGCGCCCGCCCCGAGGAAGATGAAGCGCAGCGCCAGGATGGCGTTGACGATGCCGACCGCCAGCCAGACGATCTGGCGCGCCCGGTAGCCGACCGGCACCACCGCGGTGCGGCCTGCGTACACGCTGCGTCCGGCCACCGGAGCGCCGGCGGGGCCGACCGCCGTGCCACGTCCTGCGACGTACTGCTCGTCCCGGACCTCGACTGGTTCGTCCATCATGGGGTGTTGTACCTCCGCTTGAGTCCGCCCTCACCTTGCATGAGTGGAGTTATATCACATTATGCCCAACTCCGGACGCCAGGTTGTCCCCGCAAGCGCACCAGGCGCGGCGGACGAGCCTCGCCTCCGGGTGGGCACGTGCGGCTGGCAGTACCGCGACTGGCGCGGTCGCCTCTACCCCGCAGAGCTCCCCCAGCGGGCCTGGCTGGAGCACTACGCGGCCCGCTTCCAGACCGTGGAGGTCGACAACACCTTCTACCGCCTGCCCGCCGCCGAGGTGTTCGCCGCCTGGCGGGAGCGCACCCCCGCCGGCTTCTGCTTCGCGCTCAAGACCAGCCGCTACCTCACCCACGTCAAGCGGCTGGGCGACCCGGGTCCTGCCGTCCGCCTCTTCATGGAGCGGGCGACGCGGCTCGGGGACAAGCTCGGGCCCCTGCTCCTCCAGCTCCCGCCGACCTTCAAGGCCGACCTGCCCCGGCTGGCCGACGCCCTCGACAGCTTCCCCTCGGGGGTCCGGCTGGCCTTCGAGCCGAGGCACGAGTCCTGGTTCACCGGCGCCACCGAGCAGCTCCTCGCCGACCGCGACGTGGCCTACTGCCTGGCGGACTCCCGCGGCAGGCCCGCCGGTCCCGTGTGGCGGACGGCGAGCTGGACCTACCTGCGCTTCCACGAGGGGACGGGCTCGCCCCACCCCTGCTACCAGCCGCACACGCTCCGGGAGTGGGCCGAGCGGCTGGCCGCCACCTGGGGAGCCGAGGCGACCGCCTACGTCTACTTCAACAACGACCCGGGGGGCTGCGCGGTGCGCGACGCCCGCCGCTTCGCCGCGATCGCGCGTGAGGCCGGGTTGCGGCCCTCCGGCGTGCCCGGCGAGCGCGAGACGCCTGTCAGCCGCGGCTGAGAAGACGGCGCAAGGCTGTCAATCGTGACAGTGACTATGATTGCGGCCGCCCCCGTGTATAGAGTTGTTGAGGCGGGCGATTCTGGGAAGGAGAGGATGCTCACCACGCGGCACGACCTTGGCCTTCCGGAGAAGGCCTCCGAGAGGGAGATGGAGGATTCCCACCTGCTCCTCAGCGTTCCCATGTGCCCGCACGTGCGGCGCGGAGCCGGCTCGGCGGCCATGCTGCGGTGTCCCGGCTTCCGCCCTGCGGCGCTGAGCTTCGCGGGCGTCGGCGCGGGGGAGGCGCTGGGCGAGCAGGTGACCTGCGAGCACCTCGGCACCCAGCGCGGGGCGCGCGGCTTCGTCAGCGCCTGCCGCCACCCCGGCGGGCCGCCCGCGGCCTGAGCGCCCCCACGCGGTCCCTCTATCCTGCGCGCGTGGACGCCCACACGCTGCGCCGCCTCGCCGCCGCCCTGGAGCCCGGCGCGCTGCTCACCGCACCCGAGGACGTGCGCCCGTACGAGTGCGACGGCCTGACCGGGCATCGCGCCGTCCCCGCCGCGGTCGCCCTGCCCGGCACCACCGAGCAGGTGGCGGCGGTGGTGCGCGTGTGCCACGAGGGCCGCATCCCCTTCGTCGCCCGGGGGGCCGGCACAGGGCTGAGCGGTGGTGCCCTCCCGGTGGCCGGCGGCGTCGTCGTCTGCCTGGCGCGGATGACCGGCATCCTCTCCGTCGACGTCGACAACGCCTGCGTGGTGGTGCAGCCTGGGGTGACCAACGCGGCGGTCAGCGCGGCGGTGGCGGCGCACGGCTTCTACTACGCGCCCGACCCCTCCTCGCAGCAGGTCTGCAGCATCGGCGGCAACGTCGCCGAGAACTCCGGCGGGGCCCACTGCCTGAAGCACGGGTTCACCGTCAACCACGTCGCCGCCGCGGTCTTCGTCACCGCCGACGGCAGGATCGCCCGCCTCGGCGGCGCGGTCTGCGACACCCCGGGCTACGACCTGCTCGGCGCGGTGGTCGGCAGTGAGGGGACGCTGGGCATCGTCACCGAGGTGACCCTTCGGGTGCTGCGCCGGCCGGAGGCGGTGCGCATGCTGCTGGCGGCGTTCCCCAGCATCGAGGCGGCGGCGTCCGCCGTGTCCGCGATCGTGGCGGCGGGCGTGCTGCCGGCAGCGGTGGAGATGATGGACAGGATGACGCACGAGGCGTCCGACCAGGCGGTGCACGCCGGCTATCCCGACTGCGAGGCGCTGCTCCTGGTCGAGGTCGACGGGCCCGCCGCGGAATGCCTCGCGCAGCTCGAGTCCTGCCGCACCATCTGCGAGTCCGCCGGCGCCGTCGAGATCCGCGTCGCCGCCGATGACGCCGAGCGCGCGCTGATGTGGAAGGGACGCAAGGCCGCCTTCGCTGCGATGGGCCGCGTCAGCCCGGCGTACTACGTCCAGGACGGCGTGGTGCCGCGCACCAGGTTGCCCGAAGTCCTGCACGGCATCGGGGAGCTGGCCGCCTCCTACGGGATGCGCGTCGGCAACGTGTTCCACGCCGGCGACGGCAACCTCCATCCGCTGGTGTGCTACGACGCCGCCGTGCCCGGCGAGGCCGACCGCGCCCTGGAGCTGGCCGGGCGCATCCTCGACCTCTGCATCGCCGCGGGTGGGTCGATCACCGGCGAGCACGGCGTCGGCCACGACAAGGCGTGCTCGATGCCCAAGATGTTCAGCGGCGACGCGCTCACCGTGATGGACCGGGTTCGTGCCGCCTTCGACCCGATCGGGTTGTGCAACCCGGGCAAGCTGCTGCCCACCCCGCGGCTCTGCGGCGAGGTGCCCGGCTTCCACCGCGTGCATCCCCTGGAGGCGGCGGGATTGGCCCAGCGATGGTGACCGCCGAGCGCGCCGCGGACGCCTTCGCCGGCGTCGTCGGCGCGGGCTTCGTGCGCGACGCGGGGGCCGGCGACGCCGTCGGCGGGGTGATGCCGGCGGTGGTGGTGTCGCCGGGATCCGAGGCCGAGGTGGCCGAGGTGCTGCGGGCGGCGGCACGGCTTGGGCTGGCGGTCGCGGTTCGCGGCGGCGGCACCAAGCTCGGCTGGGGCGCGCCGCCACGCCGCTGCGAGGTGGTGCTCTCGACGGCGCGGCTCGACGCCATGGTCGAGCACGAGCCGGGTGACCTCGTCTGCGTGGTGCAGGCGGGCATGCCGCTGTCCGCCCTGCGCGAGACGCTGGCGGCGCAGGGGCAGCGGCTCGCCCTCGACCCGCCCCACGGAGTTGCTGCCACTGTTGGCGGGATCGTGGCCGCCGACGCGTCCGGGCCGCTGCGCACGCGCTTCGGCACGGCCCGCGACCTGGTCCTGGGCGCGCGCTTCGTGCTCGCCGACGGCACCGTCGGCCACAGCGGCGGCAAGGTGGTGAAGAACGTCGCCGGCTACGACGTCGGCAAGCTGCTGATCGGCTCGCTGGGGACGCTGGCGGTGGTCACCCAGCTGGCGCTGCGCCTCCACCCCATGCCGCGCGCGGTGCGCACGGTGGCGTTCCAGAACCTCGACGCCTCGCAGGCCTGGGCGGTGTGGCAGGCGGTGGAGCGCGCACCCGTCGAGCCGGCGGCGGTGGTGGCGCTCTCGCCGGGCGGGGCGATGCTGGTGCGCATCGAGGGCGGCGAGGCGGGGGCGGAGGCGCAGGCGTCGGCGCTGCTGGAGGCCACCGCACCGCTGGCGCCGCTGGTGCGCGTCCTCGACGAGGACGAGGCCGACAAGGCGTGGACGTACGCGGAGACCTGCGTCTGGGGTGGAGATCCGGTCGATCCTGTCGCCAACCTGGCGCTGCCGCGGTCCGAGCTGGCCGCGCTGCTGGGGCGGCTGGAGGCGACGCCGCACGTCGCCGCCGTGCTGCCGAGCTGCGGCGCCGCCGAGGTCCGGCTGCCCGCGGGGATGTCGCCGGTCGACCTGCAGGCGCTGCGTGACTGGGTGGCGCGCCGCGGCGGGCACCTCACCCTGCGCCGGTCCACGCCGCCGCTGGCGGACCTGGTGTGGCCGCAGCCGGCCGCAGGCGACGTCGCCCTCGACCTGATGCGGTCGCTGAAGCAGGCGCTCGACCCGGGCGGCCTGCTCGCGCCCGGGCGCTTCCTCGGGGGCATCTGAGCCGCGATGGACGACACCGTGGTCGACAGCGTCACCGACACCGGGATCGTTCCTGCCTTCGACGTCCACAACCCGCCCTCGCGCGCGCTGCTCGACGACTGCGTGCACTGCGGCTTCTGCCTGCCCGCCTGCCCCACCTACCAGCTCTGGGGCAACGAGGCGGACTCGCCGCGCGGCCGCATCCTGCTCATGGACGTCGCCCTGCGCGGCGAGGTGCCCATGTCCCCCTCGCTGGCGCGTCACTGGGACACCTGCCTCGGCTGCATGGCCTGCGTCACCGCCTGCCCCTCGGGGGTGCGCTACGACCGGCTCATCGAGCAGACCCGCCAGCAGGTGGAGCGCGGCATCCGGCGTCCCCTGCGCGAGCGGCTGCGGCGGCGGGCCATCTTCGCGCTCTTCCCGCATCCGCGGCGGATGCGGGCCATGGGCTGGCTGCTGCTGGCGTTCCGGGTCAGCGGCATGCGCCGGCTGCTGCGCCGGCCCGGGCATGCGGGGATGGTCGGGCTCTCCCCCGCCGTGCCCGCTGCCGCACTGCGCACCCGGCTTCCCCAGCTCTCGCCCGCGCGCGGCGGCGCACCGCGCGAGCGCGTCGTGCTGCTCACGGGGTGCGTGCAGCAGGGGCTCTTCGCCGACGTCAACGCGGCCACCGCGCGCGTGCTCAGCGCCTTCGGCTGCGAGGTGAGCATCCCGCGCGGACAGGGCTGCTGCGGCGCGCTGGAGCTGCACAGCGGGCGGGAGGCGGCGGCGCTGTCGCGGGCGCGCCGGCTGCGCGCGCTGCTCGACCCGCCGGACGCCGGTGACGGCTCGCGACCGCTGATCGCGGTGAACTCCGCCGGCTGCGGCTCGACGATGAAGGAGTACGGCGAGCTCTTCGGCGCGGACGACGCCTCCGCCGCCGACTTCGCCGGGCGGGTGCGCGACGTCAGCGAGATCCTCGACGCCCTGCAACCGCCGGACGGGCTGCTCCGGCCGCTGCCGTTGCGCGTCGCCTATCACGACGCCTGCCACCTCGCCCACGCGCAGGGTGTGCGCGCGCAGCCTCGCGAGGTGCTGTCGCGCATTCCCGGAGTGGAGCTGGTGCCGCTCGCCGAGGCCGACATGTGCTGCGGCAGCGCCGGCGTCTACAACCTCCTCGAGCCCGACGCCGCGGCGGCGTTGGGACGCCGCAAGGCGGCCAACGTCGTCGCCGCGCACCCCGATGCGCTGGTCGCCTCCAACCCGGGATGCCTGTTGCAGATCAGCGCGCATCTCGGCGGCCGCGAGGGCGTGCCGACGTTCCATCCGGTCGAGCTGCTCGACGCCTCGCTCCGCGGCGTGGAGGCGGCGGAGCTGCTGCGCGCGCGGCGGCGCCTCCAGGGTTTGGCGGGCTAGCGCTCCTCGCGACGCACGCGCACCAGGCCCTCCTGCGCCACGGAGACGGCCAGCCGGCCGTCCTGGGTGAAGATGCTGCCGCGGGCGAAGGCGCGTGCACCATGTGCGGCGGGCGTGTCCTGGTCGTACAGCAACCAGCCGTCGGCGCGGAAGGGACGGTGGAACCACATCGCGTGGTCGAGGCTCGCGCCCATGGCCACGCCGGTGTTCCAGCTCATCCCGTGGGGCAGCAGCGTGGTGTCGAGCAGCGTCATGTCCGACGCGTAGGCGACCACGCAGCAGTGCAGCAGCGGGTCGTCGGGAAGGCTGCCGTCGGCGCGGATCCAGACACGCTGCCGCGGCGGTGACGGGCCGTCACGCAGCGGCGCGGGCACCGGCGGCTCCGCGTAGCGCACGTCGATGGGACGCGGTCGCGACCACCACTCGCCGAGGTCGCCGAGGCGCTCGCGGTGCGGCGCCACCTGCTCGCGCACCGTGGGCAGCCCGTCGGGGTCCGGCATCCCGCGCGGCATCTCCAGCTGGTGCTCCACCCCCGGCTCGTCGACGTGGAACGACGCGGCCAGGTTGAAGATCGCCTTGCCGTGCTGCACGGCGACGACGCGCCGCGTGGTGAACGAGCGCCCGTCGCGAATCCGGTCAACCTCGAAGAGGATGGGCAGGGTGGTGTCGCCGGGTCGCAGGAAGTACGCATGCATCGAGTGCACGCGCCCGCTCTGCACGGTGCGCCCCGCCGCGATCAGCGCCTGCCCCGCCACCTGGCCGCCGAACACGCGCTGCCGCTGCTCCGCCGGGCTCAGCCCGCGGAAGATGTTCTCCTCGATCTCCTCGAGGTCGAGGATGCGCAGCAGGTCGTCGAGCGCCTCGGTCATGAGGCGGCAAGCCTAGCCGCCGGGCGTCCCCCTCTGCGACGCGACGGCCGGCCGGGTCGCGCTGACGCGGACCGCATAGGCGGGGCTGGCCACCTGCGGCCCGACGCCGGGCGAGAGTCCGCTCTGGCAGTACGAGGTGCACTTGGGGTTGGTCCCCTGGCAGTACGAGGTGCACACCTTGTTGTTGGTGCCGAAGCAGTAGGTCTGGCAGACGGTGTTGTTGTTGCCGTAGCAGTACGTCGTGCACGAGGTGGCGTTGTTGTTGTTGCAGTAGGAGGTGCAGCCCGGCGCCGTGTTGGTGCAGGCGTTGCAGTTGAAGGGCTGCGGCGTGGGGGCGGCGGTCGGTGTGGGCGGTGGCGGCGAGGCGGGCGACGGCGTCGGGGTGGGTTGCCCCGCCGGCGCCGGCGTGGGGGCCGCCGCCAGCCCTTGCGGCGACGACGAGGCGGGCGGAGCAGGGGTCGACGCGGGGCCCGAAGCCGGCGCCGTCGCCGGTGCCGTGCCGGGCTCGGGAGCAGCGGCAGCAGCGCCGGCGGGAGCGGTGGACCCGGGTGCGGCGGTGCTGCCGGCACCGGCGGACGGCGAGGTGCCCGGACTCGCCGGCACGCCCTGCACGCCGCCGCCGTGGTGATCCCCCGGAGTCGCCACGGCGCCGGCACTGACCGAGGCGACAGCCGCAGCGCCGCTCGCCGTCTGCGCCTGGACGACGTGCAGCCCGCCCGCGGCGACGCCCGCCGCCAGCGCACCCGCGACCGCCGCCGAGGCCATCGTCGACCCCGCCTGCTCCAGGAACGGGCCGATGCGGCCGAGCGTGGGGAACTGCGCCACCCACGCGCTCAGGCCGACGGCGCGGGTGACCTTGCGCAGGGAGATCTGCAGGAAGGCGCGCACCACCGCGGGATCGAAGTGCGCGCCGGCGCAGGCGACGAGCTCCTGGCGTGCGGCCTCCGGTCGCATCGGCTTCTTGTACGCCCGCGCAGCCGTCATCGTCTCGAAGGCGTCGGCGACGGCGACGATGCGCCCGCCCAGCGAGATCCGCTCACCGGCGAGGCCGAGCGGATATCCCCCGCCGTCCCAGCGCTCGTGGTGGTGCGCGATGGCCGGCCCCAACTCACCGAGCCAGTCGATGATCGGACCGGCCAGCCGCGCGCCCTCCTGGGGATGGCGGCGCAGCTCCTCCCACTCCTCGGCGCTCGGCCTGCCCGGCTTGTTGAGGATGTCGTGCGACACGCGCAGCTTGCCGATGTCGTGCAGCAGCGAGGCCCAGCGGAGCTTGGAGCGGTCCTCGGCGGAGAGCTTCATCTCCGTCGCCAGCATGTCGGTGAAGACGCGAACGCGCTCCGAGTGGCCGCGCGTGCGCTTGTCGTGCACGCTCAACGCGGAGGCCAGCTCGAGGACGGTCTGCAGCGACTCCGTGGTGCTGTCGCTGAGCCCGCGCTCGCGCGCCTCCTCCAGGCGGCGGCGCAGGTCGGCGGGGCTGCCCACCCGGCGGGCCACCTTGAAGCGGCGCGGGGCCTGGTCGGGGAAGACCATCGACAGGCTGAGCAGCGCCGCCAGCGGCAGCAGGCGCCGCGCCGCACGCTCCAGGAGCGCCACGGCCACCATGGGAGCGAGCGTCACGCAGGCCCACCACACGACGGGCTGGGCAAGGGCGCCGGACCGCGGCAGGTGGCCCGCCAGCGCGACGGACACCCCCAGCGCCACCGCGATCGGTGCCAGCAGGGCGAAGGCGCGCACGGCCCGTCCCAGCCACGGGCGCGCGCGCCACTCGTTGGCGTGCTTGCTCGGAGATCCTGCCTCGCGCACGGCGTGGTTATCCGACGCCGCCGGCCTCTCTCACCGCGCGTTCACGCTCCTGTCACGGCCAGCCATGCCAATCTGCACACGCGTGGCGCGGCCGCGACGGAAACACCCCCCGCGAAAGAGAAAGGGGGCCTTGCGGCCCCCTCATGGCTCCGGGTGTGGCTCGGGTCAGCTAGGACCCGAACTTCATGTTCTTGGCGGCGTCGGACTCGAAGAAGCTGCTCTTCGGCTTGAGGAAGCCCTCAACCGTCGGGTCGACCACCGAGATGTTGGTCTTGCGCGAGACCGGGCCCAGCGACGGGGTGTAGTCGACCGACGGCAGCAGGCCGCCCAGGTCGACGTTGCCGAGGTTGAGCTTGGCGTTGAGGATGCCTGCGCGGCTCAGGTCACCGCTCTCGATCGCCTTCTTGAGGATGGCCGCCTCCACCTTGGCCAGCGCGTAGCCGTACATGTAGTAGTAGTCCGGGATCTGCCCGCTGCCGTACTTGGTGGTGTCGGACAGGAACTGCGCCATGCCGGGCACGTTGCTGTCGCCCCACTGCGCCTCGTAGCCCAGCACCCAGACGTTGCCACCGGCCAGCGCCGGGTAGACGGGCGTGTGGTTGGTGTCGGCGATGGTGCCGTTCTTGGTCATCAGGTACTCGGACCAGGCCGGGCCCTGCAGCACCCAGGTCGGCGTGTAGCCGAGGGTGGCGGCGGTGCCGATGATGGTCGCCGCCGGAGTCGGCGTGGCGGTGAGGAAGACGTACTGCGCGCCCGCGTTCTTCATCGCCAGCACCTCGGAGGTGAAGCTGGTGTCGGTGGCGCCGTACGGTGCGCGGGCCACGTCGTCGAAGCTGTACGCGGACTTGGCGGCGTCGTAGCCGCGGATGCCGTCGGCACCGTACTCGTCGTTCTGGTAGATGATGCCGATCTTGGCGCTCTTGTGGCCCTGCTGGTTGACGATGTAGTCGACGCCGTTGGCCACGTCGATGGCGTACGGGGTGCCGATGACCGCCATCACCTTGTCGGTGACCCAGCTCGACGACTGCGTCGCCGCGCCGATGACGATGCCGGCCGAGTCGGCCGCCGACTGGATGGCCAGCGTGGTGGGCGACCCCAGCGACTGCCCGATCATGGCCACCTGGCCGACGATCTCGTTGTAGAACTGGACGTGCATCTGCGGGTTGTACTGGTCGTCACGCTGAACCAGGTTGACCTTGTACCCGTCCAGGCCGCCGTTGGCGTTGACCGAGTCGAAGTAGGCGACCTGCCCGTTGGTGAGCGGCTTGCCGATCAGGGCGACGGGACCGCTCAGCGGTGTGAGCACCCCGAGCGCGATGGTCTTCGCGGTGGTGTCGACGCCGGGGCCGCCCTTGACCGAGCCGCTGCCCGAGTTGGTGTTGTTGCCGCTGCCTCCGGAGCCGCACGCGGCCAGCACCGCGAGCACCCCCATCGCGCCCACGACGCGAAGCCTGGTGTGATGAGCTGTGGACACTGCTTGCGCTCCTCCGTGAATGTGACGACCGCGAACTCTCATGCCGCCGCCGCCGTGGCCGCCGCACGGCGTCGATGCAACAGTCGACCGGCGCGCCGGGCGAGCCCGATCACGCCCAGTGGCTCCACCACCAGGAAGACCACGATGGCGATGCCGTAGAAGATGTGGGTGGCGTCGCTCACCGCCACGCCGCCGCCGCTGCCGCCGTGGGCGAGCAGGGGAAGCGACTGCGCGTAGCGCTGCATCACCGGCTCCAGCCCGAAGATGACCACCGAGCCGAGCAGCGGCCCCCAGATGGTGCCGACGCCGCCGACGATCACCGCGGCGACGAACTGGATGGAGAGGACCAGGCTCCAGAAGTCGGGCTGGATGAAGCTGACCAGCGAGGCCAGCAGCGCCCCGCTGATGCCGGCCAGGAAGGACGAGATGACGAACGCGGAGACCTTCCAGCGGGCCAGGTCGACGCCCATCAGCGAGGCCGCCAGCTCCCGCTCGCGCACCGCCTGCAGCGCGCGACCTGGACGGGTGCGCAGCAGGTTGCGCACGAACAGCATGCCCAGCACCAGGATGACCAGGCCGAGGTAGTAGAACAGCCCGTTCTTGTCGAAGGTGAGGCCGAGGAAGGTCTGCTGCTGGTCGAAGTCGAGCGCGCAGCCGCTGGAGGGACAGGTGAAGGCGAGGCCGAACTGCGGTGCGGGGATGGCCCGTCCCGGCGGCCCGCCGCTCAGCCACTTGAGGTTGTCGAAGAGATGCTGGCCGATGAAGACGATGCCGATGGTGACCACCGCCAGGTAGAGCCCGCGCAAGCGCAGCGCGGTGGGCCCGATGATCGCCCCGCAGATGGCGGCGACGATGCCGGCGGCGAGGATCCACCAGAGCGCCATGACGTGGTACTGCCCGCCCAGCACCGCCGCGGTGTAGGCGCCGACGCCGAGGAAGAAGGCGTGGCCCAGGGAGACCTGACCGGTCAGTCCCGTCAGCACGTTGAGGCCGAGGGCGCCGATGGCGTAGATGACGATGAAGGCCGCGGTGTTGAGCCAGAACTCGTCGACCAGGAAGGGGAAGACGAGCAGCAGCGCGATCACCGCCACGGTGGTGGCGCGGCGCAGCGTGAGCCAGGCGGGGAGGCTCATGCCCGCTCCGCCGGACGGTGGCCGAAGAGCCCGTAGGGCCGCACCAGCAGCACCAGGATCATCAGGATGTAGGGCGCGACGCTGTAGAAGTTCGCGCCGAGCCAGGGCGCGTCGTTGGGCTGGTAGCCCGCCGTCAGCTCCTCGACGAGCCCGATCGTCACGCCGCCGACCACAGCGCCGAGCGGGGAGTCGAGCCCGCCCAGGATGATGGCGGGAAAGGCGCGCAGGGCGATGACGTCGATGCCCGGCGACAGCGAGTTGGGAAAGCCGGCCAGGAAGAACCCGCCGACCGTCGCGACCGCGCCCGCCAGGCCCCAGGCCAGCGCGTGCACGCGTCGTGTCGGCACGCCGACCGCCATCGCCGCCTCCTCGTCCATCGCCGTGGCGCGCATCGCCAGGCCGTAGCGGGAGAAGCGGTTGAAGGCGAAGAACAGCACCAGGATCAGCAGGGTGACGCCGATGGTCCAGACGCTGTCCCAGTTGATCACCACCCCGCCGAGGTGCACCGCGCTGCTCCCCCAGGGGTCGCCGATGCTGCGCGTGCTGGAGCCGAAGAGCGCCGGCACCGTTCCCTCCAGGGCGATGTTCAGCCCGATGGTGATCATCACCACGGTGAAGACGGGCTGGCCGACCGTGAAGCGCAGCACCACCGTCTGGAAGACGACGCCGACGACGACGGTGATCCCCAGCGCCAGCAGCGCCGCCACTACGAAGGGATAGGAGCGGTCGAGCGAGAACCAGGAGACGAGGTAGGCGCCCAGCAGGAGGAACGAGCCCTGGGCGAAGTTGATCACCTGCGAGGCGCGGTAGATGATCGTGAAGCCGAGCGCCACCAGCGCGTAGATGCAGCCCAGCGCGAGCCCGGCGACGAAGAGCTGGAAGAACGTGGTCACGACGCGTCCTCCAGCGCCTCACCGAGGTAGGCGCGGATCACCTGGGGATCGCGCTGCACCTCGGCCGGCGTGCCGACGCCGATGACCCGGCCGAAGTCGAGGACCATGACCCGCTGGGCCACCTGCATCACCATGCCCATGTCGTGCTCCACGAGCACGATGGTCATGCCGCGCTCCTGGTGGATGCGGCGCACCAGCTGGGTGATCTCGCCGCGCTCGGCGCTGCTCATCCCCGCCACCGGCTCGTCGAGCAGCAGCACCCGCGGCTCCATGGCCAGCGCGCGCGCCAGCTCGACGCGCTTCTGGATGCCGTACGGCAGGACCTGCACCGGATAGCCGGCCCACTCCTCGACGCCCGCGAAGCCGAGCACGTCCATCGCCGCGCGCCGGTGCTCGCGCTCCTCGCGGCGCGCGTAGCCGGCGTAGATCCCGCCAAGCAGCGAGCCGCTGCGCATCAGGTGGTGGCGCCCGACCAGCACGTTGTCGAGGACGGTCATGTTGTGGAAGAGGCCGAGGTTCTGGAAGGTGCGGGCGATGCCCAGGCCGGGCATGTCGCTGCGGCGCCGGCGCAGCAGGTCCTCGTCGCGGTACCGGATGCTGCCGCGGGTGGGCCGGTACACGCGCGAGATCACGTTGAACAGCGAGGTCTTGCCCGCGCCGTTGGGACCGATGACGGCGAAGAGCTCGCCCTCGCCGACGTGGAAGTCGACGTCGCTGAAGGCCGTCACCGCCCCGAAGACGAGGGTGAGGCCCTTGGCCTCGAGGACGTTCGACGCCGCGTCGCTCACGCGCTCGCCTCCCGGAAGAGCGCGTCGTCGCCGCGCGCCGTGCCCAGGTACGAGGCGCGCACCGTCTCGTCCGAGAGCATCTCGGCGGTGGGCCCGCTGTGGCGGATGCGGCCCGTCTCCAGCAGGTAGGCGTGGCGGGTCACGCGCAGGGCGAGGGCGGTGCTCTGGTCGACGAGGAGGAGGGCGACGCCCTGGCCGTTGATCTCGCGCAGCGTGTCGCCGATCTGCCGCACCACCAGCGGGGCCAGCCCCAGCGAGGGCTCGTCGAGCAGCAGCATCCGCGGCTGGGCCATCAGCGCCCGGCCGATGGCCAGCATCTGCTGCTCGCCTCCGCTGAGAAAGCCCGCATCCTGGCCCAAACGCTCGCGCAGGAGCGGGAAGAGGGTGAGCACCCGCTCGCGCACCTCGCCCTCGCGGCTGCGGTCACGCGCCGAGAAGGCGCCGGCGCGGAGGTTCTCGGCGACGGTGAGGTCGCGGAAGACGCGGCGGCCCTCCAGCACCTGGGCGATGCCGGCGGCCACCAGCCTGGAGGGGTCGGCGCCGGTGACGTCGCGCCCGTCGAAGTGGATGGCGCCGCGGGTGACCTGCCCGTTCTGGTAGCGGAGCAGCCCGGTGATGGCGCGCAGCAGCGTGGTCTTGCCCGCGCCGTTGGCGCCGAGCAGGCCGACGCTGCCCCCCTCGGGAACCTCGAAGCTCACGCCGTCCACCGCCAGGACGGCCCCCCCGTAGGTGACCGTCAGGTCGGAAACCGCGAGCAGGCTCACCTGCGCCTGTACCCAGACACGGCTTCAGTGCTCCTCCAACCGGTGTCCGTGCACGCTCCCACGGCAAGGCCGGGCCACCATGCCGGGGAGGGACGACACGAACGTTCGGCAGAGTGTACGGCTCTGCAGGGCCGTCTGGGGAGACGAGCACGCCGAGCGCGGGGGCGCAGGTTGCCGCGCACCTCCGTCGTTGGCACAGAGGGGCGGGGCCGTGGAGCAACGAGGGAGACCGTATCCGCATGACCGCGATCAGCCGCCGCCGCTTCCTCCAGGCGGGTGCGGCCGGGGCGGGCCTGGCCGCCGCCATGCCCCGCCACCTGGTCGACGCCCTGGCCGCGCCGCGCCAGTGCGGCAGCCTGGCCGACGTCGAGCACATCGTCTTCCTGATCCAGGAGAACCGCAGCTTCGACTCCTACTTCGGGACCTCGAAGGGCGTGATCGGCTACGGGGATCCCGACGTGCTGCTGCAGCCCGACGGCCTGCCCGTCTTCCAGCAGCCCGGCTACGACGTGCCCGGCTACGGCGGGCACCTCCTCCCCTTCCGCTTCGACACCGTCAGCTCGACGGGCGAGTGCACCAACGACATCACCCACGACTGGGGCCCGCAGCACCAGGCGTGGAACGGCGGCGCCATGGACGGCTTCGTCCGCGAGCACATCGCCAACGACCCTGTCAACGGGCCGCTCTGCATGGGCTACTACACGCGCGAGGACCTGCCCTTCTACCACGCGCTCGCCGACGCCTTCACCATCTGCGACCGCTACCACTGCTCGGTGATCGGGCCCACCGATCCCAACCGCCTCTACACCATCAGCGGCACGCTCGACCCCGACGGCAAGGGCGGCGGCCCCCACCTCACCACCCTGACCAACCGCCAGCCCGACTTCTTCAAGTACACCTGGCTGACGATGCCGGAGGTGCTGCAGGCCGCCGGCATCTCCTGGAAGGTGTACGGCAGCGCCGACGGCAACTACGGCGACAACGTCCTGCTCTACTTCAAGGCGTACGGGCCCCAGGGCAACGATCCGCAGCTCGCCGCCAACGCCTTCTCGCCGCTCTTCCCCGGCAGCTTCGAGGCCGACTGCGCCGCCGGCACGCTGCCGCAGGTCAGCTGGATCCTCGCCCCGCTGGTGCAGACCGAGCACCCGCCGGCACCGGTGACCTGGGGCGAGTGGGCCACCTGGAAGGTGCTCGACGCCCTCACCTCGAATCCCGCCGTCTGGGAGAAGACCGCACTTTTT
Organism: Candidatus Dormiibacterota bacterium; assembly: GCA_035652335.1. GTDB lineage: Bacteria > Chloroflexota > Dormibacteria > Aeolococcales > Aeolococcaceae > DASRDZ01. The sequence goes on from DASRDZ010000088.1 coordinate 41,863, forward strand.
GTCACCTATGACGAGAACGGCGGGTTCTTCGACCACGTGCCGCCGCCCACCGCGCCGCCCGGCACGCCCGGCGAGTACCTCACCGTCTCGCCCCTCCCCAGCGACGCCAGCGGCATCGCAGGACCCATCGGCCTCGGCTTCCGGGTGCCGATGATCGTCTGCTCGCCGTTCACGCGAGGCGGCCTGGTCAGCAGCGACGTCAACGACCACACCTCGATGCTGAAGCTGCTGGAGACGCGCTTCGGCGTCACCGCGCCGAACCTCAGCGCCTGGCGACGCGCGACCGTCGGCGACCTGACCGGTGTCTTCAACTTCAAGGCGGCGCCCGACGCCTCGGTGCCCACCCTGCCGGCTCCCTCGCTGGCCGACCAGCGCGTCGTCAGCGAGTGCATCCCCAACGCCATCATCAGCGAGGGCGACGAGTCGCAGGCCAAGACGTACCCCATCCCGCCCAACGCCATGCCGGTGCAGGAGGCGGGCCACAAGCCGCGTCCCAGCGGCACCTGCGGCGCGGGGCACGAGGCCTCGGCCGCGGTGGCGGCGCAGGGCGGCTCCGGCGCCGGCGGCCTGGTGACTGAGCAGTCCGGTGCGGCGACGGTCGCCGCGCTGCCGCTCACCGCGGGCGCCACCTCGGCCGCCGGGGTGGCCACGGTGGGCGCCGCGGCGGTGCTGGCCGGCGTCGGCTGGCTGGCGCGGCGCAAGGCGGAGCTGGCCCGCGAGCGCGCCACGACGGCGGAGGAGCGGGACTAGACAGCGTCTCGCCGGGCGTCTTCCCCGACGTGCCATCATCGACCGGCTGCCCCGTGCGGTTCTCCCGGGGCGCCCGGTTGAGGAGCGAGTCGAGCCATGGACTTCCAGCTGACGTCCGAGGACGCCGCGTTCCAGGAGGAGGTGCGCTCCTGGCTGTCGGCCCATCGCGAGCAGATCGCGCACACCCGCGAGGTCGACTGGGAGGCGGGCGGCGAGGCCTTCGAGCGCTACCGCGACTGGGAGCGCCAGCTCTTCGAGGCCGGCCTGGCGGCGATCGCCTGGCCCAAGGAGTACGGCGGCCGCGGCGCCTCGCTGATGCAGCAGGCGCTGTTCACCGACGAATACGTCAAGGCGCAGGCGCCTGACAGGATCAACCGCCTCGGCCTGGGGCTGCTCGGTCCCACGCTGATGGTCTACGGCACCGACGAGCAGAAGCAGGAGCACCTGCCCCGCATCCTCCGCTGCGACGAGATCTGGTGCCAGGGTTTCAGCGAGCCCAACGCCGGCAGCGACCTCGCCTCGCTGCGCACGCGCGCCGAGATCGAGGGCGACGAGTTCGTCGTCAACGGCCAGAAGATCTGGACCTCGCTGGGCCGCTTCGGCGACTGGATCTTCACCCTCTGCCGCACCGATCCGAGCGCCCCGAAGCACAAGGGGATCTCCTTCATCCTCATCGACATGCACTCGCCCGGCGTCGAGGTGCGCCCGCTGGTGCAGATCGACGGCAGCGCGCGCTTCGCCGAGGTGTTCTTCACCGACGTGCGGGTGCCGCGCTCCAACCTGGTGGGCGCGCTGAACGAGGGCTGGAAGGTGGCCATGACCACCCTCGGCTTCGAGCGCGGCACCGGCCTCGGCTCGCCCGCGGCGTTCAACCGCATGTTCCAGGACGTCGTCGCACTGACGCGGCGCGAGCAGCGCAGCGACGACCCGGACGTGCGCCGCCGCGTCGCCCAGGGCTACATCGAGACGCGCATGTTCCAGCTCAACAACCAGCGCACGCTGTCGAAGCTGAGCAAGGGCGCGCAGGTGGGCTCGGAGGCGTCACTCAACAAGCTGTACTGGTCGGAGATGGAGATGCGCCTGCTGGAGCTGGGGCTCGACGTCCTCGGCCCGCGCGCCGAGGTGGCCGAGGGCCCGGAGGCGGAGCACGGCGGCGAGCTGTTCGGCGACTACCTCTACGCGCGCGCCTCGATGATCTACGCCGGCACCAACGAGATCCAGAAGAACATCATCGCCCAGCGCGTCCTGGGCCTTCCCCGGGAGGCGTAGGGCGTGGACTTCGACTTCAGCGAGGAGCAGTACCTGCTCCGCGACACGGTGCGCGACCTGCTCGGCAAGGAGTCGGCGCCGGCGGCGGTGCGCAAGGCATGGGAGTCGGAGTCCGGGCGCTCCCCTGACCGCTGGCGCAAGCTCGGCGAGATGGGCGTGCTCGGGCTGCTCGTCCCCGAGCAGTACGGCGGCAGCGGCATGGACGAGGTCGACATGGTGCTGGTGCTCGAGGAGACGGGGCGCAGCGTGCTTCCCGAGCCGGTGCTGGAGTCCGCTGCGCTGGCCACGCCGTTGCTGGCGCGAGCCGGCGGCGACGGGCTGAAGCAGGAGTGGCTGCCCAGGCTGGCCGCCGGTGAGGCGGTGGCCACCGTCGGCCTCGCCTCGCAGCCGTACGTCGGCGACGCCACCGCCGACCTCGTCATCCTCGAACGCGACGGCGAGATCCACGCCCTGACCCAGGATCGCGTGACCCTGCAACCGTTGAAGTCCGTCGACGGCGCGCGCCGCATCTTCAAGGTCACCGCCGAGACCGGCGACGACACCAGGATCGGCACCTCGCAGGAGCACGGGCAGTGGCTCTTCGACCACGCGGCGGCGGCGACCGCGGCGCAGCTGGTGGGCATCGCCGGCGCGCTGCTCGACCAGACCGTCGAGTACGTCAAGCA
>DASRDZ010000089.1:0-8478 GCA_035652335.1 Candidatus Dormiibacterota bacterium
GTCGTACAGCATCTTCTCGAAGTGCGGCACCGCCCACTGCGCGTCGACGCTGTAGCGGTGGAATCCGCCGCCGACGTGGTCGTAGATGCCGCCGCGCGCCATGCGGTCGAGGGTCAGCAGCGCGGCGTCGAGGGCCGCCGCGTCGCCGTGCGCCGCGTGCCGGCGCAGCATCAGGTCGAGGCTCGCCGGATGGGGGAACTTGGGCGCACCGCCGAAGCCGCCGTGCCGGCGGTCGGTCATCTCCACCAGAGCGCGCACCGCCGTGTCGACGAGCGCGGGGCTCAGCTCTCCGTCTGCAGCGCGCAGCCGGGGCGGCGTCAGCGCCTGGCGCAGCTGCTCGCCGACGCGGGCGACGTCGTCCTTCTGCGTGTGGTAGGCGTCGGCGGCGGCGCGCAGGATGGTGGGGAAGCCGCGCATGCCGTGGCGGTCCTCGGGAGGGAAGTAGGTGCCGCCGTAGTAGGGCACGGCGCGCGGGGTGAGGAACATCGTCATCGGCCAGCCGCCGCGGCCGGTCATCGCCTGCACCGCCTGCATGTAGATGGCGTCGACGTCGGGCCGCTCCTCGCGGTCCACCTTGACGTTGACGAAGAGCTCGTTCATCAGCGCCGCCACGTCGGGGTTCTCGAAGGACTCGTGGGCCATGACGTGGCACCAGTGGCAGGCGCTGTAGCCGACGCTGAGCAGCACCGGGCGGTCGGTGCGGCGCGCCTCGGCGAACGCCTCCTCGCCCCAGGGCCACCAGTCCACGGGATTGCCGGCGTGCTGCTGCAGGTAGGGGCTGGTCTCGGCGGCGAGGCGGTTGGCCATGCCGCCCACGCTACCCGACGGGGACGAGGGTGGGTGGGGGCCGCCGGGATGCGGTCACCGACGGCCCCGTTGAGAAGGAAGGGATCGAGCTGGGGCCGGGACCGCCGTGTCCCGGCCGGCCGCAGCGCAGCGTTGAGCAACGCTAGTGCCTGGCCGCCCGGATGGGCTTGTCCAGGCGTCGCAACTTCTCTGGCTTGAACGACAAGGAGAATCGCCGGCTCAGCTGTCCGCGCACGCGGGCGCAGCCTCCCGCCCGATCGGCATACACTGCACGGCCGTGCCCGAGCGAGAGACGGCGCCGCCCCAGCGGCCTGTGTCAGATGTCATGACACGGGATGTCAAGACGGTCCACGTCGGGGATCCCGTCGACGCCGCCGTCGACATCATCGTGGGCATGCGCGTCACCGGCGTGCCGGTGGTCGACGACGGAGGCCACTGCATCGGCGTGGTCACCGAGTCCGACATCCTGGGCAAGCGGGGCACCACCGTGGGCGAGATCATGAGCGCCGACGCGGTCACCGTCGAGGAGGACATCAGCCTCGCCGAGGCCGCCGAGATCATGCTGACCCGGCGCATCCGCCGCCTGCCCGTGGTGCGCGGCGACCGCACCCTGGTCGGCCTGCTCACCCGCATGGACCTGGTGGGCTGGTTCGGCAAGACCCACTGGGTCTGCGAGTGGTGCGGCACCGCCGAGCGCGGGCTGCGCCCGCCCAACGCGTGTCCGCAGTGCGGCGGCGAGAGCTGGCGCCTGACAGTCGAGGAGAGGTGAGCACCGTGGTCGCTGCAGCCAAGGGTGGTCTGGAGGGGGTCGTCGCCGGGGTCAGCGCGCTGTGCGACATCGACGGCCGCACCGGGCGGCTGCTCTACTGCGGCTACGACATCGCCGACCTCGCCGAGCACTCCACCTTCGAGGAGACGGCCTACCTCCTCTGGCACGGCGAGCTGCCCACCCGGACCGAGCTGGCCGACCTCTCGCACCAGCTGCGGGAGCACATGGAGCCGCACCCCGGCGTCTGGGACGTGGCCCGTGCCGCGGGGCCCGAGGCCAACCCCATGTCGGTGCTGCGCACCCAGGTGTCGCTGCTCGGCACCCTCGACCCCGACGCCGGCGACAACTCCGAGGCGGCCAACCGGCGCAAGTCGGCGCGCCTGGTGGCCCAGGCGGGCACGCTGGTGGCCGGCACCGAGCGGATCCAGCAGGGTCTCGACCCGGTCGCCCCCCGAGCCGACCTCGGGCTGGCCGCCAACTTCCTCCACATGCTGCACGGCAGCCTGCCCGACGAGGAGGAGGTGCGCGCCTTCGACGTCGCCCTCGTCCTTCATGCCGAACATGGCATGAACGCCTCGACCTTCGCCGCGCGCGTCACCGCCGCCACTCTCTCCGACATGCACAGCGCCATCACCTCGGCGATCGGCGCGCTCAAGGGACCGTTGCACGGCGGCGCAAACGAGCGGGTGATGGAGCTGCTCCGCGAGCTGCCCGGCGTCGAGGAGACGCCGGCGACCATCCGCGAGATGCTCGACCAGAAGCGCCGCATCATGGGCTTCGGCCACCGCGTCTACCGCACCGAGGACCCTCGCGCCACCATCCTGCGGCGCTGGTCGAAGCGCCTCGGCGAGCGCGCCGGGGAGACGCGCTGGTACGAGCTCACCCGCTGCGTCGAGCAGGCGGTGCTGGAGGAGAAGGGGCTGTATCCCAACGTCGACCTCTACTCGGCGTCGGCGTACACCTCGCTGGGGCTGCCGCAGCGCACCTTCACCCCCATCTTCGCGGTCAGCCGGATGGCGGGCTGGACGGCCAACGTCATCGAGCAGCACCACGACAACCGCCTGATCCGCCCCGACTCCGACTACGTCGGGCCGTCGCCGCGCGAGTACGTGCCGCTGGAGGCGCGCAGCGCGGCGTAGTCCGGGTCAGCGCAACAGCCGCAGCATGCCGCCGAGGGCCACCCCGGCGGCCGCCAGGCAGACGGCGGCGGTGCCCACCCAGCGCAGCCGGAGGTCCTGCGCCGCGTACACGGGCGGGGCGGGCGTGGGCTGGAGGTGGTGCCGCCAGAGCCCGTCGGTGGTGCCGGCCCAGACGGCGCGGCGCGGCGCATCCGTGGTGACGGCCAGCACCGAATCGGGGAGGCCAGGGCCGGCGCGGACCCAGTCGTCGCCGCCGTCGGTGCTCTCCAGCACGGAGTAGCCGTCGGTGGCGAGGTAGACGGCGTCGCTGAGCGGCACGCTGAAGGAGGCGATGCCGGTGACCCGCGGCGCGCCGTGCAGGGCGTCCTGGTTGAGCAGGAGCAGGGCGCGGTCCCAGTGGCCGGCGGCGTCGCGGCGCCAGACCACGCCGTCGACGTCGACGGCGACCACCCATCCGTCCGCGCCGGGCACGCCGGCGACCGTCCCGTGCCCCGCAGTGGAGGGGGAGGCGACGCGCGGGCTGCCGGGGTCGGCGTGCCAGGTGCCGGTGGCGTCGACGCGGCCGACCCGGCCGCCGCGCGCCTGCCATGCGCCGGGCGCCGCGGGGACGGGCGCGCCGCCGGGCTCGCTCGCCGCGTGCCAGGTGACCCCGCCGTCGGCCGACTGCTGCTCGCCCAGGCCGGCGACGCTGACGGAGAGGAGCCCGGCGTCGGCGCGGACGTCGCTGACCGTGCGGCCCTGGAAGGCGACCGGCGCCCACCACGGCTCCGCCGCGGGCGGCGCGGTGGCGTTGGCCTGCGGGGTGCGCGCCGGAGCAGGGGGCGCCTGGGCGCCGGCGGTGAGCGGCGCCAGCAGGAGCGCGCCCGCCGCGGCCAGCCCGACGGCGGCCGCGACGCGGAGCGCTCTCGACTCAGAAGCCATAGAGCCCCGGCAGGACGGCGGCGTCGACGGCGACGTCGCCCACGGCGTGGATGACGATGGCGGGCCACAGCGAGCCGGTGCGCTGGGTGACCCAGCCCAGCACGAAGCCCAGCGCGATGGTGACCGGCACGAAGGGGCCGGCGGGGCCCTGGTACTGCACGGCGATGTGGGCCAGGCCGAAGAAGGTCGCCTGGGCCAGGTTGGCGATCCAGGGCCGCGCCGTGACCCGCTCCAGCGCACCCATCAGCAGGCCGCGGAACTCCAGCTCCTGGGCGGCCGCCTGGAGGACGTCGCCTGGGGCCACCCAGGGCATGTCGCGGGCCAGCGCGACGGTGGGCAGGCCGAGCCGGCCCAGCCAGGTCGCGGGCAAGGCCAGGGCGACGCCGAGGAGCAGCGCGCTGCCGCCGACGCAGATCAGCGCCGTGGTGGGGGTGAAGCGGGCCAGGCGCATCGCCGGGCGGCGGTCGGGCTGGAGCACCAGCCAGGCGAGGCCGACGAAGGCGAGGGTGAGCACCGTCTGGGCCACGCCGGCCCAGGCGAAGCGCTCGTCGCCGCCGAGGCCGGGCCAGAAGATCCCCAGCACGCGCGGCGTCGCCGACCAGAGGGTGAAGGGCGCCACGATCGCCGCCATGGCGATGAGCACCGCGCGGGTGTCGCGCAGCCGGGGAAGGAGCAGCGCCGCGCCGAGCAGGACCAGGCTGACCGCGGCCAGGCGGGCCACGTAGGGGTCGACGGCGACCGGGTCGCTGAAGGCGCGCGGCAGCAGGAGGCTGATGCCCAGGGCGAGGGCGGCCGCGCCCAGCCCCACCGCCGCGCCGTGCCAGGCGGGCGCGCGCCGCGCGGCGGGGACTGTGCTGCTCACCGCGCCAGTATTCGGCAGCCGGATAACCCCACGCTCATCTCATCGAGCAGTTCGGGTACCCTTCCACGCCGCGATGTCCGTGACGATCCTGGTGGGGGGCCAGTGGGGCGACGAGGGCAAGGGCAAGGTGATCGACCTGCTCGCCGACCGCGTCGACATGGTGGTCCGCTCACAGGGTGGCAACAACGCGGGGCACACCGTCGTCACCGACGGCAACGAGTTCAAGTTCCACCTCATCCCCTCGGGCATCCTCTATCCGCAGACGGCGTGCGTCATCGGGCACGGCGTGGTGGTCGACCCCAAGGCGTTCCTCGCGGAGCTCGACCACATCCACGAGCGCGGCGTCACCACCGACAACCTGGTGGTGTCGGATCGCGCCCACATGGTGATGCCCTACCACCCCGTGCTCGACAAGCTCGGTGAGACGCAGCGCGGCGACGATCGCCTGGGCACCACCTGGCGCGGCATCGGGCCAACCTACGAGGACAAGGTGCGGCGCATCGGCTTCCGCGTCGGCGACCTGCAGAAGCCGAAGTTCCTGGAGAAGAAGCTGCGTTTCGTGCTGCGGCTGAAGAACGAGTCGCTGACCCGGCTCTTCGACGCCGAGCCGTTCGACGAGCAGGCCATCCTCGACGAGTACATCGGCTACGCCGAGCGGCTGGAGCCGTACATCCGCGACATCTACCCCATCGTGCAGGGCGCCATCTCGCGCGGCGAGCGCATCCTCCTGGAGGGGGCGCAGGGCGTGATGCTGGACCTGGACCTGGGAACGTATCCCTACGTCACCTCGTCGTCGCCCACCGCCGGCGGTGCGTGCACCGGGTCGGGGATCCCGCCCTCGCGGATCTCCAAGACCGTCGGCGTCTTCAAGGCGTACACCACGCGCGTCGGCTACGGACCGTTCCCGACAGAGCTGGCCGATACTCTCGGTGACTACATCCGCGAGGTCGGCGCCGAGTTCGGCACCACCACCGGCCGGGCGCGCCGGGTGGGCTGGTTCGACGGCGCGGTGGCGCGCTACTCGGTCAACACCAACGGCATCGACTCGATGGTGCTGACCAAGCTCGACGTCCTCGACACCCTGGAGACGATCAAGATCTGCACCGGCTACGAGTGGCGCGGCGAGGAGTGGGACCATCCCATGGCCAACATCTCGCACATGAAGCACTGCGAGCCGCGCTACGTCGAGGTCCCCGGTTGGCAGGAGCCACTGCGCGACTGCCGTCGCTTCGACGACCTGCCCCCGCGCTGCCGGGACTACATCGCCGCCCTGGAGGACGTGTGCGGCGCCCCCGTCGACGTGGTGTCGGTGGGGCCGGACCGCGAGCACACCATCGTGCGGCGGGAGCTGGTCTGAGTTTCCGGCCGGTACGCGCGGGGTAGCCTTGGGTGCATGAGCACGCAGCAGCAGGCGCGCCGCCAGGGATCGGGGCGCGTCGAGGCGTCCCCCGGCCTCGACCCCAAGGTACGTGAGCTCGCCAACGGACCGAACTTCGCCGCCGTCAGCACCCTGCTCCCCTCCGGCGCCATCCAGACCCAGCCGATCTGGGTCACCGCGGACGACGACTTCGTCTACCTCAACACCGAGGTCCACCGCCTGAAGTTCCGCAACGTCGAGCGGGACCCGCGGATCACGGTGATGATCTGGGAGCGCGACAACCCGTACAAGTACGTCGAGGTGCGCGGCCGCGTCGTGGAGACGGTGCGCGGTGATGCCGCCCGCCGCATGATCGACGAGCTCTCCCAGAAGTACAACGGCCGCCCCTACCCGCCCGAGGCCATCCAGTCCGAGCGGGTCATCCTCAAGATCGAAGCCGACCAGCAGCGAGTCGCCGCCTGAGCAATCGGCCCGGCGACGACTCGGCTGCCTAGGCGGCGGCCCGCAGGGCTTCGAGGACCTCCTCCGCGTGCCCGGTGGGGACGACCTTCTCCCACACCCGCTCGATGGTCCCGTCGGGACCGATGAGGAAGGTGGTGCGGAAGATGCCCATGAACTTCTGGCCGTCGGGGCGCTCGCGTTCGCCCCAGACGCCGTAGGCGTTCAGGGCCTCGTGGTCGGGATCGGCGACCAGGGTGAAGGGGATGCCCAGCTTCTCGACCCAGGCGTCGTGGGAGGCGACGTCGTCGCCGCTGACCCCGACGACGACGGCGTCGAGATCGGTGATGGTCTTGAGTTCGTCACGGAACCCCTGTGCTTCGATCGTTCAACCAGGGGTGTCGTCCTTGGGGTAGAACCAGAGCACGACGCGCTGCCCGCGCAGCGAGCTGAGGCGCAGCGTGCCGCCGCCGTTGGTGGCGAGCTCGAAGTCGGGGGCCGGCTCCCCCGCCTGCGGCATCGTGGGCATGTGATACCTCCAGAAAAGGCGGAAGCTAGGACGCCGCCGCCGCGTGCTCCTTGGAATGCGCGTCGATGAGCGGCTGCGCGATGTGCGCAGGCACCTCCTCGTAGTGCGAGACCTCCATCGAGAACCGGCCCCGACCCTGGGTGGCGGCGCGCAGGTCGATGGGGAACGTGTACATCTCCGCGAGGGGGACCTGCGCGGTGACCTCGGTGCGGCCGTCGCCGATGGGGTTCATCCCGCCGACGCGGCCGCGCGCGCCGTTGATGATCGAGATGACGTCGCCCATCAGCCGCTCGGGCACGACGACTCGCACGTCCATGATCGGCTCCAGCAGCACGGGCTTGGCCTCCTGCACCGCGCGCCGCATGGCCATCGAGCCGGCGATCTGGAAGGCGATGTCCTTGCCGTCGACGGGGTGGGTCGAGCCGTCGACCAGGCGCACCTTGACGTCGACGATGGGGTAGCCGGCCACCGCGCCCTGTTCGATGGTCTGCTTCACGCCCTTCTCCACCGAGGGGCGGAACTGCTGGGGGATGGACCCGCCGAAGATCTTGTCCTCCCACTCGTAGCCGCCGCCGCGCGGCAGCGGCTCGATCTCGATGGTGCAGTCGCCGTACAGACCGGCGCCGCCGGACTGCTTCTTGTACTTGTTGGCGATGCGCGCCGAGCCGGTGATCGTCTCGCGGTAGGCCACCTTGGGCTGCGACAGCGTCGCCTCCACGCCGTACTTGCGCTTGATGCGCTCCAGCGCCACGTCGAGGTGGACGTCGCCGAGGCCGTGCAGCACCTGCTCCTTGGTCACCTCGTCGCGCTGCATGGAGAAGGTGGGGTCCTCCTCGGCGTAGCGGGAGAGCGCGGAGTTGATCTTGTCCTCGTCGCCCTTGGTCCTGGCGTGCACCGCCATGGCGTAGGCGGGCGCCGGGTACTCGATGGGCGGCAGGGTCACCGCGTTCGCCTTGTCGCACAGGGTGTCACCGGTCATGGTCACGGCCAGCTTGGTGGCCACGCCGATGTCGCCGGCGACGATCTCGCCCGCCTGCACGATCTGCTTGCCCATCGGCTGTCCGAGCTGCGCCAGGCGTTCCTCCGCACCGCGGTTGGCGTTGAAGGGATGCGTGTCGGGACGCATCGTGCCCCGCAGCACGCGGAAGAAGGTGATCTTCCCGAAGGGGTCGATGCTCGACTTGAAGACGTGCGCCACCAGCGGGCCCGACGGGTCGCACTCGATCTCGATCTCCTTGCCCTTGGCGTCGACGGCCTGGTGCACCCGTTCCTTGGGCGAGGGGAGGTACCGGTTGATGCAGTCGAGGACGAAGGACGCGCCGCGCTCGTCCAGCGCAGCCGCGGGCACGATCGGCACCAGCGTGCCGCGAAGCGCGGCGACGTGCATCGCCGAGTGCACCTCCTCGTCGCTGAGCTCGGTGCCTTCGAGGTACTTCTCGAGCAGCGCGTCGTCGGTCTCGGCGGCCGCGTCGACCAGCGCCGAGTGGGCACGCTCGATCTCGCCGCGGTGGTCCTCGGGGAACTCGCCGTCCTTCAGCCCGCCGCTGTCGAACTCGTAGGCCCGGTCGTTGACGAGGTCGACCAGCCCGCGCAGCGACTCGTGCGACCCGATGGGCACGGCGATGGCGATCGCCT
>DASRDZ010000090.1:0-30616 GCA_035652335.1 Candidatus Dormiibacterota bacterium
TGGCCATGGCCAACATCCAGTTCGGCGAGATCACCCCGGGCGGGACGGGCAGCGGCCTCTACGGGATGCTCGTCTTCGCCATCCTGGCGGTGTTCATCGCCGGGCTCATGGTGGGGCGCACGCCGGAGTACCTGGGCAAGAAGATCCAGGCACTCGACGTGAAGCTGGCGGCGCTGGCGATCCTCATCCTGCCGCTCAGCATCCTCGGCTTCACCGCGGTGTCGGTGCTGGTGCCGGCGGGACAGGCGGGGCCGCTGAACCCCGGCGCGCACGGCTTCAGCGAGGTTCTCTACGCCTTCACCAGCACCACCGGCAACAACGGCAGCGCCTTCGCCGGGCTGAGCGGCAACACGCTCTACTACAACACCACGCTGGCGGCGGCGATGTGGCTGGGGCGCTTCGTCTTCATCATCCCCGTGCTGGCGCTGGCCGGCTCGCTGGTGAAGAAGAAGGTCGCGCCCGCCGGCGCGGGCACCTTCCCCACCGGCACGCCGCTGTTCGCCGGGCTCCTCGTCGGCGTGGTGCTCATCGTCGGCGCGCTGACGTTCTTCCCGGCGCTCGCGCTCGGGCCGATCCTGGAGCACCTCCAGATCGGTGCGGGCCACCTCGCCTCGGTGGGGCACTGAGATGGCGACGGTGATGGCCGACCGCGAACCGAAGTCGCGCACCCGGCCGGCGAAGAGCGTCCTCGACGGCGAGCTGCTCGTCCCCGCCCTGCGCGACTCCTTCCGCAAGCTCGACCCCCGCTGGATGGCGCGCAACCCCGTGATGTTCGTCGTCGAGGTCGGCGCGGTCATCACCAGCGTCTACGCGGTGGCCGCGCTCTTCGGGCACGGCGACGGCGACACCGGCTTCGTCGGGCAGATCGCCCTGTGGCTGTGGTTCACCGTGCTCTTCGCCAACTTCGCCGAGGCGGCCGCGGAGGGACGCGGCAAGGCGCAGGCCAACACGCTGCGGCGCACCCGCACCGAGACCACCGCTCGCCTGCTGCGCGACGGCGTCGAGACCCGGGTGCCGTCCCAGGACCTGCGCAGGGGCGACGTCGTCGTCTGCGAGGCGGGCGACGTCATTCCCAGCGACGGCACCATCACCGAGGGCATCGCCTCGGTGGACGAGTCGGCGATCACCGGGGAGTCGGCGCCCGTCATCCGCGAGGCGGGTGGCGACCGGAGCGCCGTCACCGGCGGAACCAAGGTGCTCAGCGACCGCATCGTCGTGGAGATCACCCAGAACCCCGGGGAGACCTTCCTCGATCGCATCATCGGCCTCGTCGAGTCGGCCTCGCGGCAGAAGACGCCCAACGAGATCGCGCTCAACATCCTGCTCGCCGGACTCACCATCATCTTCATGTTCGCCGTGGTGACGCTGCAGCCCTTCGCCACCTTCCAGCACGCCTCGGTGACGGTGACGGTGCTGATCGCCCTGCTGGTGTGCCTCATCCCCACCACCATCGGCGGGCTGCTCAGCGCCATCGGCATCGCCGGCATCGACCGCCTCATGCAGCGCAACGTGCTGGCCATGTCGGGCCGCGCCGTCGAGGCCGCAGGCGACGTCGACACCCTGCTGCTCGACAAGACCGGCACCATCACCCACGGCAACCGCCAGGCCACCGAGTTCATCCCCGCCGCGGGCGTCGACATGCAGCGGCTGGTGACCAGCGCCGAGCTGTCGAGCATGTCGGACGAGACGCCGGAGGGACGCTCCATCGTCGCCCTGGCCCGGCGCTACGGCGACCACACGAGCGGCATCGCCGTGGCGGAGCTCACGTTCGTGCCGTTCTCGGCCTATACCCGCATGAGCGGGGTGGACCACGGCCAGCGCCAGATCCGCAAGGGCGCCGCCGACTCGGTGGCCCGGTGGTGCGGCCTCGACGCGCTGCCGCCGGACGTGCAGGAGACGGTCGACGGCGTGGCGCGCAGCGGCGGGACGCCGCTGGTGGTGGCCGAGGACCGCCGGGTGCTGGGCACCATCCAGCTCAAGGACATCGTCAAGGCGGGCATCCGCGAGCGCTTCGACGACCTGCGCCGGATGGGCCTGCGCACGGTGATGATCACCGGCGACAACCCGCTCACCGCCGAGGCCATCGCCAGGGAGGCGGGGGTCGACGACTTCCTCGCCGAGGCCACCCCGGAAGCCAAGCTGGAGCTGATCCGCCGCGAGCAGGAGGGCGGCAAGCTGGTGGCCATGACCGGCGACGGCACCAACGACGCGCCCGCGCTCGCGCAGGCCGACGTCGGCGTGGCCATGCAGAGCGGCACCCAGGCCGCCAAGGAGGCGGGCAACCTCGTCGACCTCGACAGCAACCCGACCAAGCTCATCGAGATCGTCGAGACCGGCAAGCAGATGCTGATGACCCGCGGCGCGCTGACCACCTTCAGCATCGCCAACGACGTGGCCAAGTACTTCGCCATCATCCCGGCGATGTTCCTGGCCAGCTTCCCGGAGCTGGGTGCGCTCAACATCATGCACCTGCACAGCTCCAGCAGCGCCGTGCTCGCCGCGGTGATCTTCAACGCGCTGATCATCATCGCGCTGGTGCCGCTGGCGCTGCGGGGCATCCGCTACCGTCCCGTCGGCGCCGCCGCGGTGCTGCGCCGCAACCTGCTGATCTACGGCCTGGGCGGCATCGTGCTGCCCTTCGTCGGCATCAAGCTCATCGACGTGATCATCGTCGCACTGCACATGGTGTGATCCGGATGTTCCGAAACCTCTCCCGCGACGTCCTCATCGCCATCCGGCTCACCCTCGCCCTGGCGGTGCTCACCGGCATCGTCTACCCGCTGGCCATGACGGGAATCGCCCAGGGGGTGTTCAACAGCCAGGCCAACGGCAGCCTGCTCACCGGAAGGAACGGCCAGGTCTACGGCTCGTCGCTGATCGGCCAGTGCTTCTACGCGACCACCAAGGACAGGAGCGGCAACACCGTGTACGCCACCACCAAGGACGACCAGGGCAACACGATCTTCGTCGCCGACACCCGCTACTTCCAGAGCCGCCCGTCCTTCACCGTCGACGCCGGCGGCAACCCGCTGCCGTGCAACGCGGCCAGCTCCACGGGCAGCAACCTCGGCCCGGGCAACGCGGCGCTGGTGAGCCGGGTCAAGGGCTACACGGACTACCTGCGCAGCCTCGGCGTTGCCGTCGGACAGCCGATGCCCGTCGACCTGGTGACGGGCGACTTCACGGGTTTCGATCCGGACATCAGCGAGGCGGCGGCGCTGGTGCAGGTGAGCATGGTCGCCAAGGCGCGCCATCTCGACGCTGACAAGGTGAGAACGCTTGTTGAGAATCATGTCGATGGACGAATCCTGGGCATCTTCGGCGAGCCGCACGTCAACGTCCTCGCCCTCAACCGGGCCCTCGACGACGGAGCTGCCGCGTAGGGCACGCGGCACCCTCCGCGTCTACCTGGGCGCGGCGCCGGGCAGCGGCAAGACCTTCGCCATGCTGCGCGAGGGTCGAGCGCGGCGCGCCCAGGGTGAGGACGTGGTCATCGGCTTCGTCGAGACCTACGACCGGCCGCGCACCGTCGAGGCCGTCAGCACCCTGGAGGTCGTCCCGCGCCTGCGCGTCGCCTACCGCGGCACCACCCTGGAGGAGATGGACCTCGACGCCGTGCTGGCGCGCAGGCCGGAGGTCGCGTTGGTCGACGAGCTGGCCCACACCAACGCGCCCGGGGTGCGCCACGCCAAGCGCTGGCAGGACGTCGACGAGCTGCGCGACGCCGGCATCGACGTCATCACCACCGTCAACGTGCAGCACGTCGAGAGCGTCAAGGACCTGGTCGAGTCGATCACCGGCATCCCCGTGCGCGAGACGGTGCCCGACCGCGTCCTCGACACCGCCGACGAGATCCACTTCGTCGACATCGCGCCGGAGGCGCTGCGCAAGCGCATGCGCCACGGCAACATCTACGCCCCCGACAAGATCGACGCCGCGCTGCACAACTTCTTCCGCCCGGGCAACCTCGGCGCGCTGCGCGAGATCGCCCTGCGGCTGGTGGCGCAGGCGATGGGCGGTCAGCGCGGCGCGGTGGAGCCCTCGCCCGAGGACGTGCTCGTCGCCGTCAGCGGCAGCGACAGCAGCGAGACGCTGATCCGTCGCGGCGCGCGGCTGGCCCGGCGGACGCACGGGCTCTGCACCGTCCTGGTGGTGGCGCGGCCCGGCGCGGAGCCGTCCCGCGAACGTCTTCGTGGCGTCGCCGAGCAGGTGGGTGCGTCCTTCCTCGTCCGCGCGGGCTCCGGCGTCGCCCGCGCGGTGACGCAGACAGCGCGCGAGCTGATGGCCCGCCACGTCGTCATCGGCGAGTCGCGGCCGCCGAGCGCCCTGGGCCGCTGGCGCGCGACCCTCGCCGACACGGTGATCGAGGAGATGCCCGACGTGCACGTGCACGTGCTCTCCCGCTTCGAGCAGCGGCCGGAGAAGCCGCCGGCCGGTGAGCAGGTGCGCCCGCAGCCCGACGAGCTGCTCCGCCGCCTGCACAGCGCGGGCGGGCGCCGCGGCATGCTGCGCATCCACCTCGGCTACGCGCGCGGCTGCGGCACCACCATCGCCATGCTCGACGAGGCTCGCCGTCGCGCCTCGCGGGGCACCGACGTGGTCGTCGCGGCGGTGCACACCCACGGCCGCGGCCCGTGCACCGCGGCGCTGGAGGGCCTGGAGATCCTCGGCGGCCGCCGTGCGCTCGGCGACAGCGGCGGCAGGCTCGACGTCGACGCCCTGCTGGCGCGCAACCCGCAGGTGGTGTGCATCGACGACCTCGCCGGCGTCGACACCGGCGCCGTTCCGCTGACCGACGTGCTGGAGCGCATCCTCGCCGCCGGCATCACCGTCATCGCCACCGTCCACCTCACCGACCTGGCCAGCACCGTGGAGACGATGGGCGGCATGCTCGGCTTCGGCCCCGACCACCGCCGGCTCGACGACTCCGTGCTGCAGCTCGCCGGCGAGATGGAGCTGGTCGACGTCACCCCCGCGGCGCTCACCGAGCGGTTGCGCCGCGGCGAGATCGTCCCGCCGTCGCGCATGGCGCGCGCGCTGCAGACGGAGTTCCGCCCGCAGGTGCTGGCGGCGCTGCGCGAGATGGCCTTCCGGGTCATCGCCGAGCACACCGACCGCCAGCTGGTCGCCTACATGCGTGAGCGCAGCATCGAGCAACCGTGGGAGGCGCGCCCGCGCGTTCTCGCCGCGGTGGCGCCGCGGCCGGGGATGGAGCGGCTGATCCGCGCTGCGGCGGCGCTGGCGGGACGCGTCGACGCCGAGTTCAAGGTGGCCACGGTGCGCACCCGCCCGCGCTCCGAGGAGGAGAAGTCGCTGCTCGGCGGCTACGCAGCGTTGACCCACCAGCTCGGCGGCGAGTTCGTCACCCTCTACGGCCGCTCCAAGGCGCTGGCGCTGGCCGGCTACGCGCGCGAGAACCTGGTCACCGAGCTGGTGGTCACCCGGGGACGGCCGCACCGCTGGACGCGGCACAGCGCGCTGCGCGCCATCATCCGCATGCTCAAGGACGTCGACATCCACGTGCTGGCCGCGGACGAGGCCTAGCGCCGGGTGCCGTCAGGCCGCGGGCAGCGCCATCCCGAAGCGCGCGCCGGGCCCGTCGGGGTTGTCCTCGACCCAGACGCGGCCGCCCTGCGCCTCGACCAGTCCCTTGACGATGGCCAGGCCCAGCCCCGTGCCCGGCTTGTCGGCGTCCCCGTGGACGAAGCGCTCGAAGATGCGCTCGCGCAGGTCGGGCGCCACCCCGGGGCCCGAGTCGGTGACGAAGAGCACCGCCATGTCGCGCACCCCGGGCGCCACGCTGACGGCGACCGGCGTCCCGGCCGGTGCGTAATGGTCGGCGTTGGCCAGAAGGTTGTCGAGCACCTGGCCGAGCCGGTCCCAGTCGGCGACGACGTCGAGCGCGCCCTCGGGCGCCTGCACGGTGACCTCGCGCCGGGGGTTGCCGCGCTGCAGCCGCTCCACCGCCGCCTCGACGGCGTGGGTGAGGTCGACGGTGTCGAGGCGCAGGTCGAGGGCGTGGGCCTCGATGCGGGCCATGTCGAGCATGTCGTCGACCAGGCGCCCGAGACGCCGCGCCTCGGCGGCGATCGCCTGCAGCTCCTCGCGGGCGCCCTCGGGGAGGTCGCCGCGACCGGCCAGCGCGGTGCTGCCGGTGAGCACGCTGCCGAGCGGCGTGCGCAGCTCGTGGGAGACGTTGGCCAGGAAGTCGCGGCGGATGCGGTCGCTCTCCTCGAGGAGGTGCACCTGCTGCTGGGCGCGGGCCAGCCGCACCGCCATGGTGGCGGCGTCGGCCTGCTCGCGATTGCGCTGGGCCAGCTCCCTGTTGGCCACCTGCAGCCGCTCGGCGAGCGCCTGGCTGCGCTGCTCCGCGCTGCGTCGCCGCGACCCGAGCCCGCCCACCAGGCCGGCGGCGCCGAAGAAGACCACCAGGTTCACCAGGTCCGTGCTGTCCGCGATGGTGAGGGTGTGCAGCGGCTCGACGAAGAAGAAGTCGACCAGCAGGAAGCTGGCTGCGGCGCCGAGCAGGGCGGAGCGGAGCCCGAAGGTCACGCCCAGCGCCGAGACCAGGGCGACGAACAGGAAGACGTAGTCGCGTGACTGCCCGGCGCCGAGCGGGACCAGGACGGCGGTGAGGGCGGCGGGGCCGGCGACGGCGAGGGCGGCCCCGGCGGCTGCCTGTCGGGAGGTGCCACGCACGGCGCCATTGTGGGCGCCGCGAGCCAAGTTCACGCGGGAGTCACGGCGACGGCGTATAAGCGACGGTATGGAGCCTGAGGACCAGGGCGTGCAGCCGCAGCCGGGCGGCCCCCTGCTGCGTCCCGAGGAGCTGCTGGCCAGGCCCGTGGGCCGGCGCATCTTCCTGGGCCTCCTCGGCGTCGGCGCGCTGGGGATCGCCTCCAGCCAGTTCAGCTTCCAGAACGACGACGTCACCGCCGCCAACGTCGCCCAGGCGGTGCCGCTCAACTCGGTCGACCTGAGCGGCATGGGCGAGTCGTCGATCGGCGTCCACCCCAACACGGTGACCAGCGAGCGGTTCCGCTACTACTCGGTCGGCTACATCCCCGACTACGACCCGCGGACCTGGCGGCTCAAGGTCGACGGTGAGGGCGCCAGGGGCACCCTCTCGCTGACCATGGACCAGCTCAAGGCCTTCCCCAACGTCGCGCTCAAGGCCGACTTCCGCTGCGTCACCGGCTGGCGGGTGCAGAACTGCCTCTGGCGCGGCGTGCGGGTCCGCGACCTTCTTGACAGTGTGGGCCAGAACGGCAAAGCCCAGTTCGTCACCTTCTACTCCGGCGACGGGGTGTACACCGACTCCCTGACGATGGCGCAGGCGCGCAGCGACCACGCCATGGTCGCCTGGGAGCTCGACGGCGCGCCCCTGATCCGCGAGCAGGGGTACCCGCTGCGGCTGATCTACCCGGACATGTACGGCTACAAGAACGTCAAGTGGCTGCGCCGGATGGAGCTGAAGTCCGGGCGCGACGTGGGCTTCTGGGAGCAGCAGGGCTGGGACATCGACGCCTACGTCTACAACCAGCAGTGAGAGATGGGCGTCGCTGAACGATCGGTCGGGAAGGCGCGACCGACCCTGGTGCGGCGGTTCACCCCGGCCGACCGCCTGGTCCACTGGGTCATCGCCGGCACCTTCTTCGCGCTGCTGCTGAGCGGCCTCGGCCTCTGGCTTCCGCCCAGCGCCAATCCCGTCATCGACCACCGCGACGCGGTGCGCACCGTCCACCTCGACGCGGCGGTGATCTTCCTCGTGGTGTTCATCCCCTCCCTGGGCAAGGGGGGCCCGCTCAACGCCCTGTGGCACGAGGTGGAGATGTTCACCCGCGAGGACTGGGCCTGGCTGCAGCGCGTCGCCGTCCCGCGGCGCTGGCGCCGCCGGCCGCTGCCGCCGCAGGGGCGCTTCAACGCCGGCCAGAAGCTCAACACCGTCCTCACCGGCGCGGCACTGGTCGGCTTCGTCGTCACCGGAGCGGTGATGTGGATGGGCGAGCATCTGCCGCCGAGCCTGGCCGCGTCGGCGGACCGGTGGCACCTCTGGCTCATGTTCCTGGTCGCGCCACTCGTCTTCGGGCACATCGCGGTGGCGCTGCTCTTCCCCAGCACGCGTCCCGCCATGCGCGGGATGCTCTTCGGCGTCGTGCGCCTCGACTTCGCGCGGCGCCGCCATGCTCGCTGGGCTGATGCGATTGCACCTTTGACCGCAAGCCGGTCGCAATCCGAGGACGACCCGGCGTAGGATTCCCGCGGGCAGCACCAACCGCCGCAGCCGGCGCCATCCCCGGAGGTCCGACGTTGCGCGACATCGCCGAGCGTGCTCTCGACACCGCCGTGGCCGGTCGAGCGTCGTACGCCGACTGCCGGGTGGTGCAGCGCACGGTGCAGACCGTGGTGGTGAAGAACGGCGCCGTGGTGCGCGTCGCCAGCAGCGAGGACGAGGGACTCGGCATCCGTCTTCTCGTCGACGGCGCCTGGGGTTTCGCCGCCGCGGGCCAGGTCGACGCCGCGTCCGTCGACGCCGCCGTCGACCGCGCCCTGCGCATCGCCCGAGCGAGCGCTCGTGTCCATGGCAAGCCGGTGTCGCTGGCTCCGCTGCGGCCCGTCGTGGGCGAGTACGCCACCCCGGTGCAGCAGGACCCCTTCGCCGTGCCGCTGGAGCGGAAGGTCGACCTGCTGCTGCGCACCGACGCGCAGATGGCCCGCGTCCCGCATGTCACCGTGCGCGAGTCGTCGCTGGAGTTCGTCCGCGAGCGCCGCTTCTTCGCCAGCAGCGAGGGGGCGCGCATCGACCAGACCTTCGTCGAGTCCGGCGGCGGCTTCGACGCCACCGCCACCAGCGCCGACGAGGTCCAGACGCGCAGCTTCCCCAACAGCTTCGGCCGCCACCAGCTGTGCGCCGGCTGGGAGGCGATCGAGGCGACGGAGCTCGACGAGAACGCCGAGCGCATCGCCGCCGAGGCCGCCGCCCTGCTCACCGCCGACGTCTGCCCGTCCGGGTTGATGACGGTGATCCTCGACGGCTCGCAGGCGGCGCTGCAGGTGCACGAGTCGTGCGGCCACCCCACCGAGCTCGACCGCGCGCTCGGCGCCGAGGCGGCCTACGCAGGCACCAGCTTCCTCACCCCCGACATGCTCGGCTCCTTCCGCTACGGCAGCGAGCAGGTGACCATCACCGCCGACGCCACGCGCGAGCAGGGGCTCGGCACCTTCGGCTGGGACGACGAGGGCGTCGCCGCGCAGCGCACCGTGCTCGTCGACCGCGGCCTCTTCTCGGGCTACATGTCGTCGCGCGAGACCGCGGCGGAGTTCGGCTGGGAGTCGAGCGGAGCCATGCGTGCCGACGGCTGGTCGCGCATCCCGCTGATCCGCATGACCAACGTCAACCTGGAGCCCGGTGAGTCGTCGTTGGAGGAGATGATCGCGGGCACCGAGCGCGGCGTGTTCCTGGAGACCAACCGCTCCTGGAGCATCGACGACCGCCGGCTCAACTTCCAGTTCGGCTGCCAGAACGGGTGGCTGATCGAGGACGGCCGGCGCACCCGCCTGGTGCGCAACGCCATCTACAGCGGGATCACCCCGGAGTTCTGGCGCTCCTGCGACGCCGTCGCGGGGCCCGCCGAGTGGCGGATGTGGGGCGTGGTCAACTGCGGCAAGGGCGAGCCAGGACAGTCGATGCACGTCGGCCACGGCGCGGCGCCCTGCCGCTTCCGCAACGTGCGCGTCGAGGCCGCGTAGGCGGCGTGGGGCTGCGCGACCGCGAGGACTGCCTGCGGCTCGCCGACGCCGTGCTGGCGCGCGCTCCCGACGGGGCCGACGCGGAGGTGATCGTCGAGGACGTCGACTCCTCGCTGACCCGCTACGCGCTGAACGCCATCCACCAGAACGTCGCCGAGACGGGCACGCAGCTGCGCCTGCGGCTGATGCGCGACGGGCGCGTCGGCGTCGCGGCGGTGCGCGGCGAGATGGGCGGTGACGCCGCGGCCCGGCTCGTCGCGGCGGCCGAGGAGGCGAGGCGCATGGCGCCGGTGCGCGAGGATCTGCCGCCGCTTCCGTCCCCTGGGCAGGCGCAGGAGCGACAGGGGGGTCCCGCCGCCTGGAGCGTGGCCACCGCGCAGTGCACGCCGGAGCAGCGCGCCGACGCCGTGGCCGTCGTGGCAGGCGCCGCCGCTGCGCGCGGCCTGCAGGCCTTCGGGGCGATGGAGACGGCGGCGCGCCAGGTGTCGGTCGTCAACACACGGGGCGTGCGCCAGCATGCGCGCAGCAGCCTGGCCCGGCTCACCGCCGTGATGCGCGGCGACGACGGCGCCGGCTATGCCGACCGCGCCGCCGCGGACGTCGGCGACGTCGACGTCGAGGCGCTGGCCGCCGAGGTCGTCGAGACGACGGTGCGCAACCAGGCCCCGCGCGGCGTCGACCCGGGCGACTACGAGGTGGTGCTGGCGCCGTACGCCGTCGCCGAGATGCTCGACCACCTGGCCTGGACCAGCTTCGGCGCGCTCAGCAAGCAGGAGGGTCGCAGCTTCATGCGTCCGGGCGAACGCCTCATGAGCGAGAGCGTCACCATCCGCGACGATGCGCACGACGCCAACGGGCTGCCCTTCCCCTTCGACTGGGAGGGCGTCACCGCACGGCCGGTGACCTTCGTCGACGCCGGTGTCTGTCGCGACGTCGCCTACGACACGCCCACCGCCATCGTCGACGGGACGGCCTCGACGGGACACGCGCTGCCGCTGCCCAACGTCGACGGGCCACTGCCGATGCACGTCGTCATGGACGGCGGCGACCGCGGGCGGGACGAGCTGATCGCCGCGGTGAGGCGCGGCCTCTACGTGACGCGCTTCTGGTACGTGCGCGAGGTGCACGCGCTGCGCACCATCATCACCGGCATGACCCGCGAGGGGACCTTCCTCATCGAAAACGGGCGGATCTCCGCGCCGGTGCGCGACCTGCGCTTCACCCAGAGCATCGTCGACTCCCTCGCCGACGTCCGCGGCATCTCCCGTGAGCGCTCACTGGAAGTGCCCGACGAGGGCATGGCGACGCTGGCGCCGTGGCTCCACCTCGGGCACTTCCACTTCAGCTCATAGCGGCGCGTCCGGCGCCGGACAGGTCAGCCCCAGAACTCGTCGACGCCGTACTGGTCGTTGCCCATGATCCACGACTCGGTGAGCTTGCCGTCCTTGATGTGGACCACGTGGGTGTAGTTGTCGCTGAACTTCCTGCCGCCCTTCTCCCCGGAGAACGACCCCAGCACCACCGCATGCTCGTCGTTGGCGAGGATGTCGTGCACCTCGACGCGGAAGGTGCCGCCCGTCTCCTCGAACTGCCGCATGAACAGCGCGATCGTCTCGTCGACGCCGCGGGCATCGCCGGCGAGGTGGCTGCGCCCCGGCGTGTGCCACACGATGTCGGGCGAGAACAGCGCGCGCACGGTGTCGAGGTCGCCGTTCTGGAAGGCGGTGTAGCCGCGACGGAACAGGTCGGCGTTGGGATGGTCGGCCACTGTCAGTCCTCCGTATGCCAGGGGCCCGCGGACTGCGGGGCCTGCCCATTGCCCCTGGCCGTCGATTCCGGGAGGCTGCGAACGCTAGCGCGCCGCCCCGCCGGCCGCAAGCCCCCTGCGGCGTGCGGCTCTGGCCGGGGTGTCGTAGAGTTGCCCGCGATGAGGCGCGTGCGCGAGCATCCCTGGGCCGTCGCCTTCGCCGCCGCCTCGCTGCTGCTCCTGCTGCTGCATCTGCTCGCGCTCGACTCCTCGCCGCCCGGTCTCTACAACGACGAGGCGTCGATCGGCTACAACGCCTGGGCGGTGGCGCACTACGGCGTCGACGAGCACGGCGCGCACCTGCCGCTCTTCTTCGAGGCGTTCGGGGAGTACAAGAACCCCGTCTACATCTACGCGCTGGCGCCCTTCACCTGGGTGCTGCCCCTGACGCCGTACGTGGTGCGCCTGCCCGCCGCGCTCTTCGGCCTGGCCACCTGCGCCGCCGTCGCCATGCTGGCCTGGCAGGTCACGCGCTCGCGGCTGGTCGCCATGCTGGCGCTGCTCACCGCCGGGTTCACGCCCTGGCTGTCGCAGGAGAGCAGGCTCGGCTTCGAGGTGATCTCCGGCGTGGCGCTGATCGCGATGGCGCTGTGGTTCCTGGCGCGCGCGATCGAGCGCGACTCGCGGCGCTGGTCCACGTGGTCGGGCGTGATGCTCGCGCTGTCGGTGTACGGCTACACCACCGAGCGCGCCTTCGGGGCGGCGATGGTGGCGGTGCTCTGCGTCGCGTTCCTGCTGCCCGGGGTGCCGCGGCTGCGGCAGTGGCTGTGGGCGATCCCGCCGTTGCTCGTCGCGTACCTGGTGCTGCTGGTCTACGCGGTGCGCACGCCCGGGGCGCTGACGGCGCGCTACGACGTCGTCGGCATCGGCTTCGACAACCCCGGCCTGGCGGTCCTGGTCAACCGCTTCGTCACCAACTACCTGACCTACTGGGGCTTCCCCTTCCTGGTCACCCACGGCGACCCCAACATCCGCCACAACACCGGCTTCGGCGGGGAGCTGCTGGTGGTCTCGCTGCCCGCCATCGTGCTGGGCATGGCGATCTGCGTGCGCCGCTTCAAGGCCGACCCCTTCTGCCGCGTGCTGGTGCTGGGGATGCTGCTCGCCCCGGTGCCCGCGGCGCTCACCGCCGAGAGCACTCCGCACTCGCTGCGCGCCGCCCTGATGCTTCCCTTCCTGCTCGCCTTCAGCGTCTACGGCTGGCAGGCGCTGGCCGGCCTCCTCTCCACGCGACGGGCGGTCGCCCTCGCCCTGGCCGCCGCCGTTTGTGTCGAAGCCGGCGGATACTTCTACGACCTCTACGTGCAGTACCCGGGGCGCGCCCTGACCGCATTCGACAGCGGGGAGGGGGCGGCGATCCAGCTCGCCGCGCGGATGGCCGGCGGCCACGAGGTGCTGCTCTCCACGAGCCTCGACGTGCCCTACATCCAGGCGCTCTTCTCCCTGCGTCCCGATCCCAACGCGTTCGTGCGCGAAGGGATGGAGGTGCTGCACATGCGCGCCGAGCCCGCCGACGCGGTGGCGCAGGACGCGCGTCCTGGCGACCTGATGGTGCTGGCGCCCTCGGATTCGCTGCCCGCAGGCGCCACCGTGGTCGACGTCGAGCGGGCCACCGTCGGGACCGGGACCTTCCAGGTCTACCAGCCGCCGGCGCAGACGATCACCCTCGCCGTCGTCGCCCGCCGATAGCTCGCAAACAGGCGTACGGCGGCGCAGCGCGTCCGCGAGGGTGCCGCTGCTATCCTCCGTCCAGGTTCGACCCAGGGAGAGAAGAGTTCGATGACAGACGTCGTGATCGTCGAGGCCGTGCGCACCCCGTTGGGCCGCGGCAACCAGAAGAATGGCGACCTCAAGGACGTCCATCCCGTCAAGCTCGGTGCCCACGTTCTGCGCGAGGTGGTGAGCCGGGCCAAGGTCGATCCCGCCCTGGTCGAGGACGTCGTCTTCGGCTGCGTGATGCAGACGGGTGAGCAGGCGATCAACGTGGCGCGCCAGGCGGTGCTGCTGGCCGGCTTCCCCATCGAGGTGCCCGCCACCACCATCGACCGCCAGTGCGGCTCGTCGCAGCAGGCGGTGCACTTCGCCGCCAACCTCATCCAGTCGGGCGTCTGCGACATCACCATCGCGGCGGGCGTGGAGTCGATGAGCCGCGTGCCCATGGGCAGCACCGTCCTCCAGGGTCCTGGCACGCCGTTCCCGCCCGAGCTGATGGAGATGTACAACCTGGTCAACCAGGGGCTGGCCTGCGAGATGATCGCCGAGGAGTACGGCATCTCCCGCCAGGAGGCCGACGAGTTCGCCACCGAGTCGCACCGCCGCGCCGCGCGGGCGCAGGCGGAGGGCCGCTTCGACCGGGAGATCGCGCCCTACGTCGTCGGCGACAACGGCGATTCGCGGGTGGTCTCGCAGGACCAGGGCATCCGCCCCTCGACGACGCCCGACACCCTGGCCGGGCTGCAGCCGTCCTTCAAGCCGGACGGCATCCTCCACGCCGGCAACTCCTCCCAGATCACCGACGGCGCCTCGGCCATCCTGCTGATGTCGCGGGAGAAGGCGGCGGAGCTGGGGCTCACCCCGCGCGCCCGCATCCGGGCCCAGGCGGTGGTGGGTGTCGACCCGGTGACCATGCTCAAGGGGCCCATCCCCGCCACCACCAAGGTGCTGGCCAAGGCGGGCATGCAGCTCGGCGACATCGACCTCTTCGAGGTCAACGAGGCCTTCGCCCCCGTCCCCCTCGCCTGGGCCCGCGAGCACCACCCCGACATGGACCGGGTCAACGTCAACGGCGGCGCCATCGCCCTCGGCCACCCGCTCGGGGCCAGCGGCGCCCGGCTGATGACCACCCTGCTCCACGAGCTGGAGCGGTCCAACCGCCAGGTCGGGCTGGAGACGATGTGCTGCGGCGGCGGCCTGGGGACGGCCACGATCATCGAGCGCGTCGCCTAGGCGGCCCGATCGCCGCGTTTGCCGCCGTCCCTGACACGGCCGGACTCCGTCGCTGAAGACGGCGTCACGGGAGTGTCGCAGGCGGCCGGAGGGTGAACAGGCCCCGTGCTATGCTCACCGCGCCTCAGCCGGATATTCACGCTGCGAAGTTGAGATGAGCACCGGAACCGCCATGAAGAAGGTCCTGATCATCGAGGACTACTACGCCCTCGCCGACATCGAGTCCCTCCTGTGCACGATGGAGGGGTACGAGGTGAAGGTGGCGAAGTCCGGCGACGAGGGCCTGGCGCTCTTCAGCGAGTTCCAGCCCGACCTGGTCCTCCTCGACCTCATGCTTCCCGGCGAGCTGAGCGGCTCCCAGGTCCTGGAGCGGATCCGCGCCGAGAACGGCAGCGAGCCCAAGGTCCTGGTGGTCAGCGCCCTGGTCAACCCGACCACGGCCCCCAAGCTCGAGGCCTACGGCAACGTGGAGACCCTGGGCAAGCCCTTCAAGATCAAGGAGCTCGCGGCGCGCATCCAGGCGATGCTCGACGCCTGACCCTCCGCCGTGCGGGCTGAGCCACCGCCGCCCCCGCGCCGCCGTCCACGAGACGCGGACCATCCCCAGCGCGCGTACACCGGTCCCCGCCGCCGCTGCCCCTACCTGGAGCAGATCCTCCGCGAGTCGGCCGGCCCCTTCGGGATGCTGATCCGCTACAAGGCGGACTGCCACGTCGACCGGCGCACCCACAAGTTCACCGGCCGCAACCCCATGCCCCCCTGCATCACCGAGCCCGAGTCCTGCGCCCTCTACCAGGCCCAGCGCGGCGACGAGGACCGCCAGATCTCCCGCTACACGGACTAGCGTCCCCCGGCGCGGGAGTCTCCCCGTCGGGCGCGCCTGGACCGCGGCTAGCGCTCCGCCAGCCCGCCCAGCATCGCCATCGTCAGCAGCGCCCGGAACACGGTCGGGAAGTCATCGTGGGTGAACCGCAGGGTCCGTCCCGCCGGCCGCTCCACCTCCGGGATGGTGGAGGCGTAGTCCGCCGCCAGCGTGGTGTGGATGTCGCACTCCAGCACGTACGGCGGGTGGATCACGTACGGCTGCAGATGCCCCGCGGCGACGCGCTGCAGCCCGTCGCGCGCAGCCGCGGTGATGCGCTCGCGCGCAACCGTCGGGTGCAGCGAGAAGGCGGATTCGCTGCCGAAGGCCGCCTTGGTGGAGACGGTGGGCAGGTCGGGCCCGAGCGACGTGCGCGCCTCGGCGCAGGTCGCCTCGTCACCGCAGACCAGGGCCACGGGAACGCCGTGATGCCCGGCCAGCGCGGCGTTCAGGGTGGTCTCCGTCTGCCGCACGCCGTTGAGGCGCACCGCGCGGAAGGTGCGCGAGGAGTAGGTGTGGTCGAGGATCGCCGGCGCCGAGCCCGCGCCGCCGTGGTAGCCGACGAACAGCGCCGCGTCGAACTGCGGCCCGATGCCGGCCATCATGTAGAAGGGCTTGGGGAAGCCGATCGAGCATTCGGCGCGCGGGTCGAGCAGCTCGGGGTCGAGGTTCAGCATCCGCCCGTGCGAGTCGTTCACGACGATGCGCGTGGCGCCCTCGGCGACGGCGCCGCGCACGGCGGCGTTGGCCTCCTCGGTCATCAGCCGGCGCGCCTGGCGGTAGGCGTCGGTCGGGCCGGCGATCACCTGCTCGCGGGCCACGATGCCGGCCACGCCCTCCAGGTCGATGCTGACGTAGACCTGCACCGCGGTGGTCAGCGCACCGGCTCGGGCGTGCCGCGCCCCACCAGCTCGGCGTCGTCGAGGGCCGACCCCGCGGTGTAGACCGCGAAGTAGCGTGCCTGCGGGTGGTGCATGACGATCGCCGCCGTCGACTGCTCGGGCACCAGCTGGAAGCCCTCGGTGAGCGACACCCCGATCTCCCCGGCGGGCAGGATGCCGAAGAGCACGCGGTGGTCCTCCAGGTCGGGACAGGCGGGGTACCCCCACGAGTAGCGGCGTCCCTGCTCGGCTGCCAGCGAGAGCTCGCCGCGGATGAGGTGGTGGACGTATTCGGCGGTTGCTTCTGCCATCTGTGTCGAGAACCCGTGGACGCGGAGCATGTCGTCGTAGTCGCCCGAGACCTGCAGCGCGTTCGACTTCTCGGACGCCTGCGGCCCCACGGTGACGATCTGCAGCGGCACCACGTCGCGCTCACCGTCGCCGAGGGTGTCGCGCGGACGCACGTAGTCGGCGAGGCAGAGCCGGTTCTGCTCCGACTGCCTGGGGAAGCGGAAGCGCCCGATCTCCGTCGCCCGGTCGCCGGGGTCGAGGATCACCACGTCGTCGCCCTCGGCCCAGGCGGGCCAGTAGCCGTAGAGCGACTGGATGTCGAGGTACCCCTCGCTCTCCGCCTCCTCCATGCAGCGCGCCAGCCGCGGCTCCAGCTCCTCGCGCAGCAGCTGCTCCCAGCGCTGCTCGTCACGGATGCCGCGGAACTGCCAGCTCATCTTGTAGAGGGAGTTGCGGTCGATGAACGGGTAGACGTCGCGGGGGGCGATGCCGCGCAGGACGCGATGTCCCCAGAAGGGTGGAACGGGGATGGGGGTGTCCGTGCGCGTCTCGCTCCGCGCCGGCTTGATGCCGTTGCTCGACGGCGCCGTGGCAGCGCGACGCTCGGCCTTGTCGGCGTCCTGAGCCCGCTGCGCGGCCGCCTCGGCGACGATGCGCGCCACCAGCTGCGGACGCTGGGCGGGATCGACGAGCTGGTCCATCACCTCCAGCCCCTCGAAGGCGTCCTTGCAGTAGAAGACGCCGGGCTCGTGCACCCGCGTGTCGTCCAGGTAGAGGATGCGTCGACCGAAGCCGCGGTTGATGGCCGCACCGCCCACCAGCACGGGGAAGGGCAACCCGCGCGCGTCCAGCTCGCGGACGCAGGCGGGCATCTGCTTCGACGTCGACACCAGCAGCGCCGACAGCGCGATGGCGTCCGCCTTCACCTCGACCGCCCTGTCGACGATGGTGTTGAGCGGCACCTGCTTGCCCAGGTCGTGCACCGTGTAGCCGTTGTTGGTGAGGATGGTGTTGACCAGGTTCTTGCCGATGTCGTGCACGTCGCCGAAGACGGTGGCCAGGACCACCCGCCCCTTGGTGTAGCCCTCCTTCTTCTCCAGGAACTGCTCCAGGTGGGCCACGGCGCGCTTCATCACCTCGGCGCTCTGCAGCACGAAGGGGAGGATCAGCTCGCCCGCGCCGAAGCGGTCCCCGACGTCCTTCATCGCGGGCAGGAGGATGTCGTTGAGCACCTCCACAGGACCGCGTGACTGCAGGGCCAGGTCGATCTGCTCCTCGATGCCGTCCTTGCGGCGGTGCAGGATCTGCTGGTGGATGCGCTCGGGCGGGGCCATGCCCTCGAACGGGTCCGCCCTGCCCGCGTCCTGCTCCGTCTCTCCCGCGTTCTCCTCGAACCAGGCGATGAAGCGCGGCAGCGCGTCGGCCCGGCGGTTGAAGATGAGGTCCTCGGCCAGCTCCCGCTGCTCCGGCTCGATGTCGAAGTAGGGCGTGACGTGCGCCGGGTTGATGATCACCGTGTCCAGCCCCGCCTGGATGCAGTGCCACAGGAACACGCTGTTGAGCACAGGCCGCGCCGCCGGGGCGAAGCCGAAGGAGACGTTCGACAGGCCCAGCGTGGTGTACACGCCGGGCAGCGACTGCTTGATCAGCCGGATGCCCTCGATGGTCTCCACCGCCGAGTCGAGGTACTCCTCCTGGCCGGTCGCCAGGGTGAAGGTCAGGGTGTCGAAGAGCAGCTGCGAGGGGTGCAACCCGTACTCGCCGACCGCGATGTCGTGGATGCGCTGCGCCGCGAGCAGCTTGGTGTGGCGCGTCTTGGCCATGCCGCCGACGTCGTCGCTGCGGTCGATGGTCAGTGCGATGACCGCGGCGCCGTGGTCGCGGATCATGGGCAGGAAGGCGTCCGCGCGAGTCCGCCCGTCCTCGAGGTTGATGGAGTTGACCACGCAGCGGCCCGGGTACGTCTCCAGCGCGGCGCGGACGACGTCCGCCTCGGTGGTGTCGATGACGAGCGGCGTCTCCACCGCCATCTGCAGCTTCTTGACCAGGCGGCGCATCTGCTCGGCCTCGTCGGTGCGCTCGGTCAGGGCGACCTGCACGTCCAGGGCGTGGGCGCCGCTCTCGACCTGGTCGCGGGCGATCTCCAGGATGCCGTCGTAGTCGTCGGCGAGCAGCAGGCGCTTCATGCGTCGCGAGCCCTGCGCGTTGACGCGCTCGCCGATCAGCAGCGGCGCCGGCTCCTGGCGGACGGTGACGCTGCGCGTGGCGCTGGCGATGCGTGGCGCGTCGTCGACATCGTCCCGCTCCCGCGGGGAGAGACCCGACACCCGCGCCACCAGCTCGCGCAGGTGCTCCGGCGTCGTCCCGCAGCAGCCGCCCACGACGTTGACGCCGAACTCGCGCACGAAGCCGCTCAGCTCCTCCGCCATCGGCGCCGGGGCCAGGTTGTAGACGGCGTTGCCGCCGACGTTGCGCGGCAGCCCCGCGTTGGGGATGCAGGACACCGGCAGCCGCGAGTGCTCGCAGAGCCAGCGGATCGGCTCGCGCATGTGCTCGGGACCCGTCGAGCAGTTGAGCCCGACGACGTCGACGCGGAGCGCCTCCAGGATGGTGAGCACGGCGCCGACGTCGGTGCCGAGCAGCATGCGTCCCGACGTGTCCAGCGACACCTGCGCCTGGATGGGCACAGCGCGGCCGAGGTCGCTGAACGCGGCCCGGGCGCCGAAGATGGCGGCGCGCGTCTCCAGGATGTCCTGCTGCGTCTCGACGATGAGCAGGTCGGCGCCGCCCTCGACCAGCCCGCGCGCCTGCACCTGGAAGGCCTCGACCAGCTCGCGGAAGGACACGTTGCCCAGCGAGGGGTCGTCGGAGGAGGGCAGGAAGCCGCTCGGCCCCATCGAGCCGGCGACGAATCGCGGACGGTCCGGCGTGGCGAACTCGCCGCACACCTCGCGCGCCAGCTGCGCGGCCTGCGCGTTCAGCTCGTGGGCGCGCTCGGCGTTGTGCCACTCGGCGAGGCGCAGCGGTGTGGCCTGGAAGCTGTTGGTCTCGACGACGTCGCAGCCGACCTCGAGGAAGGAGCGGTGGATGCCGCGCACGACGTCGGGGCTGAAGAGGGTCAGCCCGTCGATCCACCCCTCCAGCTGCGGGCCCCCGAAGCTCTCCGGCGTGAGGTCGCAGGACTGCAGGCTGGTGCCCATGGCGCCGTCGAAGACGAGCACGCGCCGGGACAGCGCGTCGAGGTACGCGGAACCTTCGGCCGACGGGTGGGGAGGCGCCATCGGTCGATTCTAGCCGTGACCTCCTTCGCGCCCCGGCGGCGCGGTCGCGCCTCAGTGCACCGATTGCAGCTCGATGTCGAGCGGTTGGTCCCCCGCCACCAGGTGGGCGCGGGCCAGTCCCACGCCGGGGCAGAACCACAGCGTCCCCGTCCCGGTGAAGGGCTGGGCGCCGACCAGGTGGGTGGTCGAGCTCAGCGCCACCGCCACGCAGCGGTCCCAGCGCCCGGCTGCAACCGACAGCGACACCGGGCCCAGCACGGTGCGCTGCTCGTCGACGGTCTGCACCGAGATGACGCCGGTGCGGTGGTCGCGCCAGGTGGTGCCCGGCGCCAGCGGCAGCACCAGGTCGCGCACCGCGCCGCCCGAGGCGGTGCGCACCAGGCTGCCCGACTGGACGCGGATGGTCGACCCGCCAAGCCCCAGCGGGAGGGTCGCGTTCGACGACTGCAGTGAGGACTGCGACTCCAGCGACGCGGTCAGCTCCCCGGCGACGGTGCGCACGTCGCTCACCCGCAGCGTCACCGTGGCGTCGAGGCCGCCGCCCTGCAGGTGGTACACGAGCTGCATCCCCTTGCGCAGCGGGGCGTAGTCGTCGACGCGGTCGACCACGGGCGCGCCGCCCGCGGTCAGTGCCGCGGCCGGAGCCACGCCCAGGGCGGCGAGGAAGAGGAGGGCCACCGCCGCGGGCCGGGTCCATCCCGGCATGGTGCGGCGCCGCAGCAGGCGCCCGGAGCGGCCGGGGGGTTTCTCCCGCTGCAGCAGCCCGGGAACCCGGGTGCGCACGCCCGGCGGCGGCACGGGCATCTCCAGGCCGGCGAGCGCCTCGCGCCAGGCCGCCGCCAGCGGAGCGGCCGCATCGAGGGCTCCGGGCACCCCGCTGGCCACGGGGTCGACCACCGCCTCGAGCTCGGGCGGCAGGCGGCCCAGGTCGCGGAGCATGGCGGCGCAGTCGGCGACGTCGGCAGCGCGGCGGAGTGCCGGGGCCATCCGCGACGCGCCTGTCGCGGTCGCCAGGCCGGCGTCCTCCCATCGCGGGGCTCCCTCGGCGTCGATGCCCACCGCCGCGGGCGTGACCGCCCCGTGCGCCAGGCCGGCGGCGTGGAGGGCGGCCAGCCCGTCGAGGAGCGCGCAGGCGAGCGGCCCGGTGGTGGCGGCGTCGAGGCGGAACGCCCGGCGGCGGTCGGCCAGGGTCCAGGTGTCGGCGGGGGTGACCACCGCGACCCGACCGTCGGGGGCGACGAGCTGGTCGAGGACCGGCGCCACAGCGGGGTGGGACACGCCGGCCAGGGTGTCGAGAACCGTGGTGACGCGCTCGGCCCGGTCGCCGGCGTCGACGATGCGAACCCGCACCGGCCCCTGCGGACCCTGCGCCGCCCACACCTCGCCGGCGCGGTCGCGGCGGAGCAGCTCCTCGAGCTGGTAGGGGCCGACGCGCTCCTCCCCGGCGGCGGGCGCCGCCCCCGGGCTCTTCCGCTGCGCCATCGGGGTGCCATGCTACCCTGCCCAACGGCGCACACCCACGAGACTGTGGTGGCGTGCCGCCCTATTTGCAGTCCCCAGGAGCATCGAGAAGCTTGGCTCGTCGTCCACCCCGGCCCGGAGGCGCGCGTCGCCGCGGACCGGCACGCCGCCGCGACGGAGGTCCCGCGAGCAACGCGGCCGTCGAGGAGGTCAAGGAGGAGACGATCGAGATGGACGCCACCGTCGTCGAGCCGCTCCCCAACGCGATGTTCAAGGTGAAGCTGCAGACGGGGCAGGAGGTGCTCGCCTACACCTCGGGGAAGATGCGCAAGTTCTACATCCGCATCCTCATCGGCGACAAGGTGCGCGTCGAGCTGAGCCCCTACGACCTCACCCGCGGGCGCATCACCTTCCGCTACAAGTAGGCACTGCGGGCGCCGCCCGATGATCACCTACGTCATCGTCGTCCTGGTGGTGATCGCCGTGCTGTACCTGAGCTTTCGCGCGCTGGGCGGGGGCACGGCGGTGACCCCCGAGGACTACCGCACTGTTCTGGCCAGGATTGGCGAGTTCACCGCGTCCCGCGCCACCGAGATCGGTGACGCGCTGGGCACCGCGCAGGAGGTCGAGGCGGCCAACGCCGCGCGCAAGAAGCTGACCGGCTACCAGGAGCAGCTCGGCCGGCTGGAGCCCGACGTCGACGGCGCCGAGCGCGACGTCCTCGAGTCGGCACGCTCGCTGCTCAGCGTCGCCATCGAGGACCTCGGCTGGGCCTGCCGCATGCTCGAAGCCGGCAACCACGGGGACAACCAGGGCGTGCAGCGGGCCGTCGCCGAGCTTCGCTCCGCCGCCGGTGACTGCGTCGCCGCCGCGCGGCGGCTCACGGAAGGCGGCCGCGCCGCCGAGCCAGTCGCGCAATGAGCACGACGCCGGTGACCGTGGCCAGGAGGATGACGGCGACCAGGATGGTGGCGGCCTGACCCATCAGCGGCTCACGAGGCGGAGCGGAAGAACTCCACCGTCCTCCGCAGCCCGTCCTCCAGGCCCACCTGCGGCGACCAGCCGAGGCGTGACGCCGCCAGCGAGGCGTCGAGGCAGGAGCGGCGCTGCTCGCCCGGCTTGCCGGGGCCGTGCTGCGCGTCGCCGGTCGCGCCGCAGGCGTCGCGGAGCATGGTGAAGAGCTGGTTGACGTCGACCTCGCGACCGGTGCCGACGTTGTAGGCGCCCATCGCCGCCGCGTCTGCGGAGCCGGCCGCCAGGTTGGCCGCGACCACGTCGGTCACGTACACGTAGTCGCGGGTCTGCGTGCCGGCGCCGTTGATCACCGGCGTCTCCCCGCCCAGCAGCTTGCGGGCGAAGATGGCCACAACTCCCGCCTCGCCGTGGGGGTCCTGCCGCGGCCCGTACACGTTGGCGTAGCGCAGCGCGCAGAACTCGATGCCGTAGAGCGACGCGTACACCCCGCCGTAGGCCTCCCCGCAGAGCTTGGCAGCGCCGTAGAGCGATGCCGGCAGCGCGGTCTGGTGCTCGGGCGTCGGGATGACGGAGGTGTCGCCGTAGATGGCGCCGCCGCTGGAGGCGAAGACGACGCGCCGCACCCCTGCCGAGACGCACGCCTGCAGGACGTTCACCGTCCCCACCACGTTGATCTCGGTGTCGAGCAGCGGCTCGGCGATGGAGCGGCGCACGTCGATCTGCGCCGCCTGGTGGAACACCACCTCCGGCCGCTCCGACCCCATCACGTCGTGCAGGGCCGCGCTGCGCACGTCGACGGTGTGCAGCCGCGCCTCGGGAGCCACCTGCGACCGCCGTCCGCGGGACAGGTCGTCGACGGCGCAGACGTCGTGTCCCGCCGCCAGCAGGGCGTCGACGAGGTGCGAGCCGATGAAGCCCGCACCGCCGGTGACCAGAGCCTTCATGCACTCGACTCCCGCGCCAGGCGCGGCGCACGCGGCTGCCGCACGTGCGTCACCGCGAAGAAGGCGAGCCCGATGAGCAGCGTGGACCCGTAGGAGATGGAGCGGTCGAGGACGGTGATCGAGGCACCCGCGGTGCGCGGCACGTCGGCGACCGTGGCCAGGACGCCCACCATCCCCGCCTCGACCAGCCCGAGGCCGCCGGGGGTGAACGGCACCGTGGTCAGCAGCGCGGCCACCAGCGCCACCAGGAGGAACTGCGAGGGGTGCATCAGCGAGGTGAAGTCGAGCGCCGCGACCACCAGGCCGAGGCGGGTCCCCTCCAGGCACCACACCGCCACCGTGAGCAGGGCGACGAAGGGCCAGGGCGACAGCGACTGCACCGCGCCGTGACGGAAGTTCTCGTAGCGCAGGGCGATGCGTGCGGGCAGCCGCTGCACCAGCCGCGACCCGTGGCCCGTGGCCATCATCATCACCACGCTGATGCCGAACGCCGCCAGCAGGCCGCCCGCGATGATGTACGGCACCAGTGCACCGGGCACGCGGTTGTGGAAGGTGATGGCGCCGGTGATGAGCAGCAGGCCCATCAGCACCACGAGGTCGAGCAGGCGCTCGGCGATGACCGTGCCCAGCGCCTTGCTGGCGCCCACGTGCTCCCGCTGCCGCACCAGGAAGGCGCGGTACACGTCGCCCATCTTGGCGGGGATCACGCAGTTCACGAAGAACGAGGCGTAGATGATCTCGAAGAGGGAGAAGGTGCCGCAGACCTCGCCCGCGTTGCGCAGCAGCCAGTGCCAGCGCACCGCGCGCAGCGCCATGGCGGTGACGAAGGCGACCAGGGCGAGCAGGTAGAGGCGCAGGTCGGCGTGGCGGATGTGGTCCCAGGTGTCGCTCCAGCTGATGCCGCCCTGCTTGATGGCGACGCCCACGATGGCCGCGGCGATGAGGAAGGAGAGCAGCGTCCGCCACGAGAGGAGCCGTGAGGCGAGCGGCGGTGCGGGGGGAGACTCCACGGCCTCCGCCTGGTCGGCAGCCATGTGCGGGCCCACGGTACCACGGGCTCCGGAGCCCTCGACCGGCCGGCTCACCCGTCCTGCTCGGCGCGCCGGGCGGCCCGCCGCATGCGGCTGATCAGTGGCGCCTCCTCGTCCTGGCGGAGCCCGCCGTGGGCCCGCATCTCGCGCTCGGCGAGGACCCGGACCACGGTGTCGAGGTGGGGCGAGACGCCGGCGTCGCGCGCGGCCCGCTCGCCGGCGGAGCGGCTGTCCCACACGCGCACCTGGAACACCGCCTTCAACGCGGTGTAGGGGATGGCCAGCGTGTGCACCTCGTCGCTGCCCCGCTCCACCAGCCGCCAGATGCCGCCGTGGCGGCCCAGTCTCGCCTCGGGCGCAATGTACGCGTGCAGGAGTTGTCCGTCGATGAAGTGGAAGACGGCCTTGTCCCAGGTCTCGACCGTCGACCGCTGGGGCGCCGGCTCCACGTCGCCGACGATGATCTGCCGGACCGCCGTGGTCGGGATCAGCGCCCGCTCGCTGTTGGCGTCGACGTTCTCCACCTGGGCCTCGAGAACCGGCAGGTCGAAGGTGATCTCCGGCGTCTCCGCGAAGAGCACCTCGCCGTCGAGGAAGCTGATCACCACGGCTGGCATGGAAAGCGAGAGTACGCCACCGTGGCGGCGGCAAGGGACATGACAACGGGATCGCGGCTTTGTCACCGCGTAGTCACGAGGTGACCGCGAGGAGGGGGCGTACCATGCGGCCAGGAAGGAAGGGGCGTTGGGGTCGGGTAGGAGTTCGCCGGGCAGGATGATGCAGCGCAGATTTGGCCGGCAGCGCAGCCAGATCGTGGCCGTGCTGGGCACCGTGGGTCGGGCGCCCCGTGCGCGCGCCCTGGTCCTGGTCGCGGCGTGCGTGGCCGCTCTCGCCCTCGGCTTCTCGGGTGTGGCGGCCCACGGCGGCGGCGGGGCCGGCGGCCACCGCGGCGGCGGCCCTGAGCACCTCAGCACCTCGGTCGAGCCCGTCTCCCACGGGCCGCGCGACGACCGCGGCAAGGGCGACGACCACACCCCGGGCACCAGCGCCAGGAGCGCCGAGGAGGACCAGGCGGGGACCGCGCCGCAGGCGACCACCACCTTCTCTCCCGGCCTTGGGCCGCGGCTCAGCACGGCGGGTCCGCTGCCCCTGCCGCTGCCGATCTCCCTGACGCCGCTGGGCGCCCCGCCCGCCCCGCAGGGCAACACCGCAGGGTCGGGGAGGACGTCGGGCGGCGGCACCGTCGCGACCACCACCACCGCCCCACCGGTGCGCACCGCGCCCGCCGTGCGCCCCTCCGCGCCCTCAGGTGGCGGCGGTTCTGCGGCGCCCCCGGCCGGCGGCCAGCAGCCGGCGAGCCTGCCGCCGCTCGTGCTGATCCCGCCCGTGGGCCTGCCCACGCCGCCCCGGATCCAGTCCGCCGCAGCCGGCAGCCTGGGTGTGGTGCCCCTGCTCGTCGTGATCCTCGCCATGGCGGCGCTCGCCGGTCTGCTCGGCCTCCGCCTGCTGCGGAGGAGCCGCTGACCCCATGCCGGGCAGCGAGGTCCGGCCCGTACGGCGCCGGGCGTCGTTCTCCATCCGCTTCGCCATCATCCTGGCGGTGCTCGGCGTGCTCATCGCCGGGGCCACCGCCGCCATCCCCCTCGACCTCGCCTCCAGCGAGACCCGCACCGTCGCCCTCGACCGCGCCGCCAACAAGGCGGGAGTCGCCGCCAACCTCGTGGCCGCAGAGCGCGAGTCGCTGCACGCCTTCGCCGGCGGGGTGGCGGGAGCGGTGGCCGCGCCGCTGAGCGCCGGCGACACCGCGGCGACGATGCAGGTGCTGAGCCGCGAGTCGCTGGTCACCGCGCGCAGCGACCTGGTGGGCGCGACCATCGCCGGGTCGAGCCCCGTGCTGCGCCAGGGCACCGCGCTCGCCGACGGCGACGCCACGCGCATCGCGCTGCTGAGCGGCGTCGCGCGCGGGGAGCGCTGGGTCGTCGACCAGGGTGGCACGCCGTGGCTCGTCGAGTTCGTCACCGTGCCGTCCTCCGTGCCCGCGGTGACGCTGTTCATCGCGCGCCCCATGGACGGGAGCTTCGTCACGCAGCTCGCCGCCGACCTGGGCAGCGGCAGCGACGCCGCGCAGCTCGCGGTGCTGCACGACACGCAGGTCAGTGCCGACACCACCCTCGCCGACGTGCCGGTGCGCCAGGGGCAGGCGCTGCCCTCGTCGTTGATGCCGGCGCTCAGCGCGTCGCCGTCCAGCCCCGCGCTGCTCACCGTGAACGGGCGGAGCGTGGCCGCCGCGACGGAGCAGCTGGGTGGCGGGATCGCGCTGCTGGTGACGGCGTTCGTCGGTCCCAGCTCCGGCTTCCTCTCCTCCGTGGTGGGGCCGGTGGCGATCATCGCGGCGGCGATGATCCTGGTCTCGCTGCTCGTCGTCTTCAGCATGGTGCAGCGCGACCTGCAGCGCCCGCTGCGGCGCCTCGACCGCGCCGTCGCCGGTCTGTCGCGCGAGGACTTCGACGTGCCCATCCCCGCCGGCGGCGACGACGAGCTGGGACGCCTGGCCACCACCTTCGAGCAGATGCGACGCACCCTGCGCTCGACGCTGGCCGGCGCCGAGGCGCGCGCGGCGATTGCGCAGGAGTTGAACGCCGCGCAGCCGCTGCAGACCTCGCTGCAGAGCGTCTGCGAGCTGATCCGGGCGACCACCGACGCACAGGCCGCGGTCTTCGTCGTCGCCCATTCCGACATGGCCGACGCCT
This sequence comes from Candidatus Dormiibacterota bacterium, assembly GCA_035652335.1. Taxonomy (GTDB): domain Bacteria; phylum Chloroflexota; class Dormibacteria; order Aeolococcales; family Aeolococcaceae; genus DASRDZ01. The sequence continues at coordinate 26,980 of DASRDZ010000090.1, forward strand.
TCGTCACCGGGTCGGGGCTGGAGCGCGAGGTGGATCCCGACCGGCTGCTCAGCGGCGGCGGTGCCATCGCAGGCGCGATGGAGCTCGACGGCACCGCGCCGGCGCAATCGGTCGCGCTGCCCGGCAGCGCCGAGGCGGAGATGGGCCTGCGCGAGATCTGCGCCGCGCCGCTGCGCATCGCCGCGCACTCCTTCGGCGTCGTCGCGCTCGCCGACAAGGCGCTGGGGTTCAACGCCGCCGACCTGGCGCTGGTCTCCGCCGTGGCGGAGCAGACGGCGCTGGCCCTCGAGCGCTACCGCATCCTCGCCGTGGTGCAGCGCCAGGCCAGCACCGACGAGCTGACCGGCCTGTACAACTACCGCTTCCTGGTCGACTACCTCGACCAGCAGATCGCCCTGGCCGAGCGCCTGCGCTCCCCGCTGGCGGTGCTGATGCTCGACCTCGACCGTTTCAAGGCCCTCAACGACACCCACGGACACCACGCAGGCGACGAGGCGCTGCGCAGCTTCGCCCGCACCCTGCGCGCCTCCGTCCGGCGCTCCGACCTGGCGGCGCGCTACGGCGGCGAGGAGTTCGTCGTGGTGATGGCCAACACCAACGGCGAGGAGGCGCGGCTGGTCGCCGAGAAGATCCGCGGCGCGGTGTCGCAGATGGACCTGCGCCTCGGCGCCGAGGCTGTGGAGGTGAGCGTCACCGTCAGCATCGGCGGCGTGGCCTTCCCCGACGACACCGGCGACGCGCGCCAGCTGCTGCGCCTCGCCGACGACGCGCTGTACCGCGCCAAGCGCACGGGGCGCAACCGGGTGTGCTTCGTCAACGACGGAGCGCGGCGGCGTACCCTGGTCCGCGATGACGAGCGACGGCAGGCCGATCGACCTTCGCAGTGACACCTTCACCGTCCCCGACGCGGGGATGCGAAGGGCGATGGCGGAGGCGGAGGTCGGCGACGACGTCTGGGGCGAGGACCCCACCGTCAACGCGCTGGAGGCGCACGTCGCCGCGCTGCTGGGCAAGCAGGCGGCGCTGTTCGTGCCCAGCGGCACGATGGGCAACCTCGTCGCCGTGTGCGCGCAGACGCAGCCCGGCGACGAGGTGATCCTCGACCGCGAGAACCACATGGTGGTCTACGAGGTCGGCGGCGCGGCCGCGGTGGCGGGCGTGCAGATGCGCTTCCTCGACCCCGCGAGCGGCGTCCCGGCGGCGCGCGATGTCGAGCTGGCGGTGCGCACCGAGAACATCCACTACCCCGTCAGCCGCCTGCTCTGCCTGGAGAACACCCACAACCGGCGTGGCGGCGCGGCCATCGCGCCCCCGCTCATCGACGCGGCCGCGGAGGCGGCGCGCGCGCACGGCCTGCGGGTGCACTGCGACGGGGCGCGGCTGTTCAACGCCGCCACCGCTCTCGACTGCACGCCCGCGCGGCTGGTGGAGCGCTGCGACTCCGTGTCGGTGTGCCTCTCCAAGGGGCTCGGTGCTCCCGTGGGTTCGCTGTTCGCCTCCGACGCGGAGGCGGTGGCGCAGGCGCGCCGCTGGCGCAAGCGGCTGGGCGGGGGGATGCGCCAGGCCGGTGTGCTCGCGGCTGCGGGGCTGTACGCGCTGCGCCACAACCTCGACCGCCTGCGCGAGGATCACGACAACGCGCGGCTCATCGCCGAGGCGCTCGGCGACGTGCCCGGCGTCCGCCTGCTGCTGCCCGACGTGCCCACCAACATCGTCATGGCGCTCTGCCCGGTGCCCGCCGCTGAGGTGGTGCAGCGCGCCGCCGCCGCCGGCGTGCTGGTGACCGACATGGGCGGCCCGCTGCTGCGCGCCATGACCTATCTCGGCGTCACCCCGGAGGACGCGAGAGAGGCGGCGCAGCGGCTGCACGGCGTGCTCGCCAAGCTGGCGGCTTAAACGGAAAAGCCCCCGCCGGGAGGGCGGGGGCTTTCGCGTGTCGAGACGGGCGCTACGCGGCCGGAGTCGACCCTGCGCTCGTGGTGACCGCGGCGGGAGCCGTCGCGGCCTTGCGTGCGCCGCGGCGTGCGCCGGTGCGCTTGGCCGTGGCCCGCTTGGCGGGTGCGCGCTTGGCGGTCGCCCGCTTGGCGGGGGCGCGCTTGGCGGTGGCGCGCTTGGCGGTGGTGCGCTTCGCGGTCGCCCGCTTGGCGGTGCTGCGCTTCGCCGTGGTGGCGCGCTTCGCGGTGGTCGCGCGCTTGGTGGTGCGCCGCTTGGCGGTGGTCGCCCGCTTGGTGGTGCGGCGCTTCGCCGTGGTGGCGCGCTTCGCGGTGGTCGCGCGCTTGGTGGTGCGACGCTTCGCCGTGGTGGCGCGCTTCGCGGTGGTCGCCCGCTTGGTGGTGCGGCGCTTGGCGGTGGTGCGCTTCGCCGTGGCACGCTTCGCGGTGGTGCGCCGGGCGGCTCCGCCGCCGCTGTGCATCAGGCCGGCGATCGCCTTCTCGACGGCTGCCAGGCGCTTCTCGAGCTCTGCGCCGAGACTCGCCACCACCTTGACCAGGTCGCCTCCGGCGCTGCGACGCGCCGACACGCGACGAGTCGCCCGCTTGACGGTCGCCCGGCCACGCGTGCTCAGCGTGCCGACGACTCCCGTCGATTTGCGTCTGCCTCTTGCCATAGGGCTCGGGCCTCCCATGGTGCGGCCGCTGACTACGACCGCCACGGTTGCGTTGTGACAGGACGTGGAAAAAACACGCTTGCCCTGCCGGTCGCGCATAGCATGGTCGATGGCATTTCGCTTGTCAACACATGTTGCAGGAATACGGGGTCTCCTGTGACGTCAGCGCACGCCGAGTTTCGGCCACGCCGGACATGTACGCGGCCCGCGTTGTGAGCCGTCGTGGCAGAAACGCGCAGCCCTCCGCAGCGCGTTCCGGCGCGACTCGCAGCGCGCTGCGGGCCGCGGAAAATGACGCAGCCGCGCATCGCACACGGACTCCGGACAGCGCCGCGCACGACTCTGCGGCGCCGCGCCGGCACGCGGTCGCAGACGGTGCGCCCAGCGGGCCGCACGGCGCGCGCAGATCGCCGATGCGCGTTGTGCTGCACCGAAGTCGTGCGGACTGGCCGCCGAAAGGGCCGCGCCGCAGTCCCGCCCAGTCCCGGCCCAGTCAGGCCATTCCAGGGCGCACTTGCGGTGGACGGGCGCGGCGTGCAAGAATCCGTCTATAACGCAGCGCGTCATGCCGGTCCCTCCGGCAGCCGCCCCTCCCATCCCCCTGCTGGAGTGACCCCTTCATGGCTCTCACCGACACCCTTCCCACCCCTGTCCGCCGCCCCGTGGAGCAGCTCGTCGAGGCCGGAACCCCCGTCGTCGAGCTGGTCGTCGAGGCGGCCCAGCGCGCCGGCGAGACGGCCGTCGAGCTGGCCTACGCCACCGTCGGCGCCCTCGACCTGGCCCAGGAGCAGGTGCTCAAGGCGGCCCGCCTGGCCCGCTGACCGGGGCTCGCCACGCTCGCCGGCGCGCGTCAGCGCGCCGGGAGCACCGTATAGTCGGCTCGGTGAGCACGACCGAGCCCAGGGGTGGCGCGCTCGAGACGCACGTCATCAAGAAGTACTCGAACCGCAAGCTGTACGACACGTACACGCGGCGGTACGTGACCCTCGAGGTCATCGCCGACCTGCTCCGCGACGGCCACGAGGTGCG
>DASRDZ010000091.1:0-19950 GCA_035652335.1 Candidatus Dormiibacterota bacterium
GGCGAGGGTGACTTCGCCCGCCACTACGAGCACCACAGCGCCGGGGTGAGCAGCTACTTCGCCTGGCTCAACCACGGCAAGCAGTCGGTCGCCCTCGACCTCAAGTCGCCGGGCGGGAAGGAGGCGGCGCGCCGGCTGGCGGACCGGGCCGACGTCGTGGTGCAGAACTACGCTCCGGGGGCGGCCACCAGGCTCGGCCTGGGTCCGCGCCGGCTGCGACGCGCGCGGCCGTCGCTGGTGTACGCCAGCATCAGCGGGTTCGGCGAGGCCGGCTCGTACGCCGAGCGCAAGGCCTACGACCTGCTGGTGCAGGCGGAGGCCGGCGTCATCGCGGTGACCGGCGGGCCCGGCCATCCCGCCAAGTCGGGCGTGTCCCTCTGCGACATCGCCGCGGGAACCTCGACGGCGCTGGGCGTCCTGGGAGCGCTGGCCTCGCTGCGGGCGGGCGGCGGGGGCGCCACGCTCTCGGTGTCGATGTTCGACGCCACCCTCGACTGGACGGCGCCGACGCTCGGGCTCTACCTGTCGACGGGCGTCGAGCCGCAGCCGGCCGGCCTGCACCATCTCCACGTCGCCCCGTACGGGCCGTTCCGCTGCGGCGACGGCGGCGTCGTGTTCGTGGTGGCGCAGCAGGACCGCGAGTGGCGCGAGCTCTGCGTGCGGGTCTTCGCCCGGCCCGACCTCGCCGCCGACGAGCGGTTCGCGACGATGAGCGGGCGCATGGCCAACCGCACGGCCCTGCATGCGGCGATCGAGGAGGCGCTGTCGACGGCGCCGGCCGCGGAGTGGGAGTCGCGCCTGGTGGCGGCGGGACTGGCCACCGCACGGTTGCGCGGCGTCGCAGACGTCGCGGCCCATCCCATCGTGCGCGAGCAGTCGCTGCTGCGCGAGGTGCACACCGACCGGGGCACGGCGCAGACGCCCGTGTCGCCCATCCGCAGCAGCGCCGGCGCCATGGGGGGCGGCGCGGAGATCCCGCGCGTGGGCCAGCACACGACGGCGTGGCTGCGGCGGCTCGGCTTCTCGGCTGCGGAGCGTCGCGCGCTCCTGGCATCGGGCGCGGCCGCGGAGTCGTAGATGCGGCGGGTGGTGATGCGGCGCCGCTACGACCGGCCCGCCGCCGAGGTGTTCGCCGCCTGCGTCGACCTGCTCCGCACCCCCGACGAGCGGCGCGGCGTGGTCGCGCGGCGGGTCACGCCCGACCCGCCCGGGGTCGACGCGGTGGTCTCCACCACGATCGAGGACACGCACGGGGAGCGCGAGCTGCGGGCCACGGTGGTCGCCTTCGAGCCCGGCGTCGAGCTGGCCACCGTGACCGACGGAGCGCCGGCGGTGCGCACGGGGCTGCGCTGCGAGCCGGACGGGCGCGGCGGCACCGTGGTGACCCTCACCAGCGAGGCCGAGGGAACCCTGAGCGCCTTCGGGCGGGCGGGCGTGGTGCTCGACTGGGTGCTCTTCGCCCGCGGGCAGCGGCGCGCCGCGAGGGCCACGCTGATGCGGCTCGACGAGCTGGCCCTGCGGCGCTGACGATTGCGCTGGCGGCGAATCCCAGCGGCCGGCGGGGTGACCTTCGGCCCGCCGGTTCGGGCACTTTTCGGTGAAAACTCGCCGATCGGCCGTGGCGCCACGGGGTACCTCGCTCCATACTGGTCGCGCCCCCCTGCACCCGGAGCCCGCCGACCATGCACCGCGCAGTCCGTCGCCGCCTCGTCCCACTCCTGGCTGCACCGCTCCTCGCCCTGGCCGGCGCCGGCCTCACCGCGCTGCCGGCGCACGCCGCCAGCAACCTCATCGCCGCGCCGGTGCTGCAGCAGCAGCACTCGCTCTCCTGCGAGGCGGCAGCGCTGCGGATCGCGCTGGCCGCCAAGGGAATCGACGTGTCGGAGGACTGGATCCTCAACGCCATGGGCGCCGACCTGCGCGCGCCGGTGCTGGGTCGCAACGGCGTGGTGCGCTGGGGCGACCCGTACGCCACCTTCGTCGGCAACGTCAACGGCAGCGAGCCCAGCTACACGGGCTACGGCGTCTACGACCCGCCCATCGCCTTCGCCGCGGGGCTGGCCGGCGCGGCGGCGACGCCGCTGGAGGGCGTCGACCCGCAGACGCTGTACCAGCAGGTGATGGACGGCAACCCCGTGGTGGTGTGGGTGGTCAACCACCTCGGCACCACCACCCTCAACACCTGGACGGCGTGGGACGGGCGCACCGTGCCGTACAGCGTCGGCGAGCACGCCATGACCCTGCTCGGCGTCGACTTCGACGACTCCACGGTGACCCTCGGCGATCCCGGCAACGGCAGCCAGTTCACCGTCGACATGCCGAAGTTCGAGAACTCCTTCGCCTCCTTCGGGCGCATGGCGGTGGTGGTGCGCGCCGGCTACGTCGGCATCGCGCCCACCGCTGACGGCAAGGGCTATGTGCTCCCCGCCTCGGACGGATCGACCGCGCCCTTCGGGGATGCGACCTCACCGGGATCGCTGAACGGCATGCACCTCAACCGCGCCATCCTCGGGGCGGCGCCGACGCCGACGGGCAAGGGCATGTGGCTCACCGCCGCCGACGGGGGCGTGTTCACGTTGGGGGACGCGCAGTTCTACGGCTCGGAGGGCGGCACGCGCCTCAACCAACCGGTCGTCGGCATGGCGGCGACGCCGACCGGGAAGGGCTACTGGCTCGTGGCCTCGGACGGCGGCATCTTCAGCTTCGGCGACGCGCGCTTCTTCGGCTCGATGGGTGGCACGCGCCTCAACCAGCCGGTGGTCGGCATGGCGGCGACGCCGAGCGGCCGCGGTTACTGGCTGGTGGCCTCGGACGGTGGCATCTTCTGCTTCGGCGACGCGGCGTTCAAGGGCTCGACGGGCGGCACGCCGCTCAACAAGCCGGTGGTGGGCATGGCGCCGTCGCACGACGCGCGGGGGTACTGGCTGGTGGCCGCCGACGGCGGCATCTTCCCCTTCGGTGACGCGGTCGGCTACGGCTCCCTCGGTGCCAGGCCGCTGAACCGCGCCATCACCGCGATGGCGACGACGCCCGACGGCGCCGGCTACTGGCTGGTCGCGGCCGACGGCGGAGTCTTCACCTTCGGAGACGCCAGGTTCTACGGCAGCGCGAGCTGACGCACGCGTCGCGCGCTACTGCGCGGCGATGGCGGGCGCGCCCTTGCGCAGCACGAACTTCTGGATCTTGCCGGTGGCCGTCTTGGGCAGCTCGTCGACGAAGCTGACGCCCTTGGGCGCCTTGAAGTGGGCCAGGTTGTCGCGGGCGAAGCCGATGATCTCGCTCTCCGTCGCCGACAGTCCTGGCCTCAGCACCACGAAGGCGTAGGGCGCCTCCCCCCACTTCTCGTGCGGCAGCCCGACGATGGCCACCTCCTGCACCGAGGGATGGCGCAGCAGCACGCCCTCCACCTCCACCGACGAGATGTTCTCGCCGCCGGAGATGATCACGTCCTTGATGCGGTCGCGGATCTCGACGTAGCCGTCGGGGTGCACCACCGCGGCGTCGCCGGAGTGGAACCAGCCGTCGCCCATCGCCCGCTCGGTGGCCTCGGGGTCGTTGTAGTAGCCCTTCATCACCACGTTGCCGCGCACCACGATCTCGCCGAGCGACTGGCCGTCCCAGGCGACCTCGCCGCCGTCGCCGTCGACGACGCGCAGCTCGCCGGAGGTGACCAGCTCGACGCCCTGCCGCGCCTTGACGGTTGCGCGGTCGCGCAGGGAGAGCCCGCGATGCTCGGGACGCGGCTCGCACACGGTGATGAACGGCGCCGTCTCGGTGAGGCCGTAGACCTGGGTGACCTCCCAGCCGAGGTCGCCCTCCATGCGCTCGATGGTCGCGGCGGCGGGCGGCGCGCCCGCGGTCACCACGTGCACCCCCCGCGGCGCTCCGGCGCGCACCGAGTCGGGCGCGTTGGCCAGCGAGATCAGCACCGTCGGCGCGGCGCAGAGCCAGGTGATGCGCTCCTCGCGGATCAGCTCGTACACCCGCGCGGGCTCGACGCGCGGCAGGCAGACATGCGTCGCGCCCGCCGCCGTCACCGTCCACACGAAGGTCCAGCCGTTGGCGTGGAACATCGGCAGCGTCCAGAGGTAGCGGTCGTCGACGCCGAGGTGCAGGTGGATGAGCGTCCCCACCGTGTTCATGTAGGCGTTGCGGTGGGTGATCATCACGCCCTTGGGGCGGGCGGTGGTGCCGCTCGTGTAGTTGATGGAGAGGAGGTCGGTCTCCTCGATCTGCGGGCGGACGAAATCGTCGGGGGCGACGGCGAGGCGCTGCTCGTAGTCGACCCAGCCGGGCGCCTCGCCCTCCAGCGCGACGAAGTGCCGCACCCCGCCGAGCTGCGACCGGATGGAGTCGACCTGGTCGAGATGGTCGCTGTGCGCGCACACGACGGTGGCGCCGGAGTGGTTGATGATGTACGCGAAGTCGTCGGGCGTCAGCCGGTAGTTGATCGGCACCAGCACCGCGCCGATCTGCGGCACGGCGTAGAAGGACTCCAGCTGCGCGTGGGTGTTGGGCGCGATGTAGGCGACGCGGTCGCCGGGGCGCACGCCCATCTCCTGCAGCGCCGCCGACCAGCGGTCGCAGCGGTGGAAGAACTGCTCGTAGGTGAGCCGCAGCTCGCGGTCGACCACCGCTTCGCGCCGGGAGTAGAGCCGGCGGGCTCGACGGGCGAACTCCAGGGGCGTGAGCGCTGTCTCCACGATCGGATCCTCCTGCCGGCCTCGGCGAAAAACGCTGTCACCCCCGGGGAGGCGCATTGTCCCGCGCCGGCCGGCCCGCGCGCTACCGCTCGGGGCGCCTCCGGAGGATCACGGCGGCGGCGACGCAGCCGGCCCCGGCCGCGAGCAGGAGCAGCGGGGCTGCCGCCGGCGCGGCGCCGGGTGGCGCCCCTGCGGAGGGCACGCTGATCCGGCCGCCGGGCAGCGCAGTCGGTGTCGGGCTCGGCGTCGATCCCGGGGTGGGCGAGGCCGTCGGCGTCGGGGTCGACACCGGCGCCGCCGCGGCGGGTGCCGTGTACTCCTCGGCCAGCGTGTCGCCGGCGGTTGCCGACTGGCCGTCGCCGACGCTCCAGCAGGTGCCCGAATCGCAGGTGACGCCGAGCAGCTCGCTGCCGGCGGTGGCGCTCGCCGGATTGGGGCTGGAGACGATGGCCCAGGCGCTGCCCTTCCACTGCTCGATCAGCGTCTCGCCCGTCGTCGTGCCGCCGCCGCCCACCGCCCAGCAGTCGGTGGCGCTCTGGCACACCACCCCCTCGAGGTAGCTGAACCCGCTGCCGCCGCCGGCGTCGGGCGCGGTGACCAGGCTCCACGCCGACCCGTTCCAGTGCTCGACCAGGTTCGACGTCGCGCCGGTGGCGCCGACGGTGGCGTCGCCGACCGCCCAGCAATCGCTCGCGGCGGCGCAGGTGACGTCGAAGAGATCGTTGAAGGCGATGCCCGCCGACGTGTTGTTCGGGCTGGACACGATGGTCCAGGCGGTGCCGTCCCATTTCTCGACGAGGGTGGTGTTGGTCTGCGTCCCCACCGCCCAGCACTCCGTGCTGCTGACGCAGGTGACCGCCTGCAGGAGATTGGTCGGCGAGGCGGAGTTCGGGCTCGCGGTGACCGTCCATGCCGTGCCGTTCCAGTGCTCGATCAGCGTCGCCGCGTTGCCGGACTGGAAGCCGACCGCCCAGCAGTCGGTGGTGCTGACGCAGGTGACGCCCTGGAGGCTGTCCTGGCTGCTCGGGTCCGGCACGGTCAGCTGCGACCAGGTGGTCCCGTTCCACCTCGCGACCAGCGCGGTCTGAGTCGGCGGGCTCGAGGCCTGCCCCACCGCCCAGCACTCCGATGCGGATGCGCAGGCGACGTTCCAGAGCTGGTTGTCGGTGCCCGGGTCGGGGGAGGCGACCACCGTCCACGACGTGCCGTCCCACCGTTCCATGAGGGTGCTGAGGTTGAAGCTGCTGTCATTGGAGAAGCCGGCCGCCCAGCATTCGGTGGTGCTGGCGCAGGCCACCTTCTCCAGGTAGCTCGCCACCGCGCTGCCGGAGGCGTCGGGGGTGGAGACGATGCTCCAGGAACCGACGGCTGCGTCCGCCGCAAGCGGTGCGGACGCCATCACCACCGCGGCCATGCCCGCCACCGGGAGGACGAAGACTCGACGCATGGTCACTCCTCAACGCGGCCGCCCTGGTCGTTAGGGAGGGATCTTACGTGAGACGTCCAAACTGCACCGAGGCGTTGCATCGCGCCGTTCGCGGTGATTGCGTCAGATAGGACGCCGAGGTCAGCCGCCGCGAGGGAGCACTCCGGCCACCCGCCGCCACCACGGCGGCTTCCGCGCACCGGCCTGCGCCGGCTCCGCGACGCGCATCTCCATCTCCGCCTGCAGGGTGCGCCCCTGGGCGACGTGGATCATCGGCACCACGACGCGCAGCACCAGCACCTGCATGGTGGCGGCCACCGGCACGGCGAGCAGCGCGCCGACCACGCCCTGCAGGGCGCCGCCGACCAGCAGCGCCAGCACCACGCCGAGCGGGGGAAGCTGCACGGCGCGGTTCATCACCACCGGCACCAGGGTGTTGCTCTCGATCTGCTGGATGACCAGGAACACCCCGGCGACCAGCAGCGGGTACAGCGGCGACACGGTGAAGCCGAGCAGCACCGCGGGGGCGGCGCCGAGGAACGGCCCGAAGATGGGGATCGCCTCCATGATCCCGGCGAAGATGCCGAGCAGCACCGGTGAGGGCAGGCGCAGGGCCGCCACGGCGCCGCCCGCGAGCAGCCCGATGACCAGCATGTTGATGACCACGCCGCGCACGTAGCCGCCGCTGCGGCGCCCCATCTCGCCGATGATGTCGGCGGCGAGCGGCTGCCGCGCCGGCGGCACCAGGTCGACGGTGAAGGCCTTGAGCCGGTCGCTGGTGGTGAGCCACAGGAAGGCCAGCACCAGGACGATGACGAAGTTCACCAATACCGTGGCCACCGTCGAGCCGATCGCCAGCAGCACGTCCTTGGCGGTGCCCAGGGCGCTGCCGATCTGGGTGCTGAAGTTGCCCGACAGGTGCAGCCGCGACTGCACGTCGTTGATGAACTGCTGGAGCTGGTTCTGGTACTTGGGGAAGTCGTTGGCGAGCTGCTGTGCCTGCGACACCAGCGGCTGCACCAGCAGGACGACGAGCAGCGCCAGCACGCCGAGCAGCACCGCGTAGACGGTGAGGATGGCGAGGGCCTTGGGGAAGCGCAAGCCCTGCAGCCTGCTCACCAGCGGCCTGATGCCCTCCGCCACCACCACGGCGAGCAGGAACACCATGACGATGTCGAGGATGGCGTGGAGGAGGAAGACCAGCCCCACCACCGCCAGGGTGATCAGCGCGGCGGTGACCAGGGTGCGGATGCGCACCGCCGGGACCCGGGGAGCTTCTGGCAGCGGCGGCGGCGTCGTGCTCATGCGGAGCGGGCCGCTCAGCCGGCGGGCTGCTCGGGAGGCAGGTTGGTGATCACCACCCCGGCATGTGTCTTGTAGATGCCGTTGACGCTGAGCAGCAGCACGGTGAGCTGCTCGGAGTAGCGCGCGCAGTGCAGTGGACCGCCGTCGACCGGACGGGCTCCGGGCAGCAGGCGCACCAGGGCCATCGCCTCCTGCTTGGCCCGCAGGTCGTCGCCGGTGACCACGACGTGCTCGTCGAGCGTCGTGCCCAGTCGCTTCAGCTGGGCGCTGCTCACCGAGTGGAAGGCGGCGGCGACGTGCGACTCGGGCAGCAGCGCCGCGGCCTGCTGCGCCGCCGAGCCCTCGGGCACGTCGACGTGCACCGGACCGACGCCCTCCTCGAAGCGGAGCGGGACGGCGGTGCTGACCACCACCTTGCCCGCCAGAGATTTGGCCAGGGCTGGCAGCATCGCGGCCTGTCCCTCGTAGGGGACGGTGACCAGCGCCAGGCGGCCGCGGGCGGCGGCCCAGGCGTTGTCGCAGCCCTCGATGGGGGCGAAGTCGCTGCCGCTCGCGCGCAGCTTCTCGGTGGCCTCGGCGGCCGCGGCCACGCCCTTCTCCGCGTCCCTGCTGCCGATCAGCACCGGCACCCCGGCGCGGGCGAACCGCATGGCCAGCCCGGGCCCGAGCTTGCCGGTTCCGCCGAGGAGGGCGACGGGTGCGTGCATGGTCCGGGGCAGTCTACAGGGGTGTGGGGGCGCTATGGCGCCTCGGGTGCCATCGCCTGCAGCTCGGCCTCGGCGGGCGACGGCTCGCGCCGCAGCGCCACCAGGGCGACCCCCGCCAGGACGCAGGCGCCGCCGGCGAGAGTGCTCGCCCCGGGTCGCTCCCCGCGCACCACCGCGGCGATCAGAGTTCCTGCCAGAGGCTGCACCAACAGCAGCGGCGTGAGGTCCTGGGCGCTGAGCCGCTGCATCCCCCAGAACCAGCCGCTGTAGGCGATCACCGTGGTCACCACCGCGAGGTACGCGACGCCGGCCCACCCGCCGGCGGTGAGGTGCGGCGCGCCGCCGTGCAGGGCGTACCCGATCGCGGCCGGCGCCCAGATGCATTCGCTGAGGATCACCGCCGCCCCGGTGACGACGACGGGCGCCCCGCTGCGCATCAGCCGCGCGCCGGAGACGGTGGCCAGCGACTCCAGCGCCAGCGAGGCCACCACGATGCCGTCGCCGACGCCCTCGCCGCCGTGCAGCAGGTGGGGCGCCACCAGCCCGCCCTCGACGAGCACGTACACGCCGACGCCGCCCAGCAGCAGGGCAGCGCCGATGCGCCGCTGCAGCCGCTCGCCGAGGACGAGCACGGCCAGCAGCAGCGTCACCAGCGACTCCGAGGTGATCAGCAGCGCCGTGTCGGTGGCGGTGGTCAGGCTGAGGCCGAGGAACTCCAGCGCCTTGTTGCCGCAGAAGCCGAAGCCCGCGATTGCGAGCAGGCGCAGGCGTCCACCGCGGTCGCGGGGCAGCAGGGCGCGGCCGCGCCAGACGACGGGCGCCAGGATGACGGCGGCGATGCCGAAGCGCAGCGCGTTGAGGGTGACGAAGGAGACCTCGTCGAGGGCGGCCTTGCCGGCGACGTAGCTGCCCGCCCAGAGCAGGTTGCAGGCGATGACCACGAGCAGGGCGGCGCGGCGGCTTGGCACGGCGTGGCCCATGATGCGGCTCGGAACGCCTGCGACGCGGGGCGGCGACATTCCCCAGGGAAGTAGACTTTCGCCTCCGTGAAGCTCCTCGAGTACCAGGCCAAGCAGCAGTTCGCCGCCGCCGGGATCGCCGTCCCCACCGGCCGGGTGGCGAGGACCCCGGAGGAGGCGGAGGCGGCGGCCAGCGAGATCGGGGGGCGCGTCGCGGTCAAGGCGCAGGTGCCCATCGGTGGGCGCGGCAAGGCCGGCGGCATCGCCGTGGTCGACACGCCAGAGGAGGCCCGCCGCGAGGCCGAGCGCATCCTGGCCATGTCGATCCGCGGCTACCCGGTGCGCAGCGTGTGGATCGAGACCGGCCTGGAGATCGGGCAGGAGCTGTACCTCGGCATCACCCTCGACCGCGACCGCCGTCGCCTGGTGGTGATCTTCAGCGCCGCCGGCGGCATGGAGATCGAGCAGGTCGCCGAGGAGGCGCCGGAGAAGGTGGTCAAGCTCTGGCCCGACCCCTTCCGCGGCCCGCAGCCCTACGAGGTGCGCCAGATCGGCTTCGACGCCCTGCGCCACGCGCCCGCGCTGCAGGAGCAGCGCGGCAGGCTCACCGCGCAGCTCGCCTCGCTGACCCAGACGCTGTTCGAGCTGGCGCTGAAGCTCGACGCGGTGACCTGCGAGATCAACCCGCTGGTGCTCACGCCCGACGGCAAGCTCGTCGCCGCCGACGGCAAGCTGGAGATCGACGACAACGCCGAGTACCGCCACCAGGACGTCGCCGCCGAGGTCGCCCGCGACGCCATGGGCGAGGACGGCGTCACCGGCGACGACCCCTACGAGGCGGAGGCCAAGCGCCGCGGCCTCACCTACGTCCACCTGCCAGGAGGCAGCATCGGCTGCATCGCCAACGGCGCCGGCCTGGCCATGAACACCCTCGACCTGGTCAAGGCCAGCGGCGGCAACCCCAACAACTTCCTCGACATCGGCGGCGGCGCCGACGCCGAGAAGGTGCGCGAGGCGTTCGACATGATCCTCCAGGATCCCGACGTGCGCGGCATCTTCGTCAACATCTTCGGCGGCATCACCCGCGGCGACGAGGTGGCCAAGGGGATCATCGAGGCGCGCGACGGGCTGGGCATCACCAAGCCCATCGTGGTGCGCATGACCGGGACGCGCGAGGAGGAGGGGCGCCGGCTGCTCGAGGAGTCGGGGATCACGCCGGGCATCGACGCTCAGGACGCCGCCAGGAAGATCGTCGAGCTGACGCGCTGAGAGCGAAGGGAGCGAGTTGTGTCCATTCTCGTCAACAAGTCGACACGCGTGGTCGTGCAGGGCATCACCGGGCGTGAGGGCTCGTTCCACACCGAGCAGATGATCGAGTACGGCACCCGCGTGGTCGCCGGCGTCGTCCCCGGCAAGGGCGGGCAGACCCATCTCGGCGTCCCCATCTTCGACACCGTCGCCGACGCCGTGCGCGAGACCGGCGCCGACGCCTCCTTCATCATCGTGCCGCCGCCCTTCGCGGCCGACGCCATCATGGAGTCGGCGGCGGCGGGGGTGGGCGTCGCGGTGTGCGTCACCGAGGGCATCCCGGTGCACGACATGATCCGGGTCAAGGCGTACGTCGACTCCACCTCGACGCGGCTCATCGGTCCCAACTGCCCGGGCCTGATGACCGCCGGCGAGTGCAAGATCGGCTTCATCCCCAACCACGTCGCCACGCCGGGGAACGTCGGCATCGTCGCGCGCTCCGGCACGTTGACCTACGAGGTGATCCAGGCGCTCACCCTGGGCGGGTTCGGCCAGACCACCGCCGTCGGCATCGGCGGCGACCCGGTCCTGGGCATGTCCTTCAGGGACGTCCTCCCCATGCTCGCCGCCGACCCCGCCACGGCGGCGGTGGTCATGGTCGGCGAGATCGGCGGCTCCGACGAGGAGGACGCCGCCGAGCACGTCATCGCCAGGGGCTTCGACAAGCCCGTCGTCGCCTTCATCTCCGGGCGCACCGCCCCGCCCGGCAAGCGCATGGGCCACGCCGGCGCCATCATCAGCGGCAACAAGGGCACCGCCCAGTCGAAGATCGACGCCCTCACCGCCGCCGGCGCCGCCATTGCCGACACCATCGAGGACGTGGTGCGGCTGGTCGGCGAGCGCCTGGGAGCGGCGGCGGGCCGCTGAGTCTCACCGCCGCGCGCACCCGCGCGAAGACGGCACCCGATCCCGCGTGGCCCAGAGTGCGGGATCGGGCGCCGTGCAGCGAGAGGGGGGCGGGACTCAGACGTCCCGCCAGACGGTGAACGTCGCCGAGTCGGGATGGCGCTTGTCCGCACCCAGCTTGATGCGGGCGGCGTCCTGCTCGCGCCCGTCGTAGTCGAGCGAGAAGCGCAGCGCCTGGTGGTCGCGGTCGCCGGCGCAGGCGGTGACGCGGAAGTCGAAGCCGTCGACGCCGCGATAGGTGGTGAGGTCGTAGTGCAGCACGTTGTCGCCGCCGACCCAGACGCGGTCGTCACGCTCGTCGCGGACGGGTCGGACGGCGCTGAAGGTCGCGCCCGGCGAGGCGGCGATGGTGCCGGTGTAGTGGTGGGCGCCCCGCGAGGCGTCGGTGGTGCGGAGGTGCCAGCCGGTCGAGTCGTGCCAGATGTAGGCGGCGCCGCTGTCACTGGCGTCGAAGGAGGGGCGTCCCTGCATGTCGATCCCGTCGGGACCGTGCCAGGTGCCGTCGTCGCAGGCGGGCTTGGACGGTGCGGTCGACGGCGTCGCGGTGGACGGCGCTGACGTCGCGGTGAGCTGTGCGGCGGCGGGAGCGGCGGCCAGCGGCGCCGCGGAGGAGATGTGGCTGCCGACGCCGAAGGCGGCGGAGCCGATCCCGGCGAGGGCCGAGACGGCGGTGGCGACGGTGCGGAGGCTCATGGCGTGTGGTTCCTTTTCGCGAAGGGGTGCGGTCGCGGTGGAACCACATGCTGGGAGTCACATCTGAGACGGCGTTGAATCCACGCTGAAAGCGCGTTGAGAACTCAGTGCGCCGCGCTGGCGGCTCCTCCCCAGCCCGCCTGCCGCGAGGGTGTGGGGATGGCCGACACCATCACGAAGCTGGCCACGAAGACGGCGATCTGGTAGAGCAGCGACAGCTGCAGCGACTGCTCGAAGTCGTCGCCGAGGGCCGCCGACGCGGCACGCTGGAACGCCGCCGTCTCGGCCGGACCGCTGCTCAGCTGCTGCGCCCGTGCGCACGACGGCGGCGTCACCGACGGGTCGTTCTCCGCGGCGCGGTCGTGGAAGCAGACCTGGAAGCCGTGCAGCGCGCTGTCCATCGCGGCGGGCGGCACCTGCAGCGCGACCAGGTCGCTGCGCAGCTGCGGCAGGACGTTTGCGGAGGCGGTGTCGGCGCGCCCGCCGATCAGCCCGAAGAAGATGACGCCGACGACCGCGACGCCCATGGCGCCGCCGATCTGCTGCATGGTCGTGAGCACTCCCGACGCCGACCCCGCGTCGCCGTGGCTGATGCCCGCCAGGATGATGTTGGTGAGCGGCGCGATGATGCAGCCCATGCCGGCCCCGGCGAAGAGGAGCGCGGGGATCAGCTCCGGCCCGTCGAGCGAGGTGCCGCGCGCGCGGACGGTGAGGATGACGCCGACCATGCCGAGGGTCAGCAGCACGCTGCCCGCCATGAGGATGCGCTTGCCCAGCCGCGGCGCCAGCCGCACCGACATCGCCGAGGAGAAGGCGGTGGCGATCGACCAGGGCAGTGTCGTCAACCCGGCCCGCAGCGGCGTGAAGCCAAGCCCGATCTGCAGCGTCAGCGAGAAGACGAGGAAGAAGGCGGGGATGGCCGAGAAGAACACCGCCGACAGCGCCGTGCCCGCGCTGAAGGCACGGTCGCGGAACATCGACAGCTCCACCAGCGGTGAGCCGTCGCGCCGGGTCTTGATCCGTTCGTAGCGGACGAAGAGGAGCAGCACCGGCAGCGCCGCCGCAAGCATCACGAACGACCACGCCGGCCAGCCCTGGTCGCGCCCCTCCACCAGGGGATACGTCAGCAATCCCAGCGCCCCCGAGGCGAGCACGACGCCGACCGGGTCGAGACGCCGCGCCGTCGGTGCGCGCGACTCGTTGAGCAGGAACCACGCCGCGGTCAGCGCGGCGATGCCGATGGGCAGGTTGACCAGGAAGATCCACCGCCAGCGATCGCCGGTGGTGTCGCTGCCGATGAGCAGGCCGCCGACCAGCGGGCCCGCGATGGTGGCCAGCCCGATCACCGCCCCGAAGGCGCCGAAGGCGGCGGCGCGCTCGCGCGGCGGGAACACCACCTGGATCGTCGAGAGCACCTGCGGGAACATCAGCGCGGCCATCAGTCCCTGGACGACGCGCGAGATCACCAGCATGTCGGGATTGCGCGCGAAGCCGCAGGACGCCGAGGCCAGGACGAATCCGGCCATCCCTGTCATGAACAGGCGCTTGCGGCCGTAGATGTCGCCGAGGCGCCCGCCGGTGATCAGGACCACCGCGTAGGCGAGCTGGTAGCCGGCGAGGACGAGCTGCACCTGCCCGAACGACGCCCCCAGGTTGCGCTGGATCGAGGGGATGGCGACGTTGACGATGGAGATGTCGAGCAGAACCATGAAGGCCGCCGTCAGCACCACGAAGAGGGCGATCCAGCGCCGCGGGTCGGCCTGCTGCCCGCCGGTGGCCGGGGCTGCTCCGCGGGCCGCGGTCTCGGTCATGAGACCGCCATGTTCGGCGAGGGACGGCTCCCGGCGCAACCCTCCGGGCCCTGCGCCGGAACCGCTAGCCTGTGCAGCGCTGTGAATTTCGAGCTCAGCGACGAGCAGCGCGCCGTCCGCGACCTCTGCCGCGACTTCGCCCAGGGCGAGGTCGTCCCCAGGGCCGCCCACTACGACGAGACCGGCGAGTTCCCCTACGACCTGGTCGCCGGCATGGCCCGGCTCGGCCTCTTCGCCCTGCCCTTCCCCGAGAGCGTGGGCGGCGCCGGCGGCGACTTCGTCTCCTACTGCCTCGCCCTGGAGGAGATCGCCCGCGGCGACGCCGCGCTGGCCATCACCCTGGAGGCCGCGGTCAGCCTGGGCATCGCGCCCTTCGTCCACTTCGGCACCGACGAGCAGAGGGAGCGCCACCTGCCCCAGCTGCTCAGCGGCGAGAAGCTCTGGGCCTTCGGCCTCACCGAGCCCGAGGCCGGCTCCGACGCGGGCGGCACGCAGTCGCGCGCGGTGCGCGACGGCGACGGCTGGGTGATCAACGGCCGCAAGGCCTTCATCACGAACGCAGGGACGGAGATCAGCGCCGGGGTGACCATGACTGCGGTGACCGGCACCGCCGCCGACGGGAGCAAGCAGATCACCGCCTTCGCCGTCGAGCGCGGCACCCCCGGATACACCCAGGCGCCCAAGTACCGCAAGCTCGGCTGGCACGCCAGCGACACCCGCGAGCTGCTCTTCGACGACGTGCACGTCCCCCGCGGCGCCATCGTGGGCCAGGAGGGCGCAGGTTTGCGCCAGTTCCTGCAGATACTGGAGGGCGGCCGGGTGGCCATCGCGGCGCTCAGCGTCGGCGTCGCCCAGGCGTGCCTCGACGCCAGCCTGCAGTACAGCGCCCAGCGCCGCCAGTTCGGCCAGCCCATCGCGCGCTTCCAGGCCACCCAGTTCAAGCTCGCCGACATGGCCACCCAGGTGGAGCTCTCCCGCCTCATCACCCTGCGCGCCGCCAGCGCCATCGACGCCACCGGCTCGGCGGGCGTCTACGCCTCGATGGCCAAGCTGCACGCCTCGGAGACGGCCACCGCCTGCGCCAACCAGGCGGTGCAGATCCACGGTGGGTACGGCTTCATCGAGGAGTCGCCGGTGGCGCGGTACTACCGCGACGTCAAGATCAACGAGATCGGCGAGGGGACCAGCGAGGTGCAGCGCATCCTCATCGCCCGGCACCTGCTCCGGCCGCTCGGCGTCGGCGTGGAGTGACGATCCGGAAAGCCGGGTAACGCCTCGGTCACGGCGGCGGTCTGATCGCAAGGGACCGTGCGAACGTGCCGTCAGGCGGGTCGTCACGGGCAACCAGGAAGGTATGCACGCCATGGTCCAGCTCACGTCCCATCCCTCAGGCGTCCACAGCGTCGCCGCCGGCTCGCGCGCCGTCGAGCTGCTCCCCGAGGGCACCAGCCGCCTCGGCTCGCGCACGCCGATCGGTCCGCGCCTCGCCTTCGTCATCGACAGCACCCCGGCGATGCGCACCATCACCCGCACCCTCCTCGAGGTGCACGGCTTCACCGTCGAGGGCTTCGCCGACCTCGACGCCGCCGCCGAGCGCTGCGCCGAGCAGGCGCCCGACGTCACCGTGATGGAGCCGCACGACCGCGAGCGCGACGCCCTCGACGTCCTGCGCGACTGGCACGGGCGCGCCGGTGCCGACCAGCCGCCCGTCGTGTGGTGCACGACGGTGACCCCGACGCAGCAGCATCTCCAGGACGGTGCAGACCTGGGCCTGCGCGGCGTGGTGATCAAGCCCTTCCGGCTGGAGGCGCTGGCCGCCCTGGTGGTGCGCGTGGTGCGCGCGCACGAGCGCGAGCGACGGCTGCGCGACGCCGGGGTCGACCTGCGCGCCGTGCGCGGCCCGCTGGCTCCACCCGCGACCGCCGCCTGGCTGCGCGTCGAGTCGCGCCTCGCCGAGGAGCACGGCCGCCCGCTCTCGCTGGTCACCGTCGAGGGCGCCACGCCGTGGGTCCTCTCCGCGGTGCGCTCGGTGGTGCGCAACGTCGACCTGCTCGGCCTCCTCGACGTCCACACCGGCGCCGTGCTCCTCCCCGACGTCGCCCCCGCGGGGGCGGAGGTGGTGGCGCAGCGGGTGAGCAGGGCCCTCGGCGGCGACCGCAGGACCCCCGCGGTGCGCGTGCTGACGCGCGAGCCGGGCGAGACGGGCGAGGTGCTGCTGGAGCGGGCGCTCCGCCGCTAGGTTTCCCCGCCCCGCCGGGCGGCTACGATGCCGTCATGGCTCCCCGTGACGTCGTCCTCGTCGCCGCCGCCCGCACGCCCTTCGGCCGGCTGGGCGGCGGGCTCAGCTCCATGTCCGCCACCGACCTCGGCGCCGTGGCCATCCGCACCGTCCTCGACCGCAGCGGCACCGCGCCGGAGCAGGTCGACCACCTGATCATGGGCACGGTCCTCGCCGCCGGGCAGGGACAGGTGCCCTCGCGGCAGGCGGGGTTGAAGGCGGGGCTGCCCAGCAGCGTGCCGTCGTTCACCGTCAACAAGGTGTGTGCCTCGGCGCTGAAGGCGGTCAACCTCGGTGCGCTGCTGGTGCGCGCGGGCGAGGCGGACGTCGTCGTGGCGGGGGGCATGGAGTCGATGTCGCGCGCGCCGTACCTGCTGGAGGACCAGCGCTTCGGCTCCCGCTTCGGGGACCGCATCGCCGTCGACGAGATGCTCCGCGACGGGCTCTGCTGCCCGGTCGACGGGGTGCACATGGGCGTGCACGGCGGCGACGTCGCGCGCGAGATGGGCGTGTCGCGCGAGGAGCAGGACGAGTGGGCGCTGCGCTCGCAGCAGCGCTACCAGGAGGCGCTGCGCCGCGGCTTCTTCGCCGGCGAGATCGTTCCGGTCGAGAACGGCAAGAACGTGGTCGCCGCGGACGAGCAGCCGCGGGCCGACACCACGCTGGAGAAGCTGCAGTCGCTGCGCCCCGCCTTCCAGCCGGACGGCAGCGTCACCGCCGGCAACGCGCCGGGGATCAACGACGGCGCCACCGCCGTGCTGCTGATGTCGCGCCAGCGCGCCGAGGCGGCGGGATTGGAGCCACTGGCCACCTGGATCGCCGGAGCCGACAGCGCCGCCGACCACCCCTACCTCGCCACCGTCCCCGCCACCGCCGTCCAGGCGGCGCTCGCCCGCACCGGCGGCGAGGTGGGCGTCGACGACCTGCAGCTGGTGGAGATCAACGAGGCCTTCGCGGCGGTGGCCATCACCGCCACGCGGATGCTCGAGGTCGATCCGGAACGGGTCAACGTCAACGGCGGTGCCATCGCGGTGGGGCATCCCATCGGCGCCAGCGGCGCGCGCATCCTGATGACGCTGGTCTACGCGCTGCGCGAGCGCGGCGGCGGCCACGGTGCGGCGGGGATCTGCAGCGGCATGGCCCAGGGCGAGGCCACGGTCATCCGTGTCGGATGACCGCCACCATCTGGGCGCTGACGCGCCCGTGAGCGGGAGCCCCCCACGCCAGCCCTCGCCGCTGGAGTGCGGCCGAGCACCAGCGTCCCCCCCGGGTCCGCGTTGATTGAGAGCCCCGCAGCCGGCGCTGCCGCCTTCGCGCGCGAGGTCATCGCGCCGCGCGCCGAGCGCATGGCGCGAGGCGACAACGAGCACTTCCCGCGCGACATCCTCGCGGAGGCAGCGCGCCACGGACTGACCGGGCTCCTGGTGCCGCGGGAATACGGCGGGACCGACGCAGGTCACCTCGCCTTCGCGGAGTTCATCGAGGCCGTGGCCCGCGAATGCGCCAGCAGCGCGGTGATCCTCGACGTGCACGTCTCGGTGGCCACCGAGCCCGTCGTCCTCTTCGGCAGCGAGGAGCAGAAGCGGCGCTACCTTCCGCGCCTGTCGAGCGGCGAATGGCTGGGCGCCTTCGCGCTCACCGAGCCCGGCAGCGGCAGCGACGCCGCCGCGCTGCTCACCACCGCCACCCGCCGCGGCGACGAATGGATCCTGCGCGGCACCAAGGCCTTCATCACCAACGCGGGCGCCGCCGACCTCTACGTCGTCATGGCGCGCACCGGGGAGGGCGGTGGTGCGCGGGGGATCAGCGCCTTCCTGGTCGAGGCGTCGCTCCCCGGCGTCAGGCCGCAGCCGCCGCTCCACAAGATGGGCCTGCGCGGCTCCTGGACGGCGGAGCTGGTCCTCGACGATGTGGCCGTTCCTGTCCAGAACATGCTGGCCGCCGAAGGGCAGGGCTTCCGCGTCGCCATGTCGGCGCTGGACAGCGGGCGCATCGGCATCAGCGCCCAGGCCACCGGCATCGCCCAGGGCGCCCTCGACGCCGCGCGCGCCGACCCGCGCGCGCACTCCTTCACCACCACCCTCGCCGACATGGACGCGCTCACCGCCGCCAGCCGCGCCCTCTACCGCCACGCCGCGGCGATGTGCGACGCAGGGCAACCCTTCACCCCGCAGGCCGCCGCCGCCAAGCTCTACGCCACCGACGCCGCCATGCAGGTCGCCCACGCCGCCGTCGAGCTCTGCGCCCCCGAGTCACAGCGCGAGGACCACCCTGCGGCCATCCGCCTGCGCGACGCCAAGGCCTGCCAGATCTACGAGGGCACCAACCAGGTGCAGCGCATCGTCCTCGCCCGCCACCTGCTCAGAACCAGCGGGGGGTGAGCCGCGGCGGCGGCGAGGGGGGCGCAGCGCCCCCTGACGAGGGGGGCATAATGCCCCGCATATGGACGTTCGCCTGAACGAAGAACAGCTCATGATCCAGCGCTCGGTCCGCGAGCTGGCCGCCGCCCGCATCGCCCCGCGCGCCGCCGAGATCGACGAGAAGGAGGAGTTCCCCTGGGACGTGGTCGAGCTCTTCCGCTCCCACGACCTCTTCTCCCTGCCCTTCCAGCCCGAGTACGGCGGCCTGAGCGGCAGCGCCCTGACCCTCAACGTCGCCATCGAGGAGGTGGCCAAGGTCTGCGCCACCAGCGCCCTGATCCTGGCCGTCCAGGCGCTGGGCGGCTACCCGATCATGATCGGCGGCTCCGAGGAGCAGAAGCAGCGCCTCCTGCCCGACCTGGCCAGCGGCCGCAAGCTCGCCGCCTACGCGCTCAGCGAGCCCGGCGCCGGCAGCGACCCCGCCGGCATGCAGACCAGGGCCACCCGCCGCGGCGAGGACTACGTGCTCAGCGGCAGCAAGCTCTGGATCACCCAGGGCGGCGTCGCCGACACCATCACCGTCTTCGCCAAGACGGACACCTCGGCCGGGTCGCGCGGCATCAGCGCCTTCGTCCTCGAGGACGCCCAGAAGCTCCAGGGCTTCAGCGCCTCGACCATCCACGGCAAGCTCGGCATCCGCGGCAGCAACACCGCGGAGCTGCACTTCGACGACGTGGTGGTGCCGGCGAGCAACCGGCTCGGCGAGGAGGGCGAGGGCTTCAAGCTCGCGCTGCGCGTGCTCGACCGCTCGCGTCCCGGTGTGGCGGCGCAGGCGCTGGGCATCGCCCAGGGCGCTCTGGACTACGCGGTCAACTACGCCAAGGAGCGGCAGCAGTTCGGCAGGTCGATCGCCGAGTTCCAGGGCATCCAGTTCATGCTCGCCGACATGGAGGCGCAGACGCAGGCGGCGCGGGCGCTGGTCTACCTCGCCTCGCAGGTGATCGACGCCAAGGGCGAGGACATCAGCCGCTACTGCGCGCTGGCCAAGCTCGTCGCCGGCGACGCGGCGATGAAGGTCACCACCGACGCGGTGCAGATCCTGGGAGGCTACGGCTATGTGCGGGAGTACCCCGTCGAGCGGATGATGCGCGACGCCAAGATCACCCAGATCTACGAGGGGACCAACCAGATCCAGCGGGTGGTGCTGGCCAGGGAGCTGCTCAAGCGCTGAGCCGCGGTCCGAATGTCTGTTCGGTCGGCGGCGCCGCCGCGGTCGGCGAGGGGCGGGCCGCACGCCGCTGAGCCCCTGCGACCAGGACGCCTGGGGTACCCTAGGCCCTCTAGCCGTAGTTCCCCTTCAGGCTCGTCCTTCGGGCCGCGCAGCTCCAGCACTCGTCCTCGCCCGCGCCTCCGGCGCCCCCAGCGCCCCGGCCCGCCCCCCTGATTCATGGCATATCCGCAGGCACATGCACGCCGCCGACGGCGATCGCGCTA
>DASRDZ010000092.1:0-72127 GCA_035652335.1 Candidatus Dormiibacterota bacterium
CGAAGACCGGCGCGTCGTAGGAGACGCTCACCGTCACGTACTGGCCGGTCAGCGTGCCGCTGCAGGAGAAGCTGCCCGTCGAGCCGCTGAAGCTCGACGCGCTGCTCGAGGACGTGCTCGACGACGTGGACGTGGTGCTCGTCGACGTCGACGCCGTGGTGCTCGTCGTGGTGGTGCTGGTGCTGGTGCAGGTCGCCGCGGGCAGCGAGATGCTGAGCGTCGACGGCGACGCGCCGCTGCTGGTCACGGTGACGTCCTGGGTCACCTGGGTGGCGCTGCAGGACTGTGAGGTGAAGTAGATGGTGTCGGTGTAGGAGTGGCTGCCGTTCTCCGACAGCAGGCAGAGGGTGAAGGTGCCGTCGGAGAGGGTCGTCTTGGTGATCAGGTTGGTGCCGTTGTCGGTGATGCTCGCCACCTGCGCCGGGCTGACCGCGCCGGTGACCGCCACAGTGTTGCCGTTGCACCCGCCCGCCGTGGTCGTCGAGCTGGTCGTCGAGCTTGTCGAGGTGTGCGGGTTGTCGATCTGGATGACGTCGGTGGGGACGGCGCTGACGGTGGTGTCCGGAGCGGTGACGCTGATGGTCAGGTTGGAGCTGCCCAGCAGCCCGGCGCCGCGGTAGATGGCGTCGCAGACCGCGTTGCCGGTGCTCTGGCCCGATCCCGGTGGCGTCGTCGGGCAGCTCGGCACCGGCGACACGGCGCCAGGGTTCTCCGCCGCGATGCGCGCACCTTCGCGCGCCGCCGTCTGCACGCTGATGCCGGCGTATGCCAGGTAGGCGAACTGCGCGGCGCCCACCAGCAGCAGCAGCAGGAACGGTGCGGCGATGGCCAGCTCGATCATCGCCTGGCCGCGCGAGCGGCGACGGCGCCTGCGTCCTGTCAGCGTTCGCATGACGCCTCCGCCTCCGCCGAGAGGTCGCGGCCGTTGCCGGTGCCGTCGTTGGCGAAGAACTTGCCCACCAGCGGGATGTACAGCGGCTGGTCGTAGGTCGCCTGCACGCTGATCGTGTAGTGGAACTGGCAGTGGTCGAGAACCGAGGCGTCGGTGGAGCTGCAGTCGGTGCCCGTCGAGGCGGCGCCCGTCTGGCCGACGCACACGGTGAGGTTCACCGCGCCCGGCACCGCCTGCAGGCGGTTCTGGATGAACGCGGTGAGATGGCTGACGTCGCAGGCGTTGCCGTCGGGCAGGCTGGGCACGGGACTCAGCTGGTTGCGCGACGCGCCGCCGCAGACACCGGCCGCGCGCGCGCCGTCGCGCACCGCGTTGCTCAGCTGCACCTGGTTGGTCACCACGATGGCGGTGACGACGATGCCCAGGATGAGCAGGAACAGCAGTGGCGCGACGAGGGCGAACTCGACGACGGTGACTCCGCGATCGCTCGCGCGCAGGCGTGCAGGCTTCCTGGTACGGCGGGCTGCCCCCGCGCCGTCAGTCCAGGACGCTCCGCGTGGGGGGAAGAGCGTCATGGTCCCTGTGTGACGGTTGGCAGGGCAATGTCAGCAGCAAACCGGCCCCGCGGGACGGCCATCCTCCGGCCTGCTACCCCGTCACCACCGTTCCGTCATGCGCTGTGCGACGCCTCGTCAGCGAGGCATCGCGACGCGTTCTACGGGGCCGGCCGCAGCGCTCCGGGAAGCTCGTCCCACAGCGCCGCCACGACGCGCACGCCGGCGGCGTACTGGTCGAGGTCGAAGCGCTCGTTGGGGGCGTGGATCTGGTCGTCGGGAAGGCCGACGCCGACCAGCACGCTGGGCAGTCCCAGCACGCTCTGGAAGGTGGCCACCGGGGGGATGGTGCCCCCGGTGCGGATGATCGCGGGGTCGGCGCCGAAGCCGTGGCGCATCGCCCGGCGCGCCGCCTGCACCGCGGGGTGGTCGATCGGTGTCACCAGAGGCCGGCCGCCCTTCTCCACGTGCACCTCGACGCGCACCGCCGGCGGCGCCGCCTTGCGCAGGGCCTCGGCGACCAGCGCGGCGATCTCCTCGGGATCCTGGTCGGGCACCAGGCGGCAGCTGATCTTGGCTCCCGCGTGCGCGGGGATGATCGTCTTGCTGCCGGGGCCGGAGTACCCGCCCCAGATGCCGTTGACCTCCAGGGTGGGGCGCAGCCACATCCGCTCCAGCGGCGTCCAGCCCTCCTCCCCCACCGTGGCCGGGGCGCCCCCCGCCTCGCGCAGCAGCGCGGCCTCGTCGTAGGGCAGCGCGGCGATCTGGGCGCGCTCCTCGGCGGTGGCCTCGCGCACGCCGGCGTAGAAGCCCGGCACGGTGACGCGGTGGGTGACGGGGTCGTGCAGGGAGGCGAGCATGCGGGCCAGCTCGTCGACCGGGTTGGCCACCGCGCCGCCGAAGTAACCGGAGTGGAGGTCGAGGCTGGGCCCGCTGACCCGCACCTCGAGGTGGGCCAGCCCGCGCAGGCCGGTGCAGAGGCTGGGCACGCCCTTGGCGAAGATGGGCGTGTCGGAGATCACCGCCACGTCGGCGCGCAGCTTCTCGCGGTGCTGGGCGACCAGGTCGTCGAAGTGGACCGAGCCGATCTCCTCCTCGCCCTCGACGACGAGCTTGAGGTTGAGCGGCAGGCGGCCGCGGACCTGCATGTGCGCCTCCACCGCCTTGAGGTGCATCCAGACCTGGCCCTTGTCGTCGACGGCGCCGCGCGCGTACAGGGCGTTGTCGCGCACCTCGGGCTCGAAGGGCGGCGAGATCCACTCCTCCAGCGGGTCGACCGGCTGCACGTCGTGGTGGCCGTAGATGAGCGCGGTGGGCAGCGCCGGGTCGACCGTCAGCTCGGCGTACAGCGCGGGGTGGCCGGCCGTCTCGAGCAGCTCGGTGCGCTGGAACCCGGCGCGGCGGGCCGCGTCGGCGAGGTGCTCGGCGCTGGCCACCACGTCGTCGCGGTGGGCGGGGTCGGCCGAGATGCTGGGGATGCGCAGCGCCTCGACGAGCTCGTCGACGAAGCGCGGCTGGTGGGCGTGGCAGTACGCGTCGAGGTCGGTGTCGGGGGCGTCGGGGTTCTGCGTCATGGGGGTCCAAGTATGCGGACGGGGCACAATCAGCCCTCGTGTCTGCTTCCCGGCGCCGTGGACGGCGGCCGCGCCGCCTGCCCGGCCAGCGTGGCGGCGGATACGCGGCGGGGCTCACCCTGCTGCTGATGCTGCTGGCGGGGTGGGTCTGGGCCTACGCGCCCGTGCCCGCGCTGGCGGTCTCGCTGCCCCCGCCGTCACGCCCGCCCGGCGTGCTCCCCTGGCTCACCGTCTCCGGCTCGCGCATCGTCGACGAGCAGGGCCGCGCCGTGCTGCTGCGCGGTTTCAACACCTCGGCCCTGCTCGAGCCCGACACCGTCGACCCCTCGCCCCTCGACCTGCGCGACATCGAGGAGATGCAGCAGTCGGGCTTCACCGTGCTGCGCCTGCCCATCGCCTGGTCGCGCCTGGAGCCGGTGCGCGGACGGGTCGACGCCGCGTACCTCGACGAGATCGCCCGCTACGTGACGATGGCCGAGACGCACGGGATGTACGTCGTGCTCGACATGCACTTCCTCGACTGGGGACCTGCCTTCGGCGGCTCGGGCGCGCCGCGCTGGGCGTCGGTGCCCGCGGTGCCCGACCTGCAGTTCTGGCCGTGGGACTCCTGGCGCCGCCACCTCTCCCCTGCGGTCAACGCCGCGTACACGTACTTCTGGCTCGCACCCGACTGGCAGCGCGACTTCTCGATGGTGTGGCGCGCCCTGGCCACGCGCTTCCGCGACGACCCCGGGGTGGCCGGCTACGACATCTTCAACGAGCCGCACCCCATCCCCATCCCGCCGCGACTCTTCGAGCAGGACTGGATGTGGCCACTCTATGCCAGAACCATCGCCGACGTCGGCGCCGTCGATGCCAACCACCTCTTCTTCGTCGAGGGCGACCTGCTCGGCGACTTCCCCACCACCATCGTGCCGCTGCATGCGCGCGGCGTCGTGTACTCCCCGCACATCTACACCGGCTCGCTGGTGCCGCCGGCGTTCGACGGGGATCGCCGCCCGTTCGACGCGCACGTCGTCGAGCAGGAGGGCGAGGCCGCCCAGGTTCCCGCGCCGATGTGGACCGGCGAGCTGGGCATCGACAGCTCCGTGCCGCACGCGGGCCAGTACGCGGACACGGCGCTGGACGCCTACGACGACGACCAGACCGGCTGGGCCTGGTGGCAGTGGCGCGAGCGCACGCCGTGGGGCGTCGCCAACGACGCGGGGGTCGTCAACCGCTCCTGGCTGGTGCACCTGGCGCGGCCGTTCGTCGCCGCATCTCCGCCGGGCGTGGTCGGCGGGCGCGGTGACGGGGTGCGCGGCACGCTGACCGTGCACGTCAGCGCGGCGCACGGCGCGCAGGACGCGGTCGTCTCGTGGCCCGCCTCCACCCTGGCGGCGCCGCAGGTGTCGGGATCCTGCGTGGCGTCGTCCTCGTGGGACGCGACCACCGCGCGCCTCACGTTGCAGCTCGATCCGGGTGTGGGCTGTGACGTCAGCCTGAGCGCCGCCGGCGGCGACGGCCGGTGAGAGTCAGCGCGACGACGGCGATGGCCGCGAGCGCCGCCGCCGCGGTGGTGGCCGGGCGCGTGCCGCTCGTGTTCGGCGTCGAGATGGCGGCGGCGACATGCGACGGCGCGGACGGGGCGGCACTCGCCGGCGTGGTGGCCGTCGCGGCTGCGGGGGCGCCGGCGCACGGAACCGCCTGGGCGTCGAACTTCGCGTAGAGGCCCGGCCCGCACGCCTGCCGTGCCATCGCCGGTCCCTCGATCTCCGGGGCCAGACCGCTCAGCCGGGTCGCGTCGGTGAGGCAGGGGCCGTGGCCCTGCGGCGGGCCGAGATCGGGCTGGCAGCCGTCGGTGTAGGCGGCGATGACGCGGCCCTCGCGGTCGAGGGTGAGGTCGTTGAAGTCGAGCAGGTTGCGCTGGTCGTTCTGGTTGCGGGTGCTCGGGCAGCTCGCGTTGAACTCGATGCAGCCGCGCTGCACCGGCGCGTCGGGGGTGGCGTCGGTGGTGGTCCAGTGCCTGCCGCCGTCGTACGTCATCGCGACGTAGAGGTGCCAGGTGCCGGTGAAGCTGCTCTGCTGGTCGTCGCCCGGCATGGTGCTGCCCAGGAAGGCGAACGCCGCGCGGTCGTCGTCTCCCGCGACGACGGTCGGCATCTCGGTGTTGACCACGTGGTATGCGGCGCCGACGTCGACCGACGGCGAGCAGCTCGCGCCGCCCGGCGTGCACACCGCGATCCTGGGATGCCCGTCGCGATCGCCGTAGCCGAAGTACACCGTGCCGCGCGCGCCGATGCCGATCGACGGGTCGCCGGTGTCGAAGTAGCGCATGTGCCCGTCGGCGATGGTGTGCACCGTCCAGCTGGCGCCGTCGTCGCTCGACACCGCGAAGCCGGGATGGCAGCTGGGGCCGGCGGTGCTGGTGACGATGAGGCACTCGGGCGCGCCGCACGCCTTGTTGGGCACGTACGCGGTGCCGTCGGGCGCGACCTTGATGTGGCCGTGCAACCCGAAGCAGTCGGACGACGTCCACATCGGCACGCCGGCGCCGTAGGTCGTGCCGCCGTCGAGGCTCAGCGCGCACTCCGCCTCGGCGACGTTCTGCGAGCAGTAGTACACGGCGTCGGGATACGCCGCGCCGGGATTGGGCAGCGGCGCGGCGAACGGTCCCGCGCCGATGGTCTGGTGGTCGACGGCGGGCGGGGTCTCGCAGGGCTTGGCGGCGGGCGTCCAGGTGGCCCCGTCGTCGTCGCTCACCGCGCTGAGGCTGCAGGCGCCGGTGAGCTGGCTGACGATGGTGCGACCGGTGCCGCGGTCGACGTCGAGAATGGCGTCGAGGCTCGCCGTGGTGGTGAACGGCGTGGCGCTGACGTCGGTGTAGGTGGCCGTGGCCGGCCTGGTGGCGTCGCTGAAGGTGGTGCGGATGGTGTAGAGGCCGGCCTGGTACATCACCGCGTCGGTCTTGGGGTCGACGCCGATGGTGGGCTCGCCGAAGGCGCGGCCACCGAGGTACAGGCTCTCCTCGGCGCGCGGTGGCATCAGGCTGAGGGGGATGTGGTAGTCGACGAAGCCGGGCGCGCCGGCCGGCGGGGCGGGCTGCGGCTGGGCGGCGAGGTCGGTGAGCTGCAGGGTCGCCACCGCGTGGGCGCTGACGGCGCTGCTGCTGGCGCCGAGCTGGTTCATCCCTGTGATCGTGTAGGTGGTGTCGAGCGGGTTCTCGATGACCAGCAGGTTGGTGTTGCTGCCGTCGTTGCTGGTGGCCAGCGTGTCGTTGCCGGCACTGTTGCCGCCCGGGTCGGTCGCCGACATGCCCAGCGCCTGGTCGGGCGAGCTGTCACTCCAGGTCAGCGTCACCGCGAGCACAGCGGCGTGGACGCTGCCGGTGCGCGGGTCGGGCGCGTAGTACGACTTGCCGGGGGCGGGCAGCTTGACGGTCAGCGCGTAGCTGTCGGTGCCGCCGCCGGGGCCGCCCAGGCCGCTGAAGTCCCAGGACACGGGCGCCGAGCCGTCGATCGCGCCCGACCCCGGCGTGGCCGCGTGAGCCCCGGTGGAGAAGGTCGCCGGCAGCGCGGCGGCGACGACCGCCACTGCACCGAGGAGCGCGCGCGTGCGCACGCTGCGTGGACGGGCGGCATGGTCTGCCACGGTGGATGCCCCTTCCTGGACGGCCTGCCCCCCGACCGTGCAAACGCTAGCACGGCCGCACCCGCGCCCACGGTCCCGCGGCGGCTAGACCACGGGCTCGGGGCGTGCCTCCTGCAGCGAGGACGCGAAGTCGAGGCGCCGCACCGCCCAGCCCGCCAGGACCAGCTCCAGCACCGTGACCATGAGGAAGGGCGCGGGGGTGCCGAAGCGGGCGACGAGGAACCCGGAGAGGAGCGGCGTGACCCCGCCGCCCACCGCGCTGGCGCTGGCGCTGTAGCCGAACAGCTCGGCGCGCACCTCGGGTGGTGCCACGTGCCCGATCAGGGCGTTGATCGAGGGCAGCATCGCGCCCGTCGTGGCCCCGCCCAGGCCGACGAGCAGGAACAGCTCGCCGAGCGACGACGACGTCGCCACCAGCGCGAACACCACCGCCGCGCAGAGCGGCAGCGCGGTGAGCACCATGCGATGGCTGTGCCGCCGCACCACCCGCGACACGGTGAGGGCGGCGGCGCCCGCGCACGCCGCCTGCAGGGACGCCGCGATGCCGACGGCGGAGGCGGCGTGGGCCACGCCCGCCAGCGAGGTGACGCGCAGCGGCAGGGCGGTGGCGAGCGCAATGCCGACGCTCTGGGTCAGCAGCGCCATCACCAGCAGCGTCACCAGCGGTCGCAGCACGCCCGCGTCGCGGACCACGCCGCGCGTCTTGGGTCGCACCGCGCCGCGCTGCGGTCGCTGGAAGGACTCGCGGACGACGAGCGTCATCGCCGTCCCGCCGATGAGCGGGAGCACCGCGGCCACGACGAAGGCGGGGCGGATCCCGAAGGCGGGCACGAAGATGGCGCCCAGCGCAGGCCCCGCCATGGTGCCGACGTACTGCCCGCTCTGCAGCACTCCGAGGCTGTGCACCAGGCGGTCGCGCGGCGCCAGGCTGGCCACCAGCGCGTTGCTGGTGGCGATGTTGCCCGCGAACAGGCCGACGCAGACGCGCATCGCCAGCAGGTAGTAGACGTTCGGCGCCAGCGCCGTCAGGGCCAGCAGCAGCGCCAGCCCGAACTGCGAGCGCATCAGCATCGGCTTGCGCCCGACCCGGTCGGCGACGCGCCCCCACAGGGGGGCCGACCCGGTCTGGGCGAGCTGGCTGCCGGCGATGAGGAGGCCGCTCCAGAGGGCGACAGCGCCGGGGTCGGTGACGCCGACGGTGCGCACCATGAGGGGCAGGAATGGGAAGACGAAGGTGGCCCCCATCATCACCGAGGCCTGGGCGAACCAGAGCACGCCGAGCTGGGCGTTCCAGGAGGCCGCGCGGCTCTCGGCCGGCGGCGGGACCATGGCCGGTGGGACGGGGACGGGGGCGTCCAGGGCGAGGGAACCCACCACCTCCTCGCCGGGGCCCATCACCACGCTCGTGGCCTCCGCGGTGCGGCTTCGGCTCTCCACCCTCACCCGGGCGCCCGCGGTCGGGCCGAATCCCTGCTGATCATGATGAAGGTACACCTCGAAGCCGGCGGAGTGCAGACTCAGGCGTCGTGTCCGCCTACGTCATCTCCGGGCTGGTGCTGGGGTCGATCTACGCCATCGCGGCGACCGGCCTGGTGCTCACCTTCAAGTCCTCGCGGATCTTCAACTTCGGGCACGGCGCCATCGCCTTCCTGATCGCGCGGATGTACTACCAGTTCGCCCAGGTGTGGCACTGGAACACGGCGCTCTCGGCGGTGGCGGCCATCCTCGTCGTGGCGCCGCTCTTCGGCGTGTTCCTCTGGGCGGTGCTGTTCCGCCATCTCGCCGGTGCGTCGCCGGTGGTGCGCCTGGTCGCGACGATCGGGCTCTTCGTCGCCCTCCCCTCCATCGCCGAGATGGTCTTCGGCTACGACCCCACCCTCAACACTCTGGGACTCGCGGGAGCGAAGCCTGCCGTCTACGCCGTCTTCGGCGTCACCCTCAACCTCGACCAGGTGCTGGTGCTCGGCTTCGCCGTGCTGGTGGCGCTGGGAATGGCCGCGACGATGCGCTTCACCACCTTCGGGCTGCTCATTCGCGCCGTCGTCGACTCCCCCGCTGTGTGCCGGCTGGTCGGCACCGACCCCGAGCGCGTGTCGATGGGCGCGTGGGCGCTCGGCTCGCTGCTGGCAGGTCTCGCGGGGGTGCTGCTGACTCCGCTGGTGAGCCTCGACATCACCTCCTTCAACCTGCTCATGATCGCCTCCTTCGCGGTCGTGGTGGTGGCCCGCTTCGAGAGCCTCCTCGTCGCCTTCGCGGGGGGCATCGTGATCGGCGTGCTGCAGCAGATCCTCACCAAGTTCGTCCCCACCGACAACGCCGTGCTGCGCGGA
Organism: Candidatus Dormiibacterota bacterium; assembly: GCA_035652335.1. Classification (GTDB taxonomy): domain Bacteria; phylum Chloroflexota; class Dormibacteria; order Aeolococcales; family Aeolococcaceae; genus DASRDZ01. Next base: position 8,981 of record DASRDZ010000092.1, read on the forward strand.
CTGGTGCCGAGCCTTCCCTTCGTCCTGCTGGTGATCTTCCTGCTCTTCTGGGGCGCCACGCGCGAGGTCGCCAGCACCCCGGCGCGCTCGACGCCCGCCGTCGCGCGGGTCGAGGTTCGCGCGCCGTCGCGACGCCGCAGCGGGGCGACCATCGCGGTGTGGGGCGCCCTGCTGGTGATCGCCGTGCCCGTGCTGCTCAACAGCTTCTGGATCGGGCTCTTCTCCGAGGCGGTGGCGGCCGGCACCATCTTCCTGTCGTTCACGGTGATCACCGGGCAGGCGGGGATCATCTCGCTGGGCCAGTCGACCCTCGCCGGGATCGGCGCCATCGCGGTGGGGCAGTTCGGCACCGCGTTCGGCTGGCCGATGCTCCTGTCGGTGTTCCTCGCGGGACTCTGCGCGGCGGTGCTGGGCATGGTCGTGGCCGCGGTGTCGGTGCGCCTCGGCGATCTCTACGTCGCGCTGACGACGCTGGGCATGGGCCTGCTGCTGGAGAACCTGGTCTATCCGATCGGCCGCTTCGCCAACCTCTCCATCGGCGCGGCGGTGCGACCGCCGGTGATCGGTCCAGTCGACTTCAGCGGTGGCACCGCCTTCTACTTCCTGGCGCTCGGCGTCTTCGTTCTGCTTGCGCTGGTGGTGTTCAACCTGCGCCGCTCCAGCACCGGCCTCGAGCTGGCGGCGATGCGCAGCGACGCGGTGCGCGCCACCACGCTCGGCATCCGCCCCTGGCGGCTCAAGATCCTCGCCTTCGGCATCGCCGCCTTCATCGCCGGCGTCGGCGGCAGCATGCTGGCGCTGTACGAGATGCGCTCGCTGCCGTCGAACTACCTGACCACGACGGGGCTCGTGTGGTTCGCGGTGGTCGCCACCATGGGCGTGCGCTCCATCGGTGCAGCGCTGATCGCGGGCATCGTGTTCATCCTGCTGCCACAGCTCTTCTCCGACCATCTCGGCCAGCAATGGCAGGAACTCCCCACCGTGCTGTTCGGGCTCGGCGCCGTGGTGGTGGCGCGCCATCCCGACGGACTGGTTGCCGTGCTGGGAGCCCAGCTCCTGCGGGTGCGACGGCGCGTGGTCAGCGCCATCCGTCCCGGGGCCGCGCTGCGGCCGGCGGGGCGCGGCGCCGAGTGAGGCGGGTCAGCCCCGCCGCCCGGCAGCGGCGTCACGCGACACGGTGACGCCACTGCTCGGGGACGACGCCGGCGCGCTGATCGCCGGGTTCGCGGACGCTACGCCGCCTTCCTCGTCCCGCGGCGGGCACCGGTCGCGGTTCGACGGGCCGCAGGCGACCTGCGCCGCGGCGCGGTCGCGACCGCCTTCTCGCGGTGCCGGGCGAGGGGTGGCGTCACCGTCTCGACGAGCCCGCGAAGCGCGGATCGCTGCGACTCGAGGACCCGCTCGGCGAGTCCGTACGCGGACGCGACGGCGTCGCCTGCCGACGGCAGCGTGCCCCCGGCCGAGACGTTCGGCGTCACACCGTCGAGCAGCGGCACGAGCGCCTCGCGCTGCGCCTTCAACATCCTCACGGCGAACGCGAGGGCACTGTCGATGACGTCCGCCGGGGCGGGCACCGTCTCGACCACCTTGGTGACCGCCTTCAGCATCCGCTTTTCGTCGCGGTCGACCTGCGCCCACGTCTCCTTGAGGAGCCCGTCCTTGGGTCCGGTGCGACGAACCGCCGAGGTGCCCCGCTTCGTTCTGGTTGGCGTCCTCATAGCTGTCCTCCTCCTCGAGACCGAGGCTCGCCCGTATGTCCACGGGCGACGAAATCCAGTCTGCACGGTGCGCAGAGGACCGTCCAAGAGGCTTATGACCTTCGAGTCGAGGTCGATCACGGGACTTGGCCCCGCCGGCGGGCGCCGGGTGCCGTGATCGTCGCGCTGTCAGCGCCGTCGCAGCAGCCCGATCAGCTCGGCCTGCGAGTGGACGTCGATGGGCAGCCCGAGTTCCTGAAGCTGGCCCACCCTCTCGTCCACGCGGCGTGCTCGGACGTCGCCGCGCGCGGCGGTGCGCGCCCTGGTCGGCTACGCCAACGACATCGGCTCGGCCGTCATCGCCGAGGGCATCGAGGACGTCTCCGAGCGCGATCTCTGTCTGGAGCTGGGCGTCGAACTCGGGCAGGGCTGGCTGTACGGTCGTCTGCAGCCCGCCGATCGCATCGCCGTCTGAGCGCACAGCGATCGGGGCTGGCACGGTGACAAACAACACGCGGAGCGAGAGGGATTTGGCTCCCCGGCTGCCACGTATGGCCGCGTCTTGCGTGAGCGGGCCTGTCCGCTAGGAACCCTGCTGTACGGACGCCACCTTGATCACGCGAAGGCGAGACGGTGCGGCTGCGGGAGCGTCACCATGCAGCACTTCCGGAGAAGGGTCGTATCCATTGGGCCACATGATGGTTCGCGATTGCGGGTCGACCACCACACGCGCGAAGTAATCGGGGTCGCGCAGGGGCTCAGCAAGCGGCCCCCACAGGTCGTCGGCGAAGTCCGCCTCTGTCACCGCGCCGTCATCGAACGTCAGTCGTAGACGGTACTCGGGCAGCACCTCGACGGTGGTCACGCGCACGGCCATGCCGAGTCCATGCTACGGCAGAGGAGCGATGGGCAGGAGTTCTCGATGCTCCTGCGCACGGCGCCAGTCCTCTGCCAGCTCGGGCCGATGCATCAGCGCCCACTCGCGCACCAGGCGCAAGGCTCGGGCAGGCAACTGGCCGTTGAGCAGCCGGAGATCATCGATCGCCACCTGCGCCCACGTGTCACCGTACTGCGCGTGAAAGTGCGCCGGCGGGTGGTCCGGGCGGTACATCCAGATGACGATGCCGTAGAACTCGCTGATCCGAGGCACGAACTGGCATACCGCCGCGCGGCGATGCTACGCAAGCAGGTATATTCGCGACAACACGCGGAGCGAGAGGGATTCGAACCCTCGAAGCGGGGTATACCCGCTTACCGCATTTCCAGTGCGTCCCTTGGGGTGAGGCAGGAGACGGAGGGGGATTGCTCGTGCTCAGAATCGCCTTCTGCCTGGGCCGCCGTGCCCTCCCGTACCCACATGTCGCCGCAGGACGTGGGTATGGACGTGGGTACGGCTCTCTAACCCAAGGCCGTCACAAGTTTGCCCCTCGACTGGGGCCTCGGAGCCGGATGGGATCGGGAAACGGGAGCCGGCCGCTTTGGCTCGACCGCTGTCAGCAGGTTGAAGCCCAGGAGAGGCCGTCGTCAGTCGAGCAGAGAAGGGAGCGACCGGGGCCCGCATACGCGGCGACGCCGACGATCAGCCGCCCGTCGGGAAGCCGCGTCATGGACGGGAAGTTCATGAGCTCGTTGACGGTTGAGGCCACGGGCGCCGTGGCGTCGCCGACCAATGAGCGCAGGGCGGACACCACGTTCCCCCCGGACGACTGCTCCTGCGTGATGATGTCGAGCTTGTGGCTCTTGGCGTAGTCCGCCGCGGGGAGGATGGCGAGGACGGTACGGTTGCCCAGGTGGATGGTTCGCGTGTCGCCGTCGACAGTTGCGGCCACGACGCCGTTCGGGGCGGCCTGCGCCGTGAAGTAGGTCTTGTCCAAGGCGAAGGTCGGCGAGATGACGGGCGCGGTAGACACCGGCGCGCTGGCCAGTCGCCGGCAGGGCTCGGCGCCCGTGCAGGCGTAGATCGCGGTATCGCCGAGGCTGCCCGCATCGACGTACACGGCAGCCGCCCCAGCGCCGCTGAAGACGCTAGAGATGCGCATGATGCCGGAGGGGAGCGTGGTCAGCGGCACCACCGAGTTGTCGCGCTCGCTGTAGAGCATCACCTGCGCACCGAACTGCTGAGCAGCGAGGAAGATCAGGGTATTCCCCCTGCCGGAGGTCGGGTCGACCGCTGCTGTTCCGAGGGCCAAGGGGACGACGGGTCGAAAGGTTCGTCCGCTGTTGTCGCTTCGTTGCAGTCCGAGCTCACCCGAAAGCGCGTAGATCGTGGGATCGGCCGGGTAGTCGGGAGGCAGCAGCACCCTGAAGGAACCGAGGGCCGCGTAGCTGAGGGGCTGCCAGGTATGTCCGGCGTCCTGGCTGCGCCACAGGGTCGCGCATTTGGGGGAGCAGTACGTCCCCGAAGCGCCGAAGATGGTGTGGTCGTTCTGGTAGTTCGGTGACGGGGTGAACGCCGAGAAGCTGGCGCGCGGATCAGGCGGGATCCCCGGGGAAGGGGCCGGCTGCGTCACCGCGTGCGGGAGGGGCGCGGTGCCCGCGTGCGCTGCAGCCAGCGCCCGGGCCGCGCGCAGCCCGGTGAGCCCACCAGCTGTCGATGCAACGGCAGCGGCGGGCGGCTGGGTCGCCGCCGTGATCGCGGGTTTGGCGGGGAAGCGCGTCGGCGGAGATGCACCGAGACCGGCTGTAGCGAGGATGCCGAGGAGCAGTGGACAGATCACCTGCTGCGCTTGGTCGGAGCTCAAGAACAGCGCTCCGGCATGGCCGCGACCGTGCGCCAGTCGCCGGAGCAGGCGGCCGAGCGCCTCTCCGTTGATGAGCGGCATGAGCACCGCGGCAGGAGCGCCGATCAACCGTCGCGCGTGTCGGCGCGCACGCGACATCCGTTGCGCTGCACAGTCGACGCTGACGCCCGTCTGCTCGGCGATCTCGCCGAGCGATAGCCCGCGGAAGGCATGTGCGAAGAGGCGACGCTCCGTAGCGTCGAGCCGGCGCCACACGAAGCGCAGCAGTCCGCGGTCGACGGCCGCGTCCTCGGGGCACCGTTCCGCGCATGCCGTGCTGAAGTCGACCTTGCTGTGCCGCCGCAGACGCCGCCTCAGCTCGTCCCGGCAGACGTTGCGCGCCACGACGACGAGGTAGCTCGCGGGATCGCCCTCAAGGCGGTCTATCCGCTGTGCCACGCGGGCGAACGTCTCCTGGACAGCGTCCTCCGCGTCGCCGCGGTCGTGGAGCATGGCGAAGCAGATCGCGTAGATGCGGTGGTGCTCTGCCGCGTACAGGGCTTCCGTGTCCCCGCCGGGAATGGGCCGCGCTTCGGCCGTCACGATGGTTCCCTCCCACGCGACGCCACTGTCGGTCGCGCCCTGCTCATCATAACCGGAATGTCCCATACCAGTGAATGGCTAGAGGTTGTGCACCAGCGATGAGGGAGTTGGTGCCGGGCATGGTGGAGCAAATGCGGCAACACAGTGCTGGTGGGTGCCGAGCTTCCTGCTACAGCATGAGCGTCATCAACAATGAGCGGCAAGGGTGAAGGTCTCGCGGACCACGGTGGCAGGACCACCATTTGCCGTGCCTGCGGCCACCGTCACTGTCCCGATCGGAGCGGTGGCGGCGACCGTCCACGTTGCGCGGGCAACACCACGAGCGTCGGTCGCCAAGACCCCATACCCGCCGTAGCTGTTGCCAAACTTTCCATCGGCGTACTGGCTGTTGAATGACACGGAGTATCCCGGTCGGCTGTACGCCGTGAGACTCTGAGTACCTCCCGGCACCACGCAGTTCGCGCCAAGTGCGAGAGTGAAAGAGATCCCGGCCGTTGCCGATGGGACCGCGGTGGCACGCGGAGCCGCGCGTTCAGGACTGACCGTACCGCGTGGTGTGCCACGTGGTAACCCGTCTGCGTTCGTCACGGGAGGGCCCGACGGTTCGGCGGAGGACGCACCCGGGTGTGTCGGCCCATCTACGGCGGCGCGGTCTTGGGCAACCGCGCCCGACCCGTGCAACGTGCGCACACCAAGAAATACCGCTGAGACCAGAAATGCGACCGCTACCGCGGTCACGGCGGCACGTCTCATGGGTCGTACAGCGTCGGCATTGGCGCCGAGGTGGGATAAAGGTGACGGAGACCAAGCACGTCACCCATGCCGGGAGTGTCTGCGTCTCGACAACCTATTAAGGTGCCATAACACCATTTCTCATCCGGGCCTGGGTACATCGTCAGCTCGATTGCAGCGTCCTGACCATTGACCGTGACACCACTTCCAGGATGGGCGAGCCCCAGAACGTGCCCCAACTCGTGAGAGGTCACGTCTTGCACGTCGATCCCTGCATTGGGCGCGGAGCCATAGCTGTCGCATCGGCTACCGCCGGCTGGGTCACATGGCTCCCACGTCCAACGCTCGCCTACGTGGAGCACGATGTCCCACGCAGTCAGCGTGTTGCAAGTGTTGCAGGTTGTCTCCGTATCGGCTTGACCATCTTCCGGACCATCGCCCGTCGAGAACCCGATCACACTGTTGAACGCGGGCTGTTCGGTCGTTAGACCATCGTCGATCAGCACAACGCTAGGGTCCGCAGTCATCCACGCGTTTGCCGCAGAATCAATAGCCTGTTGCACCAACTGGGCGCTAAGCCCTCCGAGCGGCGCGGGCGCCGTGGCGTTCACCTTGTAGTGCAGGACGACTCGTCCACTGTTGTCCGGTATCCATCGCTGCCCCGATAGTGCGTACAGTGAGCAGGAACGCGGATCAGGGCAACCGCTTGGAGGCGGCGACGTCGTCGCGGCTGTCCCGCCACTCGACTGAGGCGGGGAGCCTGTCGCTCGGCTCCCGCCCCTTGATGCCGTTGCGCTCGACGAGTATGCACTTTCGCCGGAGGGCAGGGTACCGGGTGCCACCGCGTTGGCGGTAGCACCCGGCGAGATCGTCGGTGTGGCTACCCCACCTTCGTCTGTGGATGCACCTGTCGCGGGATTACCAGCGACCGTCGCGTGTTCGTGGGCTGACGGTCCACCGCAGGCGCACAGGAGAAGCACCGCGGAGGCCATCGCTGCCAGCGACCGGGGTAGCTGATTCACCTAGTCTCTATTCCTCAGTAGGGGCTTGGACAGGTTGTCCCCACACTCTCACAGCTTCCGATCCCCGGCGGAACGGGCGTCGGAATGTTGATCGGGGCAAGCCCAGGAATGTCCAGCGTGCCGACGGGTGCACCGTCCGTGCCGACCCAGGCGCCCGATGGTACTGGAATCGTCTCACACGGCCCAATGCAGACCGGGATGCCAGCCGTGACAACGTCACCCGATGCGGCACTAGGGGTCACACCCGCGCCCGCCTCAGACTCAAATTGCTGCTGGATCACGCCGTCGATGTAGAGGGTTCCGGCGGGCACGACACCGAGCCCAGTTTCGCTGGCTTGGCAGCAACCGCCGAGGCCGACACTGTCGACCACCAGGCCGGTAGCTCCGATCGTGGGCTCGAGACTCGTGCTCGCAGTACAGGACGAACCAGCTGGATTGGTCAGAGGGCTGCCGATGCAGACCGAGAAGGGAACCGTCGTCGTGAGAGTCCCGCCTGCGACTCCGCTTGGTGTGAAAGAAGCGGTCGGGAACAAGCCGCAGTTGATGGTCAACTGTTGTGCGTTGGCGTCATTCGGGCACCACACGTACGGATACTGGCCGTTCGTCAAGCCGACCTCGAACATACCGCCGGTCGTCTCGGGACCCGTATATCCGTATGGAGTGTCCGAGTAGCACAGGGTGACGTACGAGTTGGGGCCGTACCCCTGATGCCCGATTGCCCCGAGGCCTGGCGATGCGAACTGAACACCGAGGGTGATGGGACTGGTCATGATGGGAATGTCGTCGGCGTTGTCCTCGCAGACCTGCGACCAGCCAGATCCAGCGAGGACGTGGGTGGGTGCGGCGACCCCTAGTGCTGCCGCGGCGACGCCGCCTGCCGCTGTGATCATGAGTAGGCGCCTTTTCAGATGCACTGTGGCATCCTCCGTTCCTGAATGGTTGACGCCTGACCCCGGGTCAACGTTTCCAAGCGAGGGTCCGGGGTACAGGCCGATCAGTCGTTCGGCGCTGGGGCGGCCTGGGCCGCCCTGGCGCTTCCCCTCGTGCGGCCACGCTGGGCCGCTCCCCTTCCCTATCGCATAGGCGCCCTCCCGCCGGGGCCCGCGCTGGCGATAGCGCCGGCCCGCCCAGATTCTCGTCCCAGAGTGCAAAGTCGCCGCACTCGTAAGGGTGAACGGAGAAAGCACCGGGAACCTTCGCGCATCGAGGCGGCGCTACTCGCCACCGAGCGCTCTGAGAGCCCTCTCGGTGGAGCCGGCGAGCACCTCACAGAGGCTCCAGATACTCTCAAGCTTGGTCCGCTCATCAGACGACAACCAAGTGGGCGGGGCGTTGAGCAGCTCGCCCAGGCTGTCCCGTGCCGCGGTGGCGGCGTCCCGCAGTCCCTGAACATCGACCCGCGCCTGCCGAGCAAGCGCCTCCCCGGGATCGTTCGGCGGCTGCTGCTCTGCCATCGCGCACCTTCCTGTCGGAGTTGGTTCCTCACTTCCTCACGGACACCGCGCAACTTCCTGACGGGCATCCCTGGAGGCACCGCCGCCACGGCCGCGACGTCCTGCGTCGCTGGACCGCACCCGCGCTCTTCCTGCCCAATCCCGGAACGAACCCGCCGAAGCCTCATCCACTGTCCTTCCGCGAACCGCTGCACGTTCCGTGCAGCAACGATCCGATGGACCGGCTACCCGCCGATCCCGCCTTGCTGGGTCAGACTGAGCCTGATCTAAGCGGTCGCCAGGGTGTGCACCCTGGCGACCTCCGCCCTGGAAGGGAAGTCATGGCTGCGTTCCTCCGGAAGCGCGAAGGGCTGATGTAGCGCCCTCGCCACTACCGGGGGATGGCACCTCGATTCCGTTCCTGTAGACGAACCATACCGGAGCGCCCGCCCGAAAAGCAAGGATCAGTGTCAAGATCGTCTACACGGAACAGCTTGCCCGGTTGCGTCACTGGCCTTCCCCCGGCCGCATGGCGCAAAATCTGAGCTTTCTAGGGGGAAGGAAGGGTCGATGACGGGCAACGGGGAGGACCTCACCGGGAGCCAGGGGGCTCAGCGGCGAATCGTGGGTCGCCTGCCCAAGATCACCGTCACCTCCCGCGCCGAGCTGGCAGACGTGCTGCGACGGTGGCGGTGGCTCTTGGCGAAGCGCGCGACGGTCTACCTCGGCGACACGCCCGCTGCCCGAGAAGCGGTCCAGAGCACGGTCGCCCGACTTCTCGAGGTCGACCGTGCCGCCTATCCACCACACGTCCTGCGCTGGGCGCTCCAGACGCTCCGCAACGAATGCCGTGCCATTCGCACACGGCTCGACCGTAAGGCGCGGCGAGCGCGGCAGGTCCAGGAACACGGAGGACCAGTCGACCCCGTGCTGGGCGCCCTGGTCGGGGTGACGGGGGCTGCTCTCTCCGGCCTCCAAGAAAGTGACAAGCAGTTGATCTTCCTTGCGGCCGAGGGACTGCATCCCTCGGACATCGCAGCCTTGCTCGATGAGTCCGTGAAGACGATCAGCATGCGGCTCTACCGAGCCAGACTTCGGGCCAAGGAGGAGCGGGAACGGCTCCGACGGGAGGACCATCACGGCGACACAGCTCGGTCGCTGCTTCTTCCCTTGGCCCTGGTCGCACGCACCAAGCTGCGCACGGCCGCAGGCCGTGTCCACCGGCTCCTTGCCCACGCCGTGGGCCCTGGCCCTGGAGCTGGCGTGACACTCGCCGGAGCAACGGCTGCGCAGATCGTTGCCGTGATGATAGCGGCGCTTGTCCCGGCAACCTCGCCCGGCCCAACATTGCAACGGGTTGATCTGCCGAGGGTTGGGCCGGCGTCCGCTGTGGCAGCACTCCTGCCCGCAGATCGCCCCGTGGGGTCTGATGTCGGCCAGCCACGGAACCTCGCGGTAGACGCTGGCAACCGCCGCGTTCTCAGGAGCAGCACACCAGCCGGCCCGTCGGGCGCGACCGCCGATGCCGCCGCGGTCCTTGTACCAGCAAATGAGACGCCGGAAGATGCACAGCTCAGCTCGGCTGCGGGCGCGGCCAGCCAGAACGCGCCTCCCGCGATCGTGGCACTCGGCGTGGGTCACGCGTGTTCCTGCACCGTGCTGTTCCGTTCGCTGGATGGAGGTGGCTCGTGGGAAGCAGCGCCCGTTCCTGCGCCACCCGACGCCGTACAGGTCGCTCTGCCGCCCCAGTACCCGCAAGACCCGCGGATCTTCCTCGGGAGCGATGCAACGTCTGGCGTGGCTGACTACATCGTGCCGCAGTTCGGTCGTCCGGCTGTCCCCCTCCCAACCGGGCCCGGTCGCCTCGCGCTCGCGCGGCAGTTCGACACCGGCGATTCGCAGCTCTTCGTTGCGGGTCGGGCAGCCGTTTTGGTTGCGACCCTTCGCCGCTCGGTCGCAGTGTCCGTGGACACGGTCATCGCGTACCCACCAACGGGCGCAGTGGCCAGCATCGCCACGGCTGGGGCGGCCCCCGCCGCGGTGTTGATCCTCGCGCCGCTCGGCAGCGTGTTCCCGAAAAGCTCCGCGTCGATCGACCTAACGTCAGAGCCCGCGGTGATTGCCTGTTCCGGGGTGCCGACGAGCTGCGCCTGGCAGGGCGGGGCGCCGTCAGGCGCAGTCACTCTGGCCACGTCACCCACCGGCCCGCAAACGGCGACCTCCTCGTCATCAACGGTCGCATTGTCGAGCGACGACGGCCGCACATTCACGTCGGTACCCGCACCTCTGCATGCTGAATTGAGCGGTCCGTTCGCAATCATCGGCGGGCAGGCGTGGGCCACGCTCACGTTCGGAGACGCGGCCACGGTTGCGTGGACCACAGTCGCCGGGTGGCACGACGTGGCGGCTTCCGATCCGGCGCTACATCGCACGCGGTGGCTGTTTGCCATGCCCGGTGATCGCTTGCTTGTACTCCTCACGGGAGGAGGCCTGCGCTGCACCGTTGACGGCGGCACGTCGTGGCACCCTCGGTGTCCTTGAACGACTGAGGAACGGAGATGCGACAACGACCACGCGCACTGTTCCTTGGAATCTCCAGCGTGCTTGTGACGGCCTTCACGCTGTTGATGGCAGCTCCCAGTTCCGCCGCGGCCGGCACCACGGCGGTAGGGGCGTTCGTAGCAATGGTGGATTTGCCGACGTATCCATGTTCAGGCGGCGGCTGCGGCGGCTCGCTGACGGGAGTGTTCAGCGGAACTGTCACGGGAACGGACCCGAATAGCTGCACCACCACGCCCCCAATCCACTGCAACACCTACACCATCACCTGGCCGGACCCGACCCAGCCTCTTCCCGCGTCCAACTTGAGCGGCTCGTTCACGTACACCGAAGGTTGCCCCTTGGCGCAGGGCGGGTCAGCGGGTGGAACTTTCACGATCAGCGGCGGCTTGGTCGATGACAACGGGACGGTCGCGCACGACGGCACCTTGACGGGTCAATTCGGCGAGGCGCGAACCGCGGTCGTCCTGACCGTGACGCTAGGGACCACCGCAGCAACCGGCAACGGACACACGTTGGGCACGCAGCAGCTACCCGTTGGGGTCGGTGCCGGGGCGTTCGTCCCCTTTGGTGTCGCGACCTGTGCCAACACCCCGCCAGGCACCGCGGAGGTAGCGGGGACGGCGTTCGTCCCCGAGTAGAAGTCGGCTCGTTCCCGGCCGGTAGTCCGTCGGGCTTCATGGGGCGCCCTGCTCCGTGGCAGGGCGCCCAGCCATCAGCAGTCCCCCACTGTATAGGCGCTCCGTCCTCCGCCGGAGTCGACGTTCCACTCCACCATGTTCGGTGCGGGACCAGCGCCGAAATCAGCAAACGACGTCCCGGTCACGGCGGTCATGACGGACCCGAGGCCAGGATCGCCCGCCACCCTCAGCGGCACGTCGATCTCGGCGTATCCGTCCGTGCCCGTCACCACGGTGCCGGTCACCTGGGTTTGCAGTTGGTACGGCTGTCCGAAGGCGCCCGTCGCCACACTGAACGACTCGGAACCGCCCTGTAGGTAGGTTGCCCACGCTGAGTAGTCGGTTCCAGCGTAGGACCACGTCGTCCGCCAAGAGAGCCCGTCGGCGCCGGTCTGGAACTGCTCGTCAAGATCGGTGACATAGATCCGCATCACCAGCGTCGCGCCGTTGAGACTCATCGTTTCCTTGACCAGCTCGGTCGAAGGTGTCATCGGCACCGGGTTGGCAACCGCGACGGGTTGGCCGACGATAGTGCCCCCGCTGAACGGCGGCTGGTCATGCGGAGGAAGGCTCCATACCGTGCAGGTCGCGCTGTGAGGTGCCGGGGCAGCCGACGGGCTGGCGGCGGCCGTCGAAGGTGTCTCGTGGAGCAATACCGGAACTGCTGCTGCTGTGTGCTGCACCGCCCCTTCGGCAGGGCGCTCAGACTCCAGCTGCTCCGCCCCCACCGACGTGGCGGCCACGCCGACGCGTGCCGCCGTCGGGGTCGACGTCATGCCACTCTGTTCGTGGATCGCCGATATACGGATGGTGGCGGTGGCGGTCACAACCAGTGCGACGATCAGCGCCAAGCCTTCTCGCTCGATGGTTCCCTTCATTTTGTGGCTCCTATGGGTTCCGCGAAAGCGGTGCGCTCCTCTCGGTCGTTTACGCTGACGCGTAGCGTCACCCGGCCTCGTCCGGTCCTGCGTCAACCTCTTGAAAGAGGCATTCATGAAGAGACACGCTCGATCCGTCGAAGCCCTGACAAACTTCTTTGCCCGAAGAGGCGCCATCGCACGGCTGTGCGTACCGTGTGCCGACTGATGGGGAATGGAAGGAGACGAGCGCTGAGAGATGGGAAAGGCGGGAGCGGGAGACCGGGAGGATACGGGAGGCTATCGGGGTGCTGAAGATCGGCCAGGGACGTCCGCCAGCGGTTGGATTGGGCTGCTGAGGAGTAGCGGGCGAGCCCTACGCGACCGCAGCCACGCGCACCTGGCCGCTTCGGCGGTCCTACCTCAGGCGATCTGGGCGTCCAGCCTGGCGATGCGGATGATGTTGTAGACCGCACCGGCCATTAGGAACCAGGCCCGGTTGCGCCGGCGTCCGAGGTAGCGCAGCTTGCGACCACCCGCCACCGTCTTGAGCCACCCGGAGGGCTCCTCGATGCGCTTGCGGATGCGCTGGCTGACCAGATGCCCTGATGTCGCGTCGTCCGGCCATCGCCGTACCGTCAAGCGCGTCTACGTGGTGACGGGCGGGTGGCAGACCGACCACGAGTCCGCGTACGTCGGCGTGTCCCGCGCGCGGGACACGCCTCGTTCATCTTCGCGGACTTCTCGTCACTCGACGTCGAGCCCGGTGACCGCCGGGCGGCGCTGACCGAGCTGGCCGAGCGCTGCACCGCGAGTCGTCCCCCGGTGGCCGCGCACACCTTGCTCGACCGGTCGCCGGACGACCGTCGGGACGAGTTGGTCACCCTGCACCGCGATGCCCAGCGCGAGCCCGAGGCTGCGCCTGGCAGACGCCGGGAGATCGTTCTCGAGGGGCGCGCTACGTCGAAGCCACCTCGCCCTCGTCACTCGCGAGAGCGTACCGGCATCAGCGACATGGTCGCGTCGCCGGACAGTCACCCTGGTTCGGCTCCGGCCGCAGACGATGACCGCCACCGCCTCCTCATCACCGTGCCCGAGGTTGCCCGTGCCCCGCACATCGGCCGCCGGCAGGCGTGGGAGCTGGTCTGGCGCGGCGAACTCCCTGTCGTTCGCTTCGGCCGGCCGGTTCGCGTCGCGCGCCCCGTTCTGGAGCGCTTCGTGATGGAGCGGAGCGCGCCCTACCGCGCCTGAGGCGTGCCGCGGCTGGACGTCCCCGCCATGAGTCGCGTCATGCGAGCCGCCGCGTCGGCCTTCAACGTGTCGAGGACACCCGTGTAGATGTTGGCTGTGGTCGAGATAGTCGAGTGCCCGAGCAACGCAGATACCGTTTTCAGGTCCACGCCCGCAGCAAGCCAGAGGGTCGCGGCGCCATGCCGGAGATCATGGAAGCGGCGCCGCCGGAGGCCAGCGCTCGCCAGCCGGTCCACGAAGGCCGCACTCACCGCCGTTCGGCTCAATGGCTCGCCGGACGGTGTGCAGAACACCAAGTCGCCCCACGACTCGTCCCACTCGCTCGCGGCCAACCGAGCCTCCCGCTGGCGGAGCTTGTGCACCGCGAGGAGGTCGCGCAACGGCTCGGCGATGGGCACTGCTCTCGCAGAGCGCTTGGTCTTGGTGCTCCAAATCTCGGTGACCCGCTCCACACGCCCGAGGCTCTGCATCACCAGCAGCTCACCGCGGTCGAGGTCAACGTGATCCCACGTCAGCGCAAGCAGCTCACCCATGCGCAAGCCCGTCCAGAGTGCTGCCGCGACAAGGGCTTGGAGCGCGTGGCCCTGAAAGGCGTCGATGATCGCCTGCGCCTCCTCCGGCCGCATGGGCTCGACGGTCCGCTCGTTGACGCGTCGAGGCTCGGCGATTGCTGCGACGTTGCGGGCCAGCAGCCCGTGCTTGATGGCATCGTTCAGCGCCGTGCGCAACACGGCGCGGGCATAGTTGGCAGAGTGCGGACTCAGCCCGGTGGCGATCATGGCGGAGGTCATCGCGTTGACGTGCGCAGCCGTCAGGGCGGAGAGACGGTGGTGGCCGATCCGCGGCGAGATGTGCTGCTCGACCAGGCCGCCGTAGCGAGCGGCCGTCGAGCGCTTCACCTCCGGCCCCACCTGCTCGATCCACCCTCCGAGGTACCGCGCCACGGTGAGCGCGCCTTTCGGTGGCGCGACGCCGCGGCTCTTGGCGGCCATGGCATCGGTGAGCCTGGCCTCGGCCTCTGCCCGGGTGCTGCCGTAGACGGACACCCAGCGGCGCCCGGCTGGCGTGCTCGGGTCGAGGTACGAGAACCGGCCCTCCCACAGGCCGGGCCGCCCACCGCTGGCGGCACGCCGTTGCCGTACTCGTGCCCGCGCGGGCTTTGGCTTCGTCGCGGTGGCCATGCCCGGCATGATACTACGAGCGTGGGTACGACGTGGGTACCAGCGCCGCTAGCGGCCCGTCGGAGGCCACTCACGCCACCATCCCGCCCGCGGGAAAACCTTTATATTGCAAGGGTTTGGCGGAGCGAGAGGGATTCGAACCCTCGAAGCGGGGTATACCCGCTTACCGCATTTCCAGTGCGGCGCCCTCGGCCAGCTAGGCGATCGCTCCGCGGGCGATTGTACCCAGCCCCGGCGAGCGGGTCGGGCGGGCCAGGAACGGCGGGTATACTCCCGCGCCGGAGAGGTGTCCGAGTGGTTGAAGGTGCCGCTCTCGAAAAGCGGTGTGGTTAATAGCCACCGTGGGTTCGAATCCCACCCTCTCCGCCAAACGCGCGGTACTCAGCAGAGCGTGACTGTGCTCGGGTCCGGCGCGGTGGTCCCGGTGCCCTGGAGGGTCTGCACCTCGCTGCCGTAGGTGAGCGCCGAGCCGTGCGGGTTGGCGGGATCGGCCGGGTTGCCGATGCCGTACCAGGACTCCACGTTGGTGGGGTCGGCCTCGTTGGTGAGCCAGGTGTAGGGCAGGTACCCGGTGACGTTGCAGTTGGAGCGCAGCGCCTGGTCGGCGACGGTCGCCAGCAGCGAGCCCCGATCCGCGTCGGTCGCCGTCGAGCCGTCGACGCCGACCGCCAGCCCGTTCTCGTTGAGGTCGATGGGGATGCCGGCCGCCCAGCCCAGCCCGTCGATGGCGTGCCGCACCTTGACCAGCTGCGCCAGCACGGCGCCGGCGGTGGGCTCGTAGATGTGGATGGCGACCGCGTCGGCGGCGAGGTCGGGACGGTGCGCCCTCATCCCGGCGAGGAACTCCTGCACCGTGCACACCGAGCTGGGCACCGGGTACGACGGCGAGTAGACCTCCGACGTGATGCCGACCAGCCCGCCCACCATCACCTTCGCGGCCGGGTCGGCGGCCAGGATGGCGGCACGCGCGTCCATGAACATGTCGGCGTAGCGCGCCGGGCCCTGGTCGACGCCGACGGTGTGGGTCTCGCAGCGCGGGTAGTCCTGCCAGAAGCCCCAGTTCTCCTCGTTCCAGATCTCGTACGTCTGCACCGGCAGCGACGTGAGCGTCGGGTTGGCGCGCCAGAAGTCGCCGCCCGTGCCGTAGCGGCGCGCCACGGCGCCGGCGTAGGCCGACCAGTCGGTGTCGTCGACGGGCGGCGAGAACTGGTTCCCCGTGGCGGTGGCCCACGTGGCCGAGTAGTCGATGATCGGCGCCCAGCGGATGCCGTCTGGGCCATCTCGGTGACCGCGGTGTCGAGCCGCGTCCAGATGTAGGTGTGCGCGCCGGTGACCGGGTCGGGGCGGTTGGGCTCGACGCCCTGCCAGGCCGCGTCGAGACGGATCACCCCGATGCCCAATGACTGCACCTCGTCGAGCTGGGCGACCTGCTGCGACGAGAGCGGCGCGCCGTCCGTGGTGTTGAGCAGGAACTGCCCGTTGATGCCGAGCGTCCCCGCAGGGACGCGCGGCGTGTAGGCCGCGGCGTGCAGGGTCACCGCCGCGGGGGTGACCAGGGCGACGAGGGCGAGCAGGGCGAGCCGGCGCCGGATCATGTCGAGACATCCAGACGCACGGCGAGGCCAGTGGTTGACGTGAGGCACGCCGTGCATCGTGTCGATTCCGCGTCGCCGCCGTTCGTCCATCCTTGCGGGAGCCGGCCGCGCGCTCCTGGAGCCCGCCATCGCCGCGTGCCACTGCGACACGCCGAGCTGGGAGGCGACGGACCGGCCCGAGGTGCTCGCCCTCCACGTGGCGGGGCCCTCCTGACATCCCGGCGGCTGCAACGATTTGGGCGCCGTGGCGGGCCGGCGCGCATGCTGGCGGTCCATCCAGCTCCGGAGGCGTCGCCATGACCCAAGCCGCCACGCTCGGCCAGGCCACCGTCAAGAAGGCTCTCGACACCTACTTCGGCGGCATGAGCCGGCTCGACATGCACGCCAGCATCAGCGCCTTCGCGCCCGACGGCGTCTCGGACGATCCCAGGGGTTCCGGCGTCCAGCGCGGCCGAGCGGCCATCGAGGCGTACTTCTCCGGGCTGGCCTCGGCGCTGGAGAGCTTCACCATCGCGCCGACGTCGATCTACCCGTCGGGTGACGGCGTCGCCGTCCACTGGCAGGCCACGTGGCGGGGCCGCAACGGGCGGTCGGGCACGTTCACCGGCATCGACGCCATCACCATCGACGCCGCCGGGCAGATCACCGAGCTGGTCGGCTACTGGGACGCCGGGACCGTGCTGGCGGAGATGAGCGCCACCTAGCGGACGCGCAGGGCGCGGAAGAACTCGCGCAGCAGCGCGGCCGAGCGCTCCTCCAGGACTCCGGACACCACGTCAGGACGGTGGTTGTTGCGCGGGTTGCGGAGCACGTCGTACACGCTGCCGTCGGCGCCCTTCTTGGGGTCGCGCGCCGCGTAGACGCACCGGTCGATGCGCGCCTGCACCATCGCGCCCGCGCACATCGGGCAGGGTTCGAGCGTCACCACCACCGTCACGCCGCTCAGCCGCCAGCCACCCACGACGTGCGCGGCGCGGCGCAGCACCAGCATCTCCGCGTGCGCCGTGGCGTCACCGCTGCGCTCCATGCGGTTGCCCGCTGAGGCGATGACGCGTCCGTCGAGCATGGCCACCGCGCCGACCGGGACCTCGCCCCGAAGGCCTGCCTCGCGCGCCAGCCGCAGCGCACGGCGCATCGGCCGGAGGTGGTCTGGGATCAGCCGGCCGCCGCCATGGGCAGGACCTTCTTCAGCTCGGGCAGCTCGCGGACGCGCATGGTGTCGTCGACGTAGCGCACCCGCTCGAAGGTGATGCAGTTGACCGGGCAGTGGTCCTCGCAGATGCGGCAGTTGGTGCACCGGTCGTAGTTGATGTAGATCTCGCCCTCGTAGCCGCCGGCCACCGGGTCGCCGCCGGACGTCTGGCAGACCACCGTGTCGCCGCCCGAGGCGCGCTCGCGGTCCTCGCCGAAGACGACGACGTCGATGGCCTTCTCGGGACAGACGTCGTCGCAGGCGCCGCAGAGCACGCAGACGCTGGCGTCGTAGTGGTGCACCGAGTCGCACTGGAAGCAGCGGATGGCCTGGACGATGGCCTCGCGGTCGCTCCACGACTGCTCGACCTCGCTCATGTCGTAGCGCTTGGCCGCCTCCAGGATGGGCGGCTCGGTGCGCGCGAAGTACTCGGACTGGCGGTGGTCGTCGGTGCGCTCGACGATGGTCTGGCGGAGCCGGAAGTCGGCGGCCGCCTCCATGTCCTCGCCGAGGTATTCGCGGATGGAGCGGGCCACCCGGTGCCCCCAGCCGACGGCGTCGACGATGAACGACGGGCCCTGCACGCAGTCACCGCCGGCGAAGAGCCTGTCGACGCCGGTGTGGCCGCCGCGGTCGGCGGCGATGAGGCCGCGCGGGGTGAGCGGCATCGGCTCGCCGGGGTTCTCCATGATCTGGCCGGAGGCGAAGATCACGTAGTCGCAGGGGATGGTCACCCGCTCGGCGCCCTCGATCTCCTTGACCGAGGCGAAGATCACCTTGCCGGAGAGGGGGTCGAACTCGAGGTCGTGGAGCGGCGCGAAGGACACCGCGGTGACGTTGCCGTCGGAGTCGGTGTGGATCTCCTTGACGATGATGCCGGTGGACATCTTGAGGCCGATCTCGCGCGCCTCGTGCAGCTCGTTGCCGAAGGCGGGCAGCTTGTCCTCGGGCTCGATGGCGCACATCCAGACGTCCTTGGCGCCGAGCTTGATCGAGCTCTGCACCGCGTCGGTGGCGATGGCGCCGCCGCCCACGCAGACCACCCGCTTGCCGGGCTCGAAGTGCTCGGGGATGCGGTCGTAGCTGATGATGCGCAGGAAGCGCATGGCGTCGATGACCTGCGGCGCGTCGCTGCCGGGGACGGGCAGGATGCGGCCCTTCATCATCCCGATGCTGACGAACACCGCGTCGTGCTCGGCGAGCAGCGAGTCCAGCGTGACGTCGCCCTCGTCGACGCCGACGTTGGTGTCGGTATGGACCTCGATCCCCGTGTTGAGGATCATGTCCAGCTCCCACTGGAGCTGCTTGTGGTCGAAGCGGAAGGGCGGGATCGACGTGCTGAGCAGGCCGCCCACCTTCGACTCGCGCTCGAAGAGGTGCACCTCGTACCCCTGGACGCGCAGGTCGAGGGCGGCGGTGAGGCCGGCGGGGCCGGCGCCGACGACGGCGACGCTCTTCCCCTTCGGCGGGGCGATCTTGTAGTCGATCCAGAGGCCTTGCTTGAAGGCGAAGTCGGTGCTGAAGCGCTTGATGGAGCGGATCGTCACCGGGTCCTCCCCGGGGTCCCAGCCGCGCTTGCAGTCGGTCTCGCACGGGTGGTTGCAGAGCCGGCCCAGCATCGAGGGGAAGGGGTTGGTCTCGTGGATCACCATCCAGGAGTCGACGTAGCGGCCCTGGGAGACGTAGTCGATGTAGGTGGCGATGTCCTGCTTGATCGGGCAGTTGCGCTGGCAGGGCGACACCGGCACGTTGAAGCCCAGGTCGCGATGGCCGATGAGCATCTTCATCGGCGCCTTGTCCACCACGTTGCGGCCGATCTCGGCCAGAACCTGCGCCTGCGAGACCACGCCCACGGCGCGCGTGCTGCGCGAGAAGAGCCCGCCCTCGGGCTCGGTGACCACGACTGCGCTCGCCCCGGTCTCGACCATGCGCCGGGCCGCCAGCTCGACGGACTCGCCGGCGTCGAGCTCGGGGACGGGACGCATCACGTCGCCGACGCGAACGGTGCCCAGGTCCCGCCCGGATGCGGGGATGACCGCGTCGAGGCCGACGGTGCCGACCACGATGCTGCGGTGGACGACGTTGAGCGGCAGCGGATGCTGGCCGCGGAGCAGGTCGAGGACGTCGGCGAGGGTGTCGTCGGGGTCGCACTCGGCGCCCAGGGGGGCGGCGATGCGGTCGAGGTCAGGCATTGGCCGGGGCTCCCTGGAGCTGGGCGGCGAGGTGGGCGGCCACCTCGCGGGCGGTGATCATTCCCACGGGCCGCTCGTCCTCGTGCATCACCAGCGCCGACTGGCGCTCCTGGCGGCGCATCGAGGCGAGCACGTCGAGCAGCCGGTCCTTCTCGTCGACCAGCAGCGGCGGGGTGTGCAGGATGTCGCTGGCGGTGACCTCGGTGACGAAGGGCCGCACCACGTCGGAGCCGGCGACCACCACCCTGCCCTCCACCAGCCGCTCGACGATGTCGCGCGCCTCGACGTAGCCGACGGGCCGGCGGTCGATGAGCACGGGCAGCTCGGTGAGGTCGTTGTCGGCCATGAGCTTGGCGACGGCGTCGATGGTGGTGCTGGGGAGGCAGAAGACCACCTCCTCGCGCATCACCGAGCGCACGGCGGGGTTGGCGGCGTCCGGGGCGAGGCGGTCGGGGTCGAGCCTCTCGATGTCGGTCATCGGCGCTCCGGCGGGCACGCGAAGGCCGCCGAACACATGGTTGCCACGCGCGGAGTATAGCCGCGGAGTCGCTGCCTCCGGCCGGGCCGGCGGGCCGCTATTCGGAGCTGCGCGAGCCCGCCGCCTGCTCCTCGGCGAAGCGGCGCAGGACGTCCTGCCAGGTCTCCGTCTGGGGAGCGGCCTCGGCCGTCCCGGTGACCGCGGCGCTGCGGCGGATGCGGGCCCTGGTGCGCTCGATCTCGCGCTCGCGGCGCTTCTCCGCGGTGGTCTTGGCGGCGGTGGCCACCCCGTCCAGCTCGGAGGCGACGGCGTTGATGGCCTCGCCGTCGCCTGCGCTGCGAAGCTGGCGCTGCAGGCGGGCGGCGACCTCGGGGGTGAGCTGGTCGGCGGCGTCGCGGATGCGATCCTGGATGCGGCGCCGCGCGGTGTCGAGCTGGCGGGAGGCGCGAGCGGTCTCCGCGCTCTCGCGGCGCTGCTTCTCGTAGAGGGCGCGGCCCTCGTCGACCAGGTCGGGGTACTGCCAGGCCAGGGAGAAGCGGCCCGCGGAGATGCCGGCGGTCAGCTCGCTGATGCGCTGGGAGAAGGCCTGCCTGGCATCGCCTTCGAGCAGCGCGAGGATGTTGCTGAGCGGCGGCCTGGCCCGGGCGAAGTCGCGCCGCACCCAGCCCGGCAGGTGGTGGTGCTCGGGGGCGGGGATCTCGGCGGGCCTGTCGGCGCGCGGGAAGTTGCCGAGGCGCTGCGCGGTGGTGCGCCGGCCCTGCGCGCTGCCGGTCGGCGCCTTGCCGGCGCGCTTGCGCGCAGGCTTCGCGCCGTCGGCGGCGTCCGCCGTCCCGGGATCCCCGGAGGGAGCCTGGGCGGCCTCCGCCTCGGGAGCCTCTGCCGCGGCCTCAGCCGGTGCGGCACCGTCGGTGGACGGCGTCTGCTCCAGCTCGCCCCCAGGGGCGAGCTCCGGGGAAGCGATGGGCACGGTCGGTGCGTCAGGCGTGTCGGTGATGGTCAATGCGTGAATCGAGCCGGGTGGTGAGATGCCCGTCCGGGTCTCCCACCTGCTGCCGGGATCGGCTGGGCTGGCCTCAATCGTAACGGACGGGCTGCCCCGCCCGGCGGAGGGTGCGGTCCGTCGTGCGGCGCGGGGCCAAGCCTACACTTGGCGGCGAAGGCTTCCGGTTACGAGATCGCACCACACCGATGAACCAAACGGTCCCCGGGCCGGGCCAGCAGGAGGGCGCCGACTCAGAGCGCCCGGTGCAGCTCACGGCGGAGGAGGCGCGCGTCCTGCAGGATGCGGCGCGCGCCTGGAGGGACGTGCCGCGCGCCGTTCCCGCCGGCGGCATCGACCCCGACCTCGACCTCGCCGAGGAGCGCGGCAGCCGGCCCGGTGAGCGCTACGTGCGCATCGTGCGGCCCAGGCGCCAGGGCTTCGAGCGCGTCGCACCCGGGTGGCTGCAGGCGACGTCGCGCGCCAGCGAACCGAAGACGGGCATGGCCCGGCGCATGGCCCACCTGCGTCGCACCCTGCTGGGCAACCCCCTGGAGACGCGCCACTTCGCCCACCAGCGCCTGACCAAGGCGATGGCGCTGGCCATCCTCTCCTCCGACTCGCTGTCGTCGGTGGCCTACGGTCCCGAGGCGATCCTCGCGGTCCTGGCCGTCGCCGGCGGCGTGGCCTACGGGGCTGTCCTCCCCATCCTCGGGGCCATCCTCTTCCTCCTCGTCGCACTGATCCTCAGCTACCGGCAGGTGATCCACGAGTACCCCAACTCGGGTGGCTCCTACGTCGTCGCCCGGGAGAACCTCGGCGCCCGCTACGGGCTCATCGCCGGCGCCGCGCTGATCACCGACTACATCCTCACCGTGGCCGTGTCGGTGACCAGCGGGGTGCAGCAGATCGCCAGCGCAGCGCAGTCGCTGCAGCCGTACATCGCCGAGATCAGCGCCGGCTTCATCGTGCTGATCATGCTGGGCAACCTGCGCGGGGTGCGGGAGTCGGCCACCGCGTTCGCCTGGCCGACCTACCTCTACGTCTTCTCCATCCTGGCCATGGTCGGGGCCGTCTTCGTGCGGCTCGCCATGGGCACGCTGCACACGGGAACGCCGCACTTCGACGGGGTGAAGGTCGACGTCAACGCGTTCGGCATCCTGCTCGTCCTCAAGGCGTTCTCCAACGGCTGCTCCTCGCTGACCGGGATCGAGGCGCTGAGCAACAGCGTCAACGCCTTCAAGCCCCCGGAGGCGCGCAACGCCCGCACCACCCTGGCCTGGATGGGCGTGCTGCTGGCCGCCATGCTGATCGGCATCGGCATCGCCACCAAGCTGCTCGGCTTCACCGTGAAAGCCGACGAGAGCCTGCTCTCCCAGGTGGCCCACGCCGCCTTCGCCAACACCCTCCCCTACTACGTGGTCATCGGCTCGACGTTCGCGGTGCTCATCCTCGCCGCCAACACCGCCTTCACCGGCTTCCCACGGCTCTTCTACTTCATGGCCTCGGACAACTACGCGCCGCACCAGTTCAAGCGCCTCGGCGACCGGCTCGCCTACAGCAACGGCATCGTGCTGCTGGCGCTGCTGGCCATCGTCCTGGTGCTCGCCTTCAACGGCAACACGCTGCGGCTGATCCCGCTGTACACGGTGGGCGTCTTCATCGCCTTCACCCTGGCCCAGCTGGGCATGGTGCGGCGCTGGCGCCGGCTGAAGAAGCCCGGCTGGCGCCGCGGCATCGTGGTCAACGGCGTGGGCATGGTGATGACGGCGGCGGTGTTCATCGTCACCGCCTCGGACAAGTTCCTCGACGGCGCCTGGATCATCGTCATCGTCATCCCGCTGCTGGTGCTCCTCCTCCAGTCGGTGCACCGCCACTACACCGACCTCTCCGAGCGGGCCGCGGTGGAGACGCCGACGACGCCGACCAAGGTGCAGCCCATCGCCATCGTCCCCGTCGCCGACCTCAACGCGGTGGCCCTGCAGTCGCTGGCACTGGCGCGCAAGATCTCCGACAACGTGGTGGCCGTGCACGTCAGCGACGACGAGGAGCAGATCGCCCGGCTGCGCGCCAAATGGGAGGCGTGGGGCAACCACGTGCCGCTGGAGATCATCGAGTCGCCGTACCGCTCGCTGGTGCGCCCGCTGATGGCCTACATCGACGCCATCGACAAGCAGAGGCGCGACGACACCTTGATCATCGTGCTCCCCGAGATGGTGGCGACGCGGTGGTGGCACCACCTGCTGCACAACCAGACCGCGCTGCGGCTCAAGGCCGCCCTGCTCTTCCGCCCCGGGACGGTGGTGGTGAACGTGCCCTACCACCTGCAGCGGGTGCCCCGGGTGCGGCGGCGGATGCGAGTCCGCGACACCGGGGACGACGACATCTGAGCGAGACCACCCCGCCAGCCGAGTCGCGCGCCCGCGCCCTGGTGCGGCGCTCGCCGTACCACCGCATCCCGGTGAAGGTGCGCCGGCGGGTCTTCGGCATCGCGCGTGCGCTGGTCGGCATCGCGGTGCTGGCGTACATCCTCAGCCTGCTGCACGTCGAGGCGTTCCAGCCGCTGGGGCGGTCGCGCAACCTGCTCTGGCTGGCGACGGCGCTCGGCTGCCTCGCCGCCAACGTCTACGTCGCCGCCTGGCGCTGGCAGTCGCTGCTGCGCATCCTCGGCGTCCGCGAGCGCATCGCCCCGCTGCTCCGGGCCATCTACGTCGGCGCCTTCTACAACCTGGTGCTGCCCGGGCAATTGGGCGGCCAGGCGATCAAGGTGATGCTGCTGGGCCGCCGCTCCCCGGCGATGACCGCGATCGTCGCCTCGGTGGCCATCGACCAGCTGATCGTGGTGGTGGCGCTCTTCGGTCTCGCCCTGGTCAGCGCCGCCTTCGCCCCTCCCCTCGCCTACCGGGCGGGCTGGCTGGTCGGCTTCGGGCTGGTCTTCCTGGCCTCGGTGGCGCTGCTGCTGTTCTCGGTGACGCCGCGGGTGCAGCGGCGGCTGCTGCGGCGGATGCGCCGCTCGCGGTTCATGCCGGACGGGCTGCGCCACCAGACGGCCAGGACCTGGCTGCAGCTCTCCTCCTACGGCCGCCACCCGGTGGCGCTCTCCTTCGCCGTCGCCCAGGCGGTGCTCTTCCTGCTCACCCTGGCGGGGATGGCCTTCGGGCTGGCCGCCGCCGTCGACATCGAGCTCGACTTCGTGACCATCGTCTTCGTGCTCTGCCTGGCCCTCATCGCCGGGGTTGCGCCGTTCACGCTGGCCGGGCTCGGCACCCGGGAGGCGACCTTCACCGGCGTGTTCCACCTCTTCGGCGTGCCCACGGCCACCGGCGCCACGTTCGCGCTGCTCTGGCTGCTGCTCAACTCGCTGGCCGACGCGCTGGGAGGGGCGATGCAGCTCTGGCACCCGCGCCAGACCGGCACCCTGGAGCGCCCCCGGCCGCCTCACCGCTACTCGGGCGTCCCGCCCTCCTAGCTGCTCACCGCTTCCCGGAGGAGTCCGCGCGCCGAGCGTGACGGGGCGGCGGCCAGCGGTCCAGTCGACCTGTCCGGGCCGTACACTCTCGCCGACCCATTCACCGCGGAGTGCTCCGCTCCGCCCTCTCAGGCGTGCGTCCTTCCATGCTCGATTCCCTCCCGACCGGCGCCGCGAGCGTCCCCGACACCATCCGCCGGCTCGGGGGCGGCGGCCCCCGGCGCATCGCCGAATCGGCCGGGGTGGTCATCACCCACGGTCGTGGCGCCCACCTCGTCGACTCCGAGGGGCGGAGCTACGTCGACTTCGCCACCGCCATGGGCGTCGCCGGCTTCGGCCACGCTCATCCCCGCTGGGCAGCGGCCATCGCCGAGCAGGCGGGGCAGCTCGCCGCCACCGTGCTGCACACGCCGATGCAGGCCGAGTACCTCGCCGGCCTTGCCGAGATCGTCCCGCCGGGGCTGGAGCGGGTGGCCCTCTACTCGGGGGGCACCGAGGCGGTCGAGGTGGCGCTGCGCCTGGCCCAGTCGGCCACCGGGCGCAACCACGTGGTCTCCTTCACCAGCGGCTTCCACGGGAAGACGGCGGGGACGCGCTTCACCGGGCGCCGCTACGCGGGCGAGCGCGAGGCTCTCGGCATCGGCTGGGTGCACGACGTCCCCTATCCCCTCTGCACCGAGCACGACGCGGTCAGCTATCCCGACTGCGAGGGCGACGGCGCGGCCGAGCTGGCCGAGCTGGACCGCCATGCGGCGACGCTCGACGGCGGGGTGGCCGCGGTCATCGTCGAGCCGGTGCTGGGCACGGCGGGAAACCGTCCGCCGCAGCGCCGCTTCCTCTCGCGCCTGCGCGACCTCTGCACCCGGCGCGGCTGGCTGCTCATCCTCGACGAGAACATCACCGGCTTCGGCCGCCTCGGCACCCACTTCGCCGCCGACTGGTTCTCGGTGAAGCCGGACATCCTGGTGATGGGCAAGGCGATGGGCGGCGGCTTCCCGCTCAGCGGCGTGGCCGCGCCCAGCTCGCTGTGGGACAACAGCCTCTACGCGGAGATGTCGGCGACCTCCTCCTCGTACGGTGCCAACCCCGTGGCCTGCGCCGCGGGCCTGGCGGTGCTCGACATCCTTCGCGAGGACGGCTTCCTCGACAACGTGCGCGAGGTCGGCGCCGTCCTCGGCCGCGGCATCCGCGAGATCGAGGCGCAGTCCCCGTACGTGGTGCGCTCGCGCGGCGTGGGCATGATGCTCGGCTTCGACTTCGTCGACCCCGCGACGGGCGAGCCGGCCGGCCCCGAGCTGTGCAAGCGGCTCTTCCTCGACACCCTGCATCGCGGCCTGCTCATCGTCGGCGACGTCCCCGGCGTGCGGCTCAACCCGCCCATGACCCTGAGCGTCGCCGAGGCCGAGCAGGCGCTGGAGGCCCTGGCCGGAGCCGTATGCCGCTGAGCATCGGGCTCTGCGGGCTCGGCTCGGCCGCCACCCGCGCCCACCTTCCCGCGCTCTCGCGCGCCGAGGAGACCGGCGCCGCCGCCGTGGTCGGCGTCTGCGACCCCGATCCCTCGCGGTGCGAGCTCTTCCTCCGCCAGTCGCGGCAGGCGCGAGGGTACGGCGACGTCGTCGCCCTGCTCGACGGCGCCCATCCGGATGTGCTGGTCATCGCCTCGCCGCCCTCGGCGCACCTCGACGCCATCGCCGCCGCCGTCGAGCGCGGCGTCGACGTGCTCTGCGAGAAGCCGCTCGGGCTGTCCTTCGCCGACGTGGCCCGCCTCGATGCCCTGGCCGCCGCCCATCCCGAGCGGCTGCTGGCCCCGGTGCACCAGTACCGCCTCGCCTCGCCCTGGCGGGTGTTCGCCCGGGCGCTGCAGGTGGCCGCCGCACGCGAGTGCGCCTTCCGCATCGACGCCGAGGTGGAGCGCCCGGGCACCGACCCGCTCAGCGCCGGTGGGTGGCGCGCCGACCCCGACCACGAGGGCGGCATTCTCGGCGACCACGCCGTGCACTATCTGGCGCTCTGCTGGATGACCGGCCTGTCGGCGCGCATCGTCAACTGCGAGCGCAGCGGCGAGGGCGGCAGCGAGACGGCGCGCACCGAGCTCCGACTGGGCAAGGGCCAGGCGGCGATCACCGTGTCCTACGCGGGCCACGCGCGGCACAACCGGATCGCCCTCGACATCCCCAGCGCCGGCTTCCACCTCGACTGGCACGACGACTCCCTCACCGTCACCCGCCGCGGCGGCCCCGGCTCGGTGCGCCGGGTGGGCGCGCTGAGCGCCCGCCAGTTCGTCAACGACCTCTACGAGCCGATGTACGACGAGCTCCTCGCCCGCATCGACGACGCCGCCTGGCGCGCCGAGCGGACCGCCGAGACGCTCGGGGTCGCCCGCATGCTGGCGGAGTCGCTGCGCATGGCGACGACGACTGCGTGACGATTCCGACAGCGTCTCCCGGGTTGGCTCTACCATCCCGAGCTGAGGGGCCGATGCAGCCCCGCCTCTGCACCTGACTGGACCAATGAACGACCTCTCCGACCTGGCACGGGCGGTCCTGCTCGCCTTCGCCGACCTGGGCATCTACCTCCCCAGCAACCGCGAGCGCATCGTCCGCAAGATCCGCGGCTTCGACCCCCTCGACCCCGCCCAGCTGGAGCAGTTCCTCGACCTCTGCATCGAGGCCGACCTCATCGCCCCCGAGGACCGGGGACGTCTCCGCCTGGCGCCGACGGAGGCGAAGAAGCTCGCCGCCTCCCTCGACGGGCACACGCCCGTGCCCGACGACCAGGCGCGCGCGTGGGCGCAGCTCCTCGGCGGCGCGCCCGCCTAGGAGGCCTTCCGGGCGCGCGTGCTCCTGGCGGCGCCGGCGGTGGCCGTCTTCCGCCGTGGCGCGGTTGCCCGCGCCGAGCGAGCGGGGCCACTCCGGCTCGGCGGCCCGTCCGCTGTGGCGGGCGCGGCCGCGGTGGCCAGCACCAGCTCGGCAACCGAGTCCTGCACGCCCTGCGCCAGCAGCTCGACGTCCGCCATGCCGTGCCGGTCGGCGAGGTAGCCGAAGTTGAGCTGCCCGTTGTAGCTGAAGATGGCGATGGCCACGTACTGCCCGGCGTAGAGGAAGGCGACGGGGAACGCCTCGACCAGCTTCGACCCCTGGCAGTACAGCGGGAACTGCGGCCCCGGCACGTTGGTCACCACGAGGTTGAAGCCGATCTGCCGCAGCGAGGCGCGCGACACCATGGCGTGCAGCGTCGCCGGCGCGAACCCCGCCAGGCTGAGGAGGAAGTCGGCGCCCACCGCCTGCTTGCGAGCCTTCAGGCGGTCGACGGTGGCACGCACCTGCTGCAGCCGGTGCACGGGATCGGGCTCGGTGATGGGCAGCTTGACCAGCAGCATGGCCAGCCGGTTGCCCAGCGCCGTCTTCTCGGAGTCGTCGCGGATGCTCACCGGGCAGAGCGCGGTGATCGACTCCTCGCCGAGGTCGACGCCGCGGGCCATCATGAAGCGGCGCAGCCCGCCGGTGACGGCGGCGAGCACCACGTCGTTGATGGTGCCGCCGTGCTGTCCCTTGATGGTGCGGAAGTCGCTGAGGGGGAAGCGGCTGAAGGTGTAGATGCGCGAGGGCCCCGTCTTGCCGTTGAGCACCCCTCGCGGCGCGCGCATCGCCGGCACCATCTGCGCCAGACCCTCGGCGGTGTCGCGGAGCGCGGCGGCGAGCCGCCGCGGTCGCTCGGCGACGGCGCGCGCGGCGCTGACCATGCGCGCCGGGCGTGCCACCCGCTGGCGCAGCGAGTCGACGAGGAGGCCCAGCGACGTCGGCGCCGCCCCGGCGCTGCGCCGCCGCCTCGGCTCGGCCTCCGGCAGCGCGCGGGCGTCGGGGTCGACGTCGAGAAGGATGGTGGCCAGCTCCAGGTTGCTGATGCCGTCGACCATGGCGTGGTGGGTCTTGGTCATCAGCGCCCAGCGCCCGTTCTCCAGCCCTTCGACGATGTACAGCTCCCAGAGGGGGCGGCGGCGGTCGAGCGGCCGCGAGAAGACGCGCGCCACGAAGTCGGCCAGCTCGGCGTCGCCGCCGGGCGCCGGCAGCGCGGCGCGGAGGACGTGGCGGGAGATGTCGAAGTCGTCGTCGTCGACCCACACGGGGACGTCCAGGCTGAGCGGGACGAAGGCCAGCTTCTGCCGGTACCGCGGCATGAGGTCGAGCCGGGGCTCGATGGCGCGGACCAGCGCCTTGTAGAGCTTCTCGCCGCTGCCCAGCGGTCCCTTCTCGAACACGGCGACGCCGCCGATGTGCATGTGCGTGTTCGGCGTCTCGAGGTGGAGGAACGAGGCGTCGAGCGGGCTGAGCTTCTGCGCGCCTTCCATCAGGCGGTGAACTCTACTGCGCGCGGCGCGTGCTTTTCCGGGCGGCGCGCGGGCCGGCCCTGAACGCCGAAGGACAGATGTCGTTGAGGACGCAGCGCTCGCAGCGCGGGCTGCGCGCCAGGCAGACGCGGCGGCCGTGGAGGATGAGGCGCAGGCTGAGGTCGGTCCACTCGCTCCTGGGGACCATGGCGGTCACCTCCGCCTCGATGCGCACGGGGTCGGTCGAGGTGGTGAGCCCGATGCGGCGGCTGAGCCGGGTCACGTGGGTGTCGACGGGGAAGCCGGGGACGCCGAACCCGACGCCGAGGACGACGTTGGCCGTCTTGCGCCCCACCCCGCGGAGGGTGACGAGATCCTCCATGCGCGGAGGGACCTCGCCGCCGTAGCGCTCCACCACGTCCTGGGCCATCTCGACGATCGCCCGCGTCTTGGCGCGGAAGAAGCCGGTGGACCTGATGATCTCCTCCACCTCGGGCAGCGGCGCCGCCGCCAGCGCCCGCGCGTCCGCGAAGCGCGCGAAGAGGACCGGGGTCACCATGTTGACCCGCTCGTCCGTGGTCTGGGCGCTCAGGATGGTGGCCACCAGCAGCTCGAAGGGGTCGCGATGGACGAGCGCGCACTCCGCCACCGGGTACTCGCCCTTCAGCCGCTCGACGACCTGCACGGCGCGCTGCCTGGCGCCGCGGGGCGAGCGGGCGCGCGTGGGGCTGGGAGGCATCGCCGCAGGATAGTCGCCCGTGCCCGGGACGGTCGCGGAGCGTGGCCTCGAACCCCTTGCCTACAATCGCTCCCCGGCCCTGCACCACGAAGCTACGAGGAGAGACGCGCGTGCGCTCGAAGATCACCGTCGTCGGAGCCGGCAACGTCGGCGCCACCCTGGCCCAGCGCCTCGCCGAGCGCAACTACGCGGACGTCGTCCTGGTCGACATCGTCGAGGGGCTGCCCCAGGGCAAGGGCCTCGACATGCTCGAGTCCGGGCCCATCGTCGGCTTCGACTCCCTCATCACCGGCGCCAACTCCTACGAGGAGACCGCCGGGTCCGACGTCGTCGTCGTCACGAGTGGCGTGGCGCGCAAGCCCGGGATGTCGCGCGACGACCTGGTGATGATCAACGCCAAGGTGATCGCCTCGGTGGTGCGCGAGGTGTCGCGGCACTCGCCCGACTCGGTGCTGGTCATGGTGACCAACCCGCTCGACGCCATGGCCCAGGTGGCCGGGGCGGTGAGCGGCTTCCCGCGCGAGCGCGTCGTCGGCATGGCCGGCGTCCTCGACACCGCGCGCTTCCGCACCTTCATCGCCCAGGAGCTGGGTGCCTCGGTCCTCGACGTGCAGGCCTACGTGCTGGGCGGCCACGGCGACACCATGGTCCCGCTCACGCGGCTCACCACCGTCGCCGGCGTGCCGGTCGAGAAGCTGATCCCGCGCGACCGCCTGGAGCAGATCGTGCAGCGCGCCCGCGACGGCGGCGCGGAGATCGTCAACCTGCTGAAGACGGGCAGCGCGTACTACGCCCCGTCCGCGGCTGCGGCGCAGATGGTCGACGCCATCCTCCTCGACACGCGCCAGGTGCTGCCATGCAGCGTCCGCCTGCAGGGCGAGTACGGGCTGCAGAACATCTTCACCGGCGTCCCCTGCCGTCTCGGCGCCGGCGGGCTGGTCGAGGTCGTCGAGGTCGAGCTGACCGCCGACGAGACCGAGGCCCTCCACCGCTCCGCCCGCGCCGTCAACGACGTGCTGGAGGTCATCGACTCGCGGCGCGAGGAGATCGACGCCTCGCTGCCGCCCGTCGGGCAGGGGGTGAAGGTCGGCGCCTAGAGCTGCGGCGGGCGCCCCCGCTCGCCGGGGTCGAGCGGGTCGACGGTGCTGATCTGCGCGGCGAGCGGGTCGTCGCTGTCGTCCTTGGGGGTGGAGATGGTGGACGGCTCCGGCTCGACGCGCTTGGGGTGGACGCCGAAGAACGGACCGATGGCCATGAGCAGGCCGAGGCTGGCGCGCCGCAGGTCGCCGTGGCGGAACTCGTCGGTGTGGGAGTAGCGGTAGAAGGCCGCCAGCGCCACCACGAGGACGGCGATCACCGCGCCCAGGACGACGTCGGTGATCACGGCAGCCTGACGCTCACACGCTGAGGACGGACCTCAGCGGCGGAAGATCCTGCCGACCCAGGCGATGGGATCCCAGTGGCGGTCGACGACGCGCTCCTTCATGGGGATGATCGCGTTGTCGGTGATGTGGATGTGCTCGGGGCACACCTCGGTGCAGCACTTGGTGATGTTGCAATAGCCGAGGCCGCCGTCCTCGCGCACCAGGTCGCGCCGGTCGGCGGCGTCCTTGGGGTGCATCTCCAGGCCGGCGACGCGGACGAAGAAGCGCGGCCCGTAGAAGCGCTCGTGCAGGTCGTGGCTGCGCAGCACGTGGCAGACGTCCTGGCAGAGGAAGCACTCGATGCACTTGCGGAACTCGTAGAGCCGCTCGATGTCGGGCTCCTTGATGCGCCAGGGCTCGGTGGATGCGGCATCCGCGTCGGTGGGCGTGAAGGGCGTGATCTTCCGGTTGACGGCGAAGTTGCCGGAGACGTCGGTGACCAGGTCCTTGATCAGCGGGAACGTCTTCATCGGGCGCACCGTGATCGGCCCGTCGGGCAGCTCGTCGACGCGCGTCTTGCAGAGCAGCACGGGACGGCCGTTGACCTCCGCGGAGCACGAGCCGCACTTGGCGGCCTTGCAGTTCCAGCGCACCGCCAGGTCGGTGTCGACGTGCTTCTGGATGTAGTGCATGGCGTCGAGGACGACCATGCCCGGCACCATCGGCACCTGGTACGCCTTGTCCCCCTCGGGGGCGTCCGGGGTGCCGCGGAAGACGCGGAAGTCGACGCTCTCGCCGTTGCCCGTCTGCGGCGTGGCCGCGGGGCCGTGGGCGGTGACGTCGGACGCTGCCGGGTCGCTGACGGTGGCCATCAGGAGTCCTCGAGGTACTTGCTCAGCTCCACCGGGAGCGGCTCGACGGGGATGGGCTTCACCTTCATGCTGCCATCGTCCGCCCTGTAGTTGACGTAGTTGACGCGGCCCTGCTCGGGGTCCTTCTCCAGGAAGTCGAGGCGCCACTGCGAGCCGCGGCTCTCCTTGCGCTCCAGCGCCGAGCGGACGATCGCCTCGGACACGGTGAGCATGAAGACGTCGTCGCGGCAGGTGTGCCAGCCTGGGTTGTACGTGCGCGTGCCGCCGACCTTGAGGTTCTTCGCCCGCTCCTTGAGCTCGCCGATGGCGTTCAGCGAGCGCGTCAGCGACTCCTCGGTGCGGGCGATGCCGGCGTCGTCCTGCATGGCGTCCTGCAGCGCCTCGTGGATCAGGTAGGGGTTCTCGCCCTTGACGCCGTCGGTCGAGTCGAGTGGCTTCAGCAGGGCCGCCTGCTCGGCCTCGATCTCGGCGTCGCGCAGCTCCGGCGCGGTGCCGCGCACCTTGGCGTACTCGGCGGCGGCCTCGCCGGCGCGGCGACCGAAGACGAGGATGTCGCCGAGCGAGTTGCCGCCCAGGCGGTTGGCGCCGTGCAGGCCGCCCGCGGACTCACCCGCGGCGTACAGGCCGGGCACGGTGGTGGCCGCCGTCTCCGGCTCGACGCGGATGCCGCCCATGGTGTAGTGGATGGTCGGGTAGACCTCCATGGGCTCCTTGGTGATGTCGACGCTGGCCAGCGCGTGGAACTGCTCGTACATCGACGGCAGCTTCTTCTTGATGTAGTCGGCGCCGCGGTGGCGGATGTCGAGGTAGGCGCCGTGATGCGTCGAGCCGCGACCCGCCTGGACCTCCTTGTAGATGGAGCGCGCCACCACGTCGCGCGACGACAGCTCCTTCTTCTTGGGGTCGTACTCCAGCATGAAGCGCTTGCCTTCGCTGTTGAAGAGCAGGCCGCCCTCGCCGCGCACCGCCTCGGTGACCAGGATGCCGCGCGCGCCGGGTGGCCAGATCATCCCCGTGGGATGGAACTGCACGAACTCCATGTCGAGCAGCTCGGCGCCGGCGTCGTACGCCATGGCAGCGCCGTCGCCGGTGCCTTCCCAGGAGTTCGAGGTGTGCTTGTACATGCGGCCCCAGCCGCCGCTGGCCATCACCACCGCCTTGGCCCGGAAGACGACGAACCTCCCGTCGCTGCGCCGGTAGCCCATCGCCCCGCTCACCCGGTCGCCGTCCTTGAGCAGCCTGGTGAGCGTGTACTCCATGTGCACCTCGACGCCGGGCGTGTGCACGGCGCGATCCTGGCAGGTGCGGATCAGCTCCAGGCCGGTGCGGTCGCCGACGTGGCAGAGGCGGCGCCAGGTGTGCGCTCCGAAGGCGCGCTGCATGATGCGGCCGTCAGGGGTGCGGTCGAAGAGGCCGCCCCAGCGCTCCAGCTCGAAGACGCGGTCGATCACCTCGTGGGCGTAGATCTCGACCATGCGCCAGTTGTTGATCATCTGGCCGCCGCGCATGGTGTCGGCGAAGTGGACCTGCCAGCCGTCCTTCTCGTCGACGTTGCCCAGGCCGGCGGCGATGCCGCCCTCGGCCATCACCGTGTGCGCCTTGCCGAGCAGCGACTTGGTGACCACGTGGGTGCTGCAGCCGGCCTCGGCCGCCGCGATGGCGGCCCGCAGCCCGGCGCCGCCCGCGCCCACGACCAGCACGTCGCAGTCGTGGGAGATGTAGCTTTCTGCCATTGCCGTCTAGAACGTGATGTGCGGGTCGAGGAACCAGCCCGCGTTGAGCATGTGGATGTAGACGTCGACGGCGACCACGCTGAACATCGACGCCCAGGCCCAGGAGGGATGCCGCACGTTGAGGAGACTGACACCCTTCCACGCCTTGTAGCGCACCATGCCGCCGCGCACGCAGGAGTAGCAGTCCACCCGGCCGCCGACGAGGTGCCGGAAGGCGTGGCAGCCGAAGGTGTAGCCGCTCAGCAGCAGCACGTTCAGCAGCATGATCCCGGTGCCCAGGCCCAGCTGCAGCTTGGTGGTGCCGTGCACGAAGAAGGCCTGCACCGTGTCGTACCAGAGGAAGCCGATGACCAGGATGGCCAGGTACAGCGTGTAGCGGTGCAGGTTGTTGAGGACGAAGAGCCGCGTCTCGCCCTTGTAGCTGTGGCGCGCCCCGGGCTCGTTGCGCGCGCACGACGGCGGGTCGAGGAAGAAGCTGCGGAAGTACGCCTTGCGGTAGTAGTAGCAGGTGGCACGGAAGCTCAGCGGCATCCAGAGCACGAAGAACGCCGGGCTCACCGGCGTGCGCCCGACGGCGACCTGCGGCGAGTAGAAGGGCGAGAGATACGGGCCCCACTGGTTGTGCCCGACGATCGCCGTCCAGATGGCGTAGCCGCTGAAGCAGGTGAGGACGGTGACCACGGTGGCGGGCAGCAGCCACCAGGGCGCCGACCGGCGCAGACGCTCGCCGAAGGGGACGGTGGTGTGCTGTCCGGTGACCGGCGCGTCGAGGATCTGCGAGGTCCCAGTCGACATGCCTGCGATCCTAGCGAACCGAGGCTCCGGCACGACGGGGGGAAGGCTGTCATCCGGCCGCACTCCAGCGGCGGATGATGGCCTGGGGGTGCTCCCCCCACTTGGCGCGCGTCAGCGTGCCGGATGGAAACCGGCCTACTCCGCGAGCAGCCTCCCCAGCAGGTCGACCACCGCCGCCCGCCCCGCCTGCGCCGCGGCGTCGGGGTCCCCGGCCCGGGCGATGACGAAGGCCAGCTCGTTGAGCGCGGCCAGAAGCATGTGGGCGAGCACGTCGAGGGAGGTGGCGTCGAGACGGCTGGGCGGCAGCGCCTCGGCCAGCGCCGACTTGAGCAGCCCGAACCAGTGGCACTCGTCGATCTCCCGCCAGCGCTGCCAGCCCACCACGGCGGGGGCGTCGACCAGCACGATGCGGCGCACCACCGGATCGCGCAGCCGCTCCAGCCAGGCGAGGCACCCCGACTGCAGGGCGAGGCGCGGCTCCGCGGCGGCCCCCGCAGCCGCGACGACGTGCGCGGCGAGCTGCTCCTCCACCGACTCCAGCACCGCCTCGAAGAGCGCCTCCTTGCCGGGGAAGTGGTGGTAGAGCGCGCCGCGGCTCACTCCGGCCGCGTCGAGGACGTTGTCGATCGACGTCGCCTCGTAGCCCTGGGTGGCGAAGAGGTCGGTGGCGGTGGCGACGAGCTGTCTGCGGGTGGCCAGCCCGCGCTCGATCTTGAGGTTCATCCTGCTTGACATACCGACAGTCGGTTCGCTACAACCTAGCACGCCCACACGGGCACCGGACCAAGTGGAGGGACTCCATGATGCTGACCAGGCAACAGGTGCTGCGCGGCACCCTCGACGAGTGGGAGCTCTTCGCCGAGCTGGTCGCCGGCCTCGACGACGCCCAGTGGTCCACCCCCTCGCGCTGCGAGGGCTGGGAGGTTCGCGACGTCGCCGCCCACGTCTACGGCACCGCCCACGACGTCCTCGCCGGCACCGTCGGCTCCCGCACCCCCGAGGAGGAGGCCGCCGCCCACCGCCACCTCTCCCCGCGCCAGCTCGCCGCCGAGCTCCGCACGGTCGTCGCCCAGCTCACCCCTCTCATCGACTCCCTCGATGACGACGCCACCTGGTCCTCCCCCTCCCCCGCCCCCGACCTCACCATCGGCGAGGGCGTCCTCGCCCTCTGGTACGACACCTGGATCCACGCCGACGACATCCGCGCCGCCGCCGCCCTCCCCTCCGTCCGCGGCGAGGGCCTCAAGGCCGCCGTCGCCCACGTCGCCGAGCAGCTCGCCAAGCAGCAGAAGTGGGGCCCCGCGCGGCTGGCGTTGCACGGGTTGCCGGAGTTGCGCGTCGGCCAACCCAACGGCGCGGGACACCTCGTCGCCGCCGAACCCCACCTCTTCGTCATGGTCGCCACCGGCCGCACCCCCGCCGCCGAGCTCGGCCTCGACCCCACCGTCAACATCTACGCCTAGCCCTGCCCTCAGCCCTGCCGCAGGAGCAGTAGCCCATCTCCCCCACATCCCTCCAAGGCGTGTGGTCCCCACGAGAGGCCCGGCGGGGCGTGCTGCGCAGGGGGCGTCTCGGAGGCGTCGGGGTTGGGGGCCCCCGACGCCGAGAGCCAGCCGCGATCCGTCCAGTGGACGGATCGACGAGCGTGCCCCCGGAGCAGCACGCCCCACCGGGCCGGCTTCGTTGGATCGGCCGAACCGCTGACCTATGTCATCTGACGCACCGCGCCAAGCCGCCTCCTGAGCACGAATCCCCCCTCCACGCAAACCCCAGCATCTAGTATCCTTCGCCCTTCAAGGGGCCGTAGGCACGCCGACACGGCACCTCACCCCGCCGACGCCGCGCGGTGGCCCAACCAGGCCGGCGGCGGAGGCGCCACCTCTTCTGACGCCCTCGCCTACCCGTCGTCGGAGCCCGCAGTGACCAGACGAGCCCAGCCCCAGGGTCTCTACGACCCCCAGCACGAGCACGACGCGTGCGGCGTCGCCTTCGTCGCCAGCATCGCCGGCGAGCGCTCGCACTCGATCGTGGCCCAGGGCATCGAGGCGCTGGTCAACCTCGGCCACCGCGGCGCCTGCGGCTGCGACCCCGACACCGGCGACGGCGCCGGCATCCTCATCCAGATCCCCGACGCCTTCATGCGCCGGGTGGCTCCCGTCGACCTCCCCCCCGCCGGCCAGTACGGCGTGGGCATGGTGTTCCTGCCCACCGACGAGCACGA
This sequence comes from Candidatus Dormiibacterota bacterium, assembly GCA_035652335.1. Lineage (GTDB taxonomy): Bacteria > Chloroflexota > Dormibacteria > Aeolococcales > Aeolococcaceae > DASRDZ01. The sequence goes on from DASRDZ010000092.1 coordinate 45,672, forward strand.
GCGCGCCGCCTGCGAGCGGGTCGTCGCCCAGTGCTGCGAGGACGAGGGGGTGCGCCTGCTGGGCTGGCGCGACGTGCCGGTCAACCCCGAGGCCATCGGCTGGCTGGCCCGCGAGGGGATGCCGGTGATCCGGCAGATGTTCGTCGGCTCCATCGGGCTGCTGGGCGACACCCTGGAGCGCCGCCTCTACGTGCTGCGCAAGGTGATCGAGCAGCGCATCACCGAGGCCGGGGTCGACGCGGAGCAGCTCTTCTACGTCTGCTCGCTGTCGGCGAGGACCATCGTCTACAAGGGCATGCTGATCGCCGACCAGATCGCGCCCTTCTACCCCGACCTGACGGCGCGCGACGTGGTCAGCTCGCTGGCCCTGGTGCACGCGCGCTTCAGCACCAACGTGCTGCCCCGCTGGGACATCGCCCAGCCCTTCCGCTACATCGCCCACAACGGCGAGATCAACACGCTGCGCGGCAACGTCAACTGGATGCGGGCGCGGCAGTCGCGGTTCAAGTCGCCGATGTACGGCGGCGACATCGCCAAGCTGCTGCCCGTCATCGACGAGGGCGGGTCGGACTCGGCGCAGTTCGACAACGCGCTGGAGCTGCTGGCGCTGACCGGCCGCAACGTCGAGCACGCCGTCATGATGATGATCCCCGAGGCGTGGCACGAGAACACGCTGATGGACGCCGAGCGGCGCGCCTTCTACGAGTTCCACTCCTCGCTGCTGGAGCCGTGGGACGGGCCCGCCGCCATCGCCTTCACCGACGGGCGCGTCATCGGCGCCACCCTCGACCGCAACGGCCTGAGGCCGGCGCGCTGGCTGGTGACGCGCGACGGCCTGGTGGTGATGGCCAGCGAGACCGGCGTGCTCGACATCGCACCCGAGCGCATCCTGCGCAAGTGGCGGCTCGAGCCCGGCAAGCTGCTGCTGGTCGACACCGTGAAGGGACGCATCCTCGACGACGGTGAGACCAAGTCGCACCTCGCCCGGCAGCATCCCTACGCGGAGTGGATCCGCCAGGGCACCATCTACCTCCACGAGCTGGAGGACTCCGAGCAGATCCCCGAGATCGACAAGGGCTCGCTGCTGATCCGCCAGCAGATGTTCGGCTACACCCAGGAGGACCTCAAGTTCCTGCTGGCGCCGATGATCTCCACCGGCGAGGAGCCGGTCGGCTCGATGGGCAACGACACGCCGCCGGCGGTCCTCTCCGACCGGCCGCAGCCGCTCTTCAACTACTTCAAGCAGCTCTTCGCCCAGGTCACCAACCCGCCCATCGACCCCATCCGCGAGCAGATGGTGATGTCGCTGGTGACCACCCTGGGCACCGGCGGCAACATGCTGGAGCAGGGGCCTGCGCAGGCGCGGCGTCTTGAGATGCCGCACCCCATCCTCACCAACCACGACCTGGCCAAGATCCGCCACGTCACCCAGCGCGCCTTCCCTGCGGCGACGATCCACACCACCTTCCACCGCTCCGAGGGTGCGGACGGGCTGCAGACCGCGCTGGACCGCATCTGCCGCCAGGCGAGCGAGAGGATCGCTGAGGGGTACGCCATCCTGGTGCTGTCCGACCGCACCGCCGACGCGGAGCACGTGCCCATCCCCTCGCTGCTGGCCACGGCCGCGGTGCACCACCACCTCGTCCGCGAGGCGACGCGCACCGCGGTCGGCCTGGTGCTGGAGTCCGGCGAGCCGCGCGAGGTGCACCACTTCGCGCTGCTGATCGGCTACGGCGCCGAGGCGATCAACCCCTACCTGGCGCTGGAGAGCTTCCACGAGCTCGACCGCCGCGGCCTGCTCCCCGACGGGCTGCACGCCGAGAAGGCGCAGGCGATGTACGTGAAGGCGGTCAACAAGGGGCTGCTGAAGACCATCTCGAAGATGGGCATCAGCACCATCCAGTCCTACTGCGGGGCGCAGATCTTCGAGGCCATCGGCATCGCCCGCGACGTCGTCGACCGCTACTTCACGGGCACGGCCTCGCGCATCGGCGGCGTCGGCCTCGACGTCATCGCCCGCGAGGCGCTGGCGCGGCATGCCGACGCCTACCCGGAGAACCGCATCGGCGAGCCGGTTCTGGACGAGGGTGGCAACTACCAGTGGCGCCGCCACGGCGAGCACCACCACTGGAACCCCGAGACCATCGCCAAGCTGCAGCACGCCGTCAAGGCCAACGACGCCCGCTGGTACCGCGAGTACGCGGAGCTGGCCAACGCCTCCTCGCAGCAGCTCAAGACGCTGCGCGGCCTCTTCGAGCTGGCGCCGCGGCGGGAGCCGGTGCCGATCGAGGAGGTGGAGCCCGCGGAGTCGATCATGCGGCGCTTCGCCACCGGCGCCATGTCGCTGGGCTCGATCTCCACCGAGGCGCACGAGACGCTGGCCATCGCCATGAACCGCATCGGCGGCAAGTCGAACACCGGCGAGGGCGGCGAGGACGAGCGACGCTACGAGCGCGACGCCAACGGCGACTGGCGGCGCAGCGCCATCAAGCAGGTCGCCTCCGCGCGCTTCGGCGTCACCATCAACTACCTGGTCAACGCGGACGAGCTGCAGATCAAGATCGCCCAGGGTGCCAAGCCCGGCGAGGGCGGCCAGCTCCCCGGCCACAAGGTGGACGAGTACATCGCGCGGCTGCGCCACTCGACCCCCGGCGTGGGCCTCATCTCTCCCCCGCCCCACCACGACATCTACTCCATCGAGGACCTCGCCCAGCTCATCCACGACCTGAAGAACGCCAACCCCCGCGCGCGGATCTCGGTGAAGCTGGTGGCGGAGGTGGGCGTCGGGACGGTGGCGGCCGGTGTCTCGAAGGCGCACGCCGACCACATCGTCATCGCCGGCTACGACGGTGGCACCGGCGCCTCGCCGCTGTCCTCCATCAAGCACGCGGGCATCCCCTGGGAGATCGGCCTCGCCGAGACGCAGCAGGTGCTGGTGCTCAACGACCTGCGCTCGCGCGTCGTGCTGCAGGCGGACGGGCAGATGAAGACGGGGCGCGACGTCGTCATCGGCGCGCTGCTCGGCGCCGAGGAGTTCGGCTTCGCCACCTCGGCGCTGGTGGCCAGCGGCTGCATCATGATGCGCGTCTGCCATCTCAACACCTGTCCTGTCGGCATCGCCACCCAGGATCCGCAACTGCGCGCCAAGTACGCCGGGAAGGCGGACTACGTCGTCAACTTCATGCGCTTCATCGCCGAGGACGTGCGGGAGATCATGGCCTCGCTGGGCTTCCGCCGCTTCGACGAGATGATCGGGCAGGTCGAGTGCCTCGACGTCCGCAGCGCCGTCGACCACTGGAAGGCGCGCGGGCTCGACTTCTCGGCGATCCTGCACCGCCCCGAGGTGGATGCGCGCGTCGACGTGCGCAAGGTCATCGACCAGGACCACGGACTCGACAAGGCGCTCGACCACGAGCTGATCGCGCTCTGCGAGCCGGCCCTGGAGCGCGGTGAGCCGGTGCAGGTCGACCTGCCGGTGCGCAACGGCAACCGCACCGTCGGGGGGATGCTCTCGGGGCAGATCGCCCTGCGCCACGGCTCCGCGGGCCTGCCGCCCGACACCATCCGCATCGGGCTGAGCGGCTCGGCGGGCCAGTCCTTCGGCGCCTGGCTGGCGCGCGGGGTGACCCTGACACTGCGCGGCGACGCCAACGACTACGTCGGCAAGGGGCTGTCCGGCGGGCGCATCGTGGTCCTCCCTCCCGCCGGGACGCAGTTCCCGCCGGAGGAGAACATCATCGTCGGCAACGTCGTGCTCTACGGCGCGACCAGCGGCGAGGCCTTCTTCCGCGGGCTCGCGGGCGAGCGGTTCTGCGTGCGCAACTCGGGCGCGCATGCCGTCGTCGAGGGCGTGGGCGACCACGGCTGCGAGTACATGACGGGCGGCGTGGCGGTGGTGCTCGGCTCCACGGGGCGCAACTTCGCCGCCGGCATGAGCGGTGGCGTCGCCTATGTTCTGGACGAGTACGGCACCTTCGCCGAGCGCTGCAACCACGGCATGGTCGAGCTCGAAGGGCTCGAGGACGACGACGCCGACCTGCTGCGCTCGCTGGTGCAGCGGCATGCCGACTACACCGGGTCGACCGTCGCCGAGCGGCTGCTGGGCGACTGGGACGCGGCGCTGCAGCGGTTCGTCAAGGTGATGCCGGTCGACTACAAGCGGGTGCTGCTGGCGCGGCGCAACGTGTCGCTGGAACTGGTGGGCTGAGCGTCTTCTGATGGGAAAGCTCGGCGGCTTCATCGAGTTCCACCGCAAGCTCCCCCCGCGGCGGCCCGTCGACGAGCGCGTCAACGACTACCGCGAGGTCTACCTCCCCTTCCCCGCCGAGGCGGTGCGCGAGCAGGCGGCCCGCTGCATGGACTGCGGCATCCCCTTCTGCCACAACGGCTGCCCGCTCGGCAACCTCATCCCCGAGTGGAACGACCTCGTCTACAAGGACGACTGGGAGGCCGCCATCGCGCGCCTCCACGCCACCAACAACTTCCCCGAGTTCACCGGGCGCATCTGCCCCGCCCCGTGCGAGCCCGCCTGCGTGCTCAGCATCAACGACGACCCGGTGACCATCAAGCAGGTCGAGGTCTCGATCGTCGACCGCGCCTGGGACGAGGGCTGGGTGCAGGCCCATCCGCCCTCGCACCGCACCGGCAGGCGCGTCGCCGTCGTCGGCAGCGGACCGGCCGGGCTGGCTGCCGCGCAGCAGCTCAACCGCGCCGGCCACTGGGTCACCGTCTACGAGAAGGACGATCGCATCGGCGGCCTGCTCCGCTACGGCATCCCCGACTTCAAGTTGGAGAAGTGGGTGGTCGACCGCCGCCTGGAGCAGATGAGCGCCGAGGGCGTCATCTTCGAGACCAACTACGACATCGGTCGCGACGTCACCGCCGAGCAGCTCGTGCAGCGCTTCGACGCCGTCGTCCTCTGCATCGGCGCCATGCACCCCCGGGACGTCGCCGTGCCGGGACGCGAGCTCGACGGCGTCCACTTCGCCATGGAGTACCTGCCCCAGCAGAACAAGCGCGTGGCGGGTGACCTGATCCCGCCGTCGCGCGCCATCCACGCCGCCGGCAAGCGGGTGATCATCCTCGGCGGCGGGGACACCGGCGCCGACTGCCTGGGCAACGTCCATCGCGAGAAGTGCGCGTCGGTGCACCAGTTCGAGGTGCTCCCACCGCCGCCCGACGAGCGCGCCGCCGACAATCCGTGGCCCACCTGGCCCGTGATCATGCGCACCTCGACCGCGCACGAGGAGGGCGGCGTGCGCGACTACTCGATCCAGACCACCGCCTTCAGCGGACGCGACGGTCGCGTCGAGAAGCTGCACGCGATTCGCGTCGAGTCCCGCGTGGTCGACGGGCGGCCGCAGTTCGTGCCCGTCGACGGCAGCGAGTTCACCATCGACTGCGACCTCGTCCTCATCGCCGCCGGCTTCCTCCACCCCGTCAGGGAGGGCCTCGTCGCCGACCTCGGCGTCGAGCTCGACCCCCGCGGCAACGTCAGGACCGACGTCGCGATGATGTCCTCGGTCCCCGGCGTCTTCGCCGCCGGCGACTCCCGCCGCGGCGCCTCCCTGGTCGTCTGGGCCATCGCCGAGGGCCGGCAGGCGGCGCGCGGCGTCGACGAGTACCTGATGGGCTCCACCCGCCTCCCCGAGTCCCTGCGCAGCATCGCCTGAGGCGGAAGCCGGGTCCCTAGCCGCTCAGTCCTGGCAGCCCCGACTCGGCACCCAGCTGGAGCGCCATGTCGACGAGCAGAGGCACGCGCGGGCCCATCACCTCGAAGCCCTCGCCGACCGTCTGCCCCATCAGGTAGCGGGCGTGGATGCCCTCGGCGACGATGGCCAGCTTGTAGTACCCGAGGCACGTGTACCAGGCGAGCTTCGACAGGTCGCGGGCGCTGGTGCTGGCGTACTCGGCGATCAGCTCCTCGCGCGTCAGGAAGCCCTCCTGCTGGGTGATCGGCGACAGTGCCATGCCCGCGATCAGCTCCGCGGGATCGCCGCGGTCGGACCAGTACACCATCAGCAGGCCGAGGTCGGCCAGCGGGTCGCCCTGGGTGCACATCTCCCAGTCGAGGATGGCGCAGATGCGGGAGGGATCGTCGGGGGCGAAGATCACGTTGTCGAGCCGGTAGTCGCCGTGCACGATGCCCGGCGGACCCTGCTCGGGCATGCCCGCTTCGAGGCGGTGCTTCAGCTCCTCCATCGACGGCAGCTCGTTCGTCTTCGACGCCTCCCACTGCATCCACCAGCGGGCGACCTGGCGGGCCAGGTAGCCGGCTGGCTTGCCGAAGGTGTCGAGCCCGACCGACGCGGGGTCGACGGAGTGCAGCCGGGCGAGCGTCTGCATCAGCACGCGCGACAGCGTGCGACGCGTCTCGGCGGTGTCCGGATACTCCGCGGGCAGCCGGTCGCGGATGACGTGGCCGTGCACCCGCTCCATCACGTAGAAGTCGACGCCGAGCACGCTGTGGTCGGTGCACAGCCCGATGGTCCGCGGCACCGGGATGTCGGTCGGCCCCAGCGCGCTGATGACGCGGTGCTCGCGGTTCATGTCGTGCGCGGTGGGGAGAACGTGGGCCAGCGGCGGGCGGCGCAGCACCCAGTCGCGGTCGTCGTCGGCGATCACGTAGGTGAGGTTCGACCGCCCGCCGGCGATGACGGCGCCACGCAGCGGGCCGTGCAGCCCGCCCACCAGCGGAGCGAGCCAGCGGGCCACGGCGTCGAGGTCGAGCCCGGGCGGCGCGACGGTGCTCAGTTCCACGGCGCGCCGAAGGATGACGGATGGCGCCCCCCGCACGCAAAGCGCGAGGCGGAGGGCATGATGCGCGACGCCCCATGAGCCCTCGACGCGCCTTCCTCGACTGGCCGCAGCCGATCCCCTTCGCCCACCGCGGCGGCGCCGGCGAGCACCCCGAGAACACCATGCCGGCCTTCGAGGCCGCGGTGCGCCTCGGCTACCGCTACCTGGAGACCGACGCCCACCTCACCCGCGACGGCGTGGTCATGGCCTTCCACGACAGCGTCCTCGACCGCGTCACCGACCGCAGCGGCCCGATCGAGACGCTCAGCGCCGCCGAGGTCGAGCGGGCCGACGCCGGCTACACCTTCAGCGCCGACGGGGGCCGCAGCTTCCCCCACCGCGGCCGCGGCGTGCGCATCCCGCGCCTCGACGCGCTGCTCGACGCCTGGCCCGAGGTTCGGGTCAACATCGACCCGAAGTCCGACGCCGTGGTGGCGCCGCTGGTGGAGGTGCTGCGCCGCCACGGGGCCTTCGACCGCGTCTGCATCGGCTCCTTCTCCGACGCGCGTCTCGCCCGGGTGCGCGCGCTCAGCGGCGACTCCGTGTGCACCAGCATGGGGCCCCGGGCCACCGCGCTCGCGTGGGCCGCCTGCAGGACCGGCCGCATCCCGCGGCAGGGCGCCGACTGCCTGCAGATCCCGGTCAGGGCGCGCGCCGTCACCCTGGTCACCCCGGCACTGCTCCGGGCCGCCAAACGCAGCGGCCTGCCGGTGCACGTCTGGACCATCGACGACCGCGCCGAGATGGAGCGTCTCCTCGACCTCGGCGTCGACGGGCTCATGAGCGACGCGATCCCCGTCCTCCGCGAGGTCCTCCAGGCGCGCGGGCAGTGGGTCGGCACCGGCCCCGCCGCGACCGCTTGACCCGCCATATGTGTTTGGCGTACAAACACGGATACCCATGGCCGTCGCCGTCCGCCACGCCGCCCGCGCCACCCGCAGCTCCGGCCGCCGCACCCGCAGCGCGCTGCTCGACGCCGCGGCGCGCCTCTTCGCCGCGCGCGGCCTCGCCGACGTCAGCCTGACCGACATCGCCGCGGCCGCCGACGCCTTCCCCAGCCAGGTCACCTACTACTTCGGCAGCAAGGAGGCCCTCTTCGTCGAGGCCGCCTGCCGTGACGTGCTCCATGCAGCGGCGGAGGTCGAGCAGGCGGGCCGGCGCACCCGGAGCAAGGACGCATATGCGCGCCGCCTCACCACCACCGCCCTCGCCTCCCCCGCCCTGGCCGCATTCGCGGAGGCGCTGCTCCTGGCCCGGCGCCGGCCCGAGCTGCGCCCGCTGATCGCCCGCACCCTCGACCGGCTCCACACCGAGGGCGCCCGCGCCGTGGCTGAACGATGCCAGGCGCAGGGCTGGCGCCTGAGCGCCCCGCCCGCGGCTGTCGCCCGCTCCTTCTGGGCCACCGTCCTCGGCATCGCCCTGGAGAGCGGCGGCGCCGGTGACGCCTTCGACCTCGCCGCGGCCCAGGCGGCGGTGCTGGCCACGCTCTCCACCACCACCGCGCGGAGGCCCTGACGGCGATGACCCTGCCCAGCGACCCCGGAGCCCGCCACATCCCGCTCCTCGACGAGGAGGACTGGTACGCGCCCGACGAGCACCTGCGGTGGCTGACCCGCCGCGGCGTCGGCGAGGCGCTCTGGCCCGTCGCCGACGGCGCGCTGCGCGACGCCGGCCGCATCGCCGCGCAGACCCTGGAGCCGCTGGCCCAGACCGCCGACCGGCACCCCCCCATCCTCCACCAGTACAACGCCCGCGGCGAGCGCGTCGACGAGATCGAGTTCCACCCCGCCTACAAGGAGATCGAGGACACCGTGGTGCGCTTCGGCGCGGTGCGCATGGGCTACCGGCCGGGCTGGCGGGGATTGCAGGGCCGGGCGCCGCGGGTTCTGGTCAGCGCTGTCCACTACCTCTTCCTCCAGGCCGACCAGGCGATCACCGGCTGCCCCATCGGCATGATGGACGCGGGTGCGCGCGCCCTGGAGCGCAACGACCCGCAGCTGGCGGCCCGCTTCGTCCCCCGCATCACCGACGACACCGGCAACCACCTCACCATGGCGATGTTCCTCACCGAGAAGGCGGGCGGGTCGGACGTCGGCGCCAACGAGACGGTGGCGGTGCGCCAGGACGACGGCACCTACCGGCTGAGCGGCGAGAAGTGGTTCGCCTCCTGCCCCCACTCCGACCTCATCCTGGTCATGGCCCGTCCCGAGGGCGCCGGCCCGGGGACGCGCGGCCTCGGCCTCTTCCTGATGCCGCGCCACCTCGACGACGGCACGCGCAACAGCTATGTGCTGCACCGCCTCAAGGACAAGTACGGGACGCGTGCCATGGCGTCGAGCGAGCTGGGACTGCGCGACGCCTTCGCCTGGCCGGTCGGCGACATCGGGCGCGGCATGAAGCAGATGCTCGACATGGTCAACCTCACGCGCGTCGGCATCGCCACCGCCACCGCGGGATCGATGCGGCGCAGCGCATACGAGTCGCTGCAGCACGCGCGCCACCGCAGCACCTTCGGGCGCACCCTCAACCTCCATCCGATGATGCGCGACACCCTCGCCGAGCTGGTCGTCGACTCCGTCGCCGGGCTGAGCGCCGCATTCGCGGTCAGCGAGGCGATCGAGGCCAGCGACGCCGGCGAGCCCGGCTGGGACGGCACCTGGCGCCTGCTCACCCCGCTGCTGAAGATGCACGGGACCGAGCGGGCCGTGCACTGCGCGCGCGAGGCGATGGAGGTGCGCGGCGGCAACGGCTTCATCGAGGACTGGCCCAACGCCCGCATGCTGCGCGACGTGTCGGTGCACGCCATCTGGGAGGGGCCGGGCAACATCATGGCCCTCGACGTGCTGCGCGCCCTCGCCCACGGCGCCGGCCCCGACTTCCTCGCCGACCTGGAGCGCCGCGCCGAGACCGTGGCCGGCAGCGGGCCGACCGCGCCGCTCGCGCCCGTCCTGCTGGAACAGACCCGCCGCGTCGAGCGCGACATCGCCCTTCTGGGCAGCCTCGACCCCGAGGCGCAGCAGCTCCCCATGCGCCGCCTGGCGCGACGCATGGCCATGCTGGCGATCGGCTCGCGCCTCGCCGAGCAGGCGCGCGAGCACGCCGCGGAGACGGGCAGCGGACGCCTGGTCTGGCTGGCCAGCCGCTACCTGGCCCGGCTCGGCGGCGAGAACGCCGTCGCCGTCCTGGCCGACGACGCCACCTGGCTGGCCCACGCGGAGCCCCTGCTCTACGGCGGTGCGGTGCCGGTCGAGGTCGGCGAGCGGGCCGCCAGGACCGTCGCCGTGGCGCTCCGGGGAGCGGCTCAGCCCGCCGCCGTGTAGCTCGCCGCCGCGCCGCTCGCCTCGCCGACGTCGCCGGCCTCCATCGGCGCGCCCAGGTGCCAGCCCTGGCCGACCGAGATGCCGAGCGCGCGCATGCGCTGCGCCACCGCCGCGTTCTCGACACCTTCGGCGATGACCGTGGCGCCGCTGCTGCGCGCGAAGGCGACCGCGGCCTCGATCGCCGAGCGCGGCCCGGGTGCGCCGGCGCTGACGATGAGGCTGCGCGCCAGCTTGAGGTACTCGGGAAGGGCGGTGGCCAGCACCTCCAGGGTGCAGCGGCCCTCGCCGACGTCGTCGATGGCGATGCGGAAGCCCTCGGCGCGGTAGCGCTGCAGCACCAGGCGCAGGCGGTCGAGGTCGGTGATCGTCTCCCGCTCGGTGATCTCCAGCACCACGTCCTGCGGCGCGCGCCCGGCGAAGCGGAGCAGCAGCAGCATCTGGTCGACGTCGTGCACGGGGTCGAGCAGCGCGCCGACGCCGACGTTGACGAACACCGGGATGCCCGCCGGGATGTGATGGGCGTCCTGCACGGCGGTGCGGCGGCAGAGCCAGTCGAGGTCGCGGGCGACACCGAGCCGGTGCGCGGCGGTGAAGAGCGCCTCGACGCTTGCCGCGGTGGGGTGCGCACCGGGACGTGCCAGGGCCTCGTAGCCGACCAGAGACCCGTCGTCGAGCCGCACGATGGGCTGGTAGACGGCGCGCACCGTGCGCCGGGCGAGCAGCGAGGGCAGCACGGCCGACCACTCCGCGCCCTCGCGCCACTGGTCGTCGTCGCCGGCGGCCACCGCGCGGTCGCGTCCCGAGCGCTTGGCCCGGAAGAGCGCGGCGTCGGCGAGCTGCCAGACGTCGTGCACGTCGGCGCCGGCGCGGCCCGAGGCGCAGCCGACGCTGATGCGCGCCTGCCCCTGGGGCACGGCGACACCGTGCATGGCGGCGCGCACCCGCTCGGCGACGCCGAGGGCTTCGGCGGCAGTCGCCCCGATCAGCAGCGCGGCGAACTCGTCGCCGCCGACGCGGGCGACCACGTCCCACTCGCGCAGCAGCGAGGACAGCGCCCGCGCCACGGCGCGCAGCACGGCGTCGCCGGCCTCGTGTCCGAACTCGTCGTTGATCGGCTTGAGGTTGTCGACGTCGATGGCCAGAACTGCCACGTGGTCGCCGGCGGTGCGCTCCAGGACGCGCTCGAACTCGCGGCGGTTGCGCAGCCCGGTGAGCGCGTCGGTGCTGGCCAGCTGCTCGAGGCGGTCGACCAGCCGGGATCGCTCCAGCAGCCCCGCGGCCTCACCCGCCAGGGCGGCGAGGAACTCGACGTCCTCCGCGCCGAAGCCGTTCGGCTCGGGGTCGAGCGCGATCAGCGCTCCGAACCAGGTGTCGTGGGTGGCGATGGGCAGGAGCACCGCCGAGCGGTGTCGGTCGAGCCCGGGCGGGGGCGCCCAGCCCGGCCATGGCGCCGGGTCGGCGGCGAGGTCCGCGGCGATCCGCGGCGAGCGCAGGGCCTCGAGGTCGCCGGCGGGTGGAAGCGGCAGGCTGACCCCGGCCGGCAGCCCGTGGACGTGGGCCACCTGGAGGGCGCCGTCAGGTCCCGGCAGCACGAGGGCATGCCAGCGGCGGGGCCCGATGGCCATCGCCGCGGCGCCCAGCGCAGCCAAGGCCTCCTCCCGGTCACGCGCGCGGGCGACCAGGGAGGTCACCTGGTAGAGCGCCTGCGACCGGCGGGCCGCCTCGTCGAGGGCGCGCTGGCGGCGGTGGCTCTGCTCGGCGATGGCGCCCGCGAAGGCGCAGAGCATGAGCACCACCGAGACGCGGAGCAGCAGGCTGCCCGACTCCGGCTGCAGGCCGATGCCGCTGGCGCGCTCCCAGGCGAGCGCCGCCGCGCTGGCCAGGAAGGCGCCGCTGAACACCACCGTGCCCCGCCAGCGATAGAGGACGGCCGCCTCGATGCCCACCAGGGTGAAGAGCACGTAGCTGCTGCTGTAGCGGTCGTTGGCCATGAGCGCCACCCACCCGGTGCAGACCAGGTGGTCGATGGCGAAGGTCAGGGCCACCGCCGGCTCCACCGCGCGTGCGGGCAGGTGGCGCACGCGCGCCGCCAGCAGGTTGCTCAGCGCCAGCAGGACGGTGGCGGCGACGCAGCCGGCGCGGGAGATGGGCGGCGGGTCGGTGAGGAAGGCCTCGGCCAGACCGAGTGCGACGCCGAACCAGCGGACGCGCGCGATCACCGTCTCCAGAGCGGCGCGCTCCAGCGACGGCGACGGTGGCGCGGACGATCGCGTGATCACTCTTCCTCGGACAGCACGGGAGTTGGTCCTCGGCCCGCCCTGCCCGCAGCTTGCCCGGGGCTGCTCCGCCGGCGGTGGCGTCCGAGCCACGGCGCGGTCACGCGCGGATGAGACCTTGTGAAGCGCGGCCGGCGCGGAGCTCGCGGGGTGGGGTGGCCAGAGGGATTCGAACCCTCGACCTCCAGGGCCACAACCTGGCACTCTAACCAGCTGAGCTATGGCCACCCCGCAGGCCCCGCAGTCTACCAGCCACCCGCTGGCGGGCCCTCCAGGGGCGAGCCGCCGTCCGGCCCTGCTGCGCCTCCTCGACGAGCGCGACCCCGCGGGCGGCCGGGCCAAGGCGGCGCTCTTCCTTTTCCACCCGGGACCGTCGCTCCTGGTCACGGCGGTCACCCTCGGCGCCGCGGCGATCGCCCTGCGCGGCGCGCCGGGCTGGTCGTTGGCGCTGCGCCTGGTGCTGCTGATGCTGCCGGCGCAGCTCGCCATCGGCGCCGTCAACGACCTCGCCGACGCGCGCGCCGACCGCGAGGGCAAGCCGCACAAGCCACTGGTGCGCGGAGCCGTGTCGCGCAACGCCGCCACCATCGCGGCGGTGCTGCTGATCGCCACCAGCCTCGCGTCGGCGGCCGCGCTCGGGGGCGCGGTGCTGCTGGCGACGATCTGCGGACTGGGTGCCGGCCTGGCCTACGACGTCGGGCTGAAGCGCTCCCGGCTCTCGCTGCTGCCCTGGTGGCTCGGCTTCACCGCCCTCCCCTTCTGCGCCTTCGCCGCTGCGGGGCACGTGCCGCGCGCGCTGTGGTGGTGCCTGCCGCTCGCCGCGGTGCTTGCCCTCGGACTGCACTGCGCCAACGTCCTCCCCGACGTCGACGCCGACCGGCGCGACGGCATCCGCAATCTGCCGGTGCTGCTCGGTGTGCGACGGTCGCGCGTCGTCGCGCTGGGGGCACTGCTCGGCTGCGCAGCGCTCACCGCGGTGCTGGCGACGCCACTGCACCAGACCGTCGCTGTCCTCGGCATCGCCTGGGCCGCCGTCGTGCTGTGCGTCGCCGTCGCGGCCACGCAGCGCTTCGCACGCGCACCGTTCCCCGTGCTGGCACCGGCGGCTGCGGCGCTGGCCGTGTGCTGGCTCGCCTCACTGCCGCGCTGAGGGCGCGGCCGTAGACTCAGCGCGCCAGCCCCCTTAGCTCAGCTGGATAGAGCAAGGGCCTTCTAAGCCCGAGGTCGCAGGTTCGAGTCCTGCAGGGGGCACCATGTAACCCTGATCCAAACGGACGCCGACCGAGACCGGCGGGTCTTGGGCGACCTCTTGGAGCGTCGCCCACGGCTCCCTGAGCTCGGCGCCCACCACCTCGCCCCGGTCGATCAGAAGCCGCTCGAAGAAGAACTGGTTCGCCAGGCGCCGCATCTGCGGGCCGCTGCCTGCGTAGACCTCGTCCACCCGGCCGAGCAGGTCGAGGGCCTTGGCTAGCACCCGCTCGATGTTGCCCGCCACGCCTTGGGCGGTCGCGAGGACCCGTTCGGCCTCTTCGCGTTCGCGGTCGATCCGCATGTACTCATGTTTGGCAAGGTCATCCGGCACGCTGCCCACGACCACGCCCCGGGCCAGGCGCTTGCGCTCCGTGACCAGTTCCGTGATCCGGCGCTTGGCCGCCGTGACCTCGGGCGCGGCCAGGCTGCGCTGTTCCGCGATCTTGGCCATGAGGTCCTCGCGCACGCGGTCGACGATGTGCTCGGGGAAGCGCACCGTGTGGCAGAAGTCTTCGACTGCCCGCTCGGCCTCGTCCACCGGAATGAAGCGCAGGCTGCACTCGGTGCGGCCACTGTGGCGGCCCAGGCAGTAGAGGTAGTCGTACTGGCCGCCGTTGCCGCGCACCCGCATGAACGAGATGCGCTCGCCGCACTGACCGCAGAACAGCGAGCCCTTGAGGTAGTGCGGGTGCTTGCGCTGCTTCTCACCGGCCCGGGCGCGGCTCTTGAGGATCTCCTGCACCCGGTCGAAGGTGGCTTGGGCTATCAGCGCCTCGTGGCGTCCGGGATAGGTGACGCCGCGAAACTGGACATAACCCAGGTAGTACGGGTTACTGTCCTCCTGCTCACTTATGAGAGTCAGGCTATCACCACATCGGGTGGTCGGTTAAGGGCATTTGACCGGACGGTCAGCCAGGCTGGACGCTAGGGTACAGACGCGCGTTTCTCCTTTTGCAGCAAGGAGAATCATGGCTGTACAGAAAACGAGCGTTTCCTGTACACGCCTTGACAGGCACCCCAGCGCGCCCCTTATGATCCCGGTCACGCACTGCGGCGTTTCCGGCGACTGAAGCGCTCAGACAGGACGGAGCCACGCGTCGGGAGACGTGGCGTAGGGAGGAGCGGTATGGTGGGCGCTAACCAGCAGAGCCAGACCTGGCCGCACCCCCATCCGCGACGCCGTCCTGGCACTTGCGCTTTCCAACCGGGGGAGCGCCGCAACACCGACGCGGCGCTCCCCGCCTTCAGATCGGGGTCGGAGACCACTCGGCACGGCGGTCCTATGGCGTAAGGCAAAGCCCGACCGCTCGGTGACGTGCGCAGGACGACGAGCGGAGATGAGAGGGGGCGAGGCTCCGGCCTCGGCATCGTCTTGCGCGCCCGGTACTTGTCGAGCGGTGCTGCCCGACGTTGCCGGATCCAGGGGAATCGGAGGTACGGGCGAGTGGGCGCGATCGAGTTTCGCGGAGTTCGCGGGCGGCGTCGTGGACTGGCAGGACGTGGGCGGCGGCATCTTGCATCGCTCTTGATCCCCGCGGTGGTCGTCGGGACGCTGACTTTCGTCGCGACACCGCTTGTCTCAACGCGCACCGCGCAGGCGGCGCCCATCCTGCAAGGCGAGCTCTATGGTGTGTCGTGCGCGTCAGCCAGCAACTGCTGGGCTGTGGGCGACGACGGCATCGTCAACAACCCGGTGTCGGAGCACTACGACGGCTCTGCGTGGAGTGTAGTGCCCACCGGCGCAGGGAATGGGACGCAGGCCAGCCTGCAGGGCGTGTCGTGCATCGGGAGTGAATGCTGGGCGGTTGGGTATCACAGTGGGCCGCGAACGCTGATCGAGCACTACACGACCTCTGCCGGTTGGGTCGTGGTGAACAGTGCCGACGAGGGCGCAAACGGCGACTACCTATGGGCGGTTGCCTGTACCAGTGGCACCGCGTGCTGGGCGGCCGGTGACTACCTCGATGCCAATCGCAATACGCAGACCCTGATCGAGTACTACAACGGGACGAGTTGGTCGATCATCAACAGCCCGAATCCCGGCACGAGTAGCGCCCTTGTCGGCGTTGCTTGCGTGGCGGCGACCGATTGTTGGGCCGTGGGCCACACCGACAGCCAGACGTTGACGGAGCATTACGACGGCAGCGCCTGGACCGTCGTCTCTAGCCCGAACGTGGCAAACATGAATAGCAACGGTCTTGCCGCCGTCACCTGCGTCTCGTCATCGGATTGCTGGACCATCGGTGAGGCGGTGCCCAACAGCGGGATCTTCCAGACGTTGGCCGAGCACTGGGACGGCACCACTTGGACCATCTTCGCGACGCCGACGATCGGCGTGCCGCAAGGTCCTTACCTAAGGGGGGTCGCCTGCAGCGCCAGCAACGACTGTTGGGCCGTCGGCAACTATGACGGCAGCGTCGAGTATTACACCCTTACCGACCACTGGTACGGGACCAGTTGGAGCGTCGTCTCCAGTCCGGCCGTGCCGGACACGTCGAGTCTGCTCAATGCTGTCACATGCACGTCGACGAGCAACTGTTGGGCCGTGGGCCGCTACCCGTGGACGAACGGTATACAACGCGCACTCATTCTCCACTGGACGAACGGTGCGTGGATCATTGACGGTTCGCCGATCGGCGGCAACGTCACTGCCCAGGAGAATCCCGGGGGCGGCAACCCCAGTGAGCCCTGGGCGTGTTCCAGCCAGGGGTCCGCGGGCGATCCGTGCAACACCGCCAGCGGCGCCTTCTCCGAGACAGCGGCCGACCTCGCCGTACCGGGCCGCGGCATTCCGCTTAGCCTGACCCGGTCATACAGCTCTGTCTTTGCGGGCACGAATGGCCCGCTCGGGTACGGCTGGACCGACAGCTACAACATGTCACTTTCGGTCAATGGCACCACCGGCGCCGTCACCATCAGCCAGGAGAACGCCAGCCAGGTTGCCTTTACGCCCGCGTCGGGGGGCGGATACACCGCACCACCGCGGATCATCGCCACCCTGACGCACAACGGCGACGGCACATACACGTTCGTGCGTCAGGCGCGGGAGACCTTCGTCTTCTCCTCCGCCGGGCAGCTGACCTCAGAGCGGGACCTCAATGGCTACACGACCTGGTTGGCCTACAACGAGAGCGGCCAGCTTTCGACCGTCACGGATCCGGCCAGTCGGCAACTGACCTTCGGCTACACGGGCACCCACCTGACCAGCATCACCGATCCGGCCAGCCGGACTGTTTCCTACGGCTACGACGGGTCGGGCAACCTCAGCCAGGTCACCGACGTCGCCGGTGGCGTGACCAAGTTCACCTACGATGCCAACCACCTGCTGCTCACCATCACCGACCCGCGGGGTGGCGCGGTCACCAACGTCTACGACACGAGCCGTCGTGTGTCCTCGCAGAAGGACCAGCTCAACCGGACGACGACGTTCGGCTACAGTGGCGACTACACCTCTGCGACGGGTGGCACCACGACGATCACGGATCCGGCGGCCCATCAAACGCAGGAGCAGTACACGTTCGGCGAGCGGACCGCCGTGACCAAGGGCTACGGCACCTCATCGGCCGCAACAACTCAGTACGCGTACGACCCGAGCACGCTGGCGCCGACCAGCATCACCGACCCGAACGGCCATACTGCCAAATTCACCTACGACGCCAGCGGTAACCAGCTGAGCATGAGGGATCCGCTCGGCCGGCAGACCACTGCCACGTACAACTCATTCAACGAGCCTTTGACCAAGACCGACGCTCTCGGCGTCACGACTACGTCGGCCTACGATGCCAGCGGCAACCTCACTCAACGGTCGACGCCGCTCGTGGGCTCGTCACCCGCCGTGAGCCAAACGACCACCTACACCTATGGCGACAGCAGTCACCCAGGGGACGTCACGGCCGTGACGAACGCCGACGGGAAGCCGACCCACCTGGCTTACGATACCTATGGTGACCTGGCGAGCAGCGCCGATCCGCTCGGCGACACCACCACCTACGGCTACAACACGATCGGGTGGCTGATGTCGTCGGTGAGCCCGAAGGGCAACGTGCCGGGGTGCGGTTGCGCCACGGCATACACCACCGCGTACGGCCACAATGCGCGCGGCCAGGTGACCACGACCACCGACCCGCTCGGCCACGTCACGACCAAGCACTACGACGCCGACGGCAACCTCGACCAGCTGACCGACGGCGATGGCAACCTGACCACCTACGTCTATGACGCGGCTAACGAGCAGACGCAGGTCCAGCGGGCCGATACGCCGCAGACCACGCTGGTCACTGACTACAACCCCGACGGCACGGTCCTCGATCAGAAGGACGGTGCCGGGAACACGACCACCTACGGCTACGACGCCCTGGGCCGCGTGACCTCGGTGACGACGCCGGCGACGGCGGCGTGCGCCTCCGGCTGCACGACCAGATACAGCTACGACGGCGCGGGCAACCGACTGTCGACGGTCGACCCGACCGGCGCGACGACGACGAGTGCCTACGACGCCGCCAACGAGCTGACAAGTGTCACCTACTCGGACGGTGTCACGCCGAACGTGACGGCGATCACCTACGACGCCGATGGCCAGCAGACGGCGATGACCGACGGCACGGGCACCTCTCACTGGGCCTATGACAGCCTCCGCCGGTTGACCAGCTACACCAACGGCGCGGGTGCTACGGTGGGGTACGGGTACACGACGCCCTCCGGTGTTCAAGACCTCCTCGACCAGGTGGGACATCTGACGTACCCGAACAGCGCCGGAACGGTGGCCAGGGCCTACGACGATGCCGGGCGCCTCACGTCGGTGACCGACTGGAACGGCACCACGATCAGCTTCGGCTATGACGCCAATTCCAATCTCACCTCGTCGTCGGTGCCCTCGGCGACGCCAGTGACCGACACCATGACGTTCAACGCCGCCGATCAGGTGGCGTCGACGGGCACGAGCAACGGCACGACGCTCTTCTCCGCGAGCTACACGCGGGACGGGAACGGGCAGCTCACCTCGGACAGTTCGGTGCCGGCGACCGTCGGCGCCTTCCGCTACACCGCTCTCAACCAGCTGTGCTACGCGGGGTCATCGGCCGCGACCGGCTGCGCGTCACCGCCCACGGGATCGCAGCCTTTCGCGTACGACGCAGCGGACAACCTGACCACTTTCGGCGGCACAACGCAGAAGTTTGATGCCGCCAACGAGCTTTGCTGGACGTCCCCGTCCACTTCCGCCAACACCTGCAGCAGCACCCCGACCGGGGGCACGGCCTTTGGCTACGACGGTCTCGGGAACCGGACCAGCCTGGTCCCGCCGACCGGCCCGGCGACGTGCGATCGCTACGACCAGGCCAACCGCCTGGCCTCCATCGTAAGTGGCACGGGCTCGACTTGTTCGTCGCCGACTACGACGGGCACCTACGGCTACGACGGAGAGGGACTGCGCCAGAGCAAGACGGTCGGTGGAATGACCACCTCCTTCGCCTGGGACGTCATCGGACCGCTGCCACTCCTCCTGCAGGAGAGCACCAGCTCGGGCACCACCAACTACATCTATGGCCCGGGCGGAGAGCCCGTGGAGCAGCTCACGCCCGGTCCGGCCATCTCCTTCGTCGGAGCGGCCCACGGAGGCAACCCGGCCACGACGCTGAGCTCGACCGCCAATGTGCCCTACCCAACAGGCATCCACGCGAGCGACCAGTTGCTCCTGTCGGCCACGTTCCCCGCAGGTGCTGCCAACTCCGTCACCGCACCTAGCGGGTTCTCCCAGGTCGGCTCGCCGGTCGTCAGCGGCGTCGGTCCGACTGCCGACGAGCTGGTGCTGTTCCGCAAGACCGCTCTTGGCACGGAGAGCGGCACGCTGAGCGTGTCGTTCAGCGGCCCCTTCGCCAGCGCCTTGGAGCTGGTGGCGTACCGAGGCGTCGACCCGCTGGCGCCGATCGACTTTGTACAGTCGAACACCGCCACGAACGCCAGCACTGTGTCGACCGGAACTGCTACCGCGCACTATGCGGGTGAGCGCCTCGTCGCCTTTGATGGAGCGACGTACATCGGGCAGGGGCCGCAAGGCTGGCACGTCAGCCCCGGCATGAGCCTGCAGGACAACGCTCCGACCAACGCGACGATTTCAGCGTGCGTCGCCGACGTGCAGGTATCTGCCGCAGGCACCGTTGGCCCGTATACCTCCACCTTCGGAACCCCACCCGGCTCAACGAACGGCCAATTGGCCACCATCTTCCTGGGGTTGAAGCAGCCGCCCGTCCTGTACTTCCATCACGACCAGCTCGGCTCTACGCGCCTGCTGACTGATCAGGCGGGCGTCGCTCGGGCCACCTTCACCTATGATCCTTTTGGGAACATCACGGCGCAGACCGGCACGGCGACGACGCCGGTCCTCTATGCCGGCCAGTACCGCGATGCCGAAAGCGGCCTCTACTACCTCCGCGCTCGCTACTACGACCCGTCTACCGGCTCGTTCCTGAGTCGTGATCCGCTGGCCGAGCAGACGCGCGAGCCCTACACCTACGTCTACTCCGACCCCCTCCACAACAGCGATCTTTCTGGCCTCGACTGTGGCATCTTCAGCCCCGGTGATTGTCTCGGAGATATCGTTGGCGCGGTCGATGACGGCTTGAAAGCAACGGGCAACGCGATCAAGACCTCGTTGCTTATGGCTGGTGACGCAGTCGCCGGCGTCATCTCCAAGGCGGGTGGCGCGGTGGCTGTTGGAGCGTCCGGTGCCGCAGCAATCTGCGCGGTCGGGGCTCTCCCGAGTATTTTTGGCGAAGCTGTGTGCGGAGCCACTGAAGGTATGGCTATCGGAGCAGGCGCTGCGACCACTGGCGCCGATGCTTACCTCGCGCTGCGAGGCAAGGGGTCATGGGGAGCAGTCGGGTTGGACGGCATCGCGCTAATCTTCGGGGGCGTAGGAAGGTGGGGCAGGGGCTTCGACTCTGCGGCAGAATCGGAATATGCTGGTTCGGCGACGGGAAGTCAGTATGCGAGCGCGCTGAGCTTCGGGACTTCGGCCTTCGCCTGGCTTCTTGCCTTGGGCGCAGAAACGCAGCCTGCTGAGGCGGCTTGCACGCCATGAGCTTGACCAACGAAGGCATGGGCGCCAGGTCGCCGAAAATCAGCCTTCAACCATCGCGTCAGCAAGTCCGCGCCTTGCGCCGCCGCAGCCTCCCGGTTGTCGGCGTTGTGGCGGCCGGGGCGCTCCTGCGGGGGCTAGCCTTTTCCTTCCATGTGCAAGGCGCAGCTCTATGGACCGCCGTGCTCATATTGTTTGGTGGCATCGTGCTAGTAGGCCAACTGTTGGTTAGCTGGCGTCTCAAGACCGAGCGCATCGACGTGACCGACACCGCCTTCGGGATGACCAGAATGGTTGGCGACTCTGCCCTTCATCCGAGAGCGGCGTTGGCGCGCATCGTGTCGGTGAAGGTTCTTTACGGCAATGGCGTCCCCGCCCCTCAATGGCTCTTCCTCGACGCCGATGGAAACCGCCTCATGGCACTCAATCCGCGCGTGTGGGAGCCCGAGGACCTCGATCGACTAGTAACCGAGTTGCAGGCTTCCGTCGAGGACTTTGGTCCGCCCGTGAAAGCAGGCGAACTCCGGCAGCGCCTCCCGCGCGCCGTGCCTTGGTGGCAGGCCCACACCCTGTTGGTCGGGGCGTGCGTGGCTATGGTGCTGATCGCGGCGCTCGCACCGCTCGCCCGGTAAGGAAGCCAAGAACCGCCACCGGCGCCTTGACCGCGGAGATGTCAAGCCCGATAATCGAACAGGTGTACCCCTAGCAGCCCATGAGCCGGTCGAGTTTCTCTTGGAACTCTCGGTTTGAGAGGTGTTGAACTAGGCGCGCGTGCCAGCACGAATCCGGCGAGTGATGCCGGCACCCTCGCCAGTCGGCGGTGGAGCGCCTACGCTGTCGCCCATCGTGACCAGCTCGGCTCCGATCGCCGGAACGCTCCGCGCCCGGCTTCCCTGGATCCTCCTGGCCGTCGAGCTGTTCCTGTTCGCCGGCTTCGGCGCGGTCTTCTACTCGCCGGTCACGCCGCATGCCATCTTCGTCAGCAACGGCGCGATCACCGGGTTCTGGCTGTTCCCCTTCGTGTCGTTCGGCATCGCGGGGGCGGTGCTGGCGTCGCGCCGGCCGGACAACCCGCTGGGGTGGCTCTGCCTCGGCTCGATCGGGGTGCTGCTGATCGGCGCGGTGTCGGCGCTCGCCGGCTCACTGCTCGCCAGCGCACACGACGGCGCGAGCGCGTACGTGCTGCCCCTGTCCGTGCTGTGGAACGCGCCCGCGGTGCTGCCGCTCGCCGGGATGTACCTGGCCGTGCTGATCTTCCCCGACGGGCGCCTGCCGTCGCGGCGCTGGCGCTGGCTGGTGCGCGGGCTGGCGGTCGTCGTGGCAGCGGGCCTCGTCGTCGCCCTCATCAGTCCCGAGGGCACCCTGGGCATGGACAGCAACAACAGCCCGATCGCGATCGCCGGGGCGCGCGGGATCGTCGACGCCGCCACACCCGTGATCTCGGGGCTCGGGTACGCGGCCGGGCTGGCCGCGGTGGTGTCGCTCTTCCTGCGCCTCCGCGGCGCCGACGCGGAGCGTCGCCACCAGATCCGCTGGGTGGCCTTCGGGGCGGCGATCGCGGTGGTGCTGCTGGTGTCCATCAGCCTCATCCCGGTCACCAACTCCAACGACCTCGGATCGTGGACGGCGCTGGTCGGCGCGCTGCTGGTGGTCGCGGGCACGGCGCTGCCCACCTCGATCGCCGTGGCGGTGCTCAAGTACCGCCTCTACGACATCGACCTGGTGATCAGCCGCACCCTGGTCTACGGCGCCCTGGCGGCAATGATCACCGCGGTCTACGTGGGCATCGCCGTCGGCGTCGGCGCGCTCGTCGGGGGTGGTGGCAGACCCAACCTCGGGCTGTCGATCCTGGCCACCGCCATCGTGGCCGTCGGGTTCCAGCCCGTCCGCGAGCGCCTCCAGCACCTCGCCAACCGCCTCGTCTACGGGCGCCGGGCCACGCCGTACGAGGTGCTCAGCCAGTTCGCCCAGCATGCCGCGGTGACCTACGCCGCCGACGAGGTGCTGCCGCAGATGGCGCGCGTGCTCCGCGAGGGCAGCGGCGCCGAGTCCGCGACCGTGTGGCTGCGCAGCGGCGACGCGCTCCGCCCGGCCGCAAGCGATCCTGACGGGGCGGTCGGTCAGGAGTCCATGCCACTCCGCGACGGCGCCGTCTCCCCTCCGTCGGGTGCCATGCGCGTGGTCGAGGTGCGCCACCGCGGCGAGCTGCTGGGTGCCCTCAGCATCGTCAAGCGGCGCGGCGAGTCGGTCACCCCCATCGAGGAGAAGCTGATCGGCGACCTCGCCCACCAGGCCGGCCTGGTGCTGAAGAACGTCGGCCTCACCGCCGACCTGCAGGCGCGCCTCGAGGAGCTGCGCGCCTCGCGGCAGCGCCTGGTGGCGGCCCAGGACGACGAGCGCCGCCGCCTGGAGCGCAACCTCCACGACGGTGCGCAGCAGCACCTCGTCGCCCTCAAGGTGAAGCTGGGCATCGTCGAGATGCTGGCGCGCAAGGACCCGGACAGGACGGTGACGGCGATCGCCGAGCTCAAGGCCGACGCCGACGAAGCCCTCGCCACCCTGCGCGACCTGGCCCACGGCATCTACCCGCCGCTGCTCGCCGAGCAGGGCCTGAAGGTGGCCCTCCAGGCCCACGCCCGCAAGCTCACCATGCCGGTCGAGATCGACGCGGACGGGATCACCCGCTACTCGCAGGAGGCGGAGGCGGCCGTGTACTTCTGCTGCCTGGAGGCGCTGCAGAACGCCCAGAAGTACGCAGGTGCCTCGCGCGTCGACGTCAGCCTCCGCGACGGTGACGGCACGCTGCGCTTCGCCGTCGCCGACGACGGCCGCGGCTTCGACACGGCCACCGCCAACCGCGGAGCCGGCATGACCAACATGCGCGACCGCCTCGACGCCCTGGGCGGCACCCTCGAGCTGGTCAGCGCGCCGGGACGGGGGGCGCAGGTGATCGGCTGCCTCCCCGTCCAGCCCGTCTGACGCCGGGGCCCTGGCGCCTAGTCGCCTCCCAGCAGCGGCGACAGCCGGCGGGCGTCGACCATCCCGGCGC
Source organism: Candidatus Dormiibacterota bacterium (assembly GCA_035652335.1). GTDB lineage: Bacteria > Chloroflexota > Dormibacteria > Aeolococcales > Aeolococcaceae > DASRDZ01. Next base: position 69,441 of record DASRDZ010000092.1, read on the forward strand.
TGCCGCCGTCGCCGGCCAGCAGCACCCCGGTGACCGCGCCATCCCGGTCGATCACCGGGCTGCCGGAGCAGCCGAGCACCGAGGCGGCGCCGGCCACCCGCTCGAGGAGGAGCTGGTGGTCGCCGTCCTGCACGCGGATCGGCGCCCCCCCGATGTGGCCGACGTAGTTGGCGGGACTGCCGTCCACGCCGTCCGCGGCGATGGCGCGTCGGGAGCAGATCACCGCCGCGGTCTCCCCGGCCGCGGCAGCCGCCGTGCGCAGCGCCGGCAGGAGCAGCGAGGAGCGCAGCACGGCCAGGTCGTCGTTGCCGGCGACGCGCTCCACGGTGGCGGGGACCGAGCCGTGCAGCGCGCTGAAGAGGATCACCTGGCTGGAGCCGAGCAGAGAGTGCGAGGCGGTGACGAAGAGCCCCGGGCCGACCGAGAAGGCGGTCGAGGAGCGGCACTCGGTGACGCCGCCCGGCGCGCAGGCGGAGACCAGCACCAGCGAAGTGCGGTCGGCCGTGGCGGCGCGCAGCACCGCCTGCTCGGTCGCCGCCTCCGTGGCCGCCTGAGCGGTGAGGAGGGCGGCGACGAGGAGCAGCGCGACGAGCGCGCGCCGTGCGGCGGTGCGCACGTCGAACCGTAGCCCCTGCAATCCGGCCGTTCGCGGCACCGCGAGAGCGATGCTGGAGGCGATTGCACCCATGTCTTCCGGAGCGCAACCCTAGGGCCGTGCCGTGCCGCCGCCCGCGCCGGATCGGTCGAAGCCCGGTAACGGAGTGGCTCAGCCCCAGTGGAGGCCGCCGAGGGCCCGCTCCACCCCGGTGCAGCGGTCCTCGACGTAGTCCATCCCCGCCGCCTCGGCGATGCTCCTCGCCTCGGCGGAGACGATGTCGCTCTGCAGCCACAGGGCGCGGGCGCCGATGGCCGCGGCCTGGCGGGCGATCTCGGGTGCGTCGGCCGCCGGGCGGAAGACGTCGACCAGGTCGACCGGTTCGTCGATCTCCAGCAGCGACGCGCGCACCGGCTCGCCGAAGAGGGTGCCCTGGGCGTTGGGGTTCACCGGGATGATGCGGAACCCGAAGCGCTGCAGCTGCGCGGGCACGGCGTTCCCCGCCTTGCCGGGGTCGCGCGAGGCGCCCACCACGGCGACCGTGCGCGAGCGGGCAAGGATGTCGCGGGGGGTGAGAGCGACTGCCACGCCCACAAGGCTACGCGATCCCTGCCCGGCCCTCGCGGCGGGCCGAAGCCCGCCGTGGGGTCGGGTGCGGAGTGCCTAGCTGAGGAACCCGTTCTGGGTCAGCCAGGCCCTGGCCACGTCGGTGACCTTCATGTTGTCGATCTCGACCTGCTTGTTCAGGCCGGTGATGACGGCACTGGTGATCTTGGCCGCCACCGGGGCCATCAGCGCGGCGATGGCGGGGTACTTCTGCAGCACCGATTGGCGCACCACCAGCCCGACGTTGTCGGGCGGGAAGAGCTGCTTGTCGTCCTGCAGCACGTAGAGGTTCTGGGCGGCGATCGGCGAGTCGGTGGTGAACACCTCCCCCGCCTGGCAGTCGCCGTTGGCGATGTTCTTCTCGGCGGTGTTGCCGACGTCGACGTAGTCGGCGCTGCCGTACGCGGCGCCGTACTTCGCCTTCAGGCCGGGCAGGCCGTCGGGACGCGTGCGGAACTCGGAGAGGATGCAGATCTTGGTGTTGGGATGGCTGCTCAGGTAGGTGGCGAAGTCGCTGAGCGTGCTGCCCAGCGTGGCCTTGTCCGAGGCCTTGATGGCCAGGCCGTTGGTGTCGTCCATCGGCGCCGGCGAGGTCCAGCACAGGCCGCGCGCCTGGTCCTTCTGCTGCACCAGCTGGAAGGCGGCGTTGAGGTCGGTGGGGATGTTGGTCAGGTTGAGGTAGCCGGGATCGGTCAGCTCGGTGCCGGTGTACTGCCAGAGCATGTCGATCTGGCCCTTGACCAGCGCGTCGCCGATGGCGGTGTCCTTGGCCTGCAGGTTGTAGGTGACGTTGAAGCCGTGCGCCTGCAGCACCAGCTGGGTCATGGTGGCCAGCAGCTGCTCCTCCGCGAAGCCCTTGCTGCCGATGGACACGCTGGCGCCGTTGCCGCTGCTGCCCGAGCCGGCCGGGCAGGCGGCGCCGCCGGCGCTGCTGCTGCTGGAGCTGGATGCGCTGTTGCCGCCGCCGCAGGCGGCGAGCGCGGCGCTCCACACCGTGAGAAGGATGGCCATGCCGATGCGCTTCACTGGGATTCTCCTGTTCAACCGGGGCTCTGGGTGATCCGTGGCGGCACGACCGCGCGCTCGACCAGGGAGAGCGCCCAGTCTGCCAGGAGTGCCAGGGTGGCCACCATCACCGCCCCGACGAAGACGATGCGGTCGCTCTGGTCGATGCCGGAGGCGATCACGTCGCCGAGCCCGCCTCCGCCGATGAAGTTGCCCAGGGTGGCGGTGCCGACGATGAGCACCAGCGCCGTGCGCAGGCCGGCGAAGATCACCGGGGCGGCGAGGGGCAGCTCGACGCCGGTCAGGGCCTGCCAGGCGGTCATGCCCATCCCCCGCGCCGCCTCCACCGCGGCCGGGTCGACCCCCTGCACCCCGACCATGGTGTTGCGCAGCACCGGCAGCAGCCCGTAGAGCGACAGGGCGATCAGCGACGGCCACACGCCGAGACCGAGAAATGCGTAGAGCAGCACCAGCACGCCGA
>DASRDZ010000093.1:0-4280 GCA_035652335.1 Candidatus Dormiibacterota bacterium
CGACATGCCCTCGCAGTGCAGCCCGACCGCGGCGCGGAAGCGGCAGGCGCGCAGCAGGGCGTCCTGGAGCTGGGCCAGGTGGAGGAGCGGGCGGCCCTCGGCGAGCCCCTGCTCGACCGCCAGCTGCTCGGTGTAGTGCGCCCAGCCCTCGATGAAGCCCGACGGCCCGAACACGCGCCGCACCAGCGAGGGGTTGCGGTAGGCGTTGAGGAAGTGGACGAAGTGGCCGGGGAAGGCCTCGTGCACCGAGACGTTCTCCAGCGACGGGCGGTTGAGGGAGCGCAGCCACTGCTCGGCCTGGGTCGCCGTCCAGTCCGGCTGGACGGTGGTGACGAAGTAGTAGTGCGCCATCCCCGGCGGGTCGAGCGCTCCCGGCGGCTCGTAGGAGGCGCTCGACCAGCGGCGGAACGCCGGCGTCGGCCGCACCTCGCAATGCGCGTCCGCCGGCACCGAGATCACCCCGGTGCCGATCCAGAAGTCGCGCAGCCGGTCGAGCATCGCCCGGGTCGCCGGGATCAGCTCCTCCGCGGAGGGGTGGTCGCGCTCGAGCAGCCCGAAGACCTCCGCCACCGGCCGCCCCGGGGCGATCGACCCCGCCACCTCCGCCGTCTGCGCGCCCAGCCGCTCCAGCTCCCCGTCGGCGCGCCGCCGCAGCGAGTCGACCGACTCGCGGACGCCCTCCTGCGCCTCCAGCAGGGCGACGAAGGTCTCGCCACCCAGCGATTCGGGGACAACGCGCAACCCCTCGACGCGTGCGGCGTAGCGCTCGCATGCCTGCGCGGCGTCCTGGACCGCTCGGTCCACATCGGCGCCGAGGCCGGGCGGCAGGGGTCCCAGCTCGCGCCGCACGTCGTCGCGGAGGAACGCGGCGTACCCGCGGGCGCCGTCGACGGCGATGAGCCGCGGGCCCTCCCAGACGGCCTCGTCGAGCAGCGGGAAGGCGGCGTCGAGGAAGGCAGGCAGGTCGCGGAGATGGCGCAGCAGCGACGCCGCGCGGTCGGCCGCGGGCGCGTAGTCGCGCGACACGTACGAGGAGACGTCGGCGGCGAGGTCGAGCGCCCGGCGCGGGTCGAGCGAGAAGGTGCGCAGGTCGCGAGTGCGCATCACGTCGTCGCCGAGGAAGAGGCGGGCGGAGCGCACGTCGGCGCGGGTCTCCGCGTCGAGCGTCCCCAGCGGCACGGCGTCGAGCTCGCCGATGAGCGCCTCGAAGGAGGCCACCCGCCGCGCCAGCGCGTCCGGGCCGATGTCGCCGACGGCACCGTCGAAGCTGTGCTCGCCGCTCCACCGCGCCAGGGAGGGCTCCGCCTCGAACGCGGTGCGAACCACCCGCTCACAGAGGTCCCGGGCGCGCTCGCTCTCCTGGCTCATCGGCGCCGGGAGTCTACCTGCCTCGGCTCGGTACACTGCGGCGTCATGGACGCAGCCCTGCGCGCCCGCCTGGCCGAGATCGCCGGCGACGCCTCGATCGCGGGCGAGGCCGTCAGCCCCATCACCGCCGAGCAGGTCGAGCAGGTCTGCCTCGCCTGCGCCGAGGCGGGCACCCGCATCGCCGTGAGCAGCGGCCCGGCCACCGCGGCCAAGCCGCCGGCCGGCGCCGTCCTCGTCTCGCTGGGCGGCATCGACCCCGTCGACGTCGACCTCGACCGCCTCATCGTCCGGGCCGGCGCCGGCGCCACCCTGGCCGCGGTGCGCCAGGCGGCCGAGAAGAAGGGTCTCACCATCACCGGTGCGGGCCCCGCCGCGGCCGCCGACGTCCGCATCGGCGAGGCCGTCGCCAGGGGCCAGTTCTCCCGCCGCTCGCTGACCGGCATCGAGGCGGTGCTGCCCGGCGGCGGCCGCGTGGCCGCCGGTGGCGCGGTGCTCAAGGACGTCGCCGGCTACGACCTGATCGGCGCCCTGCTGGGCAGCCGTGGCCGCCTCGCCCTGATCACCGCGGTCACCTTCCGGCTGCAGCCGGCGGGGGTGGCGCAGGAGCCGTCCGAGGCGGCCGGGACCCCGCGTCCCGTCCTCGGCGACGCGCTGGAGGTCGCCTTCGACCCGCAGCGGCTGCTCGCCGCCCGGAGCTGACGGTTGGTTGGGGGCCGTCGCGCCGCGGGGGCGGATGCGGTGACCGTGCGCCGCGCCCTGCGCCGCTTCTGGCGCGAGTACACGCGCATGCGCACGGCGATCTTCTTCCTCATCGGCGTCGTGCTCATCGTCCTGATCGGCAGCTTCGTGCCCCAGCAGGACACCTCCGACCAGACCAAGGTCGACCAGTTCCTCGCCGACCACGCCAACCTCAACGGCCTGGCTGCGCACGCCGGCCTGCCGCTCACCCAGGTGTTCGTCTCGCCGCTCTTCTTCGTGCTGCTGGGCTCGCTCTACCTGGCCCTGGGCGCCTGCGTGATCCGCCGCGGACGCGCCCTGGTGATGCGCACCGTCCGCCGCCATCCGCGCACGCCGCAGTACTGGGGCGAATGGGGGTCGTGGCTCTTCCACACCTCGTTCTTCCTGCTGCTCGTCGCGGTGGTGTGGGGGAAGGCGACGGGGTTCCAGGGCATCATGACCATCACCGAGGGACAGCGCGTCGCCGAGGCGCGCGCCGCCTACGACACGCTGCAGGAGGGGCTGCTCTTCAACGGGCAGCACGCCGGCTTCGAGGTGCAGCTCAACAGGTTCACCGCCACCTACCAGCCCAACGGCCAGGCCAACGACTACGTCAGCAACGTCACCGTGTACGACCAGGGCAGGCCGGTGCTGACCAAGGACGTGCGGGTCAACGACTTCCTCTCGTACAAGGACGTCGACTTCTACCAGCAGGACTACGGCTGGGCGCCGCACATCATCGTGCGCAACCCGGCCGGCACGGTCGTCTACGACGGCACGGTGGACTTCTTCGGCGCCCAGAAGAACGTGCAGACGGGCATCCTCAAGGTCCCCGACTTCAACTACACCGTTCCCGGCGCGCAGCAGCCGCTGCAGATCGGCGCGCGCGTGGCCATCTTCCCCGACGCGCGCACCATCGCCCAGGTCAACCCGGACGGCAGCATCGCCACGGGCCAGACCAACTACGGCCCCGGCGGCAACGAGGCGCGCAACCCGGTGCTGCAGGTGCAGCTCTGGGTCGGCGACCTCGGCCTCGACAAGGGGCAGCCCCAGAACGTCAACGACCTCGACACCAGCGGCATGTCGCCGTACCTGGTGGACAGCTCGGGCAACGACGTGCCCTTCCCCGTGACCCTGAACGAGACCACCAGGCTGGCCCTGCCGGGCAGCGACGCGCAGCATCCCGCCTATTTCAGCATCCAGTTCGCCGGGCTTCAGCAGTACTCCCTCTTCATGGTCAAGAAGGACAACGGGGTGCCGCTCGTCTACGCCACCTTCATCGCCATCATGACCGGCCTGATGATCAAGCTCTACGTCAAGCCGGCGCTCGACCGGCGCTTCGGGGGGCGTCGCGGCGGGCGGGCTGCGGCCCTCCAGTTGCCGCCGATCTCGACACAAACGCCGGCGCCCGACCAGGTCGACGAGCGGGAGCGAGAACCCGCGAGCGTCTGACCGCCCTTGCCGCCCCGCCGTCCGCAGCCGTCAGCCGTGCGAGGCGTCCGCCGTCCCCGCCGGTGACTCCGGCGCCCCCACCTCGCGCGGCGGGTGGTAGTCCTTGCCGACCAGGCGGTCGTCCTCGTACTGCAGCGTCAGCATCCCGCCCTTCCCGCACTGCAGGCGGTGCAGCGCATAGGCATGGCGCCCTTCGGACTCCACCCAGAAGGCCTGGATGGGATCGCCGTGCGAGACGCAGATGCCCTCCTGTCCAGGGAAGTCGCGCAGCAGCCGGCTGAGCGGCGCGCGCACGCGCGCGGCCATCGCAGCCACCGACTCGTCGTTGGGCAGCAGCCCTGGCCACGCCATGTGCACGAACCAGAGCGGCCGCTTCAAGGGCACGTCCTTGGGCCGGATGCCCTGCAGGTAGAGGCCGAAGCGCGCCTCGACCAGCTCCGGCGTGGTCACCACCGCGACGCCGTCGAGGTAGGAGGCGATGATGTGGGCGGTCTGCTGGGCGCGCTCCAGCGGGCTGGCGTAGATCTGGCGCACCGGGCGGCCGGCGAAGTGCTCGCCGAGGGCGTGGGCCTGGCGCACCCCCTTCTCGCTGAGGCGGAAGCCGGGGAGGTGGCCGTAGAGCACGCCCTCGGGGTTGTGCACGTCGCAGTGGCGGACCAGGTGGAGGGTGGTGCGCACGGTCACCGCCCGATGCTAGCAAGGCGGCGCCACCGGTCTGGATGACAACCAAGTCTGGCCTGGAC
>DASRDZ010000094.1:0-9471 GCA_035652335.1 Candidatus Dormiibacterota bacterium
GGCGGCGGCCCCCCCTGGCACCCCGACGTCCTCGTCCCCGACAGCGCCCTGCCCCCGCCCGCCCCGGCCACCGGGCCCGACGCGCAGCTCACCGCCATCACCGGCAAGGGCCTCTGGGTCTGGCAGTACGGCAGGACCCAGGGCGGCGACATGCAGGCCGTCGTCCACCGCGCCGTGGCCGCCGGCCTGCAGCAGATCTGGGTGCGCGCCGGCGACTCCCAGAACGGCTTCTACGCCGCCGACCAGCTGGCCGCCCTCGTCCCCGCCGCGCACGCCAAGGGGCTCGACGTCATCGCCTGGGGCTTCCCCTACTTCTACGACCCGGTCGGCGACGCGCGGTGGTCGCTGCAGGTGCTCGACTGGCGCGCGCCCGACGGCGAGCAGGTCGACGGCTTCTCGCCCGACATCGAGATGGCCAGCGAAGGGGTGATGCTGTCTGCGCAGCGCGTGCAGGTGTACCTGGGGCTTCTCCGCCCCGCACGCGGCAACCGCCCGCTCGTCGCCACCGTCTACCCGCCGACGAACGCGCGCCTCACCGACTACCCCTTCTCGGCGATGGCACCGTACGTCGACGCGTACGCGCCGATGGTGTACTGGGAATGCCGCGACCCCGGCAGCGCGGCCGACGAGGCGGTGACGCGCCTCGGGTCGATGAAGCCGGTGCACGTCATCGGGCAGGCCTTCAGCTTCGGCGACGTCGGCGGTCGCGTCGTCCAGCCGGGCGCCGACGAGATGGACCGCTTCATGGGCACCGCGCGCCGCGACGGCGCCATCGGCGCGTCGTTCTGGGTCTGGCAGGACATGACCGGCGAGGAGTGGAACGCGCTGAGCGCCTATCCCTGGGCGCCCACCGTCATCCCGCCGCCGGTGGTGCCCCAGCTCCCCTCAGTGCACTGAGCGCGGTCGCGCGAACAGGAGCGCGACCACCACGGCGGCGAGGGCGAGCTGGGTGGCGGGCAGCGTCCCGACACCGGCGTGGGCGAGAACCAGGCCAGTCCCCGCCACACCGGTGGTGGCGCCGGCGTTGGCCGCGGCCACCTGGTACCCGACCACCGACTGCGCCCGGCGCGACTCCAGCCCGCCCGACGCGGCGACCATCAGCGACGGATAGAGCGCCCCGATGCCGCTGCCGCTCAGCAGCAGGCCTGCGAGGCTCACCGCCCCGGGAAGCACCAGCATCAGCGACGCGCCGCCGAGCACCGCGACGCAGGCGGCGAGCAGCACCGTCGCCGCCTCGACGCGATGGCCGGCGATCGCCAGCGCGACACGGCTCGCCGTCTGCACCGCGAAGAAGGCGCCCACGGCGACACCCGCGGCCGCGGTGCCGAGACCGCGCGCGCCGGTGAGGAAGGTGAACGCCCACAGCCCGGCGGCGGTCTCCAACCCGGTGACCAGGAAGAACAGCAGCAACGAGCGCGACACCCCGAGACGCCGGACGGCATGCGTGCCGGCGGCGGCGCCGTGCTCCGGCGCGCGATCCCCCGCGGACCACGCGCGCCATGTCCGCGCGAACGTCGCGGCAAGCACGGCGTAGAGCACCGCCATGCAGGCGTAGCCCGCCCGCCATCCCGCTCCGGCCGTGATGATCCCCGTCATCAGCAGCGGGCCGGCGGTGACACCCGCGCCGTACCCCGCATGGATCGCGCCCATGCTGCGCAGCCCGTGGCGGGTCACCACCTGCGCCTGCACGACCGCGTCGAGGATGCCGCCACCCGCTCCGTAGACGAGGAAGCTGATCACCGTCGTCGCCCACGCCGGGCTGAGCGCGATGCCGAGCAGCGCGACGAGACACAGCGCGCACGCCGCGACCAGCAGCACCGCCGGCCCGAGCCTGCGCGTCAGGCGTCCGCTCACGGCGCTCATCGCCACCGCGCCGGCGGTGACGGCGGCGGAGAGCAGTCCCAGCGCCTCCAGGGGTTGGTGCAGCGCCGCGCGCATGAAGGGCCAGGCGACGCCGTCGCCGCCGTCGGGCACGCCGAGGACCAGGAAGGCCAGGGTGCCCACGAGCACGATGCGGGCGGCCACGGCGGCCTGAGGACGGATGGTGAACGTCATGGTGCCGTCACAGTGTGGCGGCGCCGTCAGCCTCCCGTGCCGGGCGCGGGCTGGGTGACGGGCGGGCGCGTCCCGGTCAGTGACAGGTCCTCGGGGTGTCGGGCGCGGTAGTCGTCGTCGCTCAACCGCGTGGCGCTGCGGCGTCCGGCCAGGGCGGCGAGCAGCGAGCCGAGCAGCACCACCGCCAGGTTGACGGCGATGGCGGCGAAGCCGATGTAGATCTTGCCGCCGACGCCGAAGTCGTGCAGCGAGGTGGCGAACTTCTCCTGCACCAGCGCCCAGGTGCCCAGCCCGATGCCGGCGGCCCAGCCCAGCATCATCGACAGCGTGTTCAACCGCTTGACGTAGAGGGCGATGATCAGCGCCGGCAGGGCGTTGATCATCCAGACGCCGCCCGCGGTCTGGAAGTAGAGGATGTCGGTGGCTGGGACGAAGAGGATGAAGATCAGCGCGCCGATCTTCACCACCAGCGAGGCCACCTTGCTGATGCTCGCCTCGGTGCGCATGCTCATGCGCGGCTGCACGTACTCGCGCCAGACGTTGCGGCTGAAGAGGTTGGCGGCGGCGATCGACATCACCGCGGCGGGCACCAGCGCGCCGATGGCGATGGCGGCGAAGGCGACGCCGGTGAACCAGGAGGGGAACATGGTCTGGAAGAGGTCGGCGATCGCGCTGTTGTTGCCGAAGTCCTTGCTCGGCTTGACGCCCGCGGCGATGGCCATGAAGCCGAAGAGGGCGATCAGCCCGAGCATGAAGGAGTAGGCGGGCAGGAAGGAGGCGTTGCGCCGGATCACCCTGCGGCTGCTGCTGCTGAACACGCCGGTCAGCGAGTGCGGGTAGAGGAAGAGCGCCAGCGCCGAGCCCAGGGCGATGGTGCTGTAGCCGCCGAACAGCGTGCCGGGCAGGACGTCAGGCTTCGCCTTGGCCTTGGGCGCCACCGCGGCCGCCTGCTCCACCTTGTGGAAGATGCTGCCGAAGCCTCCCAGCTTGTAGGGGATGTAGATGACGGCGACCAGCACCACCAGCCAGATCAGCGTGTCCTTCACCAGCGCGATCAGCGCCGGCGCGCGCAGGCCGCTGACGTAGGTGAAGGCCGCCAGCACCACGAAGGCGACGATCAGCGCCACCTCGGGGCTGATCCCCATGTTGGCCAGCACCACCTTGATCCCGTAGATCTGCAGCGCGATGTAGGGCATGGTGGCGACGATGCCGGTGATGGCGATGAGCAGCGCGAAGAAGCGCGAGTCGAAGCGGTCGCGCACGTAGTCGGAGCCGGTGACGTATCCGCGGTTGCGCGCCACCTGCCACAGCCGCGGCATGGTGAGGAAGACGAGCGGGTAGATGATCACCGTGTAGGGCAGGGCGAAGAGCCCGAAGGCGCCCGAGCCGTACACCAGCCCGGGAACGGCGACGAAGGTGTACGCGGTGTAGAGGTCGCCGCCGAGGAGGAACCAGGTCACCAGGGTGCCGAAGGTGCGCCCCGCCAGGCCCCACTCCTCGAGATGGTTGAGGTCGGCGCGGCGCCAGCGGGCGGCGCCGAACCCGATGGCCGCGACGGCGACGCCGAGCCCGATGACGATGCCGAGCTCGTCCCAGTGCGTGCTCACTCCCCGTCCTCCGGGTCGCGGCGCACGAAGTAGACGAAGCCGGTGACCAGCACGCCGCCGACGACCCAGGCGAACTGGTACCAGATGAAGAAGGGGATGCCGCTGAGCCGCGGTTCGGCGCGCGCGTACCAGTTGGGCACGAGCAGGCCGATGAACGGCAGGATCAGCAGCCAGAGCGCCCAGCGTCCCCTGGCCGGCCGGCTGGAGGGCGGCGTCGACATGTGCAGTTGTATGGGACGCCCGGCGCGAGCTTGTCAAGGATTTCGCCTTGCAGCGCCTGGGCCCGGTGCGTTTGGCGCGATACTCGGCCGGTGCGGGCAACACCCGCCGAGCCGCCCTCGGTGCAGGAGCCCGAGCCGCCCGGCGCGTGAGGCGCCGGCACGCCGCATCCGGCAAGATGGCGGCGTGGAGCAGCGCTGGGACCTCGCCGTGGTGGGTCTCGGCGCCATGGGCAGCATGGCACTGTGGCGGGCGGCGTCACGCGGAGTGCGCGCCGTCGGTCTCGACCGCTTCACCCCGCCGCACGACCGCGGCTCGACGCATGGCGGCAGCCGCATCATCCGCACCGCGTACTTCGAGGACCCCGCCTACCTTCCCCTCCTGCGCGAGGCCTTCCCGCTCTGGCGCGAGCTGGAGCGGGAGGCCGGCGAACCGCTCCTCACCATGACGGGCGCCGCGATGATCGGCCCGCGCGACAGCACGCTGGTCACCGGCTCGCTGCGCACGGCTCAGGTGCACGACCTGCCCCACACGCTGCTCGACTCGCGCGAGGCCGCGCGCCGCTTCCCGCAGTTCCGCCTCGACCGCGACGACGTGCTGTTCCACGAGGACGGCGGCGGGGTGCTGCGCCCTGAGGCATGCGTGCGGTCGGCGCTGCAGGGCGCGACGCGACGGGGCGCAACGGTCCGCACCGGCACGCCGGTGCAGATGATCGAGCCGCGCAGCGACGGCGTCCGCCTGCACACCGCCACCGGCATCGTCGATGCACGGCACGTCGCCGTCTGCGCCGGCCCCTGGACCTCGTCGCTGCTCCCCTCGCTGCAGGTCCCGCTCTCCGTCGAGCGCCAGGTCACCGCGTGGTTCACGCCGCAGGACACCGCGCTCTACGCGCCGGCGTGCTTTCCGGTCTTCATCCGCGAGCGCCCGCGCAACCACTTCGTCTACGGGATTCCCGCTATCGACGGCGCCGGAGTGAAGCTCGCCGTGCACCACGAGGGCCCGCGCGTCGACCCCGACGACGTCGCACGCGAGGTGACCGAAGGCGACACACAGCCGCTCCGCGAGCACGCCGCGCACGACATGCACGGCCTCGATCCGCAGCCCGTCCGCGCCGTCACCTGCCTCTACACCAACACGCCCGACGAGCACTTCGTCATCGACACCCTCCCCGGCGAGCCGCGGATCACCGTGGTCAGCGCCTGCTCCGGCCACGGCTTCAAGTTCGCCGCCGTGGTCGGCGACGTCGCCGTCGACCTCGCCCTGCACGGCGCCACCGAGCGCCCCGTCGCCGCGTTCTCGCTGCGCCGCTTCGCGAAGACCGCCTGATGCGCATCGCCGTCATCGCCGACACCCACATCCCCGGGCGCGCCCGGGACCTGCCGCCCACCGCCTGGCGGATCGTCCGCGACGCCGACGCGGTGATCCACGCCGGCGACGTGGTCACACCCTGGCTGCTCGACCGCCTGCGCGCGGCGTCACCGCAGGTTCATGCCGTTCTCGGCAACAACGACCTCCCCCTGCGCGGCGCGCTGCCCGAACGGCTGCAGCTCGACGTCGAGGGCGTGCAGCTTGCCGTCGTGCACGACTCGGGCGCCACGGACGGCCGCCGCAGGCGCCTGCGCCGCATGTTCCCCGGGGCCCGCGCCGTCGTCTTCGGCCACAGCCACACGCCGCTGTGCGACGACGACGGCGACCTGCTCCTGCTCAACCCGGGCTCGCCCACCGACCGCCGCCGCCAGCCACGCTTCACCATGGCCGTGCTCGACTGCGAGGACGGGCGCTGCCAGGCCGAGATCGTCGACCTCGGCCTGGAACGCGCCTGAGCCGCTAGGACACCGGTGCGGGCGCTCCCGGCGGGACGGTGACGGTGGAGGGACCGATCTCCGGCTCGGTCTCACCGGGATCGAGGCGGAAGGGCGGGTACTCGTCGCGCATCAGGCCGACGTAGGCGATGACCCGGAAGGTCCAGCGATTGAAGCCCATCACCAGGTCGAAGACGTCGCGGTTGTAGCGGTGTGTCGCCAGCAGGAGGACGCCGGCGATGAGCACCAGCAGGGTGATGAGGCCGCCGTAGTGTCCGAAGCCGCCGCCGAGGATGCCGACGACGATCAGCTGCGGGATGGCCAGCAGCCAGGACTTCACCAGCACCAGCCCGCGCGACAGCCGCTCAGGGTAGGCGATGTCGAGGCGCGCGGGATAGTCGGGCTCGGCGCCGAGGCTGAAGGGCGGGTACCGGTCGGTGCCCAGCGCCGAGTAGCTGTAGAAGCCGACCCGCCACCACCAGCGCAGCACGCCGAGGTTGAAGTCGAAGATGGCGCGCGGGTAGCGGCCGGTGGCGAGGATGCAGAACCAGGCGACGATCGTCATCAGGAAGCCGGCGATGCCGAGCACCACGAGGACGACGAAGTGGGGGATCAGCAGCAGCCACTTGACGAGCCACAGCCAGCGGCTCAGCGGCTCCTCGAGATGACCCTCGACGGCGACGGGATACACGGTGAAGCGGGGCGGACCCGCGGGCGGCTGTGCGGCCATGTGGCATACCTCCGTCCCCACTCTGCGCACCGTGCGCCGGCGCCGCCAGGGCCGGAGGTCCCGGGTCCGGCCGCGCCTAGAGGATCAGCTCGGCCGCGTGCCGCAGCAGCTCGGGTGGACCGGCCACGATCATCGTGGTGAGCAGCGAGCGCTTCCAGGCGTCGACCTCGCCGCGCAGCTTCTCGACCGGTCCCACCAGCGCCACCTGCTCGACCATCGCCGTGGGCACCGCCCTGGCCGCCTCCTGCTTCTGCCCGCCCAGGTAGAGGTCGGTGATCTGCTCGCAGACGTCGCCGAAGCCCATGCGCACGAAGACGTCGCGGTGGAAGTTCTGGGTGCGCGCGCCCATGCCGCCGATGTACAGCGCCAGCAGGGGGCGGATCCAGTCGGCCGCGGCGTCGACGTCGTCGGCCACCATCACGGGCACCACGCCGGCGACCTCGAAGTCGTCGGGGGTGTGCCGCGCGCCCTCGCGGGCGAAGCCCTCGGCCAGCGCGTCGCGGTAGTGCTGGTCGTGGTACGGCGAGTAGAAGAAGGGGATCCAGCCGTCGCAGATCTCCGCCGACAGGGCGACGTTCTTCGGCCCCTCCGCCGCCAGCAGGATGGGCAGGTCGGCGCGCACCGGGTGCACCGTCGACTTCAGCGGCTTGCCGAGACCGGCGCCGCCGCGGTAGGGCAGCTGGTAGAACTCGCCCTCGAACTCGACCGGCTCGTCGCGGGCCAGGATCTTGCGGACGACACTGACATATTCCCGAGTCCTGGCCAGGGGCTTGGGGAACGGCTGCCCGTACCAGCCCTCGACCACCTGCGGCCCGGAGGCGCCGATGCCGAGCATGAAGCGCCCACCGCTCAGGTGGTCCATGGTGATCGCCGCCATCGCCGCGGCCGCGGGAGTTCTGGCCGACATCTGCACGATCGCAGTCCCCAGCCTCATGCGACTGGTCCGCGATCCCCACCAGGCGAGCGGCGTCAGCGCGTCGGAGCCGTAGGCCTCGCTGGTCCACATCGAGTCGAAGCCGAGGCGCTCCGCCTCGTCGACGCTCTCGGTGACGCCGGGCGGCGGGCCCGCCCCCCAGTACCCAACGCTCAGGCCGAGCTTCATCGTGCCACGACTCCGGCGTGGCGGCGGAGGAAGTCGCCGAGCGCGGCGTTGACCGGCTCGGGATGCGACAGGTTGGCGGCGTGCCCGGCGCCCTCGACGACGACCAGCCCCTCGCAGTTGGGCAGCCCCTCGCAGAGCCGCTGCGCCTTCTCCACGGGGATGGCGGCGTCGGCCGACCCGTGGATCACCAGCGCCGGCGCGGTGATCTCGTGCAGGCGGTCGTGGATGTCCTCACGGCCGTGCAGCGCGGTGAGCGGCATGTCGACGTGGTCGGTCGGCATGCGCTTCCACTTGGCGATCCAGGCGTCGTTGGGGTAGCCCGGGCTCATGATCATCGCGGCGATCAGCTCGGCGAGGTCGTCGTTGAGCCCGTGCTCCTTCCAGACGTGCGCCATCGCCTCGTTCTGAGGGACCATGTCGGGGTCCTCGACGCCCGCCTGGGTGTCGAGCAACCCGAGGCCGAGGACGAACTCCGGGCGCGTCAGCGCGGCGCGCAGCGAGACGAAGCCGCCCTGCGACATGCCCACCAGGAAGGCGCGCTCCACGCCGAGCTGCTCGGCCAGGGCGAGCATGTCGGCGGCGGAGTCCCAGTAGCTGAAGGGCTCGGTGGCCTGGTCGCTCTCCCCGTGGCCGCGGGCGTCCCAGGCGATGCAGCGGAACTCCCCGCGCAGCGCCTCGACCTGGGGCGCGAACATCTCCTTGTCCATGAGCAGGCCGTGGGAGAACACGACGGCGGGTCCGTCACCGCCCGTGTCCTGGTAGGCAACCCGGCGGCCGTTGACTGTGGCGATGGTCATGGCGTGCACCCTTCCGCGACGGCGATGGGCGCCGGCCCGACGCAGGCCGGACGCCGGCGTGTGGCGCGCTCAGCGCGCAGGCGCACGATTGTGGCACCGCAGGGCGCGGCCCCGTCCGGACGCTCGGCACGACCCGCCAGGAGGCGGCTCAGTCGATGTCGTCCTCGACGGTGAGCATCAGCCCGTCCTGGATGTCGTACAGGGCCTCCATCCAGTCGGCGATGGCCACGTCGCGCAGGGCCCGGCGCGACACGGGGTGCTCCTCCTGGTCGACGAACCGCTTGACGCGGCCGATCAGCTCGGCGGGGACCTTGGGCTCCTCGGCGAGGTTCAGCATCTCGAACTCGTTGAGGATCTGGTCGATGTAGCGGATCTTGTTGCGGCGCGCGTAGCGCTGCTCCTTCTCCGCCTGCCAGCGCTCGTAGAGCTGACTGATCTCCAGGCAGGTCTCCTCGATCATCCCGACCTCACGTGGGTGGTGGACAATTTCGTCGATGGACATGGGCCGAGCAGCCCAATGCGCCCCAGCGATGCTATGGGTGGGTCGGGGGCGCGTCAAGACTCGGATTCGCCGGGAAGGGGCGCGCCGATCGGTGCGGAGCGCACGTTGACGGCGGGGCCGCGGGTGGTGCAGGAGGCGGGGCGGGCGGCCTTCCCCGGCTTCCGGCTGCGGGTCCTCGAGCGCACGCCGAGCACGCAGGACGTGGTCCGGGCGGCGGCGCGGGCGGGCGCGGAGGCGGGGTTCTGCTGCGTGGCCAGGGCGCAGAGCGCCGGGCGCGGGCGCCAGGGGCGGGCGTGGGAGGCGCCTCCGGGGACGGGGCTGCTCGTTTCGGTGCTGGTGCGTGTGCCGGGAGGGGTCGTGGGCGGAGTGCCGCTCGTGGGGGGGCTGGCGGTGTGTGATGCGGTCGAGGGGCTCGGCGTCGGGCGCGGGGTGGTGGGGCTGAAGTGGCCGAACGACGTCGTGGTGGGGGGGCGGAAGCTGGCGGGGGTGCTGGCGGAGGTGGAGGCGGCGGCGCGCCGGGGGGAGAGCTCACCTCGTGCCGCAGGGATTCCGGCGCCGCCGGGAGCTTCGCCGGCCGGAGGGGACAGCGGTGGGCGTTCTGGGACATCGCCGCATGGGACGCGAGCCGCCGAAGGCGGCGAGATCCCCGTCGCCCTC
>DASRDZ010000095.1:0-4693 GCA_035652335.1 Candidatus Dormiibacterota bacterium
ATTCTTTGGGAGGTTCCTCTCATGGGGACACGGGGCAGAGGCAAGGGCCTGGCCGGTGTGGCCGCCGTCACCGTGGCGGTGGGCGGAGCGCTGGTGTCCGGGGTGACCGCGGGCGGCGCCAGCGGCGGCGTCAGCTTCTCGATGCAGGCGGGGGTCTCGCAGGTCGTCGCCCACTTCACGGTGACGCCCGCGATGCGCGCCGGCGGCACCGCCACCGCGTCGTCGAGCAGCCCGGCGACGGACGACAAGCTGCCCGACAGGGCACCCAAGACCTTCACCGACACCGCGGGCGGCAGTGGCACGTCGGCGCCGGCGGTGAAGAGTGACAACACGCAGTCGTCGCTCAACGTCAGCAACGGCTCGGGGCCGACGCCGACGCCGAGCGCGAGCTTCGTCGGCCAGCAGGGGTCGAGCGTCACCTGCTCGTACTTCCCGCACGGCTGTAACCCGCCCGACATGGCCATCGCGGCCTCGCCGAGCTTCGTGCTGCAGGGCGTGAACACGGAGTTCCAGGCATACGACACCGCGGGCAACACGCTGCCCGGCTTCCCGGTCAGCGCGCAGCGGTTCTTCGACGTCCCCAACGCCACCAACAAGAACGGCACCCCCTGCGACACCGCGAGCGGCAGCCAGCCGTTCCTCAGCGACCCGCGCGCCATCTACGACGCCAACGACCATCGCTTCTGGGCGGCGGTGCTGCAGGTCGAGGGCGGGCTTGGCATCGCCGGCGACTGCCCGCTGACCTCGCGCTACTGGATCGCGGTCAGCCAGACGGCCGATCCCACCGGGTCGTGGAACGTCTACGCCTTCGAGATGAGCCTCGGCTTCAACGAGGCGGCCGACTTCACCCAGATCGGCCTCAGCCGTGACGCCCTGCTCTTCTCGGCCAACATGTTCGGCACCACCAAGCATGCGGCGCCCTTCTACGCCGAGGCGTTCGAGGCCAACAAGGCGCAGATGGAGCAGGGGCTGGACAGCTTCACCGCCGACGGCTTCTACAACATCCAGGGCAGCGGTCCCGGCACGGTGTCGTCGGGGTTCGCCTTCTTCGCCGACACGATGCAGCCCGTGGACAACCAGGACAACAGCACCGGTGACGGCATCTTCCTCGACACCAACGACGGTCCCGACCTGCTCACCGGCAACCTCTGCAGCGTCAGCGCACCGTGCAAGGGCGTCATCTACTGGCGGATGACCAACACCATCGCCCACGACTCGGGCGGCGCCGCACCGACCCTCACCGGCACGTTGCTGCCCGACACCAGGCCGTTCGCCTTCGCGCCGGCCGCCGACGAGCCGACCTGCACGCAATGTGTCGACCCCAGCGACCTGCGCATCAGCGCCACCCCGGTGCTGCGCAACGGCGTCATCCACGCGGGCTTCGAGACCGCCGTCGACAACGGCAGCCAGGTGGTGCCCGGCATCGTCACCGTCGACGTCCCCGCCGCCGGCGGCTCGGTGAGCAGCGGCTACTTCAACTTCAGTGGCGACACGGCCACTAGCTACCCGTCCTTCGTGGTCGACGGCGGCGGCAACGTGTTCATGGTCTTCGAGCTGATGAGCAGCTCGGTCGACCCGCAGGCGCGGTACACCGAGCGCACCTCGACCGGCTTCAGCAACCCGGGCCGGATCCTCAAGGCGGGCGAGGCGTCGTACCGGCCGACGCTCTGCGGCACCAGCACCATCCCCGTGTGCCGCTGGGGTGACTACGAGGCGGCCTCCTGGGACGGCTCCGGCCGCGTCTGGTTCGCCGGCGAGTACGCCAACTCCCACACCGACCCCAACGTGGCGCCGTGGTGGGGCCGCAACTGGGGGACGTGGATCGGCGCCGTGGGGAGCTGAGCGCCTCTCAGCCCGCCGAGCTTCAGCTCGGCGAGCCGCCCCCGTCGAGCGGCAGGGCATCCTCGATGAGCATGTCGAGGATGCCCTCGTCGCCGCGGTAGAGCAGGCGGCAGCGATCGCAGCGGACCCCGCGGTCCTCGACGACCAGGGCGCCGTGGCACTTCGGGCAGCGCAGCAGCTCGAGGAGCTGCGGGGGGATCTCGGCCGGCATCGGCGCGGAGCATAGCCCGGGCCGCCGGGGGGCGGGAGGCGGGCGGCACGGCTCCTGCCAGAATGGGGCGCGATGGCCCCGCGCAGCTCCCTCCTCCCCTTCACCGCGCTCGTCGGCCAGGAGTCGATGAAGCAGGCGTTGGTGCTCAACGCCGTCAACCCCGGCATCGGCGGGGTGCTCATCCGGGGCGAGAAGGGGACGGCCAAGTCCACCGCGGTGCGTGCGCTGGCCCGGCTCCTCCCCGACATCGAGGTCGTCGCCGACTGCCGCTACGGCTGCCCCCCTGACTCGCCCGAGACCCAGTGCGCCGACTGCCGGGAGCGGGTCGCCCGCGGCGAGGAGCTCCCCGTCGCGACGCGGCAGATGCGCGTCGTCGACCTGCCCATCAACGCCTCCGAGGACCGCGTCGTCGGCAGCATCGACATCGAGGCCGCCATCAAGCAGGGCGAGCGCCGCTTCGAGCCGGGCGTGCTCGCCGAGGCCAACCGCAACATCCTCTACGTCGACGAGGTGAACCTGCTCGACGACCACCTCGTCGACGTGCTCCTCGACGCCGCGGCGATGGGCGTCAACGTGGTGGAGCGCGAGGGGATCAGCGTCTGGCATCCGGCGCGCTTCATCCTGGTTGGCACCATGAACCCCGAGGAGGGCGAGCTGCGTCCCCAGCTTCTCGACCGCTTCGGCCTCTGCGTCGACGTGCGCGGCCTGCGCGACGTCGCCGAGCGCGTGCGGGTGATGGAGGAGGAGCACCGCCGCGGCACCGAGGCGCTCGGCGACGAGTACGCCGCCAGCGAGCAGCGCCTGCGCGACGTCATCCTCAAGGCGGAGGAGCTGCATCCGCTCGTCGAAGTTCCGGCCACGATGCGCCATTTCGCCTCGCTGGTGTGCGTCGACGCTGGCGCGCTGGGGCATCGGGCCGACATCGTGGTGACGCGCACCGCGCGCACGCTGGCCGCGCTGCGCGAGGCGGAGCACCTGGTGGTGGAGGGTCCGGGTGAGGTGGAGCGCACGCGTCCCGTCGACGCGCTGCAGGTGACCCCGCCGGACGTGGTGCGCGCCGCCGAGCTGGCGCTGGTGCACCGCCGCCGCGAGAAGCAGCAGCAGGACCAGGCCGGTGACGCCGGCATCGCCGATCGCGCGCGCGACCGGCTGCGCGAGATGGAGCAGCCCTCCGAGGGCGCCGAGGCGGAGTCCGAGCCGCAGGAGGGCACGCCCTCCGAGGGCGGCGGCGGCGGTGGCGGGGGAGAGGGCGTCGGCATGCAGTCGCCCGAGAACGCGGAGCCCCAGGAGGGTCCGCCGGCGGCGCCGCAGCAGCACTTCGAGGGCACCCTGTTCCCGGTGCGCCGCATCCAGCTCCCCCGCGACCGCAAGACGCGGCGCACCCCGGGCAAGCGGTCGCTCACCCGCAGCGGCGACAAGCGCGGCCGCTACGTCCGCAGCACCACCGTCGAGCGCACCACCGACCTCGCCTTCGACGCCACCCTGCGCGCCGCGGCCCCGCATCAGCCGACGCGCCGCGCCGCCCCCGACGCGGCCGAGCGCGCCACCGCGCTGCACCTGGAGCGCCAGGACCTCCGCCAGAAGGTGCGCCAGCGCCGCACCGGCACGCTGATCGTCTTCGTCGTCGACGCCTCGGCGTCGATGGACGCGGAGCAGCGCATGCAGGCCACCAAGGGCGCCGTCCTCTCGCTGCTGCGCGACGCGTACGTGCGCCGCGACAAGGTGGCGCTGGTCGTCTTCAGCGGGCGCACCGCGCGCGTCGTGCTGCGCCCGACCGGCAGCGTCGACCTCGCCGAGTCGCGCCTGCAGCGGCTCACCGTCGGCGGCACCACGCCGCTCACCCACGGCCTCGTCGCCGGCCTCAAGATGATCCACACCGAGCGGCTGCGCGATCCCGCCGTCTACCCGCTGATGGTGCTGATCAGCGACGGTCGCGGCAACATCTCGCTGTTCGGCGAGGAGCCGCTGGTCGAGGCGCAGCGCGTCGCCGCGCAGATCCGCCAGGAGAAGATCCGCTCGCTGGTCATCGACTCGGCGCGCGACTACACGCAGCACATCCAGCTTCCCAGGATCGGGGGCGGCACGCGCGGCGCCCCGATGTTCGGCGGCTACTCCTTCAACGCCTGCCTCGACCTCGCCGAGCGTCTCGGGGGCAAGTACTTCGGGCTCTACGACCTCTCCCAGGGCTCCATCCTGCAGACGGTCCAGGAGACGTTGCGCGAGCGCAACTAGTCTTTCCGGCACGCTGACGCGCGCCAATGAGGGGGAGCACCCCCACGCCAACCTTCGCCGCTGGAGTGCGGCCGAAGGCCAGTGTTCCCCCCGGCGCGAGCGCAACTAGTCTTTCCGGCACGATGACGCGCGCCAATGAGGGGGAGCACCCCCACGCCAGCCTTCGCCGCTGGAGTGCGGCCGAAGGCCAGCGTTCCCCCCGGCGCGAGCGCAACTAGTCTTTCCGGCACGCTGACGCGCGCCAATGAGGGGGAGCACCCCCACGCCAGCCTTCGCCGCGGGAGTGCGGCCGAAGGCCAGCGTTCCCCCCGGCGCGAGCGCAACTAGTCTTTCCGGCACGCTGACGCGCGCCAAGGAGGGGGAGCACCCCCACGCCAGCCTTCGCCGCGGGAGTGCGGCCGAAGGCCA
>DASRDZ010000096.1:0-22337 GCA_035652335.1 Candidatus Dormiibacterota bacterium
GCCAGCGCGCCTGCTCCTCCGGCGTGCGCGCGGCGACGTCGGCGGGCACGTCCCGCGTCAGCGCCTCCACGCGCTCGCGCGTCTCCGCGGCCATGGCGGCGAGCTGCTCGGACGGCTCCGCCTCGCGCGGCTCCGGTCGCGGCACCGGCACGCCCTGCGCGATCAGCTCCTCGCGACGCTGCTCCAGCCATCCGCGCAGCATCCACGTCGACTCGCAGTCGCGCCGGTTGTACGCCTCGATCCCGTCGAGCAGCGACTGCCGGCGCGACTCCAGCCACTCCTCGTAGGCGACGATGCTCGCCGCGGCGTCGGCGATGCTCTCGGTGCGGCGTGGCATGTAGAAGTGCTCGAGCTTCTTGATCGAGTAGCTGTCCTTGGAGATGCGCACCCCCTGGGCGACCGCGCGGTAGAGATCGACCAGCACGCCGCCGCGCAGCAGGCGATCGACCTCGTCCTCCCGCGTCGCATGGCGGCCCATGAGCCGCTTCAGCGCCGCCGGCTCGTAGCTTGCGTAGTGGTAGACGTGCAGCGACGGATCGCGGGCCAGCCGATCCACGAGCAGGTCGACCAGCGACTCGAAGGCGGCCTTCTCCTCGGCGCGGTCGTGTGCCCAGAAGCGGTGGAAGAGCGGCGCGCCGTCGACGATCTCGACCACCCCGAAGAGGTACTCGAGCCCCCCGTCGAGGACGAACGGGTCGCCCTCCATGTCGAAGAAGAGATCGCCTGGCGACGGCTGGGGCAGCGCGGACAGGCCGAGGCCGTCGCGCTCCGGCGGCAGCAGCTCGTAGCGCTGCTCACCGGTGCTGCGCTCGTGCACCTGCAGGCGTGCCTGCTGGCGCAGCCGCTGCCAGGGCGCCTCGCCGATGTCGGCGATGCGCGGCTCCGGTGCGACCGCGAGGCCGGCGAGGGTCTCGATGCCGCTCTCGCGCAGGCGCCGGATGTGGTCGCGGCGCATCCCGGCGACCAGCGAGAGGTGGTCGTCCCTGCGGCGCTGCGCGGTGCAGGCGTCGATCCAGCGGCACACCCCGCAGTGGTCGACGGGCTCGGGATAGGTGTCGTCGCGTCCCGAGCCGACCTCCTCCTCCAGCCGCCGCCGCGCGGCGCGATGGTAGGCGGCGTAGTCCGCGACGCGATGCGTCTCGCGCGCACCGCTGCCGAGCAGCACGTGCATCTCGCGGGGCGCCGTGCCCTGCAGCCGGCTGACGTGCAGCGAGTACTCGCACATCTGCAGCAGCGCCGCCACCTTCACCGAGCGCGCCAGCTTGGCGTCGGCCACCTCGTACGACCAGTCGCCCAGCCGGCTCGGCGTGTCGATGCGCAGCAGGAAGTCGGCGCGGCCGCGCCAGGTGCCGTCGAAGAACGCCGCCTGGTAGACGACGTCCGCGCCGCTGCGCATGGCGGCGAGCGTCTCGGCCTCAGCGGCGTGCAGGCCGTCGAGGGTCTCGGGATGGTCGCCGACGTGGACGGCGCGCAGCCGGTCGCCGAGCATGCGCTGCAGCTGGGCCCGCTCGTGCGCCTCGCCGCGGCGGACCAGGAGGTCGAGCTCCGGGTCGGTGCGCTGCGGACGCGCCTCACCGCCGCGTGCGGCGGAGAGCTCGAGCCGCGTCAGGTGACGGCAGGCGAGGTGCCCGGCGAGGTCGGTGGGGCTGAGCACGACGCGTCCGCCGATCACGTTCATCGGCGGGCATTGTCGCCGATGCGGGCTGCGGTGGCGGCCCTCCGGGGAGGACCGCCACCTCTAGCTGGGAATGGCGATCAGGAGCCTGTTCGCCGCCGGCGGCGCAGCGCCGCCAGGACACCGAGCGAGGCCAGCGCGGCCGCTGCTGCCGCACCCGCGGCCGGCGAGGCGGTCGAGGTGTTGGGCAGCGTCGCGGACCGCGATGCGCCGCCGCCGCTGCTGCTGCTGGACGTGGTTGTCGTCGTGGTCGTGCTCGACGCCAGCGTCGCGCCCGTGGCGTTGAAGCAGCAGAGGCCGTCGAGGATCAGCGGGACGTTGTCGATCTGGCCGCCGGCGTTGTTCAACGTGGCCTGCGGGACCAGCGAGGCCATGCTGTAGGTGCCGATCTCCTCCAGCGGCGGGGTGGCCGCGCTGCTCGACACCGCGGCGCCGGTCACCGCGGCGGCGGGACTGCCGACGTCGGCGGTGTTGACGTCGATCTCGACGGTGCACGGTGTGGCGACCGACGGCGTCTGCGGGCAGGTCACCGTGCCGCTCTCGCTGTGGGTGGCGGTGCCCACCTCCGGGTAGTAGACGATGTGCGGGTCGCAGGCCGACACCGAGCAGAGGTCGATCGACTGCGCCTGGCCGGCGTAGAACTGCTGCTGCCCGGTCGCGGTGGTCTCGAAGGCGGCGAAGTAGATGGTGTTGCCCATCTGCCACCGGGTCACGTACTGCAGGAACGGACCGTTGATCGCCTGCCCGGTGCCGAGCGGGTTGGAGAGGTCGACGACGGTGTCGACGATCTTCAACGTCGAGCCGCTGAGCGAGAGCCTGGTGCCGAGCAGGTCCATGCCCGGCACGTTGGCGCCACCCACAACGGGATAGAGCGCGTCGCCGGCGGAATCGGTGAGGCCGTTGGCCGGCGCGTTGGACGGGCCGCTGACGTCGCTGCCGTACAGTCCGGGGCCGCCGTTCTGCCTGGCCACCGTGATCACCGGCGCGCCGGCGTGGTCGATGATCTGCTGACCGGTGGTGAAGCCGGTCTCGGCAAGGCCGTTGCTGGTGTCGTCGTAGACGACCTCGGCGGCGCCGCTGCGGTCGATGGAGACGTTGAAGAAGTCGGCGAGGTTGCGGTTGCCCTCGACCTCGATGCACCCGGTGCCCTGCAGGCAGACGTCGCCGTACTTCATGGGATGCGGCGTCACCTTCACCTGGGTGACCGCGGGGGCGGTGTCGACGCCGGCGCCGCCGCTGCCGTCGACGGGCCAGACCACCTGCGACATGAACACGTCCCAGCTCTGGCCGTTGTTGACGCTGGGATCGGTGTACCGATCCGCGCCGTACCACACGACGTCGGCGCGCCCGGCGCCGCCCGCCTTGATCCACGGGAAGATGCTGGTGTACGAGCCGCCCGACGGCCGGCTCACCTGCACCGGCGCGCTCCACTGCCTCCAGCCGGACGCGGCGCTGGCCACGGCGACGTACGTCTGCGACTTGGTCGGGTCGCTGGAGCGGGCCACCCAGGCGACCCAGAGGTTGCGCCCCTGGTCCATCGACGAGACCACGAAGTTGGCGACGTCGCCGCGGTCGTCGGGCACGTCCTTGGCGACGGTGATCAGCTTCGACTCGTCGTTCGCGGGCGCGTCGAGGAAGTCGAGGTTGCCGGCGGCGTCGGGGACGCCGATGTTGAGCACGATGTCGCTGGTGGTCGACGTCGAGCCGCTGATGTAGTTGGCCTCGAAGACGTCGCCGGTCTGCTGGTCGATGCTGGGATAGCCGTCATGCCCGTAGGGCGAGTAGTTGAGGGTGAGCCCGCCGTTGCCGTTGACGGCGTTGGTGTAGGTCAGCCCGTCGGTGCTCTTCTCCCACTCGCCGCCGACGGGATAGGCGTTGTACTCCATGTAGACGAGCGGTGTGGGGCCGGTGTACGCGCTGTCCTTGGGCGTGCCGGGGGGTGGGTCGTAGACCGCCTCCCACTGCCGGTCGCCGCCACTGCCGTTGGTCTTGGCGCAGCCGCCCTGGGGGTCGGATTGCACGGTGGCCCCGCCGTCGGTCGTCGTGGCGGTGCGGAAGCAGGTGAGCGCGTAGAGGTCGGAGAAGTACTGCTTGCCGCTGCGGTCGAACTGGATGTCCGTGTCGCCGCCACCCGGGGGCTGGGTGAAGGTGGTGAGGGTGTCGGCCGGCTTGTTGGCGCTGATGGCATGGAAGGTGTGGCCGCCGTCGACCGAGCCGTACCAGACGCTGCGCTGGGTCCCGGTGCCGGTGGGTGCGCTGGCGAAGACGCGACCCTGCGGGTCGACGGCGACGTCCGGCTCACCCCCCGTCTGCAGCGGGTCGACGATCGAGGGCGTCTCGAAGGTGATTGCGGAGGCGGCGCCGCCCCTGATGGGCGCGCCCAGCGAGGGCGTCAGCGCGGCGGCCGCCGCGGCCAGGGACATCGCCGCGCTGACGGCCAGCACGGGACGGCGGTGACGGGGGAGCGGGCTCATGTGGAATGCAGACACCGAGCACCCCGGTGGTGTATCGCCATCGCCCAGATCGGGCGCACGTGCGTTCGTGCTCCACGCCGTGGCCGATCGTGACCATCACGCCGTGGTGTCGGGTCGCTCCACCACCGGCAGCCGCCGCAGCGCGCGGTCACGCAGCGCGTCCGAGTACGACGTCCAAGCCTCCTCCGCACCCTCCGCGCGCGGCACGATGTCGAAGTGGCACGTCGCAGAGCCGGAGGGGATCGTCGTCGCGAAGGCGACGTCCAGCGCGCCCGAGCCGAAGAAGGCGCGCCCCGCGTCGATCATCCCCTCGACCAGGTAGCGCTGCACGCGGCAGTCGAAGGCGCCGTAGACGTCCTCGTGCGGGCAGTAGTGGATGTCGAAGTCCGCGGAGTCGCCGTGCAGGCGCGGCTTCTCGATCGAGGCGTACACCACCTCGTTGATCCACGACGCGAAGAGGCTCGCCGCCTCGACGGGCGAGAGGTCGGGCGGCAGCTCCACGCCCTCGATCATCTCCGCCGCGATCTGCGCCCCGACACGTCGCAACGCCGCTCGCGCCGCGTCATGTCCCGCCGCGCCGAATGCAGCCTCGACGGAACCGAGAACCGCGACGAGCCCCACCGCCATCATCTGTCCCCACACGAAGGTCGACGCCGGGTCGTACTGCGGATTGGCCAGCGCCTTGGCCCGGAATCCCTCGACTGCCGTGGCGAACGGCCAGCGCAGCGGCAGCCCCTCGCGCCGCCCGCCCCACGGCAGCTCCGCCGCGCCGTTGGAGCGCGCCCCGGGGTGCGGTCGCACCGGCGTCCCCGTCCAGGCCTTCTCCTGTGCCATCGCTCAACCCTCCACGCGCACGAACGCGGCCATCATCCCACCAGCGCGTGCACCCCGGCCGCCGCCGCGCACGCCGCCACCACAACGACGAGGAACGGCGCCCGCAGCGCCACCAGCGCCACCGCAACCAGCAGCCCCGCGGCGCGCGAGTCGAGCATCAGGCGCGTGCCGGTGGCGAACGTCGACACCGCGATCAGCGCGCTCAGGAGCGCAACGGGAAGCACGTCGACGAACGCCCGCACCCGCAAATGGGCGACCACTCGCTCCGGCACCACATAGCCGAGTTGCTTCAGCGCAGCGCACCCCAGCGCCGACACCAGGACCGCCACCCACAGCGCGGTCATCGCCGCACCACCGCGAGCAGCGCCGCCACACCGCCGCCGAGCAGGATCGGCGACCCCGCAGGCAGCACCGGCACGCACAGCAGTGCAACGCCCGCACCCACCAGGGCGACCACCCGCATCGACACCACGCGCACCCGCGGTGCGAGCAGCGCGACGAAGGCCGCCGGTCCTGCCGCGTCCAACCCCGCCGTCGACAGCGACCCCAGCCCGCGTCCCACCAGCGCCCCGATCAGCGTCGCCGCATTCCACAGCACGTACACCGACAGAGCGGTCATCCAGAACGCGTACGCCGACAGCCCGCTCGACGTCTCCGACAGCGCCATCGCCGTCGACTCGTCGATCGTCACCTGCGCCGCCACCGGGCGCAGCCAACCCGGCAGCCCGAGCAGCCGCCGCACGCTCACCCCGTACAGCGCATTGCGCACACCGAGCAGCAGCGTCGGCGCCAGCGCAGAGCCCAGCGACCCACCCGCTCCCAGGATGCTGACCAGGGCGAACTGTGACGCACCCGAGAAGAGCAGCAGCGAGAGAAGGCACGTCTGCAGCAGCGACAGCCCGGTGGCCACGGACACCGCCCCGAAGGAGACGGCGAACGGCGTGACGCTCAGCCCGATGGCCAGCGCCCGGCCGCGCACCCGCCGGCGCGAGGCGCGCGCCGCAGCGCCATCGGACGGCGGCGCATCACCACCAGCGAACCGGGCCACGAGGACCGACCATACCCTCGTGCGCGTGCCATCCTGTGCGGCGCATGCCCGACGCCGCCGCCCGTCCCGCTCTCGTCCTCGATTCGCCGAGCCTCTTCTACCGCGCCTTCTTCGCTCTTCCCATCAGCATTCGCGACCCCCAGGGCCACCCCGTCAACGCCGTGCGCGGCTACCTCGACATGGTCAGCAACATGGTGCGCAGCCGCCTGCCCCGCAGCGTGCTGCACGTCTTCGACAACGACTGGCGCCCCGCCTTCCGCGTCGCCGCCTATCCCGGCTACAAGGCCACCCGCCGCCCCGACCCGCCCGACCTGCCGCCCCAGCTCGACCTCCTCCACGAGGTGCTCGCCGCCGCCGGCCAGCCCGTCGCCGACGCCGAGGGCTACGAGGCCGACGACGTCATCGGCTGCCTCGCCGCCAGGGCCAGCGCCGCGGAGCCGATCGAGGTGGTCACCGGCGACCGCGACCTGCTCCAGCTGGTCCGCGACCCCGCGGTGGCGGTGCTGTTCACCGTCAAGGGCGTCAAGGAGCTGCGCCGCTTCGACGAGGCGGAGGTGGAGGCGGCGTACGGCGTCCCGCCACGCCTCTACGCCGACCTCGCCACCCTGCGCGGTGACACCTCCGACGGCCTGCCGGGCGTGGCCGGCGTCGGACCCAAGACCGCGGCCACCCTGCTCGCCACCCACGGCTCCCTCGACGCGCTGCGCGTCGCGGACGACGTCAGCCCGCGCATCCACCAGGCGCTGCAGGCGCAGTCGGACTACCTCGACGCCATGCGCAGCGTCGTCCCTCTGCCCACCGACGTCCCCATCCGCCGCACCGAACCGAGACCGCCCGACCACGACGCGCTGCAGCGCCTCGCCGAGGAGCGCGCCCTGCGCGGCTCGATCGAGCGCCTCGAGGCCGCCATCGCGCTGCTGTAGGCTTCTCCCACCATGCCGCTGACGGGAGAGCACGCGCTGGAGTGGACGAGCGGCGACGCCCGCGTCGTCGTCGACCTCGTGCCCGTCGAGGTGCTCGGCGCGCTGGCCCGCCTGCGCACGCGCCTGCTGCAGAGCATCGACGCCCTGCCGCTCGGTGAGGCGGAGCACGCCACCCGCTGCGACGAGTGGCGCACCGTCGACCTGGTCAACCACCTGGCCGACACCACGCACTGGGCAACCGAGGTGATCGCCGCCGCGTCGGAGCATCGCGAGAGCGCCATCTTCGAGGGCTTCCACGTTCGGGCCACGCCCAAGCAGCTCACCGACGCCGCGCCGCGTGACCTCGACGCCGCCCGCGCCCGCCTGCACCAGGCGATGGAGGCCAACCTGCACCGGGTCGCCGAGGTGGTGGGGTTGCAGGAGCGGCCAACCATGACGCCGGTCGGGCCGCAACCGTTCCCCGTCGCCGCACTGCACGTTCTCTGGGACACCTGGCTGCACGAGCGCGACCTGCTGCTCCCCCTCGGCGTGCAGGTCCCCGAGCACGAGGACGAGACCCGCCTCGCCGCCGTCTACACGCTGCGCCTCATCGGCTTCGCCCTGGCGATGATGGGTCGCGAGCTGTCGGTCGCGGTGCGACTGCACGGCGCGACCGAGTGTCTCCTGCGTCTCGACGCAACCCGCGGGCGCACATCGGTGCGCATGGTCGAGACCGTCGACGGCGCGACGCCGGAGCTGTCCGGTGACGCGGCCACGGTGGTCGACGCCCTGACCGGGCGCGGCGACCTCGCCGCCGCGCTGGACGGCCCCGAGGAGCTGCGCCGCGCGCTCAGCCCGCTGCGCAGGTTCCTGGCGGGGCGCTGAGTGGTGGCGTCAGCCGACCTTGTTGGCCCGGCTGCGCATCAGGAACCAGGCGCCGCCGATGACCACGACGGCGATCGCCACGTACAGGATGATGTGCTTGATGCCCATGGGTGAGCTAGTCCCTCACTGATGCGCCGGCCGCCGCGCGCGATCGAACGTCGTCGCGCATCCTAGCGCCTCGGGACCGCCGCCGGAGGCCGCCGAGCGCAGCGCCCGCTGCGGCGAGGAGCGCGGCCACCGGCCAGGAGGCACCGTTCGCCGCGGCGGTGTCGGGCAGCGCGGACGCGGCGGTGACCGCCGTGGTGGTGGGTCCGCCCGACGACGCCGGCTGCAGCGCCGGCGCCACGCCGGCACCGCCCCTGGCGGCCGCCACCACCGGCAGCGAGACGTAGCTCGGGTTGTCGGGATTGCGGTCCACCATGAACACCGCGCCCGCGCTCTGCGCCGTGTGCGGCGCGCTCAGCGTCATGTGCGGCGAGTCGCCGGTGCCGACGTCGAGGCGGATGCGATGTCCCGGCTGGAAGGTGGCGAAGGTGGGGAACACCTCGATGTCGTACGCCGTGGGCGTGCTGGGGATGGAGGTCTGCTCGGTGGCGGGTGTGAAGGGATGGAAGACGCGCAGCAGCGTGCCGTCGACGCGCAGCGTGACCGGCGACTGGTCCTGCGTCGCGCGCATCGAGGCGAGCAGCCAGCCGGCGCTGATCTGCGTCGAGGTGCCGTCCGGCGCGACGTCGGTGAGGCGCACGGTGAAGGGCATGTTCTGCCCGTCCACCGACGAGGCGACGAGGTGCACGTTGATGGGTCCGTTGACGGTGACCGGCGAGCTCAGCGCCGGCGTGGTGTAGGTCAGCTCCTGCACCTCGTTCGGACGCTCGTCCGTCTCGCACGGCGCGTTGCCCACCCCCGCCTGTGTGGCGCTGGCGTCACCCCACTGGAAGGTGGTGCGCGAGCAGGGTGTTCCCGTGGGCACGTACGGCAGCGGGTCGGAGCCCGCGGCGCTGGGCGGCGCGGCGCCGAGCACGCCGTCGTTGAGCGAGGTGGCGCTGCCCGAGGTGCCGGGTTCGAGGTAGAGGTTCTGCGGGTCGAGCGGTCCCACCGGGTACGACTGCGAGGGCACGAAGTGCGACGCGTCGGTGCCCTTCAGCTCGTACTGGAAGACGCGCGGCTGGGCGTCCTCGCCGGTCTGCTCGCCCTTGACGTACTGGTCGAACCACTGCAGCTGCAGCGTCTTGAGGTCGGGGATGCCGTCGGCGGGCAGCGTCGACGCGGTGGAGCCTTCGAGGTGGATCCAGGGGCCGATGATGAGGCGCTTGGCGGGCACGTCCAGCGCGTTGTAGAGCAGCGGCTCGCCGCGCTGGAAGATGTCGAACTCACCGCCCACGACGAAGGTGGGGACGTGCACGTTCTTGATCCGCCAGATCGGGGAGATCGACTGGTAGTAGGTGCCGTCGTATGCCTTGGTTCCGCCGGTCGTCGAGTCGACCGTGGTGGGGACCTGGAACTGGGTCACGTTGTAGACATGGTTGACTGCAACCGACACCCCGTCGACGGCGTCGGAGGGGTTGCCGTCGGTGGTCTGGTTGCCGGGCGGCGCGCCGAGTCCGGTGACGAGGCCCAGCCAGGGCGGGATGAAGGCGCTGTCCAGGTTGCCGCCGTGGTAGGTGACGTCGCGGTACCCGTCGGACATCGGCACCACGGGGAAGATCGCCTTGACCTCGCTGGGCGCGTCGGGCTGCTCCATGGTGAGCAGCTGGTTGATGGCCAGGTACGACGCCCCCATCAGCCCGGCGCGGCCGTTCGCCCAGGGCTGGTGCGCCGCCCAGCGCACGATCTGCGGGCCGTCCTCCTGCTCGGGGCCGTAGAAGGACTGCCACTCGCCCTGCGACGACCCCGTGCCGCGCACGTCGACGACCACCATCGCGTAGCCGCGTGACACGAAGTAGGGGTCGACGGTGAAGAGGCCGCCGTCCTTGCGGTACGGCGTCTGCTCGATGAGCACCGGGAAGTGCAGCGAAGGATCGGGCGCGGTCGCCCCCTGCGGGACCGGGATGCCGACGTTGGCGCGCAGCACGACGCCGTCGCGCATGGTGATGGGGACGTCGTTCTGGGTGACCATGCCCCAGCTGGGCTGGTCCGGCTGCCAGGCCGCCGGTGCCGCGGAGGCGGCGGGTGCGGTGGTCAGCGCGGCGGCGCCGAGGACGAGCGGTGCAGCGAGCGCGGCGAAAGCCCGGGCGCGACGGCGGTACGGCATCGGGACCCTCCTGCCAGGTGAGTCCCCCTCCCTGCCGAGGTAAGACAGCACATGCGTCCCGCGCATCGCAAGCCGGGGCGCGGCGGGCGATGCAGGCGGCAGCCCGGCTGGGGTATCGTCAACAACCTTGCCAAACCGGTTGGAGAGCACACCCAGGGGAGGCTCCTCGTGAGCACAGGGGTCGAAGAGCCGCGCGTCGCGGTGGTGCCGGGACGCGGGCTGCAGGTCGGCGAGCGGGTGGTCCCGCTGGTGTCGGGGGCGGCGCACTACTGGCGCCTCGACCCCGAGCGCTGGGGCGACGTCCTCGACGCGGTGCGCAGCCTCGGCTTCGAGGTGGTGGAGACGTACGTGCCCTGGGCCGTCCACGAGACGGCGCGCGGCGAGTTCGACTTCAGCGGGCGCCTCGACGTGGAGCGCTGGATCCGCATGGCGGGCGAGCGCGGCCTGCACGTGCTGGTCCGCCCGGGACCGCACATCAACTCCGAGCTTCCCGACTTCGGCTACCCCACCCGCGTCCTCTGGGACGAGCGGGTGATGGCGCGCAGCGCGCTGGGCACGCCGATCATCTACCCGAGCCGCACGCACTTCTTCCCCGCGCCGTCCTACGCGTCGCCCGAGCTCTACGAGGAGACGGCGATCTGGTTCGACGCGGTGATCCCGCGGCTCGCCGCCCTGCAGCATCCCGACGGCCCGGTCATCGCCGCGCAGGTCGACAACGAGTTCGGCTACTTCTTCCACTTCGAGCCCTACCTTTTCGACCACCACCCGGAGTTCGTCCGGCAGTGGCGCGAGTGGAGCGGGCTCGACGACGCGCCCCCCGCCGACGCCGGCGCGCCCGAGCACGTCACCATGTCCTGGTCGCGCTTCCGGCAGGTGCACATGCGCGAGTCGCTGCGCCGCCTCGCCGGCATGATGCGCCAGCGCGGCATGCGCATCCCGCTGTACCACAACGACTGGACGGTCTTCGCGCCGCCGCTCGACCCCGCGGCGCTGGAGCAGAGCGGCGCCGTCGACTTCGACGGATCCGACATGTACTGCCAGCGCGAGATCCTCGGCAACGCCAAGAACACGGCTCGCAAGCTGGCCGGCTCGGTGCAGGTGCCGTGGATCCCCGAGATCGGCGCCGGCTGGGTGTCGGACTGCTTCGGCATCCCGATGCGCATCGAGCGCCTGGACGAGGAGGGCGCCATGCTGGCCACCCTGCTCTGCGGCGTCCGCGGCTGGAACTTCTACATGCTGGTGGAGCGCGACCAGTGGTACGGCAGCCCCATCGGCCGCCGCGGCGAGGTGCGCCCCGACGCCACCCTGCACCGGCAGCTCACCACCTTCCTGCGCGACCTCGACTGGTGGTCGCTGCAGCGCGAGGCGCCCGTCCTGCTGCTGCACCGAGCCGACGTCATCCACGCCGCCAACGCGCGGATGCGCAGCAACGCCACCGCGGCCATCCTCGAGGAGACCCAGCTCCCCACCGCGCTGCGCCGCGTCGCCGACGCCGGGCGGGAGGAGCACGACGCGGTGCTCGACGCCTGGCGCACCGGGCTGGAGCGTCGCGGCATCGACTTCGACGAGGGCAGCGCCGACGCGCCGCCCGACCTCTCGCGCTACGCGCTGGTCGTCGTCCCGGGCGGCGACGCGCCGCTGCTGCAGCATCCGCACGTGCGCCACGCGGCGCCGGCAGACGCCGACCTCGACGCCCTGCCGGTCCCCGAGTTCGTGCCGGCAGCGGCCGAAACCGGCGTGTCCGTGCACCACTTCCACGACGGCGCGCGCGGCCTGCGCCTGCTGGGGGCGCTCAACCTCAACGGCAGCGACCGCCACGTGCGGCTGCGCACGCGAGGAGGCCGCGTCACCCTGACGCCGCGCTGGACGGCCGGCGACGACGTCGTGCAGGGCGACGGCGAGGTCACCGTGCGCGTCCCCGCCTACAGCGGGCAGATCTGGGAGGTGACCCGATGATCCACCCGCACGCCGAGGTCGTCGACCTCGACGCCCCGCTCTGGGGCGACATCTCCGTGGCCGTGCAGCAGAGCCGCGAGAAGCGGGCCTGGGCCTACGTCCTGCACTGCGACGGCACCGTCGTCAACACCGTTCCCGGTGGCCTGCGCAGCGCCCCCATCGGCGAGCCGGCCGGCGACCCGGTGGCGCTGGCCCGCGCCGTCCGCGAGGAGACCGGGCGGGTCCGCGCCGTCGTCCTCGACGAGCGGGGGCTCGACGACCTGGTGGTCCGCGCCACGGCGACCGCCCGCGAGGAGCAGACGCTCGCCGAGCTGCGCGCCGGGGTGGCCGACCTGTACTGGGCGTCGCCGGCGGTGGCCAGCGATCCCGCCGAGCCGCCCGACGACCCGCAGCTGCGCCTCCGGCGGGCGCTCCGCGAGGCCGCACCGCGGCAGACCGCCCTGCTGCGGGTTCTGCGCGGCGGCGAGTTCGGTGCCGCGGTGGTGCTCACCCTCGAGGACGGCCTGATCACCCGCTGCGTCTGCACCGACGAGTCGGAGGCCGAGCGGCTCAGCGGCTCCGCCGAGCTCTCCGCCGACGTGGAGTGGGCCGCGCTGATGGATGCGATCGGGGCCGTCGATCCGTGGGCGGAGTTCGCGGCGCTGCTCGACGCCGCGCCACGGCAGCGCGGGCTGGAGGCGGTGCGCCGCGCGTTGCGCGGGCAGGCGGCGGCGGTGCGCTAGGCGCCCTCGCGGGTGGCGGAGGCCGCTCAGGCGGCCGGCGTGGTCACCAGGCGCGGGTCGGGGTAGACGCGCAGCAGCCCCGCGGGGAGTGCGTCGCGCACCGCGACCATGTGGTCGAGCGAGCGGGGACGCACGCGCGTCGGCAGCAGGCGCTCGGCGCCGTTGCCGTTCTCGCCGTCCTTGCGCTGCAGGGTGAAGACGTCCTGCGTCGTCACCACGTCGCCCTCGCGGCCGACCACCTCGGTGATCCTCTCGATGCGCCGCTGCCCGGTGTCGGTGCGGCCGAGGTGGACGAGCAGGTGGATGGCGGTGCCGATCTGGTCGCGGATGGCGCGCTGGGGCAGGTCGAGGCCGGCCATCAGCACCAGCGTCTCCAGGCGGTAGAGGGC
Source organism: Candidatus Dormiibacterota bacterium (assembly GCA_035652335.1). Lineage (GTDB taxonomy): Bacteria > Chloroflexota > Dormibacteria > Aeolococcales > Aeolococcaceae > DASRDZ01. The sequence goes on from DASRDZ010000096.1 coordinate 13,137, forward strand.
GTCGCGCGGCGAGTTGGCGTGCACCGTCGACATCGAGCCGTCGTGGCCCGTGTTCATCGCCTGCAGCATGTCGAGCGCCTCGCCGCCGCGCACCTCGCCGACCACGATGCGGTCGGGGCGCATGCGCAGCGAGTTGCGCAGCAGGTGGCGGGTGGTGGCCTCGTGGGCGCCGTTCATGTCGGCCGGCCGCGTCTCCAGGCGCACCCAGTGCGGCTGGTCGAGCTGCAGCTCGGCGGAGTCCTCGATGGTGATGATGCGCTGGTTGTCGGGGATCCAGCGGCTCAGGATGTTGAGCAGGGTGGTCTTGCCGACGCCGGTTCGGCCGCTGACCAGGATGTTGCGGCGGGCAACCACGCAGGCGTGCAGGAAGTCGAGCGCGGCGTCGCTGGCGCTGCCGGTGCCGACCAGGGTGTCGGCGTCGATCCCGCCCGGGGTGAAGCGGCGGATGGTGACCACGGGCCCGCTCAGGCTGAGCGGCGGCATGATGACGTTGACGCGCGACCCGTCCGGGAGGCGGGCGTCGAGCATGGCGTCCTGCGCGCTGATGCGGCGGCCGACGTAGGCTGCCACCTGCTCGATGAGGCTGACCAGCTCCTGCTCGTCGGCGAAGCGGACGTCGGTGGACTCGATGACCCCCTTGCGCTCGACGTAGATCTCGTCGAAGCCGTTGACCATGATCTCGGTCAGCGAAGCGTCGTCGAGGAGGGGGGTGAGGGGTCCGAATGCGATGGCGCTCACAGGTGCATCTCCGGGAGGGTGGAGCCCAACCATGGCAGCGCTCCGTGGGGGTCGCGGACGCCGTGATCGAACCGCGACCGCCGCCACTCAAGTGTTCACAAGGGCGCGAACCACTGCGAACGTGCTGCGGGCGTACTGGGCCGGGGTCGGCTTGCGGAGGAAGAGGACCACCGAGGTCCAGCGGTGCTCGCCGCGGCCGAGGACGAGGTGGGGGTTCTTGTAGATGTCACCGTCCAGCCAGACGGGCTCGTCGAGCAGCTCCTGGGGCAGCGGCTTGTGGTGCAGGCGCTCCACGGGCACCAGGCCCGACTGCTCGACGACGTGGTGCTGCAGCGCCTCGGGGGTGAAGAACTCGGGGTGCTCGCCGCCCGCCAGGACCAGCTCGGTGGCGACGCAGGCGACGCCGCCCGGCCGGAGCACGCGGGCCATCTCGCGCATCGCCACGCTGGCGGCGGCGTGGCCGCCGAAGTGCTCGATGGAGCTCAGCGAGTAGACGGCGTCGAAGGCGTTGGCCCGGAAGGGGAGGCGGGTGCCGTCGGCGCGGAGCACGGCGAGGTGGTCGCGGCGGTAGGGGAAGGGGGCGTAGTGGTCGGGGTCGCGGGCGAAGTCGGGGTCGGCCTCGGCGGCGGGGCTGTCCGTGAAGGCGCCCGTGTAGAGGTCGGTGGCGACGGTGAGGCGGCTGCGGTTGGCCAGGTAGAAGAGGACGCGCTCGTGCCCGGCGCCGACTCCCAGCACCGTCGCCCGCGGGCCGAGAACGCCGAGCCGCTCCAGCCCGAACACGCACTGCACCCACTCGAACCGCTTGCGATGCTGCTCGTCGTCCCCGCGGGGCAGCTCCAGGGCGCGCTGGACCTGAAGCCACTCGGGGTCGGACCAGAAGTCGGGATGGCAGACGGCGTTGAGGGTGTAGGGCGGCACGGCGCGGTCGGGCACGCGCATGGCGGCGGTGACGTCGCTGCGGCGCACCCCGAGGCGGCGGACGAGGCGGCGCGCGGCCGCGCTCACACGGGGAGTCCGAGGATCCGCCGGGCCAGGATGTCCTTCTGCACCTCGGTGGTGCCCCCGCCGATGGTCAGGGCGCGGGCGAAGAGGTAGGCGCGCTGCCACTGGGCGTCGTCGCCGTCGCTGATCAGCGCCTGGGGGCCGAGCAGGCGCCAGACCGCCTCGTGGACCTGCTGCCCCCAGACGTCGGATGCGAGCTTCCGCACGGACATCTGGGCTGCCGGCAGCCCGCCTCGCGCGACGTCGCTGAGCAGGCGGAGCCCGGTGAGGCGCAGGGCCTCGCCCTCGACATGCAGCCGGGCCATCTCGTCACGCAGCACCGCGCTGTCGGGGGTGTCCTCGATGCGACCCTGCTGCCTGCGCGACCGCCAGAGCTTCAGCACGTCGGCCCAGGTCGGGCCGCTGCCCCACAGGGTGCCCTCGCCGGCGCTGAGGCCGACGCGCTCGGCCATCAGCGTGGTGATGGCGACCGTCCAGCCCTCCCCCTCGGCGCCGACGCGATCGCTCTCGGCGATGCGCACGCCGTCGAAGAAGACCTCGTTGAAGTCGCTCTCCCCGGTGATCTGGCGGATCGGGCGGATGGTGATGCCGGGCGCGTGCATGTCGAGGACGAAGCAGGAGATGCCGTGGTGCTTGGCGGCGCTGCTGTCGGTGCGCGCCAGCAGGATGCCGCGGTCGGCGACCTGGGCGAGGCTCGACCAGATCTTCTGCCCGGTGATCTCGTAGCCGCCGTCGGGCCGCCTGGTGGCGCGCGTCTGCAGCGAGGCCAGGTCGCTGCCCGCGTTCGGCTCGCTGAAGAGCTGGCACCACACCTCGTCGGCGGCGGGGATGGGCGGCAGGTAGCGCTGCTTCTGCTCCTCGCTGCCGTGGCGGAGCAGCGCGGCGCCGGCCCAGCCCGTGCCGATGGTGTTGACGTTGCGCGGCGGCTTGACCGCGGCCAGCTCGTGCTCGTAGAGCATCAGCTCGACCGGCGTGGCCTCGCGCCCGCCGTACTGGCGCGGCCAGCCCGGCACCGACCAGCGGCCCTCGGCGAGGGTGCGCTGCCACCTGCGGCAGCGATCGACCCAGTCGGGCCTGGAGTAGTCGACGGGCGTCGACGGCGCGTGCGCCTGGAGGAAGGCGCGGCACTCCGCCTGGAAGGCACGCTCGCTGTCGGTGAGGGTGAGGTCCATGTCGCGGCGGTGCAGTTTGACAGTGCTGTCAACCCTTCGCCATGCTGGGCCGCCGTGCAGAGCGTGCGCATCGGGGCCGGCCAGGGCTTCTACGGCGACAGCGTCGAGGGGGCGCTCGACGTCGCCCGCCACGGCGACGTGCAGTACATCTGCTTCGACGCGCTGGCCGAGCTGACCCTGGCCATCCTGCAGAAGGACCGCTTCCGCGATCCCGCGGCGGGCTACGCGCGCGACCTGCCCGCCTTCATGTCGGCGCTGCTGCCCGAATGCCGGAAGCGCGGCATCCGGCTGATCACCAACGCGGGCGGGATCAACCCCGCCGGCGCGGCCGCCGCGGTGCGCGAGGTGGCGCGCAGGCTGGGCATGGACGACCTGCGCGTCGCCGTCGTCGTCGGCGACGACATCACCTCGCGCATCGACGAGCTGCGCGGCCTCGGCGCGGCGCTGGACAACATGGACACCGGCGAGTCGCTCGACGCGGTGCGCGACCGCATCGTGTTCGGCGTCGCCTACCTCGGCTGCGCTCCGGTGGTGCAGGCGCTGTCGCTGGGCGCCGACGTGGTGATCACCGGCCGCGTCGCCGACGCCTCCCTGTTCGTGGCGCCGATGGTGCACGAGCTGGGCTGGTCGTTCGACGGCTGGGACCGGCTCGCCGCCGGCGTGGTGCTGGGACACCTGATGGAGTGCAGCGCGCAGTCGACGGGCGGCAACTTCAGCGGCGACTGGTGGAACGTGCCCGACCTCGACCGCGCCGGCTACCCGGTCTGCGAGATGCGCGCCGACGGCACCGCGTTGCTGACGAAGCCGGCAGGAACCGGCGGCCGGGTGAGCGTCGACACGGTGAAGGAGCAGCTCCTCTACGAGGTGCTCGACCCGCGCGCGTACGCCAACCCCGACGTGGTCGCCGACTTCACCTCGGTGCGCCTGCGCGACGTCGCTCCCGACGTGGTCGAGGTGAGCGGGGTGGGCGGACGGCCGCGCACGCCCTCGCTCAAGGCCATCCTCGGCTACCTCGACGGCTACGCGGGCACGATCACCATCGGCTACTCCTGGCCGGACGCGGTGCAGAAGGCGCGGCGCACCGCGTCGCTGATCGAGAGGATGGTGGAGCGCGCCGGCCTGCATCCGCTGGAGACGGTCACCGAGCTGATCGGCGTCGACTCGACGCACGGTCCCGCCGCGCCCGTGCCCGACGACCCCAACGAGGTGATGCTGCGCATCTGCGCGCGCTTCGCCGCGGAGTCGGAGGCGAAGCGCTTCGGGCGCATCGCCACCCCGCTGGGCCTGAACGGCCCGCCCTTCATCGGCGGCGGGGTGGCCCCCCAGGGCGCGCGCGCGCTGCTCGGCGTCTGGCCGTCGCTGCTGCAGCGGGAGCTCGTCGAGCCGGGCGTCGAGGTCTCGGTGGAGGAGGCGGTGGCGGTATGAGCGGGGTGCGGCGCGTGCCGCTGCGCGACGTGGCGCAGGCGCGCAGCGGCGACAAGGGCGACCTGGCCAACGTGGCCGTCTTCGCGCCCACCGACGCCCTCTATGCCGCCTTCCTTCGTGAGCTGACGCCCGAGCGGGTGCGGACGCACTTCGGTCGCTTCGTGCGCGGCGGCGTCGAGCGCCACGAGGTGCCCAACGTGCGCGCACTCAACTTCGTGCTGCACCAGGCGCTGGACGGCGGGGCGGCGCGCTCGTTGCGCTCCGACCCGCTGGGGAAGTCGTACGGCTCGCTGATCCTGCGCCTGGAGATCGAGGTCTCCGAGGAGGAGCTGGCTGGCGTCGAGGTGGGCCGCCGCGCGCCGCGCTGAGCGGCGGACCTACATCCGGTCGAGAACGCTGCGACGGCGGCTGTGGAACTCGCCGTCGTCGATGTCCCCGCGGTCGCGCTCCTCCGCCAGGTGGCGCAGCTCCCGCAGCAGGTCGACCAGCGGCGTCGCCTCAGGCGCCGGCGCCGCGTCGCCGGCGGAGTCGTCGTGGGGGCCGTCCCAGGTGCGCAGGTAGAAGAGCGCCTTGAGCGAGTCGTAGGGGATTCCCAGCAGCTCCACCTCGTCGCCCTCGGGCGACACCAGGGCGAGCTGCACACCGTAGCGCCCGCGCTGCGGGTCGTCGCCGAGCAGCCCGGTGATGACCTCGCCGTCGACGAAGTGCAGGGCCACCTTCTGCATGTCCTCGAGGGCGGGACGGAGCGGCGCGGGACGCCGCTCGAAGCTGACGCACTTCACCGAGGGCAGCGGGATCAGCGCGCGCCGGCCGTTCGCGCCAGGATCGGCAAGAACCAGCTCGAAGTCGGGACGGTCGAGGTCGAGCGCGACGGCGTCGCCCTCCAGCACCTCGTCGTCGGAGAAGCGCACCAGGACGCGCGAGGACGGCTGGTCCTCCCGGGCCACGTGCAATGGTTCCATCCAGCTCCCGTGCGGAATGCACCGCCTAGGCCTGCCGCTCAGGGGCCGCCCCGCACGCGACCCACTTACCCGAATGACGAAGTGACGTGGCAAAACTTGCAGCCCCGAATAGCCGGTTGCGCGTTCGTTGCGATCGGGGCTTCAGGAGGGCGGGTGTATACTCCGCCGCCGATACGGTTGGAGGGTTGGCGCGTCCGCGGGACGGCGCGCAGCCTGGTTTCTCCCACCGTCGTGGGCCGCATGGGCGAGAACGACGACCTGACCCTGATCCGGGCGTACCTGGCCGGCGACGCCGCCGCCTTCGACGGCCTGTTCAGCCGGTACCACCAGCGGATCAGGTCGGTGTGCACCCGCTACGTGGGCGACGGGCCGGTCGCCGAGGACCTCGTCCAGGACACCTTCGTCAACGTCCTGCGCGCCCTCGACCGGGTCGACGACGGCTTCAACTTCTCGGCCTGGATCCACCGCATCGCCGTCAACCTCTGCCACGACGAGCTGCGCCGCCGCACCCGCGCCCAGCAGCACGTCGCCGGCGGCGGTGACGAGGTGGAGGAGGCGGTGCTGCGCCTCGTCGACCGCGACCGCCACGGCCACCCCGAATCCGCCCTGGAGATGGCCCACCTCCGCCAGCTGGTCTGGGACGTGGCCAAGCGGCTGCCCGAGCGGCAGCGCATGGTGCTCACCCTCCGCGAGCTGCAGGGGCTGTCCTACGCCTCGATCGCGCGGGTCATGGGGATCAGCGAATCCGCGGTCGAGACCCTGCTGCACCGGGCCCGCAAGCGGTTCAAGGAAGTCTTCCTGCGCATGGACGACAGCGCCACCCGGGCCATCGACTGCGCCACCGCCGCGCTCCTCGTCGAGGCCGACCGGCGCCGCCCGCTGCGCCGCGAGCAGCGCAACGTGGTGGCCCTGCACATCGAGCGCTGCGAGAGCTGTCGCGAGCGCTGGGCCTCGCTGCCGGTCGCCGCGGAGAGCTGAGGCCCTTGCCCCTGCGCGCCGTCTGCGCGCCCAACGCCTTCAAGGGGGCGCTGGGGGCGCGCGAGGCGGCTGCGGCGATGGCGGCGGGCGTGGTCGACGCGGGCGGCCTCGCGGTCGCGGTGCCCGTCGCCGACGGCGGGGACGGGACGCTCGACGTGCTGCTGGACGCCGTCCCCGGCTCCCGGGCGGAGGCGGTGCCGGTGCACGGGCCGCTGGGCGAGACGGTCTCCGCCCGGCTGGGCTGGCTCGACGCCGCGACGGCCGTGATCGAGATGGCGGAGGCGGCGGGGTTGCGGCTGCTGCCGCCAGGGACCCTCGACCCGATGCGCGCCTCGACGTACGGCGTGGGTGAGCTGGTCAGGACCGCGCTCGACGGCGGGGCGCGGCGGCTCGTCGTCGGCGTCGGCGGCAGCGCCTCGACCGACGGCGGCGCGGGGCTGTGCACGGCGCTCGGCGCTCGGCTCCTCGACGCCTCCGGCGAGGAGCTCCCGCCCGGCGGCGGTGGACTCCTCCACCTGGCCCGGGTCGACCTCGCCGGGCTCGACCCGCGGCTGCGCGACTGCCGCATCGAGGTCGCCGTCGACGTGCGCAATCCGCTGCTCGGCCCTCGCGGCGCCGCGGCGGTCTTCGCTCCGCAGAAGGGCGCCTCGCCCGAGCAGGTCGCCGACCTCGAGCGGGGCCTGGCCCGCTGGGCTGCGACCCTCGGGGCTCCGGCTTCCATGCGTCAGCAGCCGGGGATGGGCGCCGCGGGCGGCAGCGCCTTCGGCCTCGCCGCGGTCTGCGGCGCCACGCTCGTGCCCGGCGCCCCGCTGGTCTGCGACCTGGCCGGGCTCGACGCCGCCCTCCTCGGCGCCGACCTCGTCCTCACCGGCGAGGGTCGCCTCGACGCCTCCACCGCCGAGGGCAAGGCTCCCGCCGAGGTCGCCCGCCGCGCCGCCGGCCTGGGCATCCCCTGCGCCGTCCTCGCCGGCTCGGTCGAGCCGCCGGTCGACCCGCTCTACGCCGAGGCGGTCGCGATCAGCGAGGGGCTGCCGCCCGAGGTCGCGCTTCCCCGCACCGCCGAGCTGCTGCGCGCCCGCGCCGCGGACGTGGTGCGCCGCCTCAGACGGCCGTGAGCCACTCCCGGTACTTCGGGTTGCGGCCCTTGCAGATGTCGAAGTAGAGCGACTGCAGGCGCACCGTCAGCGGCCCGGGCTCGCCGTCGCCGATGACGCGGCGGTCGACCTCGATCACCGGCGACACCTGCGCCCCCGTCCCGCAGAGGAACATCTCGTCGGCGACGTAGAGCTCGGAGCGGTCGATGGCGCGCTCCTCGACGTTCATGCCCATCTCCTCGGCGATGAGCTGCATCAGCGTCGCCCTGGTGATGCCTTCGAGGATGTTGTCGTGCTCCGGCGGGGTGATGAACCGCCCGTGGCGGACGATGAACAGGTTCTCCGCCGAGCCCTCGGAGACGTGGCCCTCGTGGGTCAGCATGATCGCCTCGTCGAAGCCGTTCTCCACCGCCTCGGTCTTGGCCAGCGCCGAGTTGATGTAGATGCCGGTGCACTTGGCCCGGGCCGGGGCCACGTTGTCGTCGATGCGCCGCCAGGACGAGACCATGCAGCGGATGCCCTTGTCGATGTCGACGTAGGCGCCGAACGGCGAGGTGTAGATGAGGAAGCCGTCCTGCAGGTTGTGCAGGCGCACCCCGATCTCCTCGGACGCCTTGTAGCAGAGGGGACGGACGTAGACGTCCTCGCGATACCCGTTGCGCCGCAGCAGCTCGTTGGTCACCTCGCACATCTGCGGCGTCGACAGCGGCAGCGACATGTGCAGGATCTTGGCGCTGTTGCGCAGCCGGTCGAAGTGCTCCGGGGCGCGGAAGGTGTAGAGCTTGCCGGCCTCCTCGGACCAGTAGGCGCGGATGCCCTCGAAGCAGCCCGTGCCGTAGTGCAGCGCGTGGGTCATCACGCCGAGCTTGGCGTCGCGGTAGCGCGCGAAGTCGCCGCCGTACCAGACCCAGGAGTCGTCCCGCGCCAGGGTGGACGGGGATGCGGCGACCTGCGTCTCGCTCATGACGACCTCTCCAGTGCGACCGTGGTCCGGGCCCACAAGCCTACTACCGTCCCGGCGGTACACATGTTCGGCCGCGCCCGAAATCACCACATCCCTGTGTGACACGAGCAAAAACGTCACCCTGCTACACTCCTGCGTAGACAGTGGATCTCGGCATCCGGGCATCGTTCCAGCCGTGCCGCCCGGTTGCGTGCCAAGCGCGTCCGCAGGAGAGACGACACCGCGCCCCGGCACACCCGCCGAGACGTGGAGGTGTCATGACCGAAGTCATCCGTTCCCGTCGCGCAACGCTCCCCAAGGCCAGATCGGTGCTCTGGAACCCGAGCCCGCAGGAGCTCAAGGAGCTCACCGCGCGAATGCCGAACGCGCGGCGGACCGTCTACGACAACCTCAACGTGCAGACCAAGGTGGTGTCGCGCAGCAAGGCGAGCACCTACGTGGTCACCGACCACCCCGAGAACCACTCCGACCAGACCATCACCCGCGCCGAGGGCGAGCGCATCGCCCGGGTGCAGGACGAGTACATCGCCTCGCGCGACATGCTGGTCATCGACGGCTACATCGGCAACGACCCGCAGCACCGCGTCGCCGCCCGCCTCTTCATCGAGGCCAGCAACGCCAACATCGCGGGCATGCAGCAGGCCCTCTACTTCGACAACGAGGGCGCGGGCGGTCCCGACTGGGAGCCCGAGCTGATGGTCGTGTACACCCCCAACCTGGCCTGTCCCGGCTACCCGGACGACCGGGTCATCGCCGTCGACCTCGACCACGGCATCACCCGGGTGCTCAACTCCGACTACTTCGGCGAGTCGAAAAAGGGCGGCCTGCGCATGTGGAACAAAGTCGTGCAGGACCGCGGCGGCCTC
>DASRDZ010000097.1:0-32804 GCA_035652335.1 Candidatus Dormiibacterota bacterium
GCGTTGTCGATCGAGTCGAAGGAGCGGAACTCGGCGCCGCCCTTCTCGGCGAGCACCTTGGTGATGGCAGCCGTCAGCGTCGTCTTGCCGTGGTCGATGTGACCGATGGTGCCGACGTTCACGTGAGGCTTGCTGCTGTCGTACTTCTTCTTGCCCATTTCTTGAACCTTTCGCTCCTGGCTCTCTGACGCTCTCCGGGGGAAATGCCTGTTTAGCTTCTCGCCTTGGCGACGATCTCCTCCGCGAGGTTCTGCGGAAGAGCCTGGTAGTGGTCGAACTGCATGGAGTAGTTGGCGCGGCCCTGCGTCATGCTGCGCAGCTGGGTCGCGTAGCCGAACATGTTGCTGAGCGGCACCTCCGCCTGCACCACCTGGGTGGTGATGCGCGACGACATGCCGAGGATGTGCCCGCGCCGTCCCGTGAGGTCGCCCATCACGTCGCCCATGAACTCCTCGGGCATGGTCACCTCGACCTTCATGATCGGCTCCAGCAGGGTGGGCTTGGCCTTGCGCATGCCGTCCTTGAAGCCCATCGAGCCGGCGATCTGGAAGGCCTGCTCCGAGGAGTCGACCTCGTGGTACGAGCCGTCGACCAGGGTCACCTTGACGTCCACCACGGGGAACCCGGCGAGGACGCCGTTGTTCATGGCGTCGATGATGCCCTTCTCCGCGGGAGCGATGTACTCGCGCGGCACGGTGCCGCCGACGATCTTGCTGACGAACTCGAAGCCCTTGCCCATCTCGTTGGGTTCCAGCTCCAGCTCGACGTGGCCGTACTGGCCGCGACCGCCGGACTGGCGGACGAAGCGCCCGGTGCCGTGCGCCTTGGCGGCGATGGTCTCGCGGTAGGCCACCTGCGGCTTGCCGACGTTGGCGTCCACCTTGAACTCGCGCATCAGGCGGTCGACGATGATCTCCAGGTGCAGCTCGCCCATGCCGGAGATGACGGTCTGCCCGGTCTCGTCGTCGGTGCGGACGCGGAAGGTGGGGTCCTCCTGCGTCAGCTTCTGCAGCGCCGCGCTCATCTTGTCCTGGTCGGCCTTGGTCTTGGGCTCGATGGCGACGCTGATCACCGGCTCGGGGAAGGTGATGTTCTCCAGGATGATCGGCGCGTTCTCGGCGCAGAGCGTGTCGCCGGTGGTGGTCTTGCGCAGGCCGATGGCCGCGGCGATGTCGCCGGTGCGGACCTCGTCGATCTCCTCGCGGTGGTTGGCGTGCATCTGCAGGATGCGGCCGACCCGCTCCTTCTCGCCCTTGGTCGCGTTGTAGACGTAGGAGCCCGACTGCAGCGTGCCGCTGTAGACGCGGAAGAAGGTGAGGGTGCCCACGAAGGGGTCGGTCATGATCTTGAAGGCGAGCGCGCTGAAGGGCTGCTCGTCGTCGACGGTGCGCACCCGCGGGTCGCCGCTCTTGGGGTCGTGGCCCTCGACGGCGGGCTTGTCGAGCGGCGAGGGCAGGAAGTCGACGATGGCGTCGAGCATCGGCTGCACGCCCTTGTTCTTCAGGGCGCTGCCACAGAGCACGGGGACGATGCGCGTGCTCACCGTGCCGGCGCGGAGGCCGCGCACGATGTCAGCGTGGCTGAGCTCCTCGCCCTCGAGGTACTTCATCATCAGCTCGTCGTCGGACTCGGCGACCGCCTCGAGCAGCTCGTGCCGGTACTTCTCGACGTCCTCGTGCATCCCCGCCGGGATCTCGTTGCGCTCTAGGGTGGTGCCCAGGTCGTCGGTGTAGACGATGGCCACCTGGTTGATCAGGTCGATGACGCCCTTGAAGTCGGCCTCGCTGCCGATGGGCAGCTGGACGCAGATCGGCTTGGCGCCCAGGCGGTCCTTGATCGACTGCACCGCGGCGTAGAAGTTGGCGCCGATGCGGTCCATCTTGTTGATGAAGCAGATGCGGGGGACCTCGTAGCGGTCGGCCTGGCGCCACACCGTCTCCGACTGGGGCTCCACGCCGGCCACGGCGTCGAAGACCGCCACCGCGCCGTCGAGCACGCGGAGGCTGCGCTCCACCTCGACGGTGAAGTCCACATGCCCGGGCGTGTCGATGATGTTGATTCGGTGGCCGCGCCACTCCGCGGCCGTCGCCGCCGAGGTGATGGTGATGCCGCGCTCCTGCTCCTGGACCATCCAGTCCATGGTCGCGGCGCCCTCGTGCACCTCACCCATCTTGTGGATGCGGCCGGTGTAGAAGAGGACGCGCTCGGTCGTCGTGGTCTTGCCCGCGTCGATGTGGGCCATGATCCCGATGTTCCGGGTCTTCTCCAGCGGGAACGCGCGCGTCATGGTGGCGGGAGGCATCAGTACCTGAAGTGGGAGAAGGCCTTGTTCGACTCGGCCATCTTGTGGGTGTCCTCCTTGCGCTTGATGGAGGCTCCCACGCCGTTGGCGGCGTCCATCAGCTCGGAGGCGAGCTTGTCGGCCATGCTCTTGCCGTTGCGGCCGCGGGCATAGCGGATGATCCAGCGGCGGGCCAGCGCGGCCCGGCGGTCGTGGCGGATCTCCACGGGCACCTGGTAGGTGGCGCCGCCGACGCGCTTGGGCTTCACCTCGAGGACGGGGGTGACGTTGCGCATCGCCGTGTCGAAGACGTCGAGCGGCTCGCGGCGCGAGCTGCGGCGGATCTTCTCGAAGGAGTCGTAGACGATCCGCTCGGCGACGCTCTTCTTGCCCCCGAGCATCAGGCAGTTGACGAACTTGGCCACTCCCGTCGACCCGTAGATGGGGTCGGGGAGGATCGTCCGCTTGGTGATTCGCTGACGGCGCGGCATGGGGTGCTTGTCTTGTCCTTTTCGACTGACCCGGCGCCGTCACGCGGGTCAGGCGTGTCGGGCCGGAGATCTGGCGCTAGGCTGCGGGTGCAGCCCAACTGAGGGCGAGGCGGCTCATCTGGCTGGAGCCTTCTCGCGCTTGGCGCCGTACTTGCTACGGCCCTGCTTGCGGTTCTTGGTGCCCGCGGTGTCGAGGATACCCCGGATCACGTGATACCGGACCCCGGGGAGGTCCTTGACGCGGCCGCCGCGGATGAGCACGACGCTGTGCTCCTGGAGGTTGTGCCCGATGCCCGGGATGTAGGCGGTGACCTCCACCTTGCTGGTGAGGCGGACGCGGGCCACCTTGCGCAGCGCCGAGTTCGGCTTCTTGGGCGTCATCGTGTAGACGCGCACGCAGACGCCGCGCCGCTGGGGCGAGCCCTTGAGCGCCGGGGCCTTGGTCTTCTTGACCAGTTGCTTGCGGCCCTTGCGGACCAGCTGCTGGATGGTGGGCACGGGTCTCCGTCTGTGGTGCTGGGTTTGGCCTCGCGACTGCGGCCCCCGGGAGGGTGCGGCGGGCGTGCGAACAGCAGGCTCCGCCCGCAGGCGCGACGGGTGATCTTACAGGCGGGCCGAGCGTGGCGTCAATTTGGACCGGTTCACGCTCAGGGCAGCGGGGGGAGGCCGGGGGAGCCCGCGGCGAGGTGGTAGAGGCGCAGCTCGTCCCACTCGCGGGCTTCGGCGGTGCCCTGGACGACGAGCAGCTCCAGGTGGGCGATGGTCTCGGTCAGCGCCATGAGCCGGTTGCCCAGGTCGAGCTCCTCGTAGCGCCGCTCGCGGCGGGTCCAGGGGAGGTCGTGGGCCACCTCGTAGGCCGTGGTGCGGCCGCGGCGGAGGGAGTCGATGCAGTGGCTGAGGCGGGTGGCGTGGTGGTCGAGCAGCGCGTCGACGCGCTCGGCGAGGCCGGTGAAGTCGGGGCCGTGGGCCGGGAGCACGCGCTCCACGTCCAGGGGACGCACCCGGGAGAGGGACGAGATGAACTCGACGAGGCTGAGCCCGTTGCCGGCGAAGGGCTCCACGCCGAGCGAGGGCGTGATGTGCGGGAGGACGTGGTCGCCGGCGAAGAAGAGCCGGGCGTCGGGGTCGAGGAGGCTGACGTGGCCGGCGGTGTGGCCCGGGGTGGCCACGATGCTGAGCAGGCGGTCCTTCAGCTCCACGTGCTGGCCGTCGTTGGCGTAGACGTCGGGCGGCTCCCACACCGCCCTGCCGCCCTGGTGCTGCGCTCGGGCCATCATCTCCTCCACCGCCGGGAGGAGCTCCGCCGCGCCGGCCTCGCGCAGGCGCAGCACGCGGTCGGCGTTGGCCGCGTCGCGCAGCGCGGCGTCGGTGATGGTGTCCATGGCCCGCTTCTCGCCCGCGCCGAGGAAGACGGTGGCCCCAGCCTCCTGGCGCAGCCGGACGGCCTGGCCGTAGTGGTCGTGGTGGATGTGTGTCACCAGCACGGTGCGGACGTCCCCGGGCTCGGCGCCGATGCTGCGCAGGGCCGCGCCGAGCGCGTCCCAGGAGTCGGGAGTGTGCCAGCCGGAGTCGACGAGGGCCAGCCGGTCGCCGTCCTCCACGGCGTAGACGTTGACCGCCTTCAGCGCGTCGCCCGGGAGGGGCAGGGGGATGCGGTGGACGCCCCGAGCGACCGGGTAGGCGCCGGGCTCGGCCCACGGACCGGAGCCGGAGGAGACGGTCGGCGGCAGCGTCGCCGGGGCGGCGGCATCGGCGGGACGGCTGTCCATGCCGTCCGACTGTAGCGACTCCGCTAGACGTTCCAGGGGAAGGCGAAGGTCAGGCCGGCGGCGAGCACCAGGCCGGCGATCGAGGCGCCGGCCAGCACGGCCCAGCGGGCGACCCCACCCGGCACCGCCGAGGGGGCGCGCACGTCTGCGGCCGAGGCGACCCAGGCGGTGCGCGCGTGGATGGCGACGTGGACGAGCACCAGGACGATGAAGACGACGGCGCTGTCGGTGTGCAGGGTGGCGGCGGTGCCGTGGGTCCTCCCCTGGAAGAAGAGGAGGACCCCGGTGACGAAGGCGACGACGGTGGAGGCGACGAGGAGGGGCGCGAGCAGCCGCGGGACGATGGTCGGCGGCCCGGCGGTGCGGTAGCTGCGCCGGCGGCGCAGGTAGTAGCCGGCGAACCGGTAGCCGGTGCTGCCGAGCTTGAGCACGGTGAGGGGGATGGCCACGAAGCCGGTGAAGAAGTGGAGGCCGGGCACCGAGCCGAAGACCAGGCCGCTGAGGATGACCAGGGCGAGGACGACGGCCTGGGCGGCGCCGGTGGTCGAGGTCAGGCGCCGGTTGCCCTCGACGCCAGGGTCGCTCTCCACGCGGACCGGGTCGGCGCGGTCCCAGAACGCGGTGACCAGCGCCGAGCCCGTCGACGTGGCGGCGGCGCGCGCGGGGACGGGCAGGCCGAGGGCGGCGGCGAGCGCGCCGCAGACGGCCAGGCCGAGGAGGTTGCCGGCCAGCACGTCGGTGGGCCAGTGCACGGCGAGCACCAGGCGGGCGAGGTCGAGGCCGACCACGGCGAGGACGGCGGCGGCGACCAGCGACCAGCGCAGCCACCGCTGGCGGGTGATCCAGGCCATGGCCAGCAGGGGCACGGCGATGGCGCAGATGGCGCCGACCGCGTGGCCGGAGGGGAAGGAGGGGCCAGAAGCGGTGGCCATGTCGGGATAGAGGTTGGGTCGGGCGCGGCCGACGGCGTCCTTCATCCAGCTCTGGGCGACGACGCCGACGGCGAAGGCGAGCGGGATGAAGAGCGCCAGGCGGCGGCGGCCGGCGCGGAAGGCCAGGCCGGCGGCGAGGAGAGTCAGAGGAATGAGGTGAGGGCCAGGGCCGAGCCACTGGGAGATCCAGTCGGCGGTCTCGTCGGCGGCGTTGAGGAGGCCGGCGTGGACCAGCCCGTCGTGGAGCTGGACGAGGAGGCGGAGGTCGCGGCGCTGCACGGCGTTGCTGCCGACGGCGAGGGCGAGAGCGCCGAAGAGGGCGACGGCGACCAGGGCGACGAGCAGCCAGAGGGCGCGCCGGCGGGGAGCCTCGGGGCGTTCGAGTCGGAGGCGCAGGGCGAGGCTGGCGGACATCGGCGGGGTTTGATGATGCGCGGGGCGGCTTAAGGCTGGGTGAATCCTCGGCGCGCCGGCGCGCCCTGGGTGGGCGTGGCCACCCCTCCCCGGGTGGGGTGCCGTCGCGCTACACTGGGAGCGTGATCCCTGAGCACAAGCGCGAGGCCCTCCTCCGCCTCAAGACCGTCCGCGGCCACCTCGACGGGGTGATCGGCATGGTCGAGCAGGAGGTGTACTGCCCCGACCTGATGAAGCAGGTGGCCGCCCTCCAGGCCTCGCTGGAGAAGGTCAACCGGGTGCTGCTGCAGAACCACCTGGAGACGTGCGTCACCGAGGCGATCCAGAGCGGCGGCGGGCGGGAGAAGATCACCGAGCTGCTGGAGGCGCTGCGCTACAACGCCTCGCTGACCGACTTCCGCGACCGCGCCGAGCCGCTGCCCCTGCCCGCCGGCGAGTCGCCGCCATGACCCTTGCGCCGGCCGCGCCCAGCGAGGCGCGCCAGCTCCCCGGGCTCGAGGCCGATCGCCAGGAGCGCATCGACCTCGACGTCATCGGGATGCACTGCGCCGGCTGCGTGCGCAGCGTCGAGCGCGCCCTCGCCGAGGTTCCCGGCGTGGCCGGCGCCACGGTCAACCTCGCCACCGAGAAGGCGGGCGTCGTCCTCGCAGCACCGGTCGAGCCGGCGGCGCTGGTCGAGGCCGTGCGCGGCGCCGGCTACGACGCGGCCCTCCCCCACCGCGGGCGCAGCGCTGCCCAGGAGGCGGCCGAGCGGCGCGGCAGGCGCCTCGCCGACCTGCGCGGACGCCGCGTCCAGCTCGCCGTCGCCGCGATGCTCAGCGCCGGGGTGGTGGGCCTCGCCTACGGCGACCCCTCGCCGCGCTGGTCGGGCGTCCTGCAGCTCGTGCTCGCGCTGCCGGCGTTCGTCTGGGTCGGCGCGATCTTCCACCGCAGTGCCCTGCGCGCCGCACGCCACGGCGCCGCCACCATGGACACCCTGGTCTCGCTCGGCGCAAGCGTCGCGTTCGTCTACTCGGTGGTCGCGGTGGTGCTGCTGCCCGGCCAGGCCACCTACTTCGACGTCAGCGCCCTGATCGTCACCCTCATCGCCGTCGGCAAGTACCTGGAGCTGAGCGCCCGCGGCCGCGCCGGGGAGGCGATCGAGGCGCTGGCCGGGCTGCAGCCGAGCGTCGCCCACCTGCTGCGCCGGGCCGGGGCGCCCGAGGACGCGCCCGCGACGGAGCCCTGGGACGTCGCCGCCGAGGAGCTGCGACCAGGGGACCTCGTGCTGGTGCGGCCGGGCGAGCGGCTCCCTGCGGACGGGGAGGTCGCGGCCGGCGACAGCGCCGTCGACGAGGCGATGGTCACCGGCGAGCCGGTCCCGGTCGAGAAGCGCGCCGGCGACGGCGTGACCGGCGGGACGGTCAACGGCGGCGCGCCCATGACCGTGCGGCTGACCCGCACCGGGGAGGCGACGCTGCTGGCCGGCATCCTCCGCCTGGTCGAGCGCGCGCAGCAGGAGAAGGCGCCGGTCGAGCGGCTGGCCGACCGGGTGGCCGGGGTCTTCGTGCCCGCCATCCTCGCCGTCGCGCTGCTCACCTTCGCCGGCTGGATGCTGACGGGGCACGGGTTCACCGCGGCGATGATCCCCGCCGTCGCGGTGCTGGTGATCGCCTGCCCCTGCGCGCTCGGGCTGGCCACGCCGGTGGCCGTGATGGTCGCGTCCGGGCGAGGAGCGGAGCTGGGGCTGCTGATCCGCGGCGGGGAGACGCTGGAGCGCATCCACGCCGTGCGCGCGGTGATGCTCGACAAGACCGGGACGCTCACCGCCGGGCGCCCGCAGGTGGTTCGCGTCGAGCCGCTGGGGGGCGCGGATCCCGCCGTGGCGCTGCGGCTCGCCGCCGCGGTCGAGCGGTCGTCCGAGCATCCGCTGGCGCGCGCCGTGGTCGAGGCGGCGGAGGGCGAGGTTCCCGTGGCGAGCGACGTGCGGATCGAGCCCGGCCGGGGTGTCGCCGGCATCGTCGAGGGCAGCCGTGTGCAGGTCGGCTCGCCCCCCTGGCTGGGCATCGACGTAGCGCAGGCCGGCGAGGGGACGGACACGCACGTGGGCGTCGCCGTGGACGGCATGCCGGTGCTGCTGCTGCGCATCGCCGACCCGGTTCGAGCCGATGCCCGCGCCGGGGTGCAGCGGCTGCGCTCGCTCGGCCTCCACGTGGTTCTGGCCAGTGGCGACCGCAACGCGACGGCCCGGAGCGTGGCCGCCGCCGTGGGCATCGACGACGTCCACGCCGAGCTGTCGCCGGCGGGCAAGGCCGAGCTGGTCGCCGAGGTGCGACGCGCCCGCGGGCCGGTGGCCATGGTCGGCGACGGGGTGAACGACGCGCCAGCGCTGGCCGCGGCGGACGCCGGGATCGCAGTGGGCGGCGGCACCGGCGTGGCCCTCAGCACTGCCGACGTGACCCTGGTGCACGGCGACGTGGGCGCGGTCGCCGACGCCATCGCGCTGAGCCGGGCCACCCTGCGGGTGATCCGCCAGAACCTGGCCTGGGCCTTCGCCTACAACCTGGTGCTCATCCCCCTGGCCATGGTGGACGCCATCCCGCCGGTGCTGGCCGCCCTGGCGATGGCCTTCAGCTCGGTCAGCGTGGTGGCCAACGCGCTGCGCCTGCGGCGCCTCCCAAGGGCCGCTTCGAGCTGATGCCGCAGGCGCGCGACGCGGTTGTGGTCGGTTCCGGCCCGAACGGGCTGGCGGCGGCGATCACCCTGGCCCGCGCCGGTCGCGAGGTTGTGCTCTACGAGCGCAATGCAACGCCCGGTGGCGGCATGCGCTCGGCGGAGCTCACCCTTCCCGGCTTCGTCCACGACGTCTGCTCCACGGTGCAGTCGCTGCTGCTTGCCTCCCCCTTCTTCCTGCGCAACGGCGGGTTCGCCCGCCATCAGCTCAGCTTCGCGCATCCCTCGGCGCCGCTGGCCCATCCCTTCGACGACCGCGACGCGGTGCTGCTGCACCGCTCCGTCGCCGACACCGCTGCGCAGTTCTCGCGACGCGACGCGGCGTCGTACCGCAGCCTGATGGAGCCGCTGGTGGAGGACGCGGCGGTGCTGGTGAGCGACCTGGTCGGGCCGCTGCGCCTTCCGCACCACCCGTTCGCCGACGCCCGCTTCGGACTCCACGCGCTGCGCTCCGCGCGCGGACTGGCGCGCACCCGCTTCCAGGACGACGCGCCGCGCGCGCTGCTGACCGGCATGTCGGCGCACTCGATGGTGCCGCTCTCCCAGCCGGGCACGGCCGCCTTCGGGCTCGTCCTCGGGCTACTGGCGCACGCGGTGGGGTGGCCCTTCGCGCGCGGGGGCTCGCAGCGCATCGCCGACGCCATGGTCGCGGAGCTGCGCGACCTCGGCGGCGAGGTGCTCTGCGGCCACGAGGTCACCCGCCTCGACGACCTGCACGCTCGTGCAATCGTCCTCGACCTCACGCCGCGGCAGGTGCTGCGCGTTGCGGGCGACCGCCTCTCCGGCCTCTACCGGCGGCAGCTGGAGCGCTACCGCTACGGCCCCGGCGCCTTCAAGGTCGACTGGGCGCTCGACGGCCCGGTGCCGTGGCGCGACGTGCGCTGCGCGCAGGCGGGCACGGTGCACTGCTGCGGCAGCTTCGCCGAGGTGATCGAGAGCGAGGCCGCGGTGGCGCGCGGCGAGCACCCGCAGCGGCCGTTCGTCCTGCTCACCCAGCCCAGCTTCGCCGACCCCACGCGCACGCCGGCCGGCAAGCACGCCGTGTGGGGCTACTGCCACGTCCCCAACGGCTCGCGGGTCGACATGACCGAGCGGATCGAGGCGCAGATCGAGCGCTTCGCCCCGGGCTTCCGCGACCGCATCCTCCAGCGCAGCGTCATGGGGCCCGTCGCCCTGCAGGAGTACAACCCGAACTACGTCGGCGGCGACATCAACGGCGGCCTGCAGGACCTCCGCCAGCTCTTCACCCGCCCCGCCATCCGCCCCCTCCCCTACACGACTCCCGACCGCTCGCTCTACATCGGCTCGTCCTCGACGCCCCCCGGCGGGGGCGTCCACGGCATCGCCGGGATGCTCGCCGCCGAAGCCGCGCTCCGCCGCGCCTACTGAAGACGAGAAAGGGCCCCGCTCGCGCGGGGCCCTTCGTGGCTCAGAAGGAGCCGGCGGGAGCGCCCTCTGGCTCGGCGGCCAGGTCGTCGTATTCGTAGAGGCGAGCGGCCTCCTCACGGAGCTTCTGGTAGTAGTCGAGGCCGGTGCCCGCGGGGATGAGCTTGCCGATGATGACGTTCTCCTTGAGGCCGCGCAGACGGTCGACCTTGCCGGAGATGGCCGCCTCGGTGAGCACTCGCGTGGTCTCCTGGAAGGACGCGGCCGAGAGCCAGGAGGCGGTGTTGAGCGCGGCCTTGATGAGGCCGAGCAGCACCGTCTGGGCGATGGCGGGCTCGCCGCCCTCGCTCAGCGCCTTGGCGTTGGCCTCCTCCCACTCGAACTGCGAGACGATCTCGCCGGGGAGCAGGTCGGTGTCGCCGGCGTTGTCGATGCGGACCTTGCGCATCATCTGCCGGACGATCACCTCGATGTGCTTGTCGTTGATGTCGACGCCCTGGGAGCGGTAGACGCGCTGCACCTCGCGGACGAGGTAGTTCTGCACGTCGTCGCGGCCCCGGACCAGGAGCAGCTCCTGCGGGCTGATCGAGCCCTCGGTGACGCGGTCACCCGCCTGCACGTGGTCGCCGTCGTGGACGGTGAGCTGGGCCGACGCCGGGATCGGGTACTCGCGCGAGTCCTCCTCCGAGGTGCGCACCTGCACCTCCTTCTTGCCGACCTTGACCACGCCCGCGTACTTGGCGCGGATCACGATGTCGTTGCCGTTCTCGTCCTGTCCCTGGATCAGCGGCGCGCCCTCCCCGGCGCTGCTGCCGTCCTCGACGACGACCACCTGCTTGGGGCCGATGGCGTACGTCGAGTCGAAGACGTCGCGGGAGACGACCTTGACCTTGAGCGTCTTGTCGATGGCCCGGGCGCCGCTGCCGTCGGGGCGGACGATCTCGACGCTGCCGTCGATCTCGCTGATCAGCGCCTTGCCCTTGGGGACGCGCGCCTCGAAGAGCTCCTCGACGCGCGGCAGGCCCTGGGTGATGTCGGCACCGCCGGTGGCGACACCGCCGGTGTGGAAGGTGCGCATGGTGAGCTGCGTACCCGGCTCGCCGATCGACTGCGCCGCGATGACGCCGACCGCCTCGCCGATCTCGACCATCCGCCCGGTGGCCAGGTTGCGCCCGTAGCACGAGCGGCAGACGCCCTCGCGCGCCTTGCAGGTCATCGTGCTGCGCACCTTGATGCGCGGCAGCTTCTCCCGCTCGGCGTAGATGCGGCGCGCCTGCTGGTCGGTGATCTCCTCACCGCCTGGGACGATCACCTCGTCGCCGATGGCCACGTCCTGCGCCGCGACGCGACCCGCGTAGCGGTCGACCACCCGGTCGCCGACCTCGGGATCCTCGATCTCGACCCAGATCCCCGCGGTGGTCTCGCAGTCGTCGATGCGGACGATGACGTCCTGGGCCACGTCCACCAGGCGCCGGGTGAGGTACCCGGAGTCGGCGGTGCGCAGCGCGGTGTCGGCGAGGCCCTTGCGGGCGCCGTGCGTGGAGATGAAGTACTCCAGCACGGTGAGGCCCTCGGAGAAGTTGGCCTTGATGGGCAGGTCGATGATCCGGCCCGTGGGGTCGGCCATCAGGCCGCGCATGCCGGCCAGCTGGCGGATCTGCTGCGTCGAGCCGCGCGCTCCCGACTGCGACATCATCAGAACCGAGTGGAACCGGTCGAAGCTCGACATCGTCGCGGTGGTGACGTCGTCGGTGGCCTTGGTCCAGATCTCCACGGTCTTGAGATAGCGCTCGTCGTCGGTGATCAGGCCGCGGCGGAACTGCAGGTCGACCTCCTCGACGGCCTTCTCGGCCTCGCCCACGATGCCCGCCTTGGCGACCGGCGTCTTGATGTCCATCGCGCTGATGGTGACGCCCGCCTTGGTGGCGTAGTGGAAGCCGAGCCGCTTGACCTCGTTGACGATCTGCGCGGTGCGCTCCGAGCCGTGCAGCTCGTAGCACTCCTTGACCAGGGCGCGCAGCTTCTTGAGGTCGAGCACCTCGTTGCGGAAGGTCATCGCCGGGTACGGGTTCTCCGTGGCCGGCTCACCCAGCGGCAGCACCTCGTTGAAGATGAGCCTGCCGGGCGTGGTCACGATGATCTCGCTGCCCTCGGGCGCGGCCTCGCCGTGGGGGGTCGTCACCAGCTGGTTGCGCGGGATGCGCACCCGCACGAAGTCGTGCAGGTCGATGACGCCGTGCTCGTAGGCGAGCACCGCCTCCTCGCTGCTGGCGAAGCCGTGAAGCTTGCGCACCTCCGCCTCCGCCGACGGCGGGGTGGTGAACTCCTGGGTCAGGTAGTAGGAGCCGAGCACGATGTCCTGGCTCGGCGACACGACGGGGAAGCCGTTGGCCGCGCTCAGGATGTTGTTGCTCGACATCATCAGGTTCTTGGCCTCGGCAACCGCGCCGCTGAAGAGCGGCACGTGCACGGCCATCTGGTCGCCGTCGAAGTCGGCGTTGAAGGCGGCGCAGACGAGCGGGTGGATCTGGATCGCCTGGCCCTCGACCAGCACCGGCATGAAGGCCTGGATGCCGAGCCGGTGCAGCGTCGGCGCGCGGTTCAGCAGGACCGGGTGCTCCTTGATGACCTGGTCGAGCACGTCCCACACCTCGGGGCGCACCCGCTCCACCATGCGCTTGGCGCTCTTGATGTTCTGGGTGAAGCCCTGCGAGACCAGCTCGCGCATGACGAAGGGCTTGAACAGCTCCAGCGCCATCTTCTTGGGCAGGCCGCACTCGTGCAGGCGCAGCTCGGGACCGACGACGATGACCGAGCGGCCGCTGTAGTCGACGCGCTTGCCCAGCAGGTTCTGCCGGAAGCGGCCCTGCTTGCCCTTCAGCATGTCGCTGAGCGACTTCAGCTTGCGGTTGCCGGTGCCGGTGATGGCCCGGCCGCGGCGGCCGTTGTCGATCAGCGCGTCGACGGCCTCCTGCAGCATGCGCTTCTCGTTGCGCACGATGATCTCCGGCGCGCCCAGCTCCAGCAGCCTCTTCAGGCGGTTGTTGCGGTTGATGACGCGGCGGTACAGGTCGTTGAGGTCGCTGGTGGCGAAGCGGCCGCCGTCGAGCTGCACCATGGGCCGCAGCTCCGGCGGGACCACGGGCAGCACGTCGAGGATCATCCAGGTCGGCGACGTGCCGCTCTTGCGGAACGCCTCGACGACGCGCAGGCGCTTGATCGCCTTCTGGCGGCGCTGCCCGCTGGTCGACTTCGACTCCTCGCGCAGCCGCAGCGCCTCCTGGGCCAGGTCGATCTGGCCGAGCAGCTCGCGGATGGCGGCGGCGCCGATGCCGGCCTTGAAGACCTTGCCGAACTGCTCGGCGTAGGTGCGGTAGTCGGTGTCGGTGAGCAGGTCGCGGGCCTGCAGCGACTCGAGCTGCTGGCGCTGCTTCTCGATCTCGGCGCGCAGGTTGGCCAGCTCGTCGCGACCGCTGAACTCGGCCTCGGCGGCCTGCGACTCGAGCTCGCCGCGGAGGCGGGCGATCTCGGCGTTGGCCTCGTCCTCGGCCTCCTCCATGCGCTTCGAGTAGAGGACGCTGAGCTCCTCCTCGCGCTGGGCGACGCGGCCGGCGATCTCGGCGGCGACGTCCTCGTTCAGGTTGGTGCCCTTCTTGGCCACAACCTCGGCCTCGACGCTGTCGGTCAGCGACATGTCGGCGGGCGCCTTCTTGCCCTTCAGCTCCTGGACGCGGGTGTCGAGGTCGGTGCCGCTCTCCCGCAGGGCGGTGAGCCGCTGCTCGCGCTCGGCCTCGAGCTGGCTGCGGCGCTCGGCCGCCGCCTGCTCGCGCTCCGCGATGCGCGGGTCCTCGCCGGCGGCGGCGGCGTCGGCCGGGGCGGCGTTGCCCGCGAGGCGCTCCTTGAGCTTCACCACCCGCTCGTCGGAGTCGGGGTCGAGCTTCTGGAGCAGCTCGGCGCGCGCCTTCTCGTCGACGCTGGTGACGATGTAGTTGGCGAAGTAGAGGACCTTCTCCAGGTTGCGCGGGCTCATGTCGAGGAGCAGGCCCATGCGGCTGGGGATGCCCTTGAAGTACCAGACGTGCGACACCGGCGAGGCCAGCTTGATGTGGCCCATGCGCTCGCGGCGGACCTTGCTGCGGGTGACCTCGACGCCGCACTTGTCGCAGATGATGCCCTTGTAGCGGTAGCGCTTGTACTTGCCGCAGTGGCACTCCCAGTCCTTGGTGGGGCCGAAGATCTTCTCGCAGAAGAGGCCGTCACGCTCGGGCTTGAGGGTTCGGTAGTTGATGGTCTCGGGCTTGGTGACCTCGCCGTGCGACCACGAGAGGATCATCTCCGGGGATGCGATGGAGAGACGCAGGGCGTCGAAGTTTTCGAGCTTCAGCACTTAGTTGTTGACCTCCCGGTCGAGAACGTTCCACTGCCGGCAGGGCAGCCACACCCTGCCGCGAGAGATTCCTTGCTGCTTCAACGGCCTGCGGGCTCGTCGATGTCGTCGCGCTCGTCGCGCTCGAGGTGGATGCCGAGGTCGAGCGGGATGTCGGGGATGTCCTCCTCGCCGAGGACGATCTGGTTCTCGTCCTCGCTCTGGATCTCGACCCCCAGCGCCAGGCCCTCGAGCTCCTTGACCAGGACCCGGAAGGACTCGGGGATGCCGGCCTCCAGGGTGTTCTCACCCTTGACGATCGCCTCGTAGGCCTTGACGCGGCCGACGATGTCGTCCGACTTGACGGTGAGGATCTCCTGGAGGATGTGCGAGGCGCCGTAGGCCTCCAGGGCCCACACCTCCATCTCCCCGAAGCGCTGGCCGCCGAACTGCGCCTTGCCGCCCAGCGGCTGCTGGGTGACCAGGGAGTAGGGGCCGGTCGAGCGCGCGTGGATCTTGTCCTCGACGAGGTGGGCGAGCTTCAGCATGTAGATGTAGCCCACCGTGATGTCGCGGTCGAACTGGTCGCCGGTGCGGCCGTCGCGCAACCGCACCTTGCCGGTGCGCGGCAGGCCGCTGCGCTCCAGCTCGTCCTCGATCGTCTCCTCCGACGCGCCGTCGAAGACGGGCGACGCGACCTTCACGCCGAGCGCCGCGGCGGCCCAGCCGAGGTGCGTCTCCAAGACCTGGCCGAGGTTCATGCGCGAGGGGACGCCGAGCGGGTTGAGCACGATCTCGACGGGCGTGCCGTCGGGCAGGTACGGCATGTCCTCGATGGGCAGGATGCGGGCGATGACGCCCTTGTTGCCGTGGCGGCCTGCCATCTTGTCGCCCTGGGAGATCTTCCGCTTCTGGGCGACGTAGACGCGCACCAGCTCGTTGACGCCTGGCGGCAGCTCGTGGCCGCTCTCGCGGCTGAACACCTTGACGTCGACGACGATGCCGCGCTCGCCGTGCGGGACGCGCAGCGACGAGTCGCGCACCTCGCGGGCCTTCTCGCCGAAGATGGCGCGCAGCAGGCGCTCCTCGGCGCTCAGCTCGGATTCACCCTTGGGGGTGATCTTGCCCACCAGGATGTCGCCCGGGTGGACCTCCGCGCCGACGTAGATGATGCCGCGCTCGTTGAGGTTCTTCAGCGTCTCCTCGGAGATGTTGGGGATGTCCCGGGTGATCTCCTCGGGGCCGAGCTTGGTGTCGCGCGCCTCGATCTCGAACTCCTCGATGTGGATCGAGGTGTACATGTCCTCGCGGACGACCGACTCGCTGATGAGGATGGCGTCCTCGAAGTTGTAGCCCTCCCAGGGCATGAAGGCGACCAGCACGTTGCGGCCCAGGGCCAGCTCGCCGTCCTGCGTCGAGGGGCCGTCGGCCAGCACGTCGCCCGGCGCCACGTGCGCGCCGGTGTTGACGGTGATGCGCTGCGACAGGCAGGTGCCCTGGTTGGAGCGCACGAACTTGTGCACGCCGTACCACTGGTCGGCGCTGCCGTCGTCGGGACGGAGGAGGATGCCGATGCCGGAATCCTGTCCCGAGGGGATCTTCTCGACGGTGGGGTCGCCCTCCGGCGGCTCCGGCCAGGCGATGCCCACGACGGTGCCCGCCTTGCGCGCGATGATCAGCTCACCGCTGTTGCGCGCCGCGTGCCCCTCCATGCCCGTGCCCACGATGGGCGACTCGGTGACCAGCAGCGGCACAGCCTGGCGCTGCATGTTCGAGCCCATCAGGGCGCGGTTGGCGTCGTCGTGCTCGAGGAAGGGGATCAGCGCCGTGGCCACCGAGACGGTCTGCTTCGGCGACACGTCCATCCAGTCGACCTCGGTCACCGGCAGGTCCTTGAAGGCGTGCCGCGAGCGGCAGGCGGTGTGCTGCACGGTGAAGTGCCCGGCGGGGTCGATCGGCGCGTTGGCCTGGGCGACGGTGTACTTGTCCTCCTCGTCAGCGGACAGGTAGACGATGTCGTCCGACACCCACGGCACGATGGTGACCTGGGGGACCTTGGTGGCGACCAGCTTGTCGACCATCTTCTGGTCGAGGACGGTGCCCTCCTTGAGCTTGGCCTCGTCGACGTCGCGCAGCAGCGTCTGGCCGACCAGGATGTGGCCGTCCTTGAGCGGGTCGACGTCGCGGTAGACCTTGCGGAAGGGCGTCTCGATGAAGCCGAACTCGTTGACCCGGGCGTAGGTGGCCAGCGAGCCGATCAGTCCGATGTTGGGACCCTCGGGGGTCTCGATCGGGCAGATCCGGCCGTAGTGCGAGTGGTGCACGTCGCGGACGTCGAAGCCGGCGCGCTCTCGGGACAGACCGCCCGGTCCGAGGGCCGAGAGGCGGCGCTTGTGGGTCAGCTCGGCCAGGGGGTTGGTCTGGTCCATGAACTGGGAGAGCTGCGAGGAGCCGAAGAACTCCTTGATCGCCGCCACCACCGGGCGGGCGTTGATCAGCGAGGCGGCCGTGACCGTGGCCGCGTCGCAGATGGTCATGCGCTCCTTGATGATCCGCTCCATGCGGATCAGGCCCATGCGGAACTGGTTCTGCAGCAGCTCGCCGACGGCGCGGACGCGACGGTTGCCCAGGTGGTCGATGTCGTCGGCCTCACCGATCCCGTTGTTGAGCTGGATCAGCTTCTTGATGATGGTGATGAAGTCGTCGTTGTCCAGAACCCGGCGGTTCTTGTCCTGGGCGCGCTCGCGGGCCTCGTCCTCGGGGATGCCGAGGTTCTTGTCCAGCTTGAAGCGGCCCACCTTGGAGAGGTCGAAGCGGCGGGCGTTGAAGAACAGCGAGGCGAGCAGGTTGCGCGCGTTCTCCACCGTGGGCGGGTCACCGGGGCGGATCTTGCGGTACAGCTCGATCAGCGCCTCCTCGACGGAGGTGGTGGGGTCCTTGTCCAGGGTGGCGTCGATGTAGCGGTGCTCGGCGTCGTTGTCGACGTCGGCGAAGAACTCGCGGATGGCGTCGTTGGAGGCGTAGCCGAGGGCGCGCACCAGGGTGGTGACGGGCACCTTGCGCTTGCGGTCGATCTTGACGGTGAGGATGTCCTTCGACGACGTCTCGATCTCCAGCCAGGCCCCCCGGTTGGGGATCAGCTTGGCGGCGTAGAGCATGCGGCCGCTGACCCGGTCCTCGGCGGCGGTGAAGTACACGCCGGGCGACCGCACCAGCTGGCTGACGACCACGCGCTCGGTGCCGTTGACGATGAAGGTGCCCTCGTCGGTCATCATGGCGAAGTCGCCCATGAAGACCTCGGCCTCCTTGATCTCCCCCGCGTTCTCACCGGTCTTGATGTGCAGGCGGGTGTTGATGCGCAGCGGGGCGCTGAAGGTCATGTCCCGCTGGCGGCACTCCTCCTGGTCGAACTTGGGCGGCCCGAAGTCGTAGTCGAGGAAGCGCAGCTCGTAGTTCTTGCCGGTGTAGTCCGTAATGGGATTGATCTCGTCGAACAGCTCCCGAAGACCCTCCTTCCTGAACCACTCGAAGGAGTCCAGCTGCGTCTGGATCAGGTTGCCGACCTCGAGCTTGTCGGCGATGGATCCGTACGTGGCGCGGCTGGCGCGGGGAGCAATGTCGAGAACCATGTGCTACAGTTCCTCTGGCGGTAAGGACGACGCGGGGAGGTGCGCGGGCACAATCGCGTATCGTAGCATTTTCAGCCCCCGGCGCCGCTCCCCTGACGCAGTGCGTCGGATGGGACCCTGATCCTACCCCCTCTCCTCTCTTCTCAAGCCTGAGCGTGCCCGGCGGGCGGCGGACCCGCGAGGGGCCCGCCGCCGCTGGACGCCGAGCGAGGTCCTAGCGGACCTCGACCGAGGCTCCCGCCTCCTCGAGCTTGGCCTTGACGCTGGCGGCCTCCTCCTTGGAGACGGCCTCCTTGACGGCCTTGGGCGCGCCGTCGACGAGGTCCTTGGCCTCCTTGAGGCCGAGGCCGGTGATCTCGCGCACCGCCTTGATGACGTTGATCTTGGCGTCGCCCGCGCTGGTGAGCACGACGTTGAACTCCGTCTGCTCCTCCTCGGCGGCCTCGGCCGCTCCACCGCCGCCACCGGCGGGCGCCGCGGCCACGGCGACCGGCGCGGCCGCCTTGACGCCGAGCTTCTCCTCCATGAGCTTCACGGCGTTGACGACGTCGAGGACGCTCCACTCCTGCAGGGCGTCGACGAACTCCTCGGGGGTGATCTTGGTTGCTGCCATCTTTGGAAAGGTCTCCTAAGCCGCTTCGAGCTTCTGGCGATACGCGTCGAGCGTCGCCGCAAAGTTGCTGAGAATCGAGTTGAGCGCGCCGGCCAGCGAGGTGAGCGGCGACTGCAGGGTGCCGGCGAGCTGGGCCAGCAGGGCCTCGCGCGAGGGCAGGTCGGCGACGGCGCGGACGGCCTCGGCGCCGAGCACCCGCCCCTCGACCAGGCCGGCGACGATGGGCAGGCGCCGGTTGACGCGGAAGTACTCGTTGAGGATGCGCGCCGGGGCGGAGAGGTCGCCGTACCCCAGGGCCAGCCCCACCGGGCCGACCAGGACCGACGAGAACTCGGCCACCCCGGCCTCCTCGGCGGCGCGCCGGGCCAGGGTGTTCTTGACGACGTGGTACTCGATGCCGTCGTTGCGCAGCCTGGTGCGCAGCTCCTCGAGCTGCTTCACGGTCAGGCCCCGGTAGTCGGTGACGATCGCCGAGGTGGCCCTGCTCAGCCGGTCGGTCAGCTCGGTGACCTGGGTCACCTTGCGCGGACCGGCGCGCATCGGCTTCTCGGCAACGGCAGCTGCCATGTGCTCCTCCTGCGCAGGAGATTGAGCGGGCGGGTGCCCGCGCCTGCGGTCTTCGGTGGATGGGACGAGTGGCGAAGGATACAGCAGGCCCCGTCAACGGGGCTTGCGCTCCGGGCGCCGGCCGGCCGAGGCCCCGCTAGGCGGCGCTGAGGCGGGCGGCGGCGGCGGGGTCGACGGGGACGCCCGGGCCCATCGTGGGCGACAGGGTGACCGTCTTGACGTAGGTGCCCTTGGCCGCCGACGGCTTGGCGCGGACGATCGCCTCCATCAGGGCGGCGAAGTTCTCGCGCAGCTTGTCGTCGTCGAAGCTCGCCTTGCCGACGGGGACGTGGACGATGCCGAAGCGGTCGACGCGGAACTCGACGCGGCCGCCCTGGGTGTCCTTGACCGCCTTGGCGATGTCGAAGGTCACCGTGCCCGACTTGGGGTTGGGCATCATGCCCCTGGGGCCGAGGATCTTGCCGAGGCGGCCGACCATGCCCATCACGTCGGGGGTGGCCAGGGCGACGTCGAAGTCGATCTCGCCACCCTGCACCTTCTTGACCAGGTCCTCGACGCCGACCACGTCGGCGCCGGCATCGAGCGCCTCCTTGGCCTTCTCGCCGGTGGCGAAGACGGCGATGCGGCGCACCTTGCCGGTGCCGTGGGGAAGCAGCACGCTGCTGCGGACCATCTGGTCGGCATGGCGGGGGTCGACGCCGAGCCGGACGTGGGCCTCGACGGTGGCGTCGAAGGACGCGGTGCTGGACTGCTTGGCGAGGGTGACCGCCTCCTGCGGGGGGTAGAGGCGGTCGGGGGCGATGGCCTGGGCGGCCTCGCGGTACTTCTTGCCGTAGCGGTGGGGCATCGATGATCTCCTGTGGTGCGAGCGGACCGGGCGGTCCTCCCACGAGATGGCGGGTGGAGTCTAGTTGACGGTGAGGCCCATGGAGCGGGCGGTGCCCTCGATGATCTTCATCGCCTGGTCGACGTCGAAGGCGTTGAGGTCCTGCATCTTCTGCTCGGCGATCTCGCGCACCTGCGCCTTGGTGACCGAGCCCACCTTCTCCCGGTTCGGCGTGCCCGACCCCTTGTCGACGCCGGCCGCCTTCTTGAGCAGGTCGTAGGCGGGCGGCGTCTTGGTGACGAAGGTGAAGGTGCGGTCCTCGTACACCGTGATCTCGGCGGGGATCACGGTGCCGGCCTGGGCCGCGGTGCGCTCGTTGTAGGTCTTGCAGAACTCCATGATGTTGAGGCCGTGCGGGCCCAGCGCGGTGCCCACCGGCGGCGCCGGGGTCGCCTTGCCTGCCTCGATCTGGAGGCGGATGACGGTCTTGACTTTCTTCTTTGCCATCGGTCTATCGAAGCCTTTCCACCTGCAGCAGGTCCAACTCGACGGGCGTCTCGCGCCCGAACATGTTGACGAGAACCTTGAGCTTGCCCTTCTCGACGTTGATCTCCACCACCTTGCCGTGGAAGTCGGTGAAGGGACCGTCGACGACGCGGACGTTCTCGCCGATCTCGTACTCGACGGCGACCTTGCTGGGCGCCTCGGCCTTGATCTGCTTCTGGATGCCGCGCACCTCGTGCTCCTGCAGCGGCACCGGCTTGTTGCCGCTGCCCACGAAGGAGGTGACGCCGGGGGTGTTGCGCACCACGTACCAGGACTCGTCGCTCATCACCATGTTGACGAGGATGTAGCCGGGGTAGATGCGCTTGCTGACGTGGCGGCGCTGGCCGTCCTTGATCTCGATCACGTCCTCGGTGGGGACGAGGACGTCGAAGATCTTGTCGTGCATGTCCATCGACTCGACACGCTTGAGGAGGTTGGCCCGCACCTTCTCCTCGTGGCCCGAGTAGGCGTGGACCACGTACCACTTGGCTTCTGGGTGAACGACGATTTCGCTTGCCATCAATGAGTGCTCGTGCTGCTGGACGACGCCGACGACGACGTCGTGATGCTCGACGAGCTCGACGCCGAGCCCGTGCTGGTGGTGGCGCTGCTGGCGCTCGAGGCGCTGCTGGAGCCGCTGACCGTGCTGGTGGCGGTCTGGCCCTGGAAGTTCTGGATGGTGGTGCTGCCGCTCTGCACGTAGAGCTGCTTGACGGCGATGCTGAGCAGCAGGTCGGCGACACCGATGATGACGGCCAGGATGATGACGGTGAGGATGACGATGCCGGTCATCCGGCGCAGCTCGTCCCAGGTCGGCCAGACGACCTTGCGCAGCTCGCCGACGACGTCGGCGAAGTAGTTGCTGCGCTCGGCGCGCGTCGAGGGCACCGGCCCGCGCGGCGGCCGGGGTGGCGTGCGGACCGCCTTGGCCACTGGGCTGTCAATCCTCCGTGCGGTGTTTGGCAGGGGCGGCACGACTCGAACGCGCGACCCGCGGTTTTGGAGACCGCTGCTCTACCAGCTGAGCTACGCCCCTGTGTGGGTCTCCGGGCCTACCTCGTCTCGCGATGGAGAGTGTGGGTGCGGCACCGGCTGCAGAACTTGCGAAGCTCGATCCGGTCGGGATCGTTCTTCTTGTTCTTGGTGGTGGTGTAGTTGCGCTCCTTGCAGGTGGGGCACTGCAAGGTGATGATCGCTGCTCCGCCTTTTCCTGCTGCCACGTTTTAGCCTCGACAAAAATAAAACCTAGCGCGGCGCTAGGTGCGGCAGAAGTGTAGCAGACCCATTAAGAGGAGTGGGCTCAGATGGCCAGCGCCCGCAGCCGCCCGGCGGCCGCCCGCATGCCGCCGACGTCGTCGGTGGTGACCATGTCGACCCCGCAGCCGAGGACGTGCTCCAGGGCGGCGGGACGGTTGACCGTGTAGGCGACCACCGGCAGGCGCAGCCGGGCCGCCCGCTCGGCGAGCTGGGGGGTGACCAGGAAGTGGTGGACGCTGACCGCGGCGGCGTCGACCTCGGCGGCGAGCCGGTCGAGGTGCCGGGGCAGGAGCCGCCGCCAGGGGACCCCGCCGGCGCGCCGCCGTCCGCTGTTGGGGCGGTTGGTGCCGAACTCCACCGCGGCGGCGCCCAGCTCGCGGACCAGGTAGCCGAGGTGGGCGGGACGGACGTGGCTGAGCAGGGCGGCGACGGTCCTGGCGACGTGCTCGTGGCGCTGCGAGCCGACGTCGGGGAAGGAGCGCCAGCGCTCCACCTCGGGCACCACGTCCCGCAGCACCAGCAGCGCGACCAGGATCTCGGTGCACACCGCGAAGCGGGAGCGGTCGCGGCGGCGGCGCAGCCAGTGGGCCAGCAGCGGCGCCGTCGCCACCGTCTTGACGTCGAGCAGCACCGGCACCCGGCCGAGGTGGTCGAGCGCCTCGTCGAGGCTCAGCAGCCAGGGCTCGTCGCGGCGGAGCTGGGCCAGGGTGAGGTGCTGCACGGCGTGGCCCTGGGAGGTCCGGCAGTCGTGGCGGAGCACCAGCTCCCGGTCGGCGGTGGCGCAGACGTCGAGCTCGACGCGGTCGACGCGCAGGCGCAGCGCGTCGGCCAGGGTCTGCACCGTGGGCCCGCCGCCGGGATGCGCGATGCCCAGCCCTGCGTGGGCGATCCAGCGCACCGTCCTGGCGCTTCCCATGTGGCCAGTGTTGACCACAACGCGTGAGGACGGTGTCAGGACCTGCTTAAGGTCTGGTCAAGGACGGGCGCTCAGGAGGCGGCCGGTGCCGAGCCTCCGCCGGGGGTGCCGCCGCCACCGCGGCGCCGGGTGGCGCCACGCCTGGTGCCGGTGCGCGGCGTCGTGGTGCGCTTGCCGGTGGCCGCGGACTTGCGGGTGGTGGTCCGCTTCGCGGTGGTGGTCCGCTTCGCGGTGGTGCCGCGCTTCGCGGCGGCGCCGCCGCGCGCCGCGGTGGTGCGCTTGGGGGCCGCGCCGGTGCTCTTGCGCGGAGCCGCGGGGCGCCTCGGCGTGCCGGCCTTGCCGCGTCCCGCGCCACGCCGCGGCGCGCCGCTCGACGAGGTGCCCCTGGTCGCCGCGGTGCGGCGCGTCGCCCGGGCGGCGCCGGCGGCGCGACGGGTCGAGGTCTTGCGCGTCCGCGCGGTGCGCGTCCCCGCCTTGGCGGCGCTGCGCTTCGCCGCCGGCTTGCGCCGCGTCGAAGTTCTGGCCGTTGTCGTCCTTTTCGCGATGCCGGAGGCGGCCGCGGTGGCGGCGCTCAGCGCGCTGGCCAGCGAGGCCTCCGCCTCACGCAGCCGGGCGGCCAGCAGGTCCGCCTGCTTCTGCGCCTGCTCGGCGCGCCGCGCCATCTTGGCGTGCGCCTGGCGGGTCTGCGCCACCAGCTTGCGCAGCGACTTCAGCGCACCTGTCTGCTTCTTCGACTTCTTGCCCGCCCCGGCCGCGGTGGTGGCCTTCTTGCGGGTGGTGGCTTTCCTGGCCATCGGCGGGTTCCCTCGTGATCACGGCGTTGCGCGCTCTTTGTACTCGGTGCGTCGTCGGAGCGCAAGCGACGGGTGCGCGGATCAGTCGCCGCCGACGGGCACGACGACCAGGCTGCGACCGAAGACCCGGTGGAAGCGCGCCTCCACGTCGCCCGCGGCCTGCCAATCGTAGGGGATGGGCAACTCCAACGCGATGCTCGACCGCTTGCGGTCGCGCAGCACCGCCGTGGCCACCGCCCCTGGAGCCATGCGCCGCTCCACCTCGTCGGCGAGGACCAGCACCATGGCGACGCGGTCGATCATGCTGCGGTCGGTGGCGTCGATGAGCGGCGAGTATGGGCGAAGGCTGACCCGATCTCGACCGGCGCGGCTGATCAGCGCGGCCAGCAGGGCGATGCTGCGGTGCGAGAAGCCGCGCAGGTCGGCGGTGAGCACGATGTCCGCGGCGTGCTCCCAGCGGTTGTAGTAGTCGACGCTGCGACCCGCGTCGAGGATGGTGGCGGCGTGGTCGAGGGTCTCCTGCATCTCGTCGCCGGCGTCGGGACAGAGGATGTCGAGGAGCAGCGCCGCCAGACGGGCGCGCCGGCGGGAGCGCTCCGCCTGCCAGGTGGAGAAGCGCGAGGCCAGCGCGGTCAGCGAGGCCTGGCGCACCGCCCCGGTGGACGGCAGCGCGTGGCTCAGCTCCTCGAAGGCGATGCCCTCGCGCAGGCCCTGGCCGGACACCACCATGCTCGCCGCGCCGATCGCCTCCATCACCGTCTGCACCACCAGCACGCCGCCGACGATGGAGTCGGCGCGGTCGGCGCTCAGCCCGCTGATCGCCGAGCGGCGCCGCAACGGCGTGGCCAGCACCTTCTCGGCGACGTCGCGCACGCCGCGCCGGTTCAGCTCGTAGCCGTGCAGCCGCGGGATGGGATAGGTCTGCGCGGCGCGGTGCACCTTTGCCAGGTTGCGGATGGTGCCGCCGGTGCCGACCATGGCCTCGTCGGCGCGCAGCGGCGGCAGCGCGGCCGCGCGCAACGTCTGGACCACGTGGTCACGAAGCCTCGCCATCTCCCCCGCCTTGGGCGGGTCGCTGGTGAGAAAGCGATCGGTGACGCGCAGCGCCCCCAGCGGCAGCGTCCAGCCGCGCAGGGCGCGGCGGTTGCGGAAGTGGGAGATCTCCAGCGACCCGCCGCCGACGTCGACCAGCACCCCGCCCTCGACGGGGAGGCCGTGCACCGCGCCGGTGAAGGCGTAGTGCGCCTCCTCGTCGCCGTCGATGACGCGGATGTCGACGCCGGTGGCGCCGGCGACGCGGGCGATGAAGTCGTCGCCGTTGCCGGCCTCGCGCACCGCGGCGGTGGCCACCGCGACCACCCGCCGCGCGCCCGCGCTGTGGGCCACGGCGAGGAAGTCCTGCAGCGCTCCCACGGTGCGGTCGACGGCGGCGCCACCCAGCCTGCCGCTGCCGTTGAGGTCACGGATCAGGCGCAGCGAGGTCCGCGCGTCCGAGAGGATCTCGAGGTGGCCGCCGGCGCTGAGGCGCACCACGATGACCCGCCCCGAGTTGGAGCCGATGTCGATGACGGCGAGAGGGGGCGACGACGGCAACGAGCCCATCCTGTGACCGCGGGGGGACGCCGTCGAGTATACGAGCGCGCCGTCGCAGCGCCCGCCGCGACGTCGGCGCCCGATCCTGGTTGTGAAGCGGTTAAGGGCGTGCCCGGGCACATGCTTTCGCAAGGGCGCAGGACTATGCTCCCCGGCGTGCCCGAGCGCTACCTCAACCGCGAGCTGAGCTGGCTCGAGTTCAACGCGCGCGTCCTCGCCCTGGCCGAGGACGAGTCGCTGCCGCTGCTGGAGCGCGCCAAGTTCATGGCCATCGTCAGCCGCAACCTCGACGAGTTCTTCCAGGTGCGCGTCGCCGGGCTCAAGGAGCAGGTGATCGGCGGCGTGCTGCAGCGCTCGGCCGACGGCATGACCGCGCCCGAGCAGCTCCGTGCCATCCGCGAGCGGGTGACCGCGATGATGGCGCGCCAGTCGCGCTGCTTCGGCGGCGACCTGGCGCCGCGGCTGGAGCGCGCCGGTGTGCGCATCGCCGACTGGTCCTCGCTGCGCGACGCTGAGCGCGGCCAGCTCACCGCGGTGTTCGAGAGCCGCATCTACCCGGTGCTGACCCCGCTCGCCGTCGACCCGGCGCACCCCTTCCCCTACATCTCCAACCTCTCTCTCAACCTCGCCGTCGTCGTCGCCGACCGGCAGACCGGCGAGTCGCACGTGGCCCGGGTCAAGGTGCCGCCGCTCCTGCAGCGCTTCGTCCCCGTCGGCGACGGGGAGCGCTTCGTCCCCCTCGAACAGCTCATCGCGGCGCACCTGCACACGCTCTTCGCGGGCATGGAGATCGTCGGGCACCACACCTTCCGGCTCACCCGCAACGCCGACTTCGACGTCGAGGGCGACGAGGCGGAGGACCTCCTCGAAGCGGTGCAATCGGCGCTGCAGCGGCGCCGCCGGTCGCCGCTCGCGGTGCGGCTCGAGGCCGACGGCACCATCTCCGCGGAGGTGCTCGACCTGCTGGTGCGCGAGCTGGAGCTGGAGGCCGACGACGTCTACCTCGTCGACGCGCCGCTCGACCTCGGCGGCCTCTGGGACATCTACCGCATCGACCGTCCCGACCTGAAGGACCCGCCCTGGGCTCCGGTGACCCATCCCGCCCTGGCCCGCGGCGCGGACTCCCCCACCGACCTCTTCCGCGTGCTGCGCGGCGGCGACGTGCTGCTGCAGCACCCCTACGACTCCTTCGAGACCTCGGTCGAGCAGTTCGTCGAGCAGGCGGCCGCCGATCCTCAGGTGCTGGCCATCAAGCAGACCCTCTACCGCACCAGCGGGCCGGTCAGCCCGATCATCCGCGCCCTCACCCAGGCCGCCGAGACCGGCAAGCAGGTGGTGGCGCTGATCGAGCTCACCGCGCGATTCGACGAGCAGAACAACATCGCCTGGGCGCAGCTCCTCGAGGACGCCGGGGTGCACGTCGTGTACGGCATGGTCGGATTCAAGACGCACGCAAAGGTCACGCTGGTGGTGCGCCAGGAGGAGTCGGGCATCCGGCGCTACTGCCACGTCGGCACCGGCAACTACAACCCCGACACCGCGCGACTCTACGAGGACGTCGGCCTGCTCACCGCGGACCCCGCCCTCGGCGCCGACCTCAGCGAGCTGTTCAACGCGCTCACCGGCTACAGCCGCCAGCGCAGCTACCGCAAGGTGCTGGTGGCTCCGTCGCGGCTGCGCATCACCCTGCTCGAGCACATCCGCGGGCAGGCGCACGAGGGCGGCCGCATCACCGTCAAGTGCAACTCGCTGGTCGACCCGGAGATCATCGACGCGCTGTACGACGCGGGACGCGCCGGGGCGCGCATCGACATGGTGGTGCGCGGCATCTGCTGCCTGCGCCCGGGCGTGCGCGGGCTGTCCGAGAACATCTCGGTGCGCTCGGTGGTGGGCCGCTACCTGGAGCACTCGCGGATCTACCGTTTCGGCGACCCCGAGGGCGGCGACGTCCTCCACCTCATCGGTTCGGCCGACCTGATGCAGCGCAACCTCGACCGCCGCGTCGAGGTCGTGGTGCCCGTCGAGGCGCCGGCGCTGCGGGCGCGGCTCGACGAGATCCTGGCGGTCACCCTCAGCGACGACGTCCTCGCCTGGGAGCTGCAGGACGGCACCTGGAGCAAGGTGCCAACGACGGCGGACGTCAACACCCAGGTCCGCCTCCAGGAGCTGGCGCTGGCCCGGGCCCAGGCCGCGCCGTGACCGGCGCCGAGGCCATCAGGCGGGCCATCGCCGCCTCCGTGCAGCGCCTGGTGCGGCACGACCCGGTGGTCCGCGAGGGCGTCGACCCGGAGGGCGTGCACCAGGCGCGGGTGGCGACCCGCCGGCTGCGGTCGGACCTGCGGACCTTCTCTCCCCTCCTCGACCCCGAGTGGACCGCCGGCCTGCGCGAGGAGCTCAGCGACATCGCCGGCCTGCTCGGCGCCGTGCGCGACGCGGACGTCCTGCAGGACCGCCTGCGCCGGGCGGCGGCCGGCCTGCCCCGGGCCGAGGAGGAGGCCGCCCAGGTCCTGCTGCGAGACCTCGACGCCAGCCGTGAGGTGGATCGCGCCGCCCTTCTCGCGGCGATGGACGACCGGCGCTACCAGACGCTGCTCGCCGACCTGCGCGACGCGGCGCAGCAGCCGAAGGCGCTCCCCGCCGCCGCCGGCGAGGCGGCCGAGGTGCTGCCGCGGCTCGCCGCCAAGCCGTGGCGCCGCCTGGAGCGCGCGGTCGAGGCGCTGGGCAGCGACCCGCCGGACGCCGATCTGCACCAGGTGCGCATCCTGGCCAAGCGCTCACGCTACGCGGCCGAGGCCGTCGCCCAGGCGGCCGGGCCCGTCGCCGCCGAGTTCGCCCGCGCGGTCGCCGGGGTGCAGGACGTGCTCGGCGACCACCACGACGCGGTCGTCGCCGCCCAATGGCTGCGCGACGCGGCGGCCCGCCATCCGGGCGTGGCCTTCGCCGCCGGCTCGCTGGCCGCCCTCGAGGACGCCGACGCGAAGCGGCTGCGCCGGCAGTGGCGGGCGGCCTGGCGAGCGGCGTCGCGCAAGCGGCTACGCTCCTGGATGTGACCGGGCCGCACCTCGCCTACCTGATCCGGCACGCCCATGCCGGCGACCGCGCCGCCTGGCGCGGCGACGACTCGCTGCGCCCGCTGAGCGACAAGGGACGGCGGCAGGCCGAGGCGATCGCCGCGCGCCTCGCTCCGCCGCCACCCCTGGGGCGCGTGCTCAGCAGCCCGTCGCTGCGCTGCGTGCAGACCGTCGAGCCGCTCGCCGGAGCCGCGGGACGCGCCGTCGAGACCGAGGAGCGGCTGCTCGAGGGCGCCGACGCGCACGAGGCGCTGGCCCTGCTCGACGAGGCGATCCGCGACGGCGCGATGGCCGCCTGCACCCACGGCGACATCGTCCCCGGCGTCCTCGAGCTGCTGCGCTCCCGCGGCGTGCGCATCGCCGGCCCCCTCACCTGGCCGAAGGGCTCGACGTGGGTGCTGGAGGGGGCTGACGGCGACGGGGTGGTTGCGGCACGCTACCTGCCTCCCCCGTCCCTGTAAGAGGAGGCGCCATGTCCGACGCCGATCTGGTCCTGCGGCTGGCGGTCGCCGCCGCGCTCGGCGCCATCGTCGGCGTCGAGCGCCAGCTCTCCGACGAGGCCGCCGGCTTCCGCACCCACCTGCTGGTGGCGATGGGCGCGTCGCTCTTCGCGCTGGTCTCGGTGCGATTGCACGACACCCGCATCGCGGCCCAGATCGTCACCGGCATCGGCTTCCTCGGCGCCGCCGCGATCATCCGCGGCGGGGTGACCGTGCGCGGCGTGGCCACCGCGGCCAGCCTCTGGGTGGTCGCCGCCGTCGGCCTCGCCGCGGCCTATGCGGACTGGACCCTGGCGCTGGTGGCCACCGCCGTGGCGGTGCTCGTGCTGCGCACCGCCAAGCGGCTGGAGGCCAGGGTGCTGCGCCGCTGGCGGACACGCCGCGCCGAGCTCGTCCTGGGACTCGAGCCGGGGACCGCCGGCGAGGCCGTGGTGCAGCGGGTCGCCGCCACCGGGATGCTGGTGCGTGGCGTGCAGTTCACCGAGAACGACGAGGGGCGCAGCATCACCCTCGACCTCGAGGTGCCCGCGCACCTCTCGCCCGACACCGCCCCCGACGCCGCCCGCCCGGTCGCCCGGGTGCGTGGGTTCACCTGGAGCGGCTGAGCGGCCGGGCGCCGGTTGGACGGGCGGGCGTCGTGGAACCATGTGACCGTGGCCGAGCCCCGCACCTCCTTCCGCGACCGCCTCGACCGAGCGCGCGTCCTGGTGCGCGAGCGACCCGCCCTCTGGACGCTGGTGCTGCTCACCAGCGTCGGCGCCGCGGTGGTGATCTGGTTCGCCATGAACGGGCTCGACCTCACCGTCAAGGTGCCGATCATCCTCGTCGCCGCGGCGCTCAACGTGCTGATCGCCTCCGCCTACGCCGCCGACTTCCGTGAGCACGACCACGAGGCCTGAGGTGTCGGAACTGACAAGCGCATTGTGCGAACGCTTGTGACCTCCGTCCCTTGAAGCTGTCGGTCCCGACCTGCATCCTTTTTCGACATGCGAGTCCGTCTGACGGTGTGCCCGCGCTGCGGCCATGAGGGCCGCCTGGTCATCGCCAACGCCGGCCAGGTGATCAGCCGCTGCCACGTCTGCGGCGACGAGCTGCGCACCGAGAGCCAGGCCTCCGCCCCGGCCGCGGCCTCCCCCACCTCCCAGCTCGAGGTGACCGGCCGGGCCGCCCGGAAGGCGACGGCGCGCTAGCCGTCCCAGCCCGGCCTACGTGCCAGCGGTGGGCGGTGATTTTCTGATAGCGTGGCTGTATGGCTGAGAAGCACGGAACCACCACGCTGTCCGACCACTCCCTCGACGACGAGAAGCACCCTGAGCTCCACCCCCAGTCGCCGGGGGAGCTGGCTCACAAGGTCAAGGAGGAGGCCGGTGAGGGGGACGGGCCGGTGGACAAGGCCAAGCGCGCCCTGCAGGAGCTCGACCGCGACATCGCCGGCGAGTACGAGCGGCGCGAGGATCCCACGGCGCCTCCGCCGGCGAGCTGAGCCCCTCGCCTAGCCTCGCCGCGCCGCGGCCCAGGCGGTGATCGCGTCGGCGCCCATGGTGTTGACCACGGAGTCGAGGGGCACTCCGCAGGCCGCGGCGCGGTCGCAGCCGATCACCTGCCAGTCGAGCTGGCCGGGTGCGTGGGCGTCGGTGTCGATGCTGAGCCTGCAGCCGGCCTCGACGGCGAGGCGGAGCAGCCGCTTGGGCGGGTCCTTGCGCTCGGGCCGGGAGTTGATCTCGACCGCCACCTCGAAGCGGCGGCAGGCCTCGAAGACGATCTCGGGGTCGAACTCCGACTCCGGGCGGCCGCGGCCGACGACGATGCGGCCGGTGCAGTGCCCGAGGATGTCCATGTGGGGATTGGCGATCGCCGTCACCATCCGGCGGGTCATCTCCTCGCGCGGCATGCGCAGCTTGCTGTGCACGCTGGCCACCACGACGTCGAGCTGGGCGAGCAGCTCGGGTTCCTGGTCGAGGCTGCCGTCCTCGTTGATGTCGACCTCGATGCCGGTGAGGATGCGGAAGGGCGCCAGCTCCTCGTTGAGCCGGCGCACCACGCCGAGCTGGTCGCGCAGGCGCTCGGCAGTGAGGCCGTTGGCGACGCTGAGCCGCGGCGAGTGGTCGGTGAGCACGATGTACTCGTGGCCCAGGTCGCGCGCCGCCTCGGCCATCTCGCGGATGGGGCTGCCACCGTCGGACCAGTCGGAATGGGTGTGGCAGTCTCCGCGCAGCGCCCGGCGGAGCTCGTCGCCGGCGTGCTGCACCGGCGTGCCCTCGGTGGCCTCCAGGCGGCGCAGGTAGACGGGCGACTCGCCGCGCTGCGCCTCGGTGATGGCCAGCGCGGTCACCTTGCCGATGCCGGGCAGCTGCTCCAGGGTGCCCGCGGCGACGCGGGCGTCCAGCTCGGTGGCGGCCATCTTCTCGACGGTGTCGGCGGCGCGGCGGAAGGCGCGGACGCGGTAGGTGGGCTCCTGGGCCCGCTCCAGGAGGAAGGCGATCCGGCGCAGCGCGGCGACGGCGGGGGCGTCCTCGGGCATGACGGCCCCATTGTGCGCATGCCGTCCGGCCCGGGCGGTGTGACCGGCGCGCGGGCTAGCATGGGTCCGACGAGGACTTTCAGAGGACTGCATCCCATGGCCACCGCGACCACCACCGACCGCCTGGTCGAGCTGCTCGGCGACGAGGCGCAGAGCCTCCTGCAGCACCGCTGCCAGACGCTTCCCAAGGAGCAGCTCCACCTGCCGGGCCCCGACTTCGTCGAGCGCGTGGTCACCCCCAGCGACCGCCCGGTGCGGGTGCAGCGCTCGCTGCAGCAGCTCTTCGACCACGGCCGGCTGGGTGGCACCGGCTACATGTCGATCCTTCCCGTCGACCAGGGCATCGAGCACTCGGCCGGCGCTTCGTTCGCTCCCAACCCGCTGTACTTCGACGGCGCCAACATCGTCAAGCTGGCCATCGAGGGCGGCTGCAACGCGGTGGCCTCCACCTTCGGGGTGCTGGGATCGGTGGCGCGCAGCTACGCGCACCGCATCCCCTTCATCGTCAAGCTGAACCACAACGAGCTGCTGACCTATCCCAACAAGTACGACCAGATCATGTTCGGCAGCGTCCGGCTGGCCTGGGAGATGGGCGCGGTCGCCGTGGGCGCCACCATCTACTTCGGCTCCGAGGAGGCGACGCGGCAGA
Organism: Candidatus Dormiibacterota bacterium; assembly: GCA_035652335.1. Taxonomy (GTDB): domain Bacteria; phylum Chloroflexota; class Dormibacteria; order Aeolococcales; family Aeolococcaceae; genus DASRDZ01. The sequence continues at coordinate 31,834 of DASRDZ010000097.1, forward strand.
TCCAGGAGGTCAGCGAGGCCTTCGAGGAGGCGCATTCGCTGGGCATGGCCACGGTGCTCTGGTGCTACCTGCGCAACAACGCGTTCAGCGCCAACGGCACCGACTACAACGTCGCCGCCGACCTCACCGGCCAGGCCAACCACCTGGGCGTGACCATCCAGGCCGACGTGATCAAGCAGAAGCTGCCCGAGACCAACGGGGGCTTCAACGCGCTCAAGTTCGGCAAGACCTCGAAGCTCGTGTACGACAAGCTCACCACCGACCAGCCCATCGACCTCTGCCGCTACCAGGTGATCAACAACTACCTGGGTCGGGCGCCGCTGATCAACAGCGGCGGGGCGTCGTCCGGCGCCAACGACCTGCGCGAGGCGGTGCGCACCGCCGTGATCAACAAGCGCGCCGGCGGCGCAGGGCTGATCAGCGGGCGCAAGGCGTTCCAGCGGCCCATGGCCGAGGGGATCGAGCTGCTCAACGCCATCCAGGACGTCTACCTCGACGGCTCGATCACGGTCGCCTAGACTGCGCAGCATGCCGACCGCCGGGGGACCACGCCGTGCGTCGACGCGCGGCGGCGGCCTGCGCGGCGGCATCGACCTCGGCGGCACCAAGATCCAGGCGGTCGTCGTCGACGGTCGCGGCCAGGTGGTTGGCCAGGAGCGCGAGCCCACGCCGCTCAACGACGGCCCTCACATGGTGGTCACCGCCATGGCCAGCGCCATGCGCGGCGCGGCGCAGGCGGCCGGGGTGCGCACCTCGCAGCTCGACGGCATCGGGGTGGGCTCGCCCGGCGGCATCGACACCACCGCGGGCAGCGTCGCCTCACCGCCCAACCTCCCCTGGAAGGACGCCTTCCCGATCGGGCCGGAGCTGGCCAAAACCCTGGGCGCGCCGGTCTTCGTCGACAACGACGTCCGCGTCGCGGTGCGTGCCGAGTTCCAGCTCGGTGCCGGCCGCGAGTTCCGCTCGCTGCT
>DASRDZ010000098.1:0-3445 GCA_035652335.1 Candidatus Dormiibacterota bacterium
GGGCACGGGCGTGGGCGGAGGCATCGTGGCCGACGGGAGACTCTGGGAGGGTCGCGGGGCGGCCGGCGAGATCGGCCACACGGTGATCCGCCGCAACGGCGCGCTCTGCCGCTGCGGGCGCCGCGGGCACGTCGAGGCCTACGCGGGTCGCGCGTCGATGGAGGAGCGCGCCCGGCGCCTCATCGCCCACGGCACCAAGTCGGTGCTGCTCTCGGTGATGGAGACGCGCGGGCGCGACCGCATGACCAGCGGCGTCTGGGCCAAGGCGCTGGAGCAGGACGACAAGCTGGCCCACCACCTCGTCGACCGCGCCGTCGAGGCGCTCGCCACCGGCATCGCCTCGGCCTGCACGCTGCTCGACGTCGAGGCGGTGGTGATCGGCGGCGGGCTCGGCGTCCGGCTCGGCCAGCCGTACACCGACCGCATCGCCGCCCGGGTGCGCCCGCAGGTGTTCCTCCGCGAGCGGCCGCCGCACGTCCTGCTCGCCTCGCTCGGCGACCTGGGCGGGGCCATCGGCGCCTCGCTGCTGGTGGACGAGGCCGCCACGCGCGCCGCCCCCGGCAACCGTGCCCGAGGGCGGCGCGCCGTCAGCGCCTAGGGGAGCCGGTAGGCGATCAGGTAGCCCTGCTGGGGCAGGCCGGGGTCGGGCGCGCCGGTGCCGGCGGTCGAGCCGCCGCCGCTGGCCGCGACGAAGACGGTGTGGTCGGCGATGGCCACGCCGCCGCTGGTCAGGGCGGCGTTGGGGAACTGTGTGTCTGCGGCCATGGCATGGCGCAGCAGCGGCACGCCGGTGGCGGCGTCCCAGGCGTCGAAGAAGCCGAGGGTGTCGACGGTGTAGACGACGCCGTTGGCGCTGCTGATCGACTCGTAGTGCGCGCCGTCGCCGACGGGCGAGGCCCAGGTGCGCGAGCCGCCGCTGCGGTCGAGGCCGTTGAGGAGTCCCCCCGGCGTGCCCTCGACGAAGACGCTCGCCGCGTCGACCGCGGTGCTCGCCGCGTTGCACGCCTGGCAGGTGCCGCCCACGATGGTGTTCCACACCGGCGCCATGCTCTGCGCGTCGGCGACGTGGTACACGCCCGACTTCTGCAGGTCGCCGACGACGAGACGGCCATTGGCGGTGAACAGGTTGGGCGCTGCGCCGAAGTCGAGGTCGAGCTGGCCGCAGGCGGGGTCGTCGAGAGGATCGGGCGCGCCGGTGCTGGCGGAGCACACCGGCGTCTGGGAGAGCGCCTGCAGCGTCTGCGTGTACTGGTCGACGTTGCCCTTGTACGAGGCGACGATGTCGCCGAAGGTGCGGCTGTCCTCGCGCATGTCGACCTTGAGGATCGCGTTGGTGTGCACGTCCTCTCTGTCCTTGCTGTACGGGTTGCCCGCGCCCACGTAGGCGAAGCCGCTGCGCGGATCCCAGGCGGGCGTCGACCAGATGCCGCCGCCGGCGAAGCCCTGTGCCTGGTCGGCGGGCGAGATGGTCGGCGTCACCTTGACGATCCGGCCGGTGCCGGCGTCGACGAGGGCGAAGCCGCCCTGGCCGGTGGAGTCGCCCTCGGGTGGGGAGAAGCCGGCGAAGACGGCGTCGCCGATCACCTGCGGCGTGGCGTTGGTGTAGTAACCGCTGCCGGTGGCGATCGGCCTGCTGCTCCACACCGGCAGGCCGGTGTGCTCATTCAGGGCGATGAGGTACGGACCCGCGGCGCCGCCGTCGCCCTGCGCGTTGACCAGCGCGTAGACGCGGCCCTCGCTCACCGCCACGCCGCCGACGATGGCGCCGCCCAGCCCGGGGGTGGGCACGGCGACGTCGTGCTTCCAGAGGAGCGCGCCGGTGGCGGGGTCGACCGCGTCGATGCCGCCGGCGCTGGTGGTGAGGAAGGCGCAGCCGTCGGTGACCACGGGCGTCGAGTTGAGCTGGCCGGACTGGCCCGCCGAGCTCAGCGAGAAGACCCAGGCGGCGGCCAGGCTGCCGGCGTTGCCGGTGCCGATGGTGGTCTCGGCGCCCTGCGTCCGCGAGTTGGCCGGGTCGTGGCCGTAGGAGGGCCAGCTGCCCCCGGGCGGCGCGTGCTCCTGGTCACAGGGAACGCTGGCGTCGGTGTCGCCCGCGGTGGTGATCACGCCGGCGGTGGCGGCGGCGGCGGCCGGGCCCGGGTCGGCGAACCAGCGGTCGGCGGCGACGGGCTGGACGGTGACGGCGGCAAGGCCGAGCGCGGCAAGACAGACGGCGGTGAGGCGCATGTGCATTCCCTTCCGTGGCCGGGGCTGGGGGCCACCGCGGGAAGGATACCGCGCGGGGTTACGCGGCCAGGCCGGGGACCATCGCCGTCCAGACACGCCCGCCCATGCCGAGACGCGGGTCGACCAGCGCGGGACCGAGGCCGCCGACGTCCTCGCGGTTCAGCATCATGGACCGCAGCACCCCCGCGGCGCGGATGTCGCCGGTGAACCGGAAGCCCACGATCCTGCCATCGGTGACAAAAACCTTGCGCAGCGAGTCCCCGTCGCGGGTGCTGAAGGTCTCCTCCCCCTCCATCGCGCCCACCGCCATGATCGGCAGCCCGAGGTGCTTCAGGCTGTTCATCGACTCCGCGCCCACGTAGGCGACGTCGTCGCCGCAGAGGTTGCGAGCCACCACCTCGGCCTGGGCCACGGCGTTGGGGAAGATGGCGTGGACGTAGCGCTCGCCGCTCATCCGGTCGGCCGCTTCGGCGACGTCGCCGCAGGCCCAGACGCCGGGTGCGCCCGTGCGCAGGCGATCGTCGACCTGCACGCCCCAGCGCACGGCGATGCCGGAGCCCTGCAGCCAGTCGACGTTGGGCTTGACGCCGGTGCAGGCGATGTAGAGGTCGGCGCTGAGCACCCGGCCGCCCGCCATGCGCAGGCCGCGCACCTCGCTGTCGCCGACGAACTCCATCGCCTCGTCGCCGAGCTGCACGTCGACGCCGCGGCGGCGCAGCACCGCCTCGGCGATCGCCGCGGTCTCGGTGTCGAGCATGCGCGGCATCACCCACGGGCGCCGGCCGAGGATGGTGGGCACCACGCCGAGGTCGGCGAGGAGCAGGGCGATCTCCACGCCGATGAAGCCGCAGCCCGTGATCAGGGCGGTGCGGGCGGTGCCGCTGCGCACCGCCTCGACGATCTGGGTTGCGGCCACCAGTGACTTGAAGTTGAGCACCCCCGGAAGCTCGGCGCCGGGCAGCGGCGCGTGCAGGCTGCTGCCGGTGGCGACGACCAGGGCGTCGTAGTCGAGCGCCGCGCCGCCCGCCAGCTCGACGAGGTGCTCGTCGGGACGGACGCGCATTGCGTGGACCCCGCGCCGTTCCTCGACGCCGAGCCGCGTGCACACGTCCTGGCCCTGCCAGAAGAGGGTGCTCTCCCGCCCGGTGAGGAAGAAGTCGGCCAGCGCCGGCGGCGCGTACGGCGGGTACGGCTCGGCGCTGAGCACGGTGATCACGGC
>DASRDZ010000099.1:0-16893 GCA_035652335.1 Candidatus Dormiibacterota bacterium
CCATGACGATGCGCTCGGCGCCGATCCACTCGCGCAGCACCTCGACGTCGGCGACGTACTGCTCGTGGCTGAACGGCGGCGTCATCCCGGAGTGGCCACTGCCGCGCGCGTCGAAGACGACCACCCGGAGCACGTCGCTGAAGGGCCCGAACGAGGTGCGCGGCTCGGCGCGCGAGCCGAGCCCGGGCGCGCCGTGGTGCACGATCATCACCGGCGCCCCCTCGGGCCCCAGCACCTCGACCTCCAGCGGGTTGCCGTTGACGTCGACCCTCACCAGATCTCTCCGAGAACGCGCAGCGCGTTGCCGCCGATGACCTTGCGGATGTCGTCGTCGCTCCAGCCGTGCTTGACCAGCCAGCCGGCGATGTTGTGGAAGCACTCGCCGGGGTTCTCCAGCCCGTCGACGTAGTCGACCTCCTCGAAGCGCGCGCTGCCGCGGATCTCGCCGACGCTGAGCTGGGTGGCGAAGGCGCGGTGCAGCCCGACGTGGTCGCCGAACAGTGTGTCGGGCCCGAATGCGACGTGGTCGACGCCGACCAGCTCGACGCAGTGGGTGAAGTGGTCCATCACCGACTCGATGCTGTGCGCGCTGTGCTGCTCGCTCAGCGTGGTGTGCGGCGCCGCCTCGATGCCGATCACGCCTCCCTTGCGCGCGCACGCAACGATCACCTCGTCGCTCTTCATCCGCGGCGAGTCCCACACGGTGCGCGAGCCGGCGTGGGTGATCAGCACCGGCCGGCTCGACGCCTCGATGACGTCGAGGCAGGTCCTGTCGCCCGAGTGGGAGACGTCGATGGCCATGCCCAGCCGGTTCATCCGCTCCACCGCGCGGACGCCGAAGGCGGTCAGCCCGCCGTCCCGCCTCTCCTTCAGCCCGCTGCCCAGGGTGTTCGCCTCCGAGTAGGCGATGCCCATCTGGCGCACCCCGAAGCCGTAGAGGACGTCGATGCGGTCGAGCTCGTTCTCGATCATGGTGGCCGCCTCCAGGCCGGCGATCAGCGCCAGGCGGTGCGTCTCGTGCGCGCGCCGGATGTCGTCGACGTCGCGCGCCAGGATCACGTCGTCCTGGTGGGCCAGGTCGCTGAAGCGCATGCCCAGGTCGTGGACGACGTCGGTCCACTTCCAGCCCATGCTGCTGGTGATGCAGCAGGCGCCGTCCATGAAGTTGTCGATCACCGCGGTCATGCCGCTGCGGGCCAGGCCCTCGAAGCCGGTGACCTGGCGGCCGGCGCGGTTGTACTCGTGCACCTGCTCGATGCGCAGCGGGTACACGCACGGGTGGTCGTGCAGGCTGACGACGATGCTCGACGCGACGAGCCCTCGGGCGCGCTCGGCCTGCTCGCGGCTGAGCCGCCCGTTCCAGGCCGGGACGCGCCCGACCTCGGCGGCCAGCTCGAAGGCGCGGTAGTCGCGGCCGGGCTCGAGGTACTGGTACGAGCGGTAGGCGGAGCGGCGGCTCAGTGTGCTCATCGCGCCCATTCTCCGCGCGCGGCCGCGGGCGGGAGTACCCTCGCCTCCGGATGGACGCCGAGGGGGTGGTGATCGCCGCCGACGGGGAGCTGTGCCTGCGGGCCATGCGCGACGCCGCCGACGACTGGACGCGCCTGGTCACCTGGCGCAACCGTCCCCACGTCCGCGCATGGTGGGACCCGGACGACCCGCCGTACACCCTGGAGCGCGCGCGCGCCGACTGCGGGCCGGCGCTGCGCGGCGAGGATCCCGACCGGCTCGCCGTCATCGAGGTGGCCGGCGCCGCGGTCGGCTTCGTCCAGTTCTACCCCTGGGCGCCCTACCGGCACGAGCTGGAGCTGATGGACCTCGACCTCCCCGAGGGCGCCTGGAGCCTCGACATCCTCATCGGCGAGCCGGAGTGGCTCGACCGCGGCGTGGGGTCGCGCACCGTGCGCCTCCTCTGCGACCACCTGCTCCACCGGGAGGGGGCGAGCTGCGTCGCCTTCGGCGTCGACCGCGACAACGCCAGGGCGCGGGCCGCCTACCTCAGGGCGGGCATGGTGGCGGCCGGCGAGTATCTCGACCTCGACACCCGCGGCGGCGAGCGCGTCTGGTCGGTCCTCATGGTGCGCACGCCCTAGCCGCGTCGGGTGGCCGAGGCGCGGGAGGCGCGCCCAGGGCGTGTGCCGCCACGCCGGGCGCCGTCTCTCCCGCGCTGGCCAGGAACCTGCCGCCGGCTGCCGCACCAGCCCGCTGCCGGGCACGACTCTGCGGGCGGCGCCGTGGCGGTTGAAGGGCAGAATGGCATCAGCCGGGCGGGACCTTCGTCACATCCGGCCGGTTGACCCTCGCGCCGGGGGCACACAGAATGCGGCGCAGGCCAACCGTCCCGTCAGCGACTCCCGGAGCGACGCAGCAAACGCATGTCTCCCCACTCCCGCCGGCAGCCGGCAGCCGCCGAGGCCGGCGAGCTCGACCACCAGCCCGTCGCCGTCGTCCCGCTGCTGCGTGGCACCGGCCCGGCCCAACCCGACGTCGTCGGTGAGCTGCGCCTCCGCGGCCTGGTCGACTCGCTGCCCGACGGGCTCGTCATCGCCGACGACGAGGGCCGCATCGTCTACGCCAACCAGCGCCTCGCCGCGCTCTCCGGCTGGAGCGCCGCCGAGCTGCGCGGCCAGCCCATCGAGATGCTCGTCCCTGAGCGGATGCGCAGCCTCCACGAGAAGCACCGCGACCGCTTCATCGCCCATCCCACGGTGCGCCCCATGGGTGCTGGGCTGGGCATCGTGCTGCGCCGCAAGGACGGCAGCGAGTTCCCTGCGGACATCAGCCTCAGCCCGCTCGACACCCCGGGGGCGCGGGTGGTCCTCGCCACCGTCCGCGACGTCACCGACCGGCGCGAGGCCGAGGAGAGGCTGCGCCAGGCGGGGGCGCGCCTGGAGGCGATCAACGACGTGGCCCGGACCGTCCTGGAGAACCGCGACACCGAGGTGCTCAAGCTCATGGCGGTGCGCGCCCGCGGCATGGTCGACGCCGAGATCGCCGCGGTCGTAGCCCCCTCCGACCCCGGCCGCCTGGTGATCCGCGAGATCGACGCCCTGATCGAGAGCCAGGCTCGGGGCACCACCGTCGCCGAGCCGGGCAGCTTCGCCGGCGAGTGCATCCGCAGCCGGCGCTCCCTGATGACGGCCGACCTGACCGGGGAGAGCTCGGTGCGCCGCGGGCTGACCGAGGCGGCCGCGATCGGCCCGGCGCTCTTCGTCCCCCTGGCCACCGACGAGCGCACCTTCGGAACCCTGATGGTCGGCCGCGGGCGCGGCGCCTCGCCCTTCACCGACGAGGACATGCGCTCCCTCGAGCTCTTCGCCGCCCAGGCCTCGGTGGCCCTGGAGCACGGGCGCATCCGCGGCGAGCTGCAGCGCCTGGCCATCGTCGAGGACCGCGAACGCATCGCCCGCGAGCTCCACGACGGCATCGTCCAGGCGCTCTTCGCCGTCGGTCTCGGGCTGCTCAGCGTCGAGCCGCTGGCCGCCGAGGAACCGGTGCGCGGGCGGCTGCGCGAGGCGGTCGACAGCATCGACCGGGTGATCGCCGACCTGCGCCGCTACATCTTCGGGCTCAAGCCCCAGGCGGTGGGCATGGAGTCGCTGGGCGACGCGGTGGCCACCCTGGCCCGCGAGTTTGAGGGGCGCACCGGCATCCTCACCGTGGTCGAGGCCGACTCCCGCCTCGAGCTGGCGGGAGGGGCGAGCATCGCGGAGATGATCCAGGTGGCCCGCGAGGCGCTCTCCAACGTCGCCCGCCACGCCGGGGCGACCACCTGCCGCATCACCGTGCGCTACGAGGCGCCCATGGCCGTGCTGGAGATCGACGACGACGGCCGCGGCTTCGACACCGCGCGGGTGCCCGGCCACGGCTACGGCCTGGCCAACCTGCGCGAGCGGGCCGCGGCGGTGCACGGCACCATGGACATCGTCAGCCAGCCGGGCCAGGGGACCACCGTCCGCCTGGCGGTGCCGGTCGAGCTCGTCAACGAGTGACCGCCGCGCCGTAGCGCGGTCATGTCACACATCTGGCGACGGACGCTAACAAGGCTTAACCCGCTCACGGTGTCCTCCGTGAGGCCGCCGAGGGACGATCTCGGAGGTGTCCCAGCTCACCCACTCCCTGCGTCCGCGCCTCGGCGCGCACCGGGCCCGCCCCGCCCAGGGGACGGACTGGCGCGGCGTGGCGCGCCCGGCGGTGCTGGCGCTCTGCGCCATCGGCGTGGCCACGCGCGTCGCGGTCATGCTGCTCGGGCAGGTGTCGGTGGGCGCCGGCCTCCTCGAGATCGCGGGCATCGTCGTGGTGGGGGCGGCCGTCGAGCGGCTCGTCGAGCGCAGCGTGCGGGCGCGCGCCGCCGAGGTTCGCGCCGAGGGGGTCCGCGAGCTGAGCTACCTGCTCGACACGGTGCGCCGGCTGAGCCTCGCCCACGAGCCCGACGCCGTCGTCCGCGAGGTGATCGTGGCCGCCGGCCGGGCGATGGCGCGCGACGGGATGCCGCGCCCGCGCGCCGCCCTGATCCGGGTCGACGAGGGCCGCATCCGCGAGGGCTACGAGCACGACGACATCGGTGACATGGGCGGCTACGACCTGCCGCTCGCGGCCGCGCCGGCCGTCGCGGCGGCCGTGGAGTCGGGGCGGGCCGTGGCCTGCGCGACGGCCGCGCTGCAGTCGCCGCTGCGCGAGATGACCGAGCGCCTCGGGGTGGTGCTCACGGTGTACGCACCGATCCGAGTCGGCGGTGACACCTACGGCGTGCTCGCCACGGGCCTGCGCCACGCGGCGACGCCCGACGCGTCGGACCTCCGCCTCCTCGAAGGCATGGCGGACCTGCTCGGCCTGGCCATCGCCAACGCCGACCGGCTCAAGCTGGAGCGCACCCACCTGCACCGGGTGGAGGCGCTGGAGCGCGCCAAGGGGGCCTTCCTCAACCGCGCCTCGCACGAGCTGCGCACCCCGCTGACGGTGCTGCGCGGCTACCTCCACCTCATGGAGGACGGCGCCTTCGGGCCGCTTCCCGAGGAGCTCATCGCCGCTGACGTGGTGCCCTCTCTGGTCACCTCGGTGGAGGACATCCACGCGCTCGTCGACGGCATGCTGGTCGCGGCGCGGCTGGAGTACGGCGTCGAGCTGATGCTGGAGCCGCTCGACCTCCGCGAGGTGGTCCGCGAGACGGTGCGCGGGGTCGAGGAGACCTTCGCCGACCAGCCCTCGCCGACCCTGATCACCGAGATGCCCGCAGGGCCGGTGACGGTGCTCGCCGACCGCGAGCAGCTCTCCACCGTTGTGGCCAACCTCGTCCGCAACGCGATGCGCTTCTCTCCTGAGCACAGCGAGGTGCGCTGCATCGTGGCCGCCCGCGGCGGGGTCGTCGGTGCGGTGACGGTCACCGACCACGGCCCGGGGATCCCGGCGGAGCAGGTGGGCCGGCTCTTCACCCGCTTCGGGCGCATCGACGTTCCGGGCGCCGCCGGCGCGCGGGGTGCGGGACTCGGCCTCTACGTGGCGCGCGAGTTGGCCCGGATGCATGGGGGCGACGTCACCGTGCGCACCCAGGTGGGCGTGGGCAGCAGCTTCGAGGTCACCCTCCCGCTCGACACGGGCGGGGCGGCCGCGGCGCGACCGGTGGTCGGCGACGTGTCGGGGCGCGAGGTGCAGAGCGCTCCCGCCGTCGCTGCCCCGGTGGCGGCGCAGCCGGTCGAGACGCGGGGAGGCGCCAGGGTCGGCTGACCGTCCGGTCGGTCGGTGAGTCCCGCCCCGGCCGGCCCTCAGGCGGCGGCGTTCTGCAGCAGGCCCTCGGCTTGGAGGGTGTCGCGCAGGCCCTGCTCGAGCCCGCGGGGCGCGTAGCCCAGCTCGCGCATCGCCTTGTCGTGCCTGGCCCAGTAGGTCACGCCGTCCGAGGCGCTGATCAGCTCGCGCAGGTTGGGCGGGAAGCCCAGGCGCGGGGCGAGCAGCGGGCCCAGCGGCGCCGACATCTTGAGGAGCACGGCCGGCATGGTGAGGCGCGGCGGCCGCCTGCCGGTGATGCGCGCGAGGGTCTCGACGAGCTGCTGGGCGGTGGCGATCTCGCCGCCCAGGACGTAGGCCTCGCCGGGCCGGCCCTTCTCGAGGGCGAGCAGGATGCCGGCGACGACGTCGTCGCGGTGGACGAAGTTGATGCCCAGGTCGGGGAAGGCCATGGCCGGCAGCCTGCCGGCGACGAACTGGTGGACGATGTTGCCCAGCTGCGAGTGGTCGCCCGGGCCGTAGACGCCGCCGGGCTGGACGATCACCAGCGGCAGCCCCTGCTCCAGCAGGCGCCGGGCGACGCGGTGCGCCTCGACCTTGGTGCGCTCGTACCAGGAGGTGCTGCCGTCGCCGAGCGGGCCGTTCTCGTCGACGACCTGCCCGCGGGTGTTGCCGAAGACGCCGACGGTGGAGATGTAGAGGGCGCGGGGGATCTTCAGGCGCAGGGCCGCGCCGAGCACGTTCTCGGTGCCGCGGACGTTCGCCTCGTCCATCTTGGGACGGTCACCGGCGGGGATCCCCACCTCGTACATGGCGGCGCCGTGGATGACCACGCCGGCGCCCTGCATCCCCTGCTCGATGGCGGCGACGTCGCCGAGGTCGCCCTCGACCAGGGTGACGCCGCGCTGGGCCAGCTCGCGCGCCCTGGCCGGGGTGCGCACCAGCGCGACCACCTCGTCGCCGCGATCGCGGAGGGCGCGGGCCAGGGCGCCGCCGATGAACCCCGTGCCGCCGGTGAGGAAGACCTTCATGCTCGCCTCTGCACTCCCGCGAAGCCGATCCCTTCGGGGGCAGTCTACGATGTCCCCTCCCACGGACTGTTGGAGACGGTGCACCCATGGACTTCTCGCTCACCCCTGAGCAGGCACGCTTCCGCGACGGGCTGCGCGCCTGGCTCCGCGACAACCTCGCGGAGGAGCTGGCCACGCCCCTGCCCCCGATGGGCTCGCGCGAGGCGCTGCAGCGGCGCCAGGCCTGGCAGCGCAAGGTGCACGCGGCGGGCTACGTCGGCGTCTCCTGGCCCGTGGAGTACGGCGGCCGCGGGATGTCGCCGATCGAGTCGATGATCGTCAACGAGGAGCTGTCCCGGGCCAAGGCCCCCGACCTCATCAACGTCATCGGACTCAACATGGCCGGGCCGACGATCATCCACCACGGCACGGCGGAGCAGAAGCAGCAGCACCTGCAGGCCATCCTCACCGCCGACGACATCTGGTGCCAGGGATTCAGCGAGCCCAACTCCGGCTCCGACCTGGCCTCGCTGCAGACCCGCGCGGTGGAGGACGGGGACCACTTCGTGGTCAACGGCCAGAAGGTGTGGACCACGCTGGGGCACGTCGCCAAGTGGTGCATCCTGCTGACCCGCACCGGGTCGGCGGAGGAGAAGCACTCCGGCCTCACCTATCTCATCGTCGACATGAAGTCGCCGGGCGTCGAGGTCAAGCCGCTGGTGCAGATGACCGGCGACGCCGAGTTCAACGAGATCTACTTCACCGACGTGCGGGTGCCGCGCACCAACCTCCTGGGCGGGGTGGGCGAGGGCTGGCGGGTGGCCATGACCACGCTGATGCACGAGCGGGCGACTCTGGGCGTGGCCCTGCAGGTGCGCTCGCGCATCGCCTTCGACGAGCTCTCGGCGCTGGCGCGGGAGACGCGCGACGACGGGCACGCCAGGTCGGACGACCCGCTGGTGCGGCAGCGTCTGGCCCAGCTCTACATCGAGAACGAGGCGATGCGCTTCAACGGCTACCGCGGCCTCACCAGGATGCTGCGCGGCGAGCCGCCGGGACCCGAGGGCTCGATCAACAAGCTGATGTGGAGCGAGGTCAACCAGCGGCTGATGGAGACGGCGCTCGAGGTGCTCGGTCCGGCCGCGCTGCTCGCCGACGGCGAGCCCACCGCGCCGGCGCGCGGGCACTGGTCGTACGGGTTCCTGCGCTCGCGGGCCAACAGCATCGAGGGCGGCACCAGCGAGGTGCTGCGCAACATCATCGCCGAGCGCGTCCTCGGGCTGCCCCGCAGCCGGTAGGGGAGGGAGTTTCTGCCATGGACTTCGGATTCTCGGAGGAGCAGGAGCTGCTCCGCTCCCAGGCGCGCGACTTCCTCGACCGCCAGGTGCCGACGTCGGCGGTGCGGGCGCTGATGGCGTCGGACTCGGCGCACGACCCCTCGCTGTACGCGCGCATGGTGGACCTGGGCTGGACGGCCATCCCCTTCCCCGAGCAGTACGGCGGCCTTGGGCTCGGCATGGTCGACATGACCGTGGTGCTGGAGGAGCTGGGACGGCACGTGGCGCCGTCTCCGCTGATCTCCTCGGTGGCGCTGGCGGGGATGACCCTGTTGCACGGCGGCTCGGACGCGCAGCGGCAGCAGCTCCTGCCGGGGCTGGCGTCGGGCGAGTCGATCGGCACCGTGGCCCTGGTCGAGCAGAGCGGCCGCTGGGATGCCCACGGCGTGCAGATGCCGGCGCGGCCCTCGGGCGACTCCTGGGTGCTCAGCGGGGAGAAGCTCTACGTCGCCGACGCCCACATCGCCGACTGGATGCTGGTGGCGGCGCGCACCGGGCCGGGCGACGGCGACGGTGTGACCCTGTTCGTCGTCGACACGGCCGCGCCGGGTGTGACCGTGCGCCAGCTGAAGACGATGGACCAGACGCGGCGCGTCGCATCGGTGTCGTTCGCCGACGTCACCGTTTCCGCCGACCGCGTCGTGGGCGGCGAGGGCCGCGGCTGGTCCGTCCTGCGCCGCGGCATCGACCGCGCCCTGGTGGCGATCAGCGCGGAGCTCTGCGGTGTGGCCCAGCGGGCCATGGAGATGAGCGTCGAGTACGCCAAGACGCGCCAGCAGTTCGGGCGTCCCATCGGGTCGTACCAGGCGGTGTCGCACAAGTGCGCGGACATGCTGGTGGCGGTGGAGTCGGCGAAGTCGCTGACGTACCACGCGGCCTGGGCCGTCGACAACGACGTGCCGGAGGCGCCCATGGCCGCGGCCATGGCCAAGGCGTACGCCTCCGACGCCGCGCGCAAGGTGACCGGCGACGCCATCCAGGTGCACGGCGGCATCGGCTTCACCTGGGAGCACGACATGCACCTCTACTTCAAGCGCGCCAAGTGGGGTGAGACCACCCTCGGCGACGCCGTGTACCACCGCGAGCGCGTGGCCCAGGCCCTGGAGCTGTGACGGCGGACACGGGCGCACCCGTGGGGACGCTGCGGGGCGCCGTCTTCGACTTCGGCGGGGTGATGACGGAGTCGCTCTTCCGGCGCCGGCGCGACGCCGACCCCGACGTGCTGTCGCTGCTGGTCTTCTTCCTCAACGACCTGCGCTCGGTGTATCACCTCCCCACCTCGACGCACGACCTTCACCTGCTGGAGACCGGCAGGCTCAGCGAGGCGGAGTTCTTCCGCCGTCTCTGCGCCCGGCACGAGGAGGCCGGAGGCCCCCACCTCGACCCGGAGCGGGCGCGCGCGCTGATCTTCGCGGAGCGCGCGGAGGCGTCGGCGGCGATGGTCGACACCGTGCGCCAGCTGCGCTCGGCCGGCTATCGCACGGCGCTGCTCACCAACAACGCGCGCGAGTGGGAGCCGATGTGGCGCAACCTCATCCCCGTCGACGAGCTCTTCGACGTCGTCGTGGACTCGTCGGTGGTGGGCTTGCGCAAGCCGGACCCGGCGATCTACGAGCTGACCTGCTCGCGACTCGGGCTGCGCCCTGAGGAATGCATCTTCGTCGACGACCTGCAGTGCAACGTCGACGCCGCCGCTGCGCTGGGCATGGAGGTGGTGCACTGCACCGACCCCACCGAGGCGTCGGAGGTGGTGGCCCAGCGGCTGCTCGGACGTCGCGCCTCGGCCGAGCCGGAGGAGTGACCGCGGCCCGCAGCGTCCACCACACGCTGGTGGCCGACGGCGCTGCGCTGATCGACGTCGCCGCGGTGAGCGACGCGGGCCCGCTGCGGGCGGAGAACCAGGACGCCTGGGCGGTGCTGCCGCTCGACCCGCGTCCCGGCTGCGCGGTGCTCCTCGCCGACGGGATGGGCGGGCATGCCGACGGTGCGGTCGCCGCGTACCTCGCGGTGCACGGCGCCGGCAACGTCCTGCGGGCGGGTGGTGACCCGCATCACGCGCTGGCCGACGCGGTGGGGGAGGCCAACGAAGCCATCGCCCGGCACCGCGCCTCGCGCGCCGGGGTGGTGGCGGGCACCACGCTGGTCGCCGCGGTGCTGAGCGGCGGGCGCGCCAGCGTCGCCAACGTCGGGGACTCGCGGGCCTACCTGATGCGCGAAGGGGTGCCGCAGCAGCTCACCGTCGACCACTCCTGGGTGGCCGAGCAGGTGCGCGCGGGACACCTCCCGCCGGCCGCGGTGCACGGACACCCCCACCGCAGCCTGCTCACCCGGGCGCTGACCGGCGACGCCGTCGAGATCGACCTCTACAGCACGCCGCTGGCGGTGGGCGACCTGCTGCTGCTCTGCTCCGACGGGCTCTGGGACGTCGTCGACGACGCCGGGCTTGCCGCGCTGTCGGCGCCCTCGCGAGCGCTCGACGAGGTGGCGGCGGAGCTCTGCGACGCTGCGGTCGCCGCCGGCACGGCGGACAACGTGAGCATCGTGCTCTGCCGGGTGGTCCCCCATTGACCGCGCGGTCGGTGCGCCGCCGCCCCGTTCTGTTCACGGACGTGGCACGATAGGTGCAGATGGTTCTCACCACCCGCCGAGTTGCCGCCCGACCGGAACCTCCCGGCCAGGGCGTGCGTTGTCTTCGCAACTCCTGAGGCACCCGGTAGAGAAAGGGACGCAGGCTTTGGGTCGACACCGCCTTCTCCGCGCTGTGAAGGTCTGCAAGATCTGTGGTGAGGGATACGACGCCTTCAAGTCCCGCGACGCGCGCGGACGCTACTGCTCCCCGGCCTGCCTCACCGAGGCCCGCCGCCGCCACCGCGAGGGGCTTCACGTCGACGCCGACCTCGACGCGGCTGTCGCCGCCGAGCCCGAGGCCCTGATCGGTCCCGCCTCCCTGCCGCAGGTCATCTCCCTCGGCTCCCGCAAGGCGGTGGTGACGCTGGGGCCCGACCTCTCCGTCCATCCCGGCGAGGACTCGCGCAAGCTCATCTGAGCCACGGGTCTCAGGCCGCGACCAGATCGCCGGTCTCGATCGCCTGGCGCAGGCACATCCCGAAGTCGTCGTCGCGGCCCGGCGGGCCGCCGCGCAGGGTGACCAGCATGGCGGCGAGATCGAGGCGCATGCGGTCGCGCGGGTCGTCGAGGTGCATGCCGGTGAGCTCCTCGACGCGGGCGAGGCGGTAGCGGACCGTGTTGGGGTGGACGTGCAGGGTGGCCGCGGCGCGCAGCAGGGTCCCGCCATGGCGGTGCAGGGCGTCGAGGGTGCGCACGTACGACATGCGCTGTGGGGCGGGGAGGGTGAGGACGGGGCGGAGGGGCTCCAGCAACAGCTCCTGGTCGTGGGCCGGCAGCGCCGCGAGCATGCGCGGGACGACCAGCTCGCGCTCCGCCACCAGCGGGCCGGCGAGGTCGAGAGCCACGGCGAGCGCAGCGTCGGACAGCGCCGTGAAGTAGGCGGCGCGCAGCGCGCGCATCCCGACGACGGGCAGCCGCGGCAGGACCAGCCCCGAGCGCGCCGGCGCCTCGGCCGCGGCGATCGCCAGGGCGTGCGCCCAGATGGGCGGGGCGGGGACGGGGAGCACCACCGCCGCGTGCGCCACCGGGCCGTCGGGGACCGCGATCGACACCGCCTGGGGCAGGCGGCCGGCGAGCACCCGCCCCAGGGCGGCGGCGTCGCAGTCGGGGCCGCAGACGAGCACCAGCCCGAAGGGCGAGCGAAGGTCGGTGCGCCGGCGCATCGCCTCACGGAGGAGGCGCTCGTCCCCCCGATCACGGAAGAGCGCCTCGAACAGGGTCGCGCGGGACGTCCCGCAACCGGCGGGTGTGGGCGGCGGCACCGGGTCCCCGGTCCCATCGGTGTCGCCGTCGCCGTTGTCGGGTGCGCCCGGGGGGCGCGTAGACTCGGCCATCGCCGTGTCCTCCACCAAGGATTCGGCCACGGCCCCGGGAGATTCCAGCTCCGCGGGGCCACTACGCGCCAGGGGCGAACGTCTGTATGGTACCACATGGCTGTGTGGTGGTCCACGACCTGAGCGCGAGGGGGTGTCGCGGCTACACTGCCCGCCCATGTCCCGCTTCCTCGCCCAGCTCCTGAGCCCCCTCTTCCTCGCCCTCGGCGCCGGCGGCTTCCTCCTCGGCGACGCCTCCACACCGGGGAAGGGTGACCTCGGCCCGCTCGACCTCGACCTGACCCCCGCGCGCGACGTGGCCGACCTGGGGCTGCTGGTCCTCTTCGTCCTGATCGGCTTCGTGCTGTCGCGCCACCTCGGGCGGCGGCTGATGGCGCTGGCCGGGGTGGCGCTCGTCGCCCTCGGCGTGCTCGGTCTCGCCAAGGGCGAAGCCGGCGCCCTGGGCATGCGCTTCGCAATCGCCATGAACGTCTTCGACCTGGCGGCCGGCGCCCTGGTGCTGCTCGCCGCCGCCGGCACCATCGAGGAGCCCGAGCCGCCCCAGGGATCGTTCCTGCGGGGAGGTTAGTCCCCCCGAGGGGGCTTCCCGTTGCCGCCACCGTTGACCGAAACGTAGGGCTCGGCCTCCTCGTGGCGGCGGCGCTTCTCCATCTGCTCGACCACCGTTCCCGCCGCGCCGGCGACGGTGCGCGCCGCCACCTGCGCCTTGGGCATGACCACGCGCGCCGTCTCCTGGGCGCGCTGGATGGTGCTGCGCGTCTGCTCGATGGCGCGGTTGATCTGGGCGCGCGTGCGCGACCCCTCCTGGGGAGCGATGCACAGCCCCACCACCGTGCCGATCACCGTGCCGTGGATGACTCCGCGGACGTAGCCCATGTCGTGCCTCCTGCTGCCGTGACGGTGGATCAGGTCAGCGCCGTCGAGCCCCAGGGCCCGTCCGGCGTGATGCGCAGCCGCTCGACCGGGCGGCCGCCGACCAGGTGCTCCTCGACGATCTCGGGCACGTCCTCGGCGCGGAGCCGCCCGTACCAGACGCCGTCGGGGTAGACGATCATGATCGGTCCCTGGTGGTGCTGCTGGTTGCAGCCCATCCGTGTGGTGCGCACGTGCCCCAGCCTGCGGCGTTCGACCTCGTCGCGCAAGCGCTGCAGCACCTTTTCCGACCCCTGGCCGCCGCAGTGGTGCCGCCCGGAGGTGGTGCAGACGAAGACGTGGAGGTCGTGCATGGCCCCACATTGTCACGCCGGGCAGGGCCCGGGCCGCCCGTAGACTGGGGGTGATGACAACCCGGGTTGACCTCCACATGCACACCGTCGCCTCGGACGGCGAGCTCACCCCCGACGAGCTGGTCGAGCGCTGCGCCGCGCAGGGCCTGAGCACGATCGCCGTGACCGACCACAACTCCACCCGCAGCCTCCCCCGCGCCGCCGCGGCCTGCGCGGAGCGCGGGATGGAGCTGATCCCCGCGTGCGAGATCAGCACGCGCTGGCGCGGGCGCGACCATCACCTGCTCGCCTACTTCGTGCCGCTGGACGACCCCGTGTTCGCCGAGCGCGTCGAGCGGGTGCGCCAGGCCGAGCTGGCGCGCTCGCAGCGCTGGGTGGCCAACGCGCAGCGCGAGGGATTCGCGGTGCGCTGGGAGGACGTCGAGGCGGTGGCCGGTCCTGACCGCGTCCCGCCGTTCGTCCTCCTCGCCCAGGCGCTGGTGCGCAGCGGCGCCGACGACCCGCGCCTGGCGCCCTACCGCGCCGGCACCGGGCGCCTGTTCGTCGACTGGTTCGGCCGTGACAAGCCGCTGGCCGCCGAGCCGCCCTGGCAGCCGGAGCTGCCCGAGGCGATCACCTGGGTGCGCGAGGCCGGGGGCGTGCCGGTGCTCGCCCACCCCGGCGCGACCCTCGGCTCGCTCGACCCCGAGGCGGCCTTCGCGGAGCTGGGGGCCGAGGGGCTGGGCGGCGTCGAGGCCTGGACCACCTGGCACAAGCCGGAGCAGTCGGAGCGCTTCGACGCCATGGCCCGCGCGGCCGGCCTGGCCGTCACCGCGGGCGCCGACTTCCACGGGCCGCTGGTGAAGGCGTTCGTCGCCAACCCCGGGCAGGTGACCCACAACGGGCCCGAGGTGCTCGACGGGCTGCAGCGCGCCCGCGAGGGCGTGGTCCCGCCTGGCAAGCTGTAGCCCGACATGGAGCTCGACTTCGCCCTCTTCGCCGACAGCGCTGCCGTCCCGCCGGACGGCAAGGTCTACGTCCTCGGCGGCGGTTTCTCCACCATCACCCTGCCGCAGCTCCCGGGCCGCGTCACCTTCGCGGTGGTCGCGGGCTTCCGCTTCGGCGCCGCCGACGCGGGGCGGACCCACCAGGTGGAGCTGCGCTTCGTCGACGACTCGGCGAAGCTGATCCTGCCGCCCGTCAACCTTTCCTTCCAGTCGGCGGGGGAGGCACCTCCCGAGGGGCGCGAGGTGACCGTGTCCACGGTGTCCTTCCTCTCGCCGATGTTCGGCCAGCCCGGCGGCTACGCCGCCGAGTACTGGTACGGCGACCGCATGCTCACCAGCGTCCGCATGCGCGTCGACGAGCAGCAGCAGCCCCCCAACGCAGCGCCCGGCGCCAGCGGCCCCCGCCCCAACTAGTCGCTAGCGGCGCTGCGGGTACTCGTAGAAGCCCTTGGCGCTCTTCTGCCCGAGCCAGCCCGCGGCCACCATGCGCCGGAGCAGCGGGGGAGGGGCGTAGTCGGCGTTGGCGTACTCCTCGTAGAGCGCCTCGCAGACGAACAGCGCGGTGTCGAGGCCGATGTAGTCGAGGAGCTGCAGCGGACCCATGGGATGCCCACAGCCGAGGCGCATGCCCTCGTCGATGTCCTCCTTGGTGGCGAACCCCGACTCGTAGAGCCGCACCGCGTGGGTGAGGAAGGGGATGAGCAGGAGGTTGACGATGAACCCGCCGCGGTCCTGGGCGACGATGATGCGCTTGCCGAGCTTCTCCCCGAACTCGCGGGCCGCGTCCATGGTCTCCTCGCTGGTGGCGACGCTGCGCACCAGCTCCAGCAGTCGCATCACCGGCGGCGGGTTGAAGAAGTGCGTGCCCACCACCGCCTCGGGACGGCGCGTCGCCCGGGCGATCTCGATGATCGGCAGCGACGAGGTGTTCGTGGCAAGGATGGCAGCATCTTTGACGATCCGGTCGAGCGTCTCGAACAGGGTGACCTTGTCGGGCAGCCGCTCGACGATGGCCTCGACGACGATGTCGGACGGCGCCAGGTCCTCGATGTCACGGCTGAAGCTGATCCGCCCCAGCGTCTCGGCGACCTGCTCGTCGCTCAGCTTGCCGGTGCTGCGCCCGCGCTCCAGGGAGCGCTCGATGCGCTGCCGGGCGGTGTCGAGGGCCCGCTGGTCGACCTCGCACACCGTGGTGTCGACGCCGCTGCGCGCGGCCACCTCGGCGATCCCCGAGCCCATCAGGCCGGCGCCGACGATGCCCAGCGTCGCGATCGCCATGCTGAATTCCTCCGTTGCAAGGCTGCGTGGTCACCCCCGTCCGGCCACAAGTCTGCATGAAAAAGGGGCGGCCGACGAACGGTCGCCCCTGCGGGGAACCGGGGAGCTAGCTGGAGGCCGGCGCGGCGCCGACCGAGGCGACCTCCTCGTCCTCGAAGTTGGCGTAGAAGGCCTGGCCGCAGCCGCAGGCCTTCTCGGCGTGCGGGTTGGCCATGCGGAAGCCGCGCCCGCGATGGGAGTCCTCGTAGTCGAGGATGCCGCCGTCGATCATGGGCATGCCGTCCTGCTGCACCACGATGCGGACGTCGGGCGCGGCGTCGAAGGCCACGTCGTCGTCGTGCTCGTCGTCGAGCTCGAAGTACACCTTGAACCCCTGGCATCCGCCCAGCCGGACGTCGACGCGGAAGGCGGAGGCAGGCCGCGACTCCTCCTCGCGGAGCCCGCGGATGGCCTCGACGGCGTCGCTGGTCCAGAGCAGCTTCATGGCCATCCATCATGCCATCGCGTGGCCTCGCGGCCACCTCCGGGTGCGCCCGGACGCCCCGCGTATCATCCGGGCACGATGTCCGACGTCCGCCGGGTCGCCCTGGTCAGCGACGACCTCATGTTCCGCAGCCAGCTCGACGCCGCCGTGCGGCGCACGGGCGGGGAGCTGGTGGTCGCTCGCACCGAGGACATCCCCGTCGCCGACGCGCTCTTCGTCGACCTCAACAGCGACTCGCCGCACCGCCTCGGCCTCATCGCCCGGGTCCGCGAGGCCCGGCCCGAGGCCACCATCGTCGCCTTCTGCCACCACGAGGCGAAGGACGTGCGCGAGGCGGCCATGCGGGTGGGCGCCAGCACCTGCATCACCAACGGCGCGCTGCAGTCGGCGGCGCAGCGGCTGGCCGGGCGCCACCGGGCGGCTCCCGTCGCCGATGGCTGAGCCCCAGCTCGAGCAGCGCCTCGCCGCAGCGCTCGACCGCGTCGGGCCCCAGCTCGTCGAGGACCGCCGCCACCTCCACCGGCACCCCGAGCTCAGCTACCAGGAGCGGGCCACCGCCGAGCTCTGCGCCGAGCGCTGCGAGGTGCTCGGCTACAGCGTGCGCACCGAGGTGGGCGGCGGCACCGGCGTGGTGGCCGACCTGGACAGCGGCCGCCCGGGCCCCACGGTGATGCTCCGCGCCGACACCGACGCCCTGCCCATCACCGAGCGCGGCGAGCACCGCGCCGTCATCTCGCGGAACGACGGGGCGATGCACGCCTGCGGACACGACGGCCACGTGGCCATGGCCCTGGGGGCGGCCACCGCTCTCGCCGAGCTGCGGGACGCCTGGAGCGGCCGGGTGCGGATGTGCTTCCAGCCCGCCGAGGAGGTGGCCGGCGGGGCCAGG
>DASRDZ010000100.1:0-51369 GCA_035652335.1 Candidatus Dormiibacterota bacterium
TGTGCCACGAGAGCCCTCCCCAGGTTGGGTCGTCAAGCAACCCGCACCTTCAGGAAGGGCTCTCGCTTATGTCAACAACGTCTGTGGGCGCTACAACTAGGCGCCCGCCCTCGACCGTCTGCGCCGCCGGCGCAGCGCGAGCAGGCCCAGCGGGGGAGCGAGCGCAAGGGCGATCAGCGCCGCCAGCGACGACGCGGCGATGTGCGCCTGCGGCGTGTACGCAGACACCGGAACGGCGGGATGCGGCGTGCTGGTGCTGAAGGGCAGCGCGAACGAGACCAATCGGATGTCGCCGCCAGGGCTGACGGTCATGTCGTAGTCCACGGTGGGACTCGACGCGTCGAGCACCAGGTGGGTCACCCAGCCGTCGCCGGGCACCCAGGACATGTTGCGGTCCCTGGAGAGGTCGGTGTGCAGCCGCGGGCTCATCGGCTCCTGCGCCTGCAGCACGAAGCCGGGCGCGCCGGGCAGCTCGTCGCCCACGCTGGTCGCGGGCAGCCCGAAGAGCCCGAACTCCTCGCCGGTGCTGGGACGCGAGTCGGTGAGCAGGAAGATGTCGGCGCTCACCGGGTCGAGCGCGTTGGCCAGCACCTCCAGCGGCACCCAGAGGCGCGGTGTGGGCATGGTGATCAGCACCGGCGTGCCGTCGCCCTGGAAGCGTCCCAGCGCGTTGGCCTTCTGCACGTCGTACCTCGCCGCCATGAAGATGGGGCTGGCCTTGGCGTAGAGCTCGATGTGGGCGCGCGTCTCGTCGTTGAGGGCGAAGTCGTTGTCCTTGCACCACTGCAGCACCTCGTCCGCGGAGCCCTTCAGCACGGTGAGGTCGACGGCCTCGACGGTGGTCTGCTCGATGACCTGCGCCGACTTCGCCGTGGCGCTGAGCGCGTCCGGGGCGCCGGCGCCGGCTTCGGCCAGGGGTGGCGAGAACTCCTGCACCAGGCGCTGCAGCGTCCAGCGGCCACCCGCCTCGACGCTGGTGGGGATGGCGGGCAGCGGCACGATCCAGCCGACGTCGCTGGCCACGCCCTGGTAGGCGAAGCTGGTCAGGTAGTGCTCGACGCCGTCATGCCAGGCGACGAAGGTGGTCGCCCTGGCCAGGCGCACCGCGCCGTTGCGCGCCACCAGCCCGCCGCACGCGGCCACGCTCTGCACGCCGGCGGCCAGCAGGGTGGCGGCGACGGCGGCACCGCAGATCACTCGTCGCAGCATGTGCTTCCCTCCGCGCCCGGTCGAGCCGATCAGTGGGCGCTGACACAGCTACGACGCGCCACCCCGCGCGCAGGTTCCCACGCTGGAGGAGCGGGAGTGCGGAGCCCCGGGGTGGGGCGCGGCCAGGACAGGGAACCCGGCCGCGCCGCCAGGGGAAAGGGGCAGGGTGCCTGTGGCGACGTCGCGACGTTGACTGCCATGCGCCAGAGGCTGAGCAGACAGTACGGCGGCTCCAGCTCGGGGGCACGCGCGGCTGCCGTTTCGTGATCCGGTCTTGGCTGGCCTTAACACGCAGTGTCATCTCCGTCGCGACCGTCACGGCCGATCGCGTCGAGGGCACCAGCCTCCAGCTCAGCTCCCGCCGGGCGATCCCGAGGCCGCGCGCCCGCGCGCGCGAGCGCGCCGCTGCGGCTCAAGCATGAGCAGCGGCCCGAGCGTGCTCAGCGCGATGAGTGCGGCGCCGACGGCGAACGCCGCGGTGACGGAGTGCGCCACCACCGGCCCGCTCAGCGCCGATCCGGTTGGATAGCCGACGAAGTTCAGGCTCATCGAGACCGCGAAGGCGCGTCCGAACCAGGCGGGGTCGGTGACGCGCTGGCGCAGCGAGAACAGCCCGATGTCGAGCGGCCCGTTGGACAGTCCGAAGATGGCCATTCCCACCGCCGCGACCAGCATCGAACCGGACAGCGCCAGTGTGACCATGGCCACCACCGAGCCGAGGCAGCCGGCGATCATCAGCTCCCGTTCGCGTCCTTCCGAATCGATCCGGCCGCTGAGCAGCCCGGCCACGATGCCCGCGCCGCCGAGCACCGCGAAGAGCGCGCCCACCTGCGTCGAGCCGCCGTGCAGGCGGGTGAGCACGAGCACCGGCAGGGCGACGGTGATCACCCCCTGGCCCATGTTGTAGACGGAGAGCGTCACCGCCAGCGCGCGCAGGCCGCGGTTGCGGAGCACGTAGAGGAGCCCGCTCCAGGCGTCGCGCAGCACCGTGCCGCGCGGTGCGGTGGCGGGCGGCGCGATGTGCATGCCCGCCAGCAGCGCGGCCGCGCACGCCCAGATCGCGGCCGGGACGAGCAGGGCGTACGTCGTGCCCGCCAGCGCCACGATGACGCCGGCGAGGCCCGGCCCCACCACGGTGGCGACGACGAACGCGCCGCTGTCGCTGGCGTTGGCGCGGTCCCAGAGCGGGCGCGGCACGATCAGGGGGAACAGCGACCGCGTCCCCGAGTTGCTGAGCGGCATCGTCAGCGATGCCAGCCCGACGATGAGCACCAGCATCCACGGCTGCAGCACACCGGCGCGCGCCAGGAGCACCACCAGCACCAGCGCGGCCGCCCCGGTGGCGAAGTCGAGCATGATCAGGGGGATGCGCGCGCCCCGGTCGAGGATGGCGCCCGCGATGGGGCTGACCAGCAGTCCCGGGACGATGGCGGTGAGCACCACCAGGCCGGAGAGCTGGGGCGACCTCCACCGGTCGAGCACGAACAGCACCAGCAGCAGCGCGTTCATCTGGTTCGAGGTGCGCGACAGGAGGGCGGAACCGACGAGGCGGCCGAAGCCGGGCACGGCGAACAGGGCGCGGTAGGACGGGGAGGTGCTGCTCATCCTCTGGAGGGCGCGTGCGGAGCCGACGCGGACCCCGTCGAGGGTACTCCGTTTGTGACGGTGGGCCAGCGGCGCCGCGACGGTCCGCCGGACGGCGGTGCCACCACGCCCGTGACGATGTAGGGTTCTCTGACAGAGGAATGCGGATTGGTCAGCCGTGGCGGTGCCCGCCGCCTCGGCCGGGAGGTCGATGGTGGACCCCAACGTCGGTCACGAGCCCGAGGTGATGCACGAGGCGATCCGTGCCGTCGCACGTGCCACGGCGCTGGCCAGCTGCACCGAGGAGCTGCTCTCGCGCGCGGTCGAGCTGGTCGGCCACGCGGCGCAGGTGGTGGCGATGGAGGCTGCCCCGGACGACTGGGTGGCGCAGGTGCGCGCCCAGACCGCGGTGGTCAGCATGGAGTCGGCGCGGGCTCAGGCGGCGGCGGTGTACGAGCACGTCGCCTCGGCGGCGGCGTCGCTGGCCAGCGCCGCGGGGATGATGGGCGACTTCGTCGGCGACCACGACGCGGCGCGCGCCGCGCTGCCGCTGCGCTGGAAGGACGCGCCGGGAGCGGTCTAGCCGCCGCATGTCTGTGGGGTGAGCGCGGCGCCCACCCCACAGACGCCGGCCTACGCGGAGACTCCCGTTGCCTCCCACGTGCCCGCGTACGTGGCGGACGTGATGATGGCCGGAGGCGTCTGGTTGGGCAGGAGCACCCCGTCCGACCGGGCCGCCGTCGTATAGGTTGAGCAGCCGCCGAAGACGGGGAACTCCGAGCACACGGTCACCGCGCCCGTGAGAGCGATGTGCGTGTCGGCTCCGTCGCGCACATAGACCCCGTTCATGTTGATCGTGATGGTCATGAAGCCGATCCCGCCCGGCGTCGTCCCGACGCCCGTCGCGGTGAAGGAATTGACGCTCCCGACGCCCCCGGCGCAGTTCTCGACGATGGAGTTGCCGCTGGCGTTGGCCGTCATGTCCGTCAGGTAGATGACGCCGCGGTCCGACGTGTTGAACACGCCGGTGAACACGACGGACTGGAAGGTCCATGCCTGGTCGTCGACCAGCTGGAGGCAGTTGAAGCCCGGCGTGAACAGGACCGTGCCCGTGATCACGCCGTTGCCATTCATCACCCCCGCAGCAGCAGCCGGTTGTATCGCCATGGCGAGCACCGCCAAGGCGATTGCAGAGCGCCGAACCATCCGCAGCATGTCTCCACCTCCGCACCCGCGCGAGGCTGCGGCGAGGGCCAGGCGTGCGACGCCGCCCGTGCCGGCCCTGCACCGAGTCTGCAGGTGCTCCTCACACTCCCTTCCGCCCCCGAACGCCGCCGCGCGATCGCGGGTCTCTGGAGCGAGTCATAGCAGACAATTCGTTGCAGTGCAAGGGGCTGTTGTTATCGTGGCATTTGAGGCTATGGCGCTGTCGTTGTCGTTGTTGACTCACCATCGGACGAGACATAGCATGCCGTCACGCGCGACCTCGGCGGGACGGAGGAGGACATCGGGGGATCGCCTATCGATGTGACATGGAGCAGTGGCTTCGATTCCAGCGACGGAGCGCGTCTGCGCTCCCCGATCGGTCAGCGAACAAGGAAGGGAGAACCATGTTCGATCTCAGAGTTGCCGGACTCAGACGCTGTGTCGTCGCGCTCACCCTGGCGGCGGTGATGGCGGCACCACTCCCGGCCCAGGCGCAGGAGGCGGGAGTGACGGCCGGTGTCGCTTCCGCGACCTTCAGCTACTCGCCGGGCTTCGCGTTCCCGCCGGCTCCCGTGTCGGATCAGACCTTCTCGCTGTCGGGAAGCATGACGGGAGCGATCGCCGGCGCCGGATCGCTCAACGAAGCGGGAACCTACACCGCCTCGCTCACGGGCAGCGGAAGCTCGATCGTCGAGAACCTGGCGACGGGCGTCGGGTCCATCGACGTCACTGGATCAGGGGAGATCAACTGCACGGCGGGATGCGTCGGCCTCTCACCGATCGTCATCCAGTGCAGGGGCTTCTACTATCGATGGGACGGCCACATCTACTTCTGGCTGACCTGCACCGTGTCGATCGACGGCGTTCCCATCATCACCTTCGTCATCTGCTTCTACGGGGTGCTCATCTACAACCAGCTGCCCCCGGCGCCGATCACCTCGGCGTCGTTCGCCGGCACCTACAACGGGGCGGGCATCACACCGTAGCGGTCGACGGTGTTCTCTTTGGGGGGCTGCCGGTGGCCGGCGGCCCCCCAACTCGATTCGCCGGGTGGGCGGCTCAGCCGGTCCCGGGGGCGACGTGGACGACCGCGCCCTGCGCGGTGGCGAGCCACAGTGACCCGTCGTCGGCGGCGGTGGCGACGCCCGTGGGCTGGATCAGCGGCAGCTGCGTCACGTGCAGGGTGCGGCGGTCGACGCGCACCAGTGCGTTGGTGACCGTCACCCACACGGCGTCGTTGGTCGCGGCGATTGTCAGCGGGTCGGTGACGCCCCACGTCGCGGTGCCGCCGACGCCCGCCTGCTGCGTGATCAGCGTGCTGGCGGCGTCGAGGTGCTGCACGCTCCGGGCCGCGAGGTTGCGGAACCACACACCGTCGCCGCTGGCCACGACGGCGTCGACGACGTAGTCGGAGCCCGGTGCGGCGCTGAGAAGCTTCGATGCGACATTCGTCGTCGGGTCGATGCGCGACAGCTCGCCCTCCCGCTCCGACACCACCCAGACACCGCCCGCGCCCGCCGCGATCGGGCCCGGGTCGGTGACGGCGACCGACGCCTCGACGGTCCCGCTCGCCACCGCGACGCGCAGCACACGATCGGCCTGGGACGCGGTGACCCACACGTCCGACCCCAGAACCGCGAGCGACGACGGACGCACGCCCAGGGCGATGCGCTGCGCAACGCGATTCGTCGCGGGATCGACTCGCACCAGCGCATCGTCGACGGCCGAGGTCACCCACACCGCGCCGGGTGACGTGGCCACTGCGTCGAAGGCGTCAGCGGACGCCAGTCGCGACACGGCGATGGGGATGGTGGCGGCGATGCGCCCGCTTCGTGGATCGATGCGCAGCAGCTTCCCCGAGGCGTCGTCGGGCACCCACACGCCACCCTCGCCGGCGGCGATGGTGAACACCGGGTCGGCGACGCTGACGCTGGAGATCACCCGTCCCGCATTGGTCGACGGCGCAACCGAGGGGCCGGGGTGAGCGGGGCTGCGGCCCAGCGTGGCCCAGAGGACCCCGAAGAGCAGCGCCGCGGTGGCCACGCCGGCGGCGAAGCCCTCCCAGCGCGGATGGCCACGGCGCGCCGCCGCACCCGGAAGCGGCAGCCGTCGCCGCGGCGCAGCCGCGGCGTCCTCGAGCGTTTCGGCCAGACGCTGCCGCAACCGCTGCTCGAATCCGTCCATCCCGTCAGCCATCGGTGCCGTCCTCACCGCCGTCGAGCCAGAGCCGCAGCCGCTTGCGCGCCTCGCGGAGCTGGACCACCACCGTGCCCGGCGCGCAGCCAAGGGTGTTCGCCACGTCGAGCGTGCTGAGGTCCTCGCAGTAGCGGAGGACGACGCAGGCGCGCATCCGCGGCGGCAGCGATGCCAGCGCCGCCGCGACGTCGGCGCTGGCCATGGGCCACTCCGTCGTCGCGGCGGCTCGGTCGAGGCGGAGCAGCCGGCTCATCTCGCGCCGCAGGCGGCGCCGGCGCTCGATGACGAGGCGCACCAGCGTGGTGCGCAGCCACGGCCAGACCGGTTCGTAGAGGTACTCCGGATCGCGCTGCAGTGCGCGCAGGGCGCGGATGAAGACCTCCTGCGCCAGGTCCTCGCCGGCGTCGAGGTCACCGCTGAGCACGCGTGCGAGCGCGACCAGCCTGGTGCCCTCGCGGGCGTAGATCGCCGCGAGGGCCTGGTCGACCGCCGGGGTCGCCGCCGGCTCGGGCATCACCGCTGTCGTCCTCGCATCCACTCTGCCCGGTCACGCGGCCGGCGTGATTCGCGAGAGGGAGCCGTCATTGCTGATCACCCAGATGGAGTGCCCATCATCGGCGATCCCCGCGGCGCCCGTCAGGGGAAGCTGCGCGACGGCACCGCCCGTCGTCGGGTCGAGCCGGAAGAGACCGAAATCGGCGTCGATCAGCCAGGTCCCGTTCGCGCCGCCGACGAGACCGCGTTCGACGTGCGCCTTGCCGGGCGCGGCAGGCGCGTCGTGGGTGCTCCCCGTCGCGGCATCGATGACCTTCGCCGTGTCGCCCTCGGTGACGACGTACAGCGACGATCCCAGCGGCGCCGCGTCGAGGCAGAAGATCGACGAGCCGGTGCTGAAGTCGAAGTGGCTCTGCACGGCCCCGCTCGACGGGTCGAGTCGCGTCACCGCGGGCGCGCCGCCGGCGTCGCAGAGCCATATCGACCCCGCGGCGAGGGTGACGGACTCCGCGCTGAGGTGGTGCGAGAGCGTGCCGGTGATCGCATTGGTGTGCGGGTCGATCTGGGTGTAGGAGTCGGCGAAGTAGTTGGCGGACCAGACCACCCCGGGGGTGGTGTAGACCTGCGGGGCCGCCGTCGCACCGACGGAGATGGTGGCGACCGCCCTGTTGCTGGCGGGGTCGATGTGCGTGATGGTCCCATCCGCGTCGTTGGCGACCCACACCCCGCCGTCACCGACCGCGAGATTGCCGCAGCCTCGGCCGGTGCTGCAGCCGGGGTGAAGGGGGATGGTCGCGGCCACCGCGCCGGTCGCCTCGGTGACTCGCGTCACCATCCCGGTGTCGCCGTTGTAGATCCAGACCGAGGTGCCGTCGGCGGCGATGCCGTAGTTGTCGTCCTTGCTGGTCAGCGCGCCGATCGACGGGATGGTGGCGGCGACGGTGCCCGCGGCGGGCAGGGCGGAGGCCGTGGATGTGCTCGTCGAGGTGTGCGATGTCGTGGCGCTGGCCGTGGCCGCGGGTGGCGTCGTGGTCGAGGACGAGCAGCCGGTGACGGCGAGGGCGAGCAGGATGGCCCCGGCGGCCACCCCGGCGGGGGCGTGGCGCGGCGATGCGGCGGCGGGTGCGCTGGACTGACGCGACGGGCCCATGTGACGTCCCCTCGGTGCGCGGAGCCGCAGATCCTGCGTCGGCTCCCGAGGTTCAGTACGCCGCCGAGGGGTGGATGCTGGTAGAGCCGGTCGCACCCCGGCGGTGCACTGTGTCAGGGGAGTGGCGCGCTTCGTGCGATCAGCAGACCGCGGGTCAGACCTTCCGACTTCTCAATGTCGCGGCCAGCGGCGTGTCCGACGCCGGCGCTCTACCGGCATCCCGCTGGTGCGACTTATCGCTGCCTGGTCACACCCTTGACGCGCCAGTCGGACCATCCCTAAAATGCTCGGATGGAGATCGTCCTGGCTGCCGCCCTGCGGCGGAAGAACCAGCTGACCTGGCCCGACGAGATCGTCCGGCGCATGGGACTCCACGAGGGGAGCCAGCTGCAAATCGTGTTCGACGAGACCACCGGTGAGGTCAGGGTGCGCCACCGCCCCGAGAGCTATGCCGGGATCCTTCGAGGTGTCTACGGAACCGCCGAGGAGGCCGAGCAGTACCTCGCTGACGAGCGCGCGAGCTGGCCTGGTCGGTGAGCCGTCGATCGCTCGAAAAGGCGCTCCCCGCCGGCGAGCGCGTCCTCCTGGACAGCACGACTCTCATTGCCTACCTGAACGGCGGAGAGAAGGCCAGCGTTGTCGCCGAACACGTGGTCGATGCCTTGGTCAAGTCCGGACGCAATCCTGCGGTGGTCTCGATGGTGACCGTCATGGAGATCTTGGTCAGACCAAGGCGGCGAAGTCTCGCGCACTACGACCACGCGATCGATTTCCTCAGCAATTTCCCCAACCTGGAGGCCCAACGCATCGACCTCGCAGTGGCCCAGGAAGCGGCGACGATTCGAGCCCTTTACAACCTCTTGCCACCCGACGCTCTTGTTGTTGCAACGGGAATCATCGGCCAGGTTGCCCATCTCGTCTCCAATGACAAGGAGTGGGCAACGAAGCTCCGTCCACTCGGGAGCCGTGTCACGGTCTGCAGGCTGGATGACCATCTGCCCTGGTAGACATGAAACCCCGGGGGTGGCTGAACGTCCACATCCTGGCGTTGTGGCGCGGCAGTGGGCCTGATTCAACACCTTTCAAACCCCGATTTCCAGGAGAAGCTGCACCGGCTCCTACACGGCCCCGACGAACAACTGTGTGGCTAGCGTCCTCCGAAGAAGCCCTGATCCACTCGAACCGAGGCTAGGTGCGGCCTGAGCCAATCCACAAACAGACTCTGGCCCAGCCTCTCCTTCCCGAAATGGTCACACGAGACCAGCGTGCAACTCTTCTTGGCGCGGGTGAGAGCAACCAGCAGCGAACAGACTTCTTCGTCGGTGATGTGACCATTGGAGCGCGGAAAGTGCCCTTCGTTCACGCCGACCACAAAGGCGTGGCCGCATTGAAGACCCTTGGCCTCAACTAGTGACGTGACTACGATCGTCGGCTCGGAGTCCGATGCTGAAGATACCGGGGCCTCCACCGCGACCAGCCCCAGGTCAACTCGGAACTGTGCCAGCGGCACACCCAAGGCAGCTTCGAGCATCTCGACGTCTTCGGGCGTCAGCGCCTGGCCGGACTGCAGCTGACCAACAAGGCCCGCAACCCTCAGGTGCTCGGCTCGGAAATGCTCCGGCAATATCGCAGACAACTCCTCTCCATCGATGAGCGCTCGACGAAGAATTTCGTTCGTCTCGGGCGGCTGAAACGCGTACAGCAAGATGCGCCAGCCAAGACGCGAGTCCGGATGGACGGCTATACGCCGATACCCGTCGATCGGCTCGACTACAGCCGGTGCACTCTGCTTATGGTCCACGCTTGAAAAGTGCTTGCTGAGGTAGTCGGCAATCCGACGAGTAAACTGCGGTGGCCCACAAATCAGTACCGTGGGGTAGCCTTTGGCGTGCGATTCGGCAATTTCTTCGGGCGGAATCGTTAGAATCCGTTGCTCGATGTAGCGGGCCATGTAAGGGGCGTTCGCGCGCTGCACAGTACAATGGGCATGAGTAATCACCGGATACGTGGCGCTCTCGGCAGCCTTATCCGGCAAGTAGCACTCGTAGCGTTTGTCGAGGCGACCGGCTAGGAGGCCACGTGCCTGTGCGCGAGAGATGACGGTATGGGTGGCCTGGACGAGGACCTGCGTGCAACGTGAGCAATAAGGCAGCTCGAACCGATCCCATGAAGTGTCGACTGCCTAATTGGCGGATGTAGTCTGCCGAGGCATGCTTGAACGCGTACAGAGCCTGGTCATCGTCTCCAACGACTAGCGTGGGGCTCTTCTGCGCAAGTGCATCGATGAATTAAACCTCGAGCAAGCTGAAATCCTGGTACTCATCAACGACGACTTGTGCGTAGTGTGGTATTGCATCGGGGTTGGCCTGTAGGTACTTGAGAACTCGGTAGACCGAATCGATATGCCCAACGGCGTCGTAGTAGTTGCCGCTGCGCAGGGCCGAGTCGATGCGTCCGCTGGCGGTGTCAAGGTAATGGAAATCGCGTTCAATGTCCCTATTCGACACAACCTCGCTGTCAAGCCTGGAGAGATCATCGGCTTGAACGACAAGAAGTGAAGGGTAGTAATCAACGCCATTGCTTACGCCGCCCACGCCGAGGCGGTGCAATAGACTTCGGCAAAACCCATGAAAGGTGTATGCGTCGGCCGAGTCGCCCAAAACTGCGGCGAGATCACTTGCCAGAGCATTGATGAAGGTAATGGCGAGGTTCGGGCCGCCGTTGTCCGCAAGCAGAAGTCTGAAGGTGAAAGACTTACCGGTGCCTGGGCCAGCGACAATCAGTTTGCGCCGGGCGCCCGACTCGAGGATTAGATCTGTCGCCCTCTTTCGCTCGGCGCTCTGATCGTTCTCCGCCATGCCTCATCCCTCGCCAGCAGCCGTGACCCCAAAGGTGTTGTCTTCCCATCCGACCGGCCGCGATAGACGATAGAAGTCAACCGGATTTGTGTCAATAGTCTCCAACTTGCCATCAGCCAATCGTCGCCAGCTCCGGCCAACCGCATCTTGGAAGGCCAGCTCGATACCAAAACGCATCGACATGCCATGCCCGGCAAAGGAGATAGTCGTTACTTGGCCCGCGGGTGGAACCTGCCAGAGGAAGGCGCGGTGTTCAGGCCCTCCCTCCTTGCCATCATTGCGCCAAGCCCCCTGGATGGCTACTAACGTGGCGACGACCTGGTAAATGGACTGGTCCGACGCATTTCCTACGTGGAGGTGCAGGTACATGATGGACTGATCGGACGATGGTGCGCGGCCGCCCAGCCAAGCTGTGATTCGCTCGGCCTGCCAGCGTTGATCTCGCCACCGGCGGCGGAGCGTGTCTCGCAGTGCTATTCCAAGGGCTACAATCACGGCGGCAAGGGTGCCGCTGGCTGATGCCCAAGTGGCTGCATCTCCCCACGCAATCTGCCCGACAACGTGCGTCATTGTTCAGCCCTTCCTCCGAATCGTATGTCTTGCAGTATTGCACTCCGCGCCGCTGCTGTCATCTCGGACGTTTCGTCACACTGGCGGTCCCGTGCTCCTCAACCTGCATAACGAGGAGGTCGCGCTGCACCGCGAGATCGCCAAGCTGGAGTCTGACCTGACGGCCAAGCGGGCACGTCCTTGCAGTCTGGGCCCCGCTGGAGGAGATCGAAGTCGACCCTGATCCAGCGACGGACACCCTCGGCGCCGAACTGCTGGGAAGCCCGACGAAGCGCACCCCGGCTATACATGCCGGCGAGTCAGAGCGCCAAGTACACGGCGAACGAAGATGCTCGCCCATCGGGCGTTCCGCCAGGAGGATGGAATCGGCGGGCACACCGCAAACTCCCCAGTCTTCATCGCACACGCCGTCGTGGTACGGTGCGGCTTTGTGAAGACGGATCTTGGCTGCGACGGGGTACTACTATGGTGACGGCCCACTACGCTAGCGTTTGTCGAGCTATTCTGATGGCGGCTCAAAGTGCGAGCACTTCGGTGGAGAGCGTGACCATCGACGACCTGGCGGACTATCTCGCGCGGAGTGATATTCCCAGCCCGGAGATACTCAGGGCTGCCAAGTCGATGCTCCGCACGGATGAGCTCATCGATGCGAACGGCGATCCTACGTCAGATGCAAAGGATTGGCTCGCTAGTGGACAGGACGACCTTCCGCCTTTGCTCTCTTGATCCAGGCCCTTCCTTCTTGTCGAGGGTGGTCGTCTTACAGTCGCACCTAGTGGCTCATCCGGTCATCGGCACCGTCGGTGCCCGCCGATCCACGAAAACCGCCAGCCGCGAGCGCGCAAGGCCGACCAGCCCTTCATAAGCGCTTGCCACCGCGTCTGCGCTGCCATTGATGGCCTCCCTCCGACGCTCGTACTCGGCGGGATGATCGACCCGCGCGCTGCGTGGCATCACATCGTGCCAGGGGTCATCTTGGACGCCGCGCTGGCCCTCGATCGGTCCACTGTTCACGGCTAGGGTATCGAGGAAGTCCTGCAACACCGCGGCGAACGCACTTCGGCACGCCTCCAATTCGGGGTCGAGGAACCGGTGCGCGATGTCCCCGGCGAATTCCCCGAGCCTCCACCACGGTTGTGTCTGCGACCAGCGCCAATCGCCTCCGAAGTCATGCTCCTTGAGGAAAGTCACCGCCTCGGCGGGAATAAGCTCAATGATCGCGGTCAGCAGCGCCGCGTCGGAATCGCGCCGCGCCCTCCGTAAGTCCGGCGGGACGTCGGTCCCCTTGTCGGGGGGCTGTCGACGCCACAGGCGTGTCGCCGTAGCGGCACTCGCGCCGACCGCTAGCCCGACGACGAGTCCCGCGACAGCCCACGCCCACGCGGCGCCAGCGGCCAGGGCGTGCCACACGGCCAGCCCGATCCCCACGCCACAGACCCCGACGAGCGCCGTAACCGGCACACTGACCACGGCGTCGATGACGGCATCGCGCCGTTCCCTGAACCAGGCTCTCATCGCCACAGGAGTCTAGCCCCGCCGCGTACGCATCACGTCCTGCCGAAATCCCAGCCGGAGCATGAGGGGACGGCGGGGGTGGGCGGGGGCCTTGACGAGAAGGGTGCGGGGAGGTCAGGAGTAGCCATGGGCGCCCTGTGGCGATGGAGTCGTGGTGTAGGGGGTGGGGTGGCGTTGAGGATGGTCAAGCAGTCTGGACGCCACGGCGGGTGAGCCGGTGGGGGTGACCATATGCCCCCCAGCGGTCCGCGAGGGTTGCTCGGGCCTGTCCGGGCGCCCCTAGGCGGTGGAAGACCCGCGAAGGCCCCCAGGGACTGCCAGGACCGCTACCCTACTGACCTATCGGTCCCGGCTAAGCGCCGGGCAGCGCGCGCCGGGCCGGAACGCCCACTCTGAGGATCTCCGTTGAGGCTTACGTCCATCACCGTCGAGCGGTTTCGCAACTTCGTGGCCCCGCAGACCGTGGCCATCGAGGACGACGTTACCTGTCTCGTGGGCAAGAACGAGTCGGGCAAGACGACCCTGCTGCTCGCCCTCCACCGATTGAAGCCGGCCAACGAGACGACGGGCGAGAACGACTTCGACCTCACCATCGACTACCCGCGATGGCGGCTTGCCCGGGATCGCCGCAACGACCCCGACTTGGCGAAACGCGTCTGGCCGATTCGCGCCGTGTACGCGCTGGACGATGCTGACCGGGCCGCCCTCAATCCCGTGCTGCCCGCGCCGCTGCCGCCGGGGGCGGTGTGCCACGCCGAGCGTGCATACGAGGGCCTCCCGACTGTTGGGCTGCGCGTCGACGAGTGCGCCGATCTAGTGACGTTCGTTGCCGACGAGACCAGCGTCGCGGACGAGGATCGTGACTCCCTCCTGGCGGCTTCCACCCTCGCCGAGGCACAGGCTGCGGCGAGGGCCCGCGCCGGCGAGCTGAAGGAGACTGAGCCTCTGCGGTCCAAAGCCCTGTCGATCTTCGCCACGACCGCCGAGAAGTACAAGTTTCTGCTGGACAAGCCGGGACTCGACGATGACCAACGAACGGCGCTGTGGAGCCGGGTCCCGCGCACCTTCTACTTCTCCCAGTACCACTTGCTGCCCGGCGAGTGCGACCTGACCGATCTCGCGGCCAAGGTCGAGGGGAAGGCCGCGCTCAAGCGGAGTGAGCAGACCATCGTTTCACTCCTCCGCCATGCTGGTGAGAAGCCGGCCGACTTTCTCGATGAGGACTACGCGAGTCGGAAAGCGGAACTACAGGCCGCAAGTACGGATCTGACCCGACACGTCTTCAACTACTGGCGTCAGAACGAGGATCTGGAGGTCATTTTCGACACTGATAACGTCGATATCGGCCCCGCCCCGAACGGGCAACTACAGATGCACCGGATGCTGAAGATCGAGATCCGCGACGGTCGGCACGGGGGCGTCGAGACGAACTTCGCCACCCGCTCGACGGGCTTCCAGTGGTTCTTCTCCTTCTTCGCCGCCTTCAGCGCGTATCAGAACGCCCACGACCCGCTGATCGTCCTTCTGGACGAACCGGGCACCAGTCTCCACGGCGAGGCGCAGCAGGACTTTGTGCGCTATGTGTTCGGCGAGTTGGGCGAGTCCAAGCAGACCATGTACACGACCCACTCGCAGCACATGATTGACCCGGCCCGCTACGAGAAGCTCCGGGCCGTCCACGACCGCGCGACGCGCGCCGATCCCGATCTCGCAGTCGAGGTTACCAGGGTCGACCTTTCGGCAGATCGTGCCACCATCCTGCCTGTCGAATCCGCACTCGGGTACACCATCAGTCAGCACCTTTTTCTCGGAAGTGGTCACCACCTCGCCGTGGAGGGAAGCAGCGACTTTGTGTACCTGCTGCGCGTCTCTGAGCATGCAGCCCAGACGGGGGGAGTGCAGCTCGATCCGCGGTTTGCCGTGATCCCGGTGGGCGGCGACAGCAACATGCCTGCGTTCGTGGCCATCATGGGTCGGCGCCTGAAAGTCTCGGCTCTGATCGACGGCGCCGCCACCAGCCGGAAGGCAGATCGTGTCCGGGCCGCAGCCGCAGCCAACCAGCTCCCACCCGAAGCTGTGGTGAGCTGCGGCGACCTCCTCGACGAGCTACCGAAGAATGCGGACATTGAGGATCTCTTCGATGTCGTCGACTACCTGCGCCTCTATAACTGGGCCTTCAGCGAGCACCTCAGCGAAAGCCAGCTCCCTCAGACGAGTGAGCCGATCCTGCGCCGGCTGGAGGGTGTCGTCCCCACCTTCGACCATGCCCTCCCGGCCCATGCCCTGACGGAGCACCGCGACGAGTTCTTCGCCAGCGTTTCGCCTAAGACAGTGCGGCGCTTCGAGGCCCTCTTTCAGGCGCTCAACGCCGCCCTCGCTTCCTTCTGACTTTTGTTGGCGTAACCGGGGCGGTCCGGGGCGAATGCCTACTCGGAAGCATTGGGCGAAGCCCAGCTCGCCGGAACTTTCCGTAGAGGGAAGTAAAATGGGTGCTATTGACGAAGCGAAAGATCGTCAGCATGCGCTACGCGGGTTTGACCTGACCCCCGAGAACTGGTCCACGTGATATGAGGGTTCCCAGCCCACTGAGGGCGAGGAGGAACCAGGTGAAAGGCAGGAAGCACACACCGGAGCAGGTGGTCCGCAAGCTGCGGGAAGCCGACCGGCTGCTCGGTGAGGCCGATAGCACCAGCCGATATCCAAATGCGTGGATCTAGTCATGCCACCCGTTTCGTTCATTAGACTCGAACCGCCCCCGCTGGGCATGCCGGGCCACGCATGAGAAAGGGGCTGCCGGGCTGGCGGGCGCCAGGCAGCCCCATCTACTTGGACGACGACCCGGGAGGAGACTTGCGCGATCTCTGATGAAAACAGAGGCCGTGGCCCGAGTAACCGGCTTACGGCGAGGGTGGAACCACGCACCGCCCATTGGCGCTGACCCCACATCCGCTCGAGGCTGAATTGGACGGTGAGGGTGACGCCGCCGCCGGCGCGACGGTCCTACTGGCCGTCGACGGCGTGGGCGTTGTGCCACCAACAGTTCGAGCACCCCCGGTAGCGAGCACGGCCCCCTGGGTGCGGCCCACGGCTTGGCCGTCGTCCGAAGCGCCGGTCCCCTGATCCGCTGAAGTCCCGATGCCCGGGCCAGTGGGCGGCGCCTTGCTCACGCTTAGTCCTGCCGCACTGGTGGCGCTGGCGGCTGAAGGGCCGTAACCGGACTGCGGTGCACCAGGGTGGGGGAAGGCCCCGCCGACGGATCGCAGGCCGACGACCACCGTCAGGGTGAGCATCGCCAAAGCTGCTGCCAGAACGTAGCCTCGACGCCCGGCCCGAAGTGTGATCAGGGGTGCGATCTTCACTGTATGGACTCGACGGACCGCGACCCCGAACCTTGCACGGAGGCCCTTCATCATGCCACCGTGAAGGCCACAAACGTGTCGTCGTTGAGCAGCACGTAAACCGAGCTCCCGCACACCGCCTGCACATCGGATGCTCTTACGTCGGAGGGCAGATCGACGGTGTGTTGCGTCGCGAGTGACACCGCCAGCATGGTGTCCTCGGTCTGAGCTTTGCGCATTACAAAGATCGTCTCGGAGAGGTAATCCGACGCGTAGCCCTTTCCCAGCGAGCGGCGCGGGCCGCCACTAGTAGGGGTGAGGAAGAACTCCGCCGCGTCTGGGTCCCACCACGCGGCGATCTGACCTGCCACCGTCACGAAGTTGGCAGTCGGCGATGAATCCAGCTGCGACACGACGTGCGTCGCGGGGTCGTACGCCATGAACGCCCCGCCGCGAAAGGTCGGTTCCTCATGCCCGCGGTTCGGGTCGGTGGCATGGTTGAGGAAGACGATCCTTCCGACTGCATCAATGAACGGCCGCACGGGGTAGATGCTCGTGGGTAGCGGCACCGCCGTGCGCACCCGGCTCGCGAGGTTCTCGGTGATCAGCTGCGCGGAGGATGGGCCGGTCAGGCGGTCCCAGATTGCCAGGTCTCCCGTGACGCTCGGGGTTGGTTCAGCCTGTAGAGGGGCTCCGCTCGAAGCACTGTCGAGCACGCGCGCGGCCCCGGTCGTAAGGTCCACGGCGTAGACCTGCCAGGAGGCAAGGGATTCTGTCTGCGAGTTCGGTCCAGCCGTCCCGAACACGAACACCGCCCAATGGCCGGATGCGTGCAAATTCCCGATGAAGTGCCCGGCGGGAAGGCTGACGAGCTTGTGCGCGGGCGTCCCTTGCCCGCCCGCCCAAACCTCCGTGTCGTCGACAGTGGTCCAAACCAGCTCATCGGGGCCGGAGCAAGCCAGATCATGCAGCCCGTTTGACGCCGCGGGCATCGTGAAGAGACTGCGCTTGGTGACGGCGGGGGCGGGGGTTGCCGATGCGACGAAGCTGGGGGAGGAGGGAGCCGTCTGGCTCCCTCCCGTTGGCGTCGTGCGAGCCGGTGCTGAGCTGCACGCCGTCAAGCTGACAGCGAGCAGGGCCAGTAGGGTTGTGGTGTGGCTACGGCTGCCCGACATTGTGATGCGCCTCCAGCTACCAGAGGATCTGCACTTGCGCGCCGGTGTACTGCCCGTTCCCGACGCTCGCGAGGTAGAGCTGGCTGGCGCTGTCCCGCCAGAAATGCTGGCTGAGGAAGTTGTTCTCGTCGAAGATATCCACGACGTAGTTCTGCTGGTACCCGTAGGCGGGGAAGTAGTGGTAGATGGGCCGCCCGCTGTTGTAGCTGGAGGGGTACTGCGGTAGCGGGTAGTTGGCGTGGGAGTGTCCGTTGTTGTCCTTGGTGTAGTAGACCGAGCTGATGTTGTAGATCGGAGCCACGCCGCCCCAGATGTCCGCCACCGTGTCGTTCCAGAGGCCGCTCGAATCGACATTGGCCCAACTGTAGGCGTTGGTCAGGCTTCCGCCGTACTGGCCGTTGGAGTAGTCATTGATGGCCATCTCGCCGCGCCACCCGCCCCGGTTCGTGCCGTAGCGGTTCTTGTCCCAGCCGCCACGGTCGATCCCGGCGTTGGCATCGTATGAGCCTTCGCCCATGTCATTGGCGATGTCGTACACGCTCTGGGTTCCGCTGAAGTAGGAGTTCTGATTGAGTGCCCAGACGGCGTTGGCGGCGCTGGTCGGTCCGCAGTAGCCATCGGGTTCAATCATGGCGCCTTCGTTGATGCTGGCGCTCGGCGGCGGGCATTGGCCCTCCGCACAATTGCTCGACGTGGCGGTCGAAGCGTTGGTCGCCACCGAACCCACCAGCCCTTCCGCGATGTTCACCGCCGCCGCCGGGTCCGAGGCCACGACGGCCTGCAACCGCTGTAGCTTGGCCTCGTACTGGGTCAGCATGGCGGTGGTGAAGCCGTCGAACTGATCCACGCCTCCGATCCCCGTGTTGAGCGGGAAGGTTGGCAGGGCCGACCCGACATCGGCGGCGACAGCAGCCTGCTCCATCAGTTCGTACGGGGGGACAGCGCACTGACCGTCGAAGGATGCCGCGCAGTTGGCGTCGGCGAAGGCGGGCAGGCTAGCGACCGGCACGAGGCCGAACGCCGCTACGAGCGCCACTAGGCAAATGCGAATTCGTCGCATGGGACTAAGTCTCCTTCCAAGGAATGTCGATGTGAGGGCGCAGCAAACGCCGCGCCCGAGACGAGCCTGAGCGCACCTGACAGGCCCCGAACCTGCCGGTGCCAGCCAACTCAGCTTCATGGGACCAGGCTCATCCAGCGGCCGCGACGTTGGACAGCGGCGGCGGCAAGAGGTTGCCTTGACAGGTGCCGACGGTCGCCGCGTTGATCAGGCCAAGCGGCGCAACAGCCAGCGGAGCTGGGCCGCCGCAGGCGTAGGCACTGCCGGTAGGCGCGATGGCCAGCTCGGACGCCGTGGCGTTGCCCAGGGGCGTGATGGCAGCGAAACCTCCGGATGGGCCGGTACCACCGCTGGCGCCTGTAGCGCCGTAGGTGAGCACGCCGCCAGACTGCCCGCTACCGCCAAGGCTGAGCGCGACCGTACCACCGGATGCCGTACCCGCCGCCGACAAAGACATCGGACCATCGGAGGAGGCGGAGCCAGTTCCGGCGAGCGCGGTGCTGCCGGAGGCTCCAGCTGTACCGATCGCGACGTCTTCACCCACCGGATCACCGCTCGTCCGGCAGGTCGAGGCTTGGCCCGTCACGCTCACGGCCGCCGAGGCGCCGGCGGGGCAAACCGGCGCTGGATTCCCGAAGCCGTCTTGATTCGTGCCGCCCGCATTTCCGGTGCCGCTGACGTCATAGATGGACCCGTACGCCGGGCCGAAGAGGCTGACGGACAGTTCGCCGAAGTACGGCCACAAGTAGCCACCGTTAGCACAGCCCCACATCGCCAGGTTGACGAGTTCGCCCCCCTGGGCACATCCGTGACCGAGGTTGATGGCCATGGCTCCGTCGTATGGTCCTTGGTTGTCGACGTTCGGCC
Organism: Candidatus Dormiibacterota bacterium; assembly: GCA_035652335.1. Lineage (GTDB taxonomy): Bacteria > Chloroflexota > Dormibacteria > Aeolococcales > Aeolococcaceae > DASRDZ01. The sequence continues at coordinate 19,224 of DASRDZ010000100.1, forward strand.
AGGAGGTCGAATCGGCGTCGCAGCTGCCGCTTGCCACCAACGTCAGGTCGAAGCCGCCGGAGGCACAGCCGGTGCCGCTGATGGCGACGTCGCCCGTACCGTAGTAGTGGTCGGTGGCATTGCTGGCGTTGCCAGTGCCACTAGCGGTGAGGTAGCTCGACGCCGAGGTCGCATTCCCCGTGCCACTGATGACGGCGGCGTTGCCGACGGAGCACGAGGCTCCGCCGGTCACACTAACCGTGACGGAGCCGCAGGACGCCGGTCCGGTGCCGCTGACGGCCGCTCCGCTGCCCCCGGCCGAGGCCGATCCCTGGGGGTTGACGGCGAGGTACTGCGCTGAGACGCTGTCGTTCGGCGCGGTCCCGATTGCGAACAGGTTGTTGCCGCTCGGGTCACTGATGACCTGGGCGACGACGGTGGTCAAGAGCGCCAAGCCAGCGAAGGCGCCGATCACCAAGGCTACCGCCAGCCGTCCGCCGTGACGCACTGATCGGGCAGACGGACAAGCCATCGCCGGGTTTCCTTCTGGATGCATGGTGTGGCATCCTCCCTCTTGGTGTTGATGCGGCCCGGGATTTCGGCTCTGAGCCGTGCCCACCGGGAGCCGCGTGTGATGCCTTGGAGGCCGGGCCCTACACCCGGCCTCCCCTCGGCACAAGGAACTCACATAGCGTCGGTGCGTCTGTCGCTCTCTATAGGCACTGCTCCCAGTCGAAGGCACATCCGGACGGGACGCCCACGGATCGGGCCGAGAGGACGAGCGAGGGCCTCGGAACGGTTGGGACCACCGAGACCCCCGGGGAGTAGCAGCAGGAGCGTGCGTCGGGTAGCGCCCCCGCCCCTTCCTGAGGCCGCCGACAGCGAGACTGCGCGGCGGCCAAGGGAAGGGAGGGATGGGACGCGGCGCCAGCGATCACCCGGCCGGGCGCGGTAGCGTGCGATCCAATGCAGGCGAGGGCAGTTGGGTAAGCGACCCTCCCGCCATTGTTCACGAAAAGCCCCTTCCGCCGCTGACAAGCGGCCCTTCCAATTGACCGACCGGTCACCCCGCCACCCGCTGGCGAGTGGCGGCAACGCTAAACGGTCCGGTGCGCTGCTGTCAAGCGGATTAGCGGGATTGACGAAAGGCCGTCATAGACGCCGACTAGCTGCGGTCAGTCCCGCTTGATAACGCCAGCCCCACCGCCGCACAATCCACCGTCAGCATCCAGGCTGGGGAAGGGAACGTGGGCCAAGCGAGGGGAAGCCACTCGAGCCGCCGCCGTGGACGGACGCCGCTACCCGTCGTGGCGATCACCAGCGCCTACGACATGGCGGCCATGCTGGCCCGCCACGGCGGCACCCTGCGCGAGTACGCCCGGCACTACCTCGGCGACGACGACGCCACCGAGGAAGAGGTCGAAGCCGTCGTCGGCACCGCGGTGGACTGGTTGCTCGGTCAGGAGCAGCCGTCGCACGAGCACGGGATGCGCTACGCCACCCAAGCGCTCTACCGGGAGGCACAGCGGGAGCTGCACCGCCGGGCGCTGCGCCAGGCGCCCGTCGACCGGCGCCTGGGACCGCTGACTGACGCCGTGATGGCCGTGCTCGACCGCCTCGGCCCGCGCTCCCGCGAAACCATCGTGCGGATCGCCCAAGGCGAGAGCGCGGAGGAGATCGCCCGCAGTCAGAACACCACCCTCGGCACCGTCCGCATTCGGCTCTTCCGGGCGCGGGAGCGCGCCCTGCAACTGATGAAGGAAAACGGCGGCTCCTTCTCGGCACTGCTCGGCCTCCTTCCCCGACGGCTGCGCCTGCGCGTGACCCGGAGCCTGCCGGCAGTATCGAGCAGCCCCGTGGGCGGCACGTTCGCCACCACAGCCCTGGTGCCGGTGGTCGCCTGCTCGTTGCTGTGGCCTTCGGGCCTCGCGCCGGCGCCACAGAAGCCCACGCCGCCGGTGGCCTTGCAAGAAGCTCGGGGGGCCGTGCTGGCAGCGAGCGCTCCTGTGCCAGGGCCGGCGCGAGCACCGCAGCCAGTGGCCGGGCTGGTTGAGCCACCCCGAACGAGCACCGTGGGCGGGGCGACGGTGCCTGTGCCCCTGATCCCTCGCACCGCCAGCCAGGAAACCCCAGACGACATGCTGCTGACCGCGGCGACCCGGGCACCCAACTACGAGCAGACGCACCTCGTCGTGGCCCTCGGAGTCGGCCGCGGCTGCCAGTGCTGGGCCATCCTGCAGAGCACCGACGGCGCGGCCACCTGGCAGTCGGCGCCCGGTCCGGCGGCGGGCGGCAACCAAGTCGTGCTGCCGCCGACGTACCCGCAGGACCCGCGCATCTTCATCGGAACTACTCCGACCGGTTCCACCAGCCCATCGTGGACGCCGGCGTTCGGGGACGCCCGCGGTTTCGCCGCGTTGGGGACACCGCCGGGGCAGTTGGCGCTCCCGGCGGGTTTCGACAGCGGCGACGGGCGGGTTCTCGTCGCAGCCACCGGGGCGCACGGTGGTGTGTGGGCGGAAGACCTCGGGACTGGCGTCGCCGCTCCCCTGCTGATGTACCCGCGCTCTGCACTTGATGCCGCCGCACTGGCGACGCCGTGGGGGGACCCGGCCCGCGGGGTGCTTGTGTGGGCGCCGCCGGTGAGCTCGGCTACGGGCGGCGTGGCCGTCGGGTCGCTGACGAGCACGTCACTGTTTGCCTGCCCGCCGCAGGCCGCCTGCTCAACGGTGGCGACGCTGGACCTGACCAGCGTCGGTCAGTTGGTGGCCTCACCTGCCTACGGCCGCGACCATGTCCTCATGGCTGCCTACGGCAACCAGGCCGAGCGCTCTGTCGACAGTGGTGCCACCTTCCGCCCCCTGCCTCTCCCGGCCGCCATCGCCGCCGTGGTGTCGGTGGCCTCGAGCGGCGAGAATAGCTGGGTCATGGCGACCCTAAGCAGCGGGGCCCGCGCGCTCTGGCGCACCGCCGCGGGAGCGTGGCAGGCCGTGAGCGCCACGAGCAGCATGCAGACTCACGACGGCGAGCTGGTGCCGCTGAGCGGCTCGCGCATGCTCGTCGTGCTCAACCAGGCGGGCTACCGCTGCACCGTCGACGGCGGCCTGACCTGGGCGCCGCGCTGCCCGGCCGATCCCTAATGCCACGTCGGTCCGCAGTCGGAGTGGCGATGGCGGGCCTGGTGCTTGGGATGCAGGCTGCCCTCGCCGTGCCGGCCCGCGCCACGATCTCCGGCGGGGGCACGATCGCCGGGGTGGTGGACTTGCCGACCTACCCCTGCCCGTCCGGCGCCTGCGGCGGGTCGTTCTCCGGATCCCTGGTCGCCACCGTGACCGGAACAACCACCACGGGAGCGGTCTTCGTCGCCGAGTGGCCCGATCCCTCGACGACGCCGGTCGGCACGGTCCCGATCAACATGTCCGCGGCCTTCGGGTACGGCGCCGACTGCACGCCGCCGGTCGGCGTGGCACCCAGCCTCACTGGCGGCGGGAGCGGCACCTTCACCGTCACCGGCGGCCTCCTGACCGTCAACGGCCTCGTCACTTCACACAATGCCACGCTCAGCGGCGATGTGTCCTTCGAGCAGGTGGCGACCGCCGTGCCCATTACCTTCGATGGCGACGTCGTGACTAATGGCGCCAGCACCATCGCGACGAGCTTGTCCCCGCCGCTGATCGGGGCGGGAACGCTGGGATTCGTACCATCAGCGTTCGTCGCCTGCCCGACGGTGATCTCCGTGACGGCCACGGTGGCCGGCGTGGCGGCGCAGGGAGCGTAAATGCCGATGCGGCCCTCTCCCTGTCCGAGTAAGGGGGCAGAGACGAGTATCCAGAAGACCTAGACAGCGTCGTGGGAGGTCGAGAAATCGAAACTTCCTCACCTCCACCCCACCGGTCCGCGTCCGCATCGGCGCTTCACGAGACATCGGGAGTTCGGCCGTCGGTTCGTTCGGCGCAGGTTTGAATGAGGCACTCTTGGTGGCCCCGGCAGGAATCGAACCTGCGACACGCGGTTTAGGAAACCGCTGCTCTATCCACTGAGCTACGAGGCCGTGCTGGACAAGTATGCCAGCGCCCGCACCGCCGGCGATCCGGCGCCGCTAGACCTGCGTCCACCCGTCCCAGTCGTCGGGGACCGCGCAATGCAGCATGGCCTGCTCCTCCCCGAAGCCCTCGAAGGTGTGGCCGCTGGTGCCCACGTCGTCGGCGAAGAACCACTCGCCCTGGCGGAAGCGCTTGCGGTCGCCGTTGGTGGTCGCGATCTCGAACTCCCCTCGCAGCGCCACGACGAGGCCGCGAGCCGGTGCGGGGTGGAAGTCCATGAAGGGCAGCTTCTGCGGCGGACCGAAGCGCAGGGCGATCGCGGGAACAGCGCCCTCCGCCAGCTCGACGTCGCCCAGCCGCGTTCCGCCTGAGCCGTCGCCGTACGACCGCGTGATCCTCATCACCACCGACCTCCGTCGAACGCACCGGCGGCGCTCACTCAGGCGCCCCGTGCCGGCCCGCGCCACCGGCGAAACGCGCAGCCCCGCGCTGCGTCTCGCCGGACTGCACCACCGACAACCCGCGCGCGAACTCGTTCGCCATCGCGGCCTCGACATCGCGCAGGCTCCACGCCTCGTACGCGGAGAGCCGATCCGACCGCAGGCACCCCTGCGGCAGCGCCGCCAGCTCATGCGCCAGCGCCACCGCCGCCGCCAGCGCAGAACCTCGCGGCACCACGCGATTGGCCAGCCCGAACGCGAGCGCCTCCTCCCCACTGACCCCCCGCCCGGTCAGGATCATGTCCATCGCCCGGCTGTGCCCGAGGAGCCGCGGCAGCCGCACCGTCCCGCCGTCGATGAGCGGCACGCCCCAGCGGCGGCAGTACACACCGAACACCGCGTCCTCCGCCGCGACGCGCATGTCGCACCACAGCGCCAGCTCCAGCCCGCCCGCCACCGCGAACCCCTCCACAGCGGCGATGACCGGCTTCGACAGCAGCATCCGCGACACCCCCATCGGGGCATCGCCGTCCGGCGACAGCCGGTTGGCCCGCGCGACGTCGCCCGACGCCACCGCCTTCAGGTCCGCCCCCGCGCAGAACACCGCGCCCGACCCGCACAGCACGGCGACGGACAGCGCGGCGTCGGAGTCGAAGGCGCGAAAGGCCGACACAAGCGCCTCCGCCGTCGGCCGGTCGACCGCGTTGCGCACCTCGGGACGGTCGATGGTCACCACCAGCACCGGTCCGTCGACGGAGGTCAGCACGCCGCTCACAGCCCGCCAACCATACAGCGCGGCAGGACGGCGCCGCGGCGGCTCAGTCGGCGGCGACGGGGAGGTAGAAGACCCCGGGGTCGAGCAGCCCGTCGGCGCTGGTGATGCGCTGCAGCAGCCGGTCGGCCGCCGCGAAGGCCTGGTCGCGCAGGGCGGCGAAGTCGAGCACCCGCGGTGCGCGCATGTGGACCGGCGCCCGCGGGCAGATCAGCGTCACCGGCAGGCGCGAGCTGAAACGGTCGAAGTCGGCCACAACTCGTGCATGCAGGGCGACCTGCATCATCCGCTCCAGCACCTCCTCCCACTTGGAGAAGGTCTGCACCGGCGAGTCGGCGGTGAGGTCGATGGCGATGATCCGGGTGGGCTGCAGCTCGTAGGCGGTGGACAGCCCGCAGTTCTCGGTGACTCCGCCGTCGACGTACTGCCGGTCGCCGACGCGAACCGCGGGGAACACGCCGGGAATGGCGCAGGAGGCGCACAGCGCGTCCTCCAGCGATTCGTGACCGTCCGCCCCGAGCACGACGGGCGTGCCCTCGGAGAGGTCGGTGACGATGACGTGCAGGGGGATCTGCAGATCCTCGTAGCCGCGCACGTCGACGAGGCCGAAGGCGAAGCGCACCAGGTCGCGGATGCACTGCCCGCTGCGCAGGTAGGGCCGCCGCCGCAGCCGGTTGGCGACCATCTGCAGCCGCTGCGCGCGGAACACCGCCCGGGTGTGCTCCGACGCCCACACCTGCTCGAGCAGCGGGACCGCGCGCTCCAGTCCCACCGCCGCGACCATGGCCGCGTTGAGGGCGCCCACCGAGGTGCCCACGCACGCGTCGGGCCGGATGCCGCGCTCCGCCAGTGCTCGCAGCACGCCGAGCTGGGCCGCGCCGCGGCCACCACCACCGCCCAGAACCAGGACGGTGCGCTCCGGACCCCGTGTCAGCGTGTGCATTCGATCCCTCTACCCTGGCAGACGCCCCACGCCATCCTGCTCTTGCGGTCCGCGGCGCGGATCGCGCAGCGGTGACAGGGCCAAAAAAGCCTTTCCACGTTCGGCCCCGCCGGGTGACCCGCCGTCACGGCGCTGTGACAGGTGCGGCAGTAGAGTGCGGAGCAGATGGGCCAGAGCGCGTCGCGATCCTGGACCACCGTGGTCCCGATCGCCCTGAGGAGACTGGCGGCAGGGCTGCGACCGAGTCCGACAGCCGGCGCTCCGGAGATGGCCAGGGCGGGCGCCTACCTCTACGGCGCCGGCGGGACGCTGGTCGCGGCCTCGCTGCTGCTTCGCGTGCCCGGCGCGCGCCCCGAGCTCCTCGGCGGCGTCGCGGCCGTCGCGGTGGCGGTGGCCGCCGGGCTCTGGCGGTGGGGCCATCGTCTCGCGCCCGAGCTGTACCCGGTGCTCACCGCGCTGGGGACCGCCCTGGTCACCGTGGTGGTCCGCTTCGGCGGCGACGGCGCGCAGGCGTACGCCTTCATCTACGTCTGGGCCGCGCTCTACGCCTTCTACTTCTACGAGCCGCTGCAGGCGATGCTCCAGGTGGCGCTGATCACCCTGGCGTGTGGACTGGTCGGTCCATTCGGGCCGGTCCGCGGCGTGGTGCTGCTGATGGTGGCCGGCACGGTCATCATCGTCGGCCGGTGGACGCAGGTGTCGATCCGTCGCGTCCAGTCGCTGGCGCGCACCGACCCGCTCACCGGCGTTCCCAACCGGCGCGCCTGGGACGAGGAGCTGCAGCGCGGCATCGCCCGCCGCCGGCGCGACGGCGAGCCGCTCTGCGTCGCCATGCTCGACCTCGACCACTTCAAGATCTTCAACGACGAGCAGGGCCACCAGGCGGGCGACCGCATCCTGCAGACCGTGGTCACCTCCTGGCTCTCGGTGCTGCGCGGCGGCGACGTGCTGTCCCGCTACGGCGGTGAGGAGTTCACCGTGCTGCTCAGCGGCTGCAGGATCGAGCGGGCGCACGCCATCGTCGAGCGGCTGCGCGAGCTGGTGCCGCGCGGCCTCACCTGCTCCGCGGGCATCGCCGAGTGGGACGGGCAGGAGTCGCAGGTCGCCCTCATGGAACGCTGCGACGCGGCGCTGTACGAGGCCAAGTCGCGCGGGCGCAACCGCATGGTCATCGCCCCCTCGCCGTCCGAGGCCGACGGCAGCGGCATCCTCGCCCAGGCCGCGCGCTGGGCCGACACCGTGCTGCGCGTGCTGGCCAGCCGCGACGTCGACGTCGTCTTCCAGCCCGTCGTCCGGCTCGGCGACCGTGGCATCACCGGCTTCGAGGCGCTCTCCCGCCCAGCGGGCTGGACCGGCGGCAGCGTCGAGGGGCTCTTCGCCGCGGCCCAGCGCATGGGCCTGGTGCGCGAGCTCGACCACCTCTGCCGCCGCACCGCGGTGGCGGTCGCCACCGGGTTGACGCCGGGGCTGCCCGTGTTCATCAACGTGAGCGTCGCCGCGCTGCTCGACCCGCTGCACGACGTCGACCAGCTCTTGCTGCTGCTCGACTGGGCGGGACGCCGTCCCGAGGACGTGGTGCTCGAGGTCAGCGAGCGCGAGAGCGTCACCAACGTCGGGCGGTTGGTGCAGGTGCTCGCAGCCCATCGCGAGCACGGCATCCGCTTCGCCCTCGACGACGTCGGCGAGGGTCGCTCGACGTTCGAGACACTTGCTGCGGCGCGTCCCGAGTTCATCAAGATCGCCACCAGCTTCACCCAGCGCGTCGACCAGGTCGGCCCGCGGGCCACCATCCTCGCCGCCCTCGCCTTCGCCCGCGCCAGCGGGGCCGAGGTGATCGCGGAGGGCATCGAGGACCAGCGCGTTCTCGACATGCTCGTCGAGCTGGGCGTGCAATACGGCCAGGGCTACCACCTCGGCCGGCCCGCGGCGCTGACCGCCATCGAGCTCGCCGAAGCGCGCTGAACCCGTCGAATTGCGCAGGGATGCATGCGCAACGGCGCAGGTTTCCAGCGGCGAAGCGTGCGCAACCCTTCCTTGCAGGCTAGCCTAGCGCCGACACGGGCTCACCCAACGGAGGACGTCATCCCATGCAGTCCCCAGCTCCAGGCGAATCCACGCAGTCGCAGGCGCCGGCGGCCCCACCACCGCCACCGGCTCCGCCGGCCGCCTACGGTGCACCCCCTGAGGCGGGGCAGTGGGTGGGACCGCCGACACAGCAGGCCGTCGCCGGCCCCGCTCCTGGACTTGCCTACGCGGGCTTCTGGTGGCGCGTCGCGGCAACGCTCATCGACGATGTGCTCCTCTTCATCATCCTCTTCATCGGAGGCCGGGCCTTCGTCAAGGGCATCGACTACGGCAACGGCAACATCGTCATCACCGAGGGCCAGTGGTGGTGGGTCGTCTGGGGGATCGTCGCGACGCTCTACGTGCCGGTCACCTGGGCGATGCTCGGCGAGACCATCGGCCACCGCGTCCTGGGCATGGAGATCCGCCGCGTCGACGACGGCCAGCGGCCCGGCGCCGGGCAGGTGGTGGTGCGCTACCTCGGCTACCTCGCGTCGTCGATCATCATCGGCATCGGCCTGCTGATCGCCGCGTTCGACGTGCGCAAGCAGGGTCTGCACGACAAGCTCGCCGGAACCGCGGTGGTGCGCAGGCTTCCCACATGACACCGCGGTAACAGCCCGGGCAACGGCGGTTCAGAAGGGGAGGCGCTGGTTCGTTCGCTCGCTACCCTTCTGAACCGCAATGCTCGTCGCCCTGCCGGGTTCCGGCGCCGCCCAACCGCGCCGCCGCGCCGCCACCCCGTTCCTCCCCGCGCCCGTGGTGCGTTCGGCGACCGATGCGAGCGGGCGCAGCGTCGCCTGGTCGGTGAGCGGCAGCGGCGGGCCGCCGACGGTCGAGGTGTCCGGACTGCCGACCCACCTCCTCCTCGACTGGCGCGACCCGCTGCTCGGCGACTTCCAGCGCGAGCTGGGCGCCGAGCGCCGCCTGCTCCGCCACGACCGGCCGGGCACGGGCCTGTGCGGCGGCGCCGCGGCGGCGCCGCATCTCGACGCCACCGCGCTCGACGCCGTCGTCGCAGCGTCCGGCGAGGGTCGCGTCGCGCTGCTGGCGCACAGCTTCGGCGCGGCCGCTGCGGTCGAGCTGTGCCTGCGCCGCCCCCAGGCGGTGTCGCACCTCGTCCTCTTCGGCGCCGCCGCACGCCTGCACGACGACCCCGGCTCCGGGGCGCTGACGCCGCAGCTCGCCGATGCGCTGGCCCGCCTGGCGCGGGCCGACTGGCAGCTCGCCTCGCGCACCCTCGCGGACCTGCTGCTCCCCGGCGCCGACAGCGCGACGCTCAACGCGTATTCGGAGCACCTGCGCACCGTCGCCGGCGGGGAGGCCGCAGCGGAGATGCTCCGCGCCGTGCGCGACGTCGACCTGCGCGAGATGCTGCCGCACATCGCCGTGCCCACGCTGGTGCTGCATCGCCGCGACGACCGCGTGGTGGCGCTGCACGCCGCGCGCGACCTCGCCTCGCGCATCGCGGGCGCACGCCTCGAGGTGCTCGACGGCGCGGAGCACCTGCCCCACGCGGGCGACACCGCATCCGTCAGCGCCGCGATCGCGCGCTTCCTCAGCCCCGCCGTCCACCCGCTGACCCGTCGCGAGATCGACGTGCTCCGCCAGATCGGTGAGGGGCTCACCAACCAGGAGGCGGGCGCCGAGCTGGGCGTGTCCGAGGCCACCGTCGCACGTCATCTCGCCAACGTCTACGCCAAGCTCGACGTGGCGACACGGGGTGCTGCGGTGGCGCGTGCTCGCCGCTGGGGTCTGCTGTAGGATCGGGGCCCATGGGCCGACCACCGGCGCGCCTGCTGGCGCTGCTCGGACTCGCCGTCACCGCATGTGCACCCGCCGCCGCGTCGCACGCAGCAAGCGCACCGCGGGGCGACGGCGGCAGCGTCCTCGCCGCCCCGATGCGCCCCTCCCTGCAGCAGGCGATGCGCACCGGCCGCGACCTCGGGCCCACCGCCCCAGCGACGCCGCTCCACCTCGAGGCGACCCTCGCCGGTCGCGACGGCGCGGCCCTGGAGGCGCTCGTCGGCCGGGGCGTTCGGGTCACTCCTGGCGAATACGCGCAGCGCTTCGCGCCCGACGCCGCAGCCGTCGACGCCGCACGGAGCCTGCTGGCCGCGCACGGCATCAGCCTGGCCTGGCGGCCGGGTGACCAGCTCGCCACCCTCGACGCCAGCGCCGCCGCGGCGCACGACGTCTTCGGGGTGAGCCTGCACGACTTCGTCGCCGCCGGCGGCGAGCGCTTCCACGCCCCCACGTCCGCATCCGTCGTGCCGGTCGCGCTGCGCAGCGTGATCACCGGCGTCACCGGCTTCGACGACTGGTCGCAGCACCACGTGAGCGCCATCCCTTCGCCGCGGGGCGTGTCGCCGAAGGACATGGAGTCCTTCTACGACGTCAACGGCGTGCGGAGCAGCGTCGACGGCAGCGGCCTGACCATCGTGCTCCCCGAGATCGACAGCTTCGACCAGTCCGACCTCGACGCCTACGCCGCCAAGTACGACCTCCCCTCCTTCGACGTCGAGGTGCATCGCAACTCCGGCGCGTGGGGTGATCCCGACCCGCCCGACGACGAGGCCAACATGGACGTGGAGATCGCGCACGCCATGGCGCCGGGCGCGAAGCTCGTCGTCTACTACTCCTCGCCGAAGAACACCGACGTGCTGCCGATGCTGCAGGCGATGTTCAGCGAGCAGGCGGGCCCCAGCACCATCGTCAGCAGCAGCATCGGCACCTGCGAGAGCCCCGACCAGAAGGCGGCGGCGCAGCAGGAGGAGGACATCGTCCGTGCGGCGGCGGCCAAGGGCACGTCGATCTTCGTGGCCTCCGGCGATCGCGGCGCCTACGACTGCACGCCCGAGGGCGACTACGACACCCTCGCCGTCGACCTCGACGGCAGCCTGCCCGACATCACCTCGGTCGGCGGCACCACGGCGTTCCTCGGCAGGAACGGCGGCTACTCCCGGGAGGTCGCCTGGGGCCAGCCGGTCGAGCAGTGGGGCGGCAACGGCGGGCTGAGCACGTTCTGGCAGCGTCCCTCGTGGCAGGCGGCGCCGGGCGTCGACAACCAGTACAGCAACGGCATGCGGCAGACCCCCGACGTCTCCGCCGACGCCGACTCGCAGAGCGGCTGGAACGTGATCAGCCGCGGCGGCGAGCACAAGATCGGCGGCACCTCGTCGGCGGCGCCCTTCTGGGCGGGCATCACCGCGCTGCTCGACCAGGTCCTGCTGCAGCAGCACCATCCGACCATCGGCTTCGCCAACCCCGGCCTGTACTGGATGGCGCAGAACGCCTCGACGCTGGCCGCGCCGCCGTTCCACGACATCACGGTGGGCGACAACCTCTACTACCCGGCGACGGCGGGCTGGGATTACGCCAGCGGGCTGGGCAGCCCCGACGTCGGCGCGCTCGCCGTCGACTGGCCGAAGTACATGGAGTCACAGGGACGATGAGCGACGTGCCCGCGCCCGGTGACGCGGCGGTGCGCTGCCCGCACTGCGACGAGCCGGTGCCGCCGGGCGCCTACTGCGGCAACTGCGGCGGGCACCTCGCCGACGCCGAGGCGGGGCGCCGCCGCTTCGCCTACGCCGCAGCGCCGCACGAGAGCGTGCACCGCGCCGCGGTGGTCAGCACGCTGTTCCCGCACCTGCCCCACCGCCACGCGCACGTCTTCCGCGAGGTGCTCGGCGGCGGCGTGGCGGTGGTGATCCTGCTGGCCGCGCTGCGGCTCTACACACCGGCGACGATCGCGGCCGCGCTGCTGCTGCCGGTGCTCTACCTGCTCTACCTCTACGAGGTCGAGGTCTACGAGCACGAGCCCGTCCCCGTGCTGGCGGTCACCGCGGTCGCGGGCGTCGTGCTGGGAATGGCGTACAGCCTGGTGCTGCAGCACGTCTCGCAGCTGGCGCTCGCCGGCACCGGAAGCGGACCGCTCGTGTCGGGTGTGCTGCTGCCGGTGATCGCCCAGCTCCTCATGGTCGCGGGCCCTCTGCTGCTGCTCTCGCGGGCCCACTTCGACGAGGTGCTCGACGGCCTCACCTTCGGCGTCGCCGCCGCGCTGGGCTTCACCCTGGCGACGGTCGTCGCCGGCGAGTGGCACGTGCTCACCGCCAGCCTGCGCGGCAGCGGCGTGCCCACCGACTCGATGCTGCGCATCGTGCGCGGCGGCATCCTCGCCGCCGTGGTCAACGCCACCACCACCGGCCTGATCACCGCGACCCTCTGGCAGCGCCGCCATCACCGCGGGCGCGGCCGCCACCGCAGCGCCTGGCGAGGGCTGCCCGCCTCGGCCGGCGTGGCCTTGGTCGCCCAGATCGGGCTGGGGCTGGCCTCGTACTTCATCCAGGACCTTCTCCTCGACGTCGTCGTCTGGGCGATGGCCGCGGCGCTGCTGCTGGTCTGGCTGCGCGTGGTGCTGCACCATGCGCTGCTCGACGAAGGCGGTGCGCTCCGGGTGGGCGCGCCGGCGATCTGCGTGGAATGCCATCACGTGGTTCCGACCATGCTCTTCTGCCCATCGTGTGGTGCGGCGCGGTCGGCCGCCCCCAAACAGCTGCACGTCCGTGCAATCCCCGCCCCGGAGGCGCCCGCATGAGCCTCGCCGCCTTCCCGCCCTACGGCGCCGTCCCGCACGCCCACGTCCCACGCCGGCTACCCGACCGCCGCGTCCGCATCCTCGCCGCCGGCGCGGTCGCCGCCGTCACCGCCGCCGTCAGCCTGGTGGCCGTGCTGGTCCGCCCGACGACGCAGGCCTGCGGCTTCTACTGCGGTCCCCACGTCGAAGCGCCGCTGCGCGCCGCCGCGACGTACGTCAACAGCGCGCACGGGTTCAGCATCGACTACTCGCCCGACGACCTGCAGGTCTCCACCGACCAGCCCGACCTCGTCGAGTTCCAGGCGGTCAACGGTGGACCCATCGGCTTCCGCGTGGTGCAGGCCGCCTCGCTCGACGCCGCCGTGACCCAGGCAATGCGGCGGCTGCCCTCGTCGTCGTTCCAGGACCTGCAGGAGGTGGGCCCGGTGCGCGGCGCGGAGATCGGCTACGTGCCGGGCAAGGGGACGGTGTGGTCGGCGACCTACTACCCCTCCGACGGCGGGGGCTCCTCCCCGGTGCGCATCGCTGTGATCGCGGCCCAATCGAACGGCCTCATGGTGGTGTCCACCATGGTGAGTGCCTATGATGCGGGCAACGACCACGCGCCCTACGGGCTGAGCGATGACAACGTCTTCGACTACCCGGTCTCGAACTTCCACTTCCCGGGCTCGCAGTAGCGCTCCGCAGCTGCGAGGTGCGGGCGCATGACGCCGCGCCGCCGCCGGCTGCTGGCCGGCACCGGCCTCTTCGTGCCCGCGGTGGCGCTGGTGTTCGTCTCCGTCTTCATCGGTCTGGGCGGAGCGGGGACGCAGACCTGCACCACCGCCGGCGCCTCGACGCAGACGAGCTGCAGCAGCGATCCGGTCGGCGCCGTCCTGGCCACCTTTCCCGCCGCCGTCGTCTGCCTCGTGCTGAGCGCCTCCGTGTTCCGCGGCGCACGCTGGGCGCGCTGGCCCGCGGTGGCGGTGGCTGCCGTCGTCGCGACCGTCACCGCGGCGGCCGGGCTCGCCGTGCTGGTGGCGCTGATCGGCGATGGCCAGGCCCTCGGCGCCGTCTTCTTCGCCGTGGGCGGCGTGCTGCTCGTGGCGGTGTGCGCGCTGCCCGCGGTGGCGCTGGGGCAACCCGAGGGGGCCGAGGCGCTGCCCGGCCGCGGCGCCCCCGTCGGCGGATCGGCCTAGGCGCCGCTGCAGATCCCGGCCACGGCCGGGTCACCGCACGACGTGGCGGCGTCGAGGCGGGCGATGGAGCCGAGAACGGGGTCGTCGCGCAGCTCGACCATGGCCACGATGCGCCCGGCGGGCAGGGTGTCGACGGTGACGGTTCGGCCGTCGCGGGTGGTGCCGGTGACCGTGCACGGCCCGGCGAACCCCATCTCCACCGGGATCGCCGTGCTGCCGATGTTCTGGCCAGCCTTGACCAGAGCGTCGCGCGCCGATGCGGACGGCGCGTGCACCTTGATGTCGGTGGGGTACTCGCCGCACGGGGGCGTGTGCACGCTGGTGCCCTCGGCGAGCGCCACCCCCGAGGTGCCGAGCAGGAACGGAGCGTTCATGAGGTGCGGTTCGAGCGCGATCTGCCGGTTCTCGTCGGCCCAGGTGGCGACCACCTGGGTGCGCATCACCGCCGCGCCGGCCGCGGCCACCTCGGCGGCGGTGAGCGCTCCGCCACTGGCGTCGATCGTCCGCGGCCACTGCGCCGAGGGATCCACCGTGCTGTGCCCGGGGATCAGGGTGACGCCGTACTGCCTCCACGTCGCCGCCATCGCGGCGGGCGCCTGGCCGATCGGTGTGTCGACGGCCGGGTAGGTGTCGCTGCCCGGGGGCAGCGTGGGCGCGGCGACCGGCGACGGCGTGCTCACCGGCGGCGGCGAGCTGCTGCCACAACCGGCCAGAACGCACGCGCCCGCGACGCCGGCGGCGGCGAGGAGGCGAGCGCGGCGCGCCGCACTCACGCCGCCACCTCCGCCTGCGAGGGCAGCCCGGCGGCGGCGCGCTCGTGCCACCAGCGGCCAATCGCCACCGCGAACACGGTGAGCAGCAGCGGCACGCCCAGCTCGATCATCCCGCCCTGCACCCAGCTGTCGCTCTCGAACTGCGCCTCCACCTGCGTCCCGCCGGGGAACCGCAGCGACGAGAAGTAGAGGATGTTGGCCACCACCAGCATGACGTAGCCGAAGTACAGCGACACCCGGGCGTGGCGCGGGATCCAGCGGTTGCCGCCGTTGGTGATGGTCTCGCCCGACATGGCGATGTCCCACAGGAAGGCGAGCACCAGGATGATGGCGGCAGCGACGCTGAAGCGACCCGAGGCGTCCTGCGCGCCGCTGAAGAGCTGGTAGATCCAGGCGAGGATCTGCAGTCCGAGCAGCAGGGTGCCGAGGGCGACCAGCGGCGCGGTGCTCTGGGCGGCGCGCCGCCGCGCCAGCATCCAGCCGATCCAGGCCAGTGCGGCGACGCCCGCGACCGTCTGGATTCCCTCCAGGTGCAGACCGACCAGTCCATGCGTGCTCCCGGTGGCCAGGCGCAGCAGGTCGCCCGGCACCGCGGCGACGAAGGTCACCGCCACCACGCCCGCGAACAGCGCCGCCGTCGCCACACCGCCCCTGCTGCGCGGTCCCTGCCGCCGGCGTGCCCAGAGGACCAGCGCCGCCGCGATCACCGCGATGGACCCGAGCTCCACGGCGAGTGCGCGGTCGCTCGCGCCCGTGTCGCTCGCCGCCGCCGCCGCCGGCTCGGTGCGCACGCTCGGCTGCCAGGAGTGCGCCACGGCGACGAAGCCCGGCTGGTTGTAGGCGAAGTCCGTGTCGAAGGTGTAGCCGAAGAGAATCCACACCCGGCCGCCGTCCATCCGCGTCCAGAGCGTGCCGCGCACCGGGGCGAGGCCGGCGTCCGGCAGCGCGCGCACGTCGAATGCCTCCCAGCCGCCGTCCTGCGTCGCGCTCGCCAGGTACGGTGTCTGCCCGCGCAGGGGGCCGGTCGGGCTGGAGAGGCTGACCAGCAGCGTCGTCAGCGCGGCCGTCGTGGTGGGGAACTGTCCCGGCGCACCGGTGACCACCTCCATGAAGGCAGGGTCGCCGGAGCTCACGCCGTCGAAGTCGACGATGGTGATGCCGTCCGGCTGGTCGACCGCCACCTTGGTCTCCCAGAACTGCGGATGCTCGACGCTGAACGTCAGCCGGCCGTCATGGTTGTACGGGGTCAGGGTGGCGTCGATCCGCGAGAGATCCTGCCGCGGCCGGCTGGCGGCGGCGTTGGCCGGAAGGAAGAGGTACAGCCAGGTGACGGTGAAGCTGAGGATGGCCAGCACCGCGATGGCGGCGTAGGGCACGTGCCGCGCGAACCGCCGCTCACCGCGCCCCAGGCGCACCGCCCACACCACCAGCGCCACGAGCAGCAGCGCGACGACCGCCGTGGCCAGCTCCTGGCCGAGCAGGTCGAGATGCCTGCGGAAGCTCCACACCTGCCAGCCCACCGTGGCCAGCGCACCCAGCCCGACCGCGCCGAGCAGGAGCCACGCCGCGTTTGCCCGGGCGCGGGCCATGGTGCGGGCCACGAAGTCCGAGGTCAGCTCGCTGAAGTCGGCGAAGTCGACTCCGGCGACCAGCAGCAGGGGGATCAGCACCACCGAGACGGTGGTGAGCTGGGTGGTGAAGATCTCGGTGAAGAGGATCGGCGCGCTGCCCCGCAGCGAGAGCCAGGCCACCGCGTAGAGACCGCCTGCGAGCAGGAAGATGCTGCCGAAGGTGACCAGAACCAGCCGGGTGAGGTGGGTGCGCTCGTCCCTGCCGCGGCGCCGCTGGCGCAGGTCGTAGAGGTGGGCCAGGGCGGCGACCACCCAGATGCCGCCGAGCATGGCCCAGCTCAGCGCCGCCCAGCCGTCCCCGGCGACCAGCCCCTCCTGCCACATCGCCCAGGTGAAGAGGCCGAGGCCCGCCAGCCGGATCGCCCAGTGCGCGTGCACCGCGCCGGTGAGCAGGTAGGCCCACCCCATGGAGAGCAGGACGATGCTGGCCACCAGCACCGGCAGCGAGAGCGTCACCAGCTGGTTGTCGACGACGTAGACGGAGACGCGGGGGCCCTGCGGCCCGTGGTCGCGCAGCGCGATGAGCAGCGCGGCGGCGACGAGCCAGGCGACGGCCAGGCCGGTGACCAGCCGCAGCGGCCGGTTCATGGTGCGGATGGAGATCACCCGCTCGCGCAGCGCGGCGCGGAAGCTGCTGTGGGCGTGCTCGTGCGCCTCAGGACTCACCCGCACATCATCTCCGCCGCGGCGCCGGCCGGCTTCCTCAGAACTGTGCAGGCCGCCCTCGCCGCAGCCCGGCCGCCTGTGCAGTCAGGAGCTGCTCAACCCGCCAGCGCGCTCGACGGCAGCGACCCGAGCAGCTCGCGCGCCGCGGCCGCGATGCCGTCGGCGTCGAGGCCGAAGCCGCTCAGCAGGGTGGCCTGGGCGCCGTGCTGCACGAAGGAGTCGGGGATGCCCAGCAGCCTCACCGGCACCTGCACCTCGGCGGCGGCGAGGAGCTCCAGCACGCCGCTGCCGAAGCCGCCGCGCACGGTGCCGTCCTCGACGGTGACCACGGCACGGTGGCGCGCGGCCAGGGGGGCGAGGTCGGGGTCGACGGGCTTGACGAAGCGGGCGTCGACGACGGTGGCGCGCACACCCCCGGCCGACAGCCGCTCGGCAGCCTGCGACGCGGCGGTGACCAGCTTCCCGACCGCGACCAGGAGCACGTCGCTCCCTTCGCGCACGACGCGCATCCGCCCCACCTCGACGGGCTCCATGGGACAGACGTCGCAGGCCGGCGCCCCGCCGCGCGGGTAGCGCAGCGTGAACGGGCCGCCCGTGTGCTGCAGCCCGGTGGCCAGCAGCCGGCGCAGCTCGGCGGGGTCGCTGGGAGCGCTCACCGTCATCCCCGGGATGACGCGCAGGTAGGCGAGGTCGAGCATGCCGTGGTGGGTGGGCCCGTCGTCGCCGGTGATGCCGGCGCGGTCGAGCACGAAGACCACCGGCGCGTCGTGCAGCGAGGCGTCGCAGGCGACCTGGTCGAAGGCGCGCTGCAGGAAGGTCGAGTAGATGCACACCACCGGCCGCAGGCCGCTGATCGCCAGGCCGGTGGCGAAGGTGACGGCGTGCTGCTCGGCGATGCCGACGTCGAAGAAGCGCTCGGGGAAGCGCCGGGCGAACTCCAGCAGGCCGGTGCTCGAGGCCATCGCCGCGGTGATGGCGACGATGCGCTCGTCCTTCTCGGCCGCCTCCACCAGCGCCTCGCCGAAGAGGTCGGTCCAGCTCGTTGTTTTGGCCTTGAACGTCCCATTCTGGGGGTCGAAGCTGCTCACGCCGTGGAACTTGTCGACGGTGTCGTCGACGGCGGGCCCGTACCCGTGGCCCTTGTCGGTGACCATGTGGACCACCACGGGCCCGCGATAGCGGGCCGCGTCGCGCAGGGCGCGCTCCACGTCGCGCACGTTGTGGCCGTCGATGGGACCGCCGTACTTCAGTCCCAGCGCTTCGAAGATGGAGTGCGGCGCCACCAGTGACTTCAGCGAGTTCTTCATGCGCCGCGCCGTGTCGTACGCCGAATCGCCGACCACCGGCAGTCCGCGCAGCACGTTGCCGGCGGCGTCCTTGGCCGCCTCGTACTTCGGCGACAGCCGCAGCTGGCCCAGGTTCTCGGCGAGGCCGCCCACGGTCGGCGCGTACGACCGCCCGTTGTCGTTGAGGATGATGATGACCTCGGGCTTGAGGTGGCCGATGTTGTTGAGCGCCTCGTAGGCCATGCCCCCGGTGAGCGCGCCGTCGCCGATGACGCAGACCACCTTGCCCTCCTCGCCGCGCAGCTTGCGCGCGGTGGCCACGGCCAGGGCGTAGGAGAGCCCGGTCGAGGCGTGCGAGTTCTCCACCAGGTCGTGCTCGGACTCGTCGCGGTCGGGGTAGCCGGAGAGGCCGCCCATCTGGCGCAGCGTGTCGAAGCGCTCGCGCCGGCCTGTGAGGATCTTGTGCACGTAGGCCTGGTGGCCGGTGTCGAAGATGATGCGGTCGCGCGGGCTGTCGAAGACGCGATGCAGGGCGACGCTCAGCTCGACGACGCCGAGGTTGGGGCCGAGATGTCCCCCCGTGCGCGACACCGCGTCGACCAGGAACTCGCGGATCTCTGCGCAGAGACGCTCGACGTCGGCGTACCCCAGGGCGCGCAGGTCCTGCGGGCCCGCGATTTCCTCGAGGATCACGGCCGGATCATAGCAACGGGTCCTGGAAGGCCCCTTCTGGCCGGGATGGGCTGAGGCTCAGCCGTGCAGCGCCCGCATCGCCGAGGGCATCACCACCGGGCAGCGCATCCCCGCGTCGCGGTACTCGGCGATGCGGGCCAGGCACTCCTCGCGCGTCCCCACCACGGCGAAGCGCCGCAAGGCGACGGTGTCCCAGCCGTCGGGCGCGCCCACCTGGGCGCTCAGCCAGCGCCCCTGGCCGGGCTCGGCGTGCAGGGCGGCCAGCTCCCGCCGCAGGGCGTCGAGCCGTGCCATGGCGTCATCCGTGTCGGTGCGGGCGACGAAGAGGTAGCCGTACACGTCCACCGCCGCCGGGTCGCGCCCCGCCGCTCGCGCGCCCTCGGCCACCTGCTCCACGGCCCAGCGCACGTACTCCAGCGGCGCGCCGTAGTTGAGCAGCACGCCGTCGGCCGCCGCGCCCGCCAGCCGCAGGGTGCGCGGCCCCACCGCCGCCAGCAGCAGGGGCACCCGCCACCACGCCGCCGAGCGCTCGCCGGGCGGCCCGATCTCCGCCGACCAGCGCCGCCCGCGATGGCTGACCGCCTCGCCGCGGAGCAGCCGCCTGCAGATCGCCACCGCATCCTCGACCGCCGCCTGCGATTCCTCCCAGGACAGCCCGAGCCCGTGCTCGACGGCGGCGCGCTCGCCCCGCCCGAGGCCGAGCAGCGCCCGTCCCGGCGCCAGGCGGTCGAGGGTCGCCGCCCCGCGCGCCAGGGCCACCGGGTGCCGGTCCCAGACCCCGGCGACGCCGGGCCCGCAGCGGACCTGCTGCGTCGCCCCGAGCACCGCGGCGGCGGCGACGAAGGCGTCCACCTCCAGGCCGCTCTCGCCGACCAGGACCGCCTCGTAGCCGAGCCGCTCCGCCTCGACGGCGGCGCCGACCACGCCGTCCAGCGAGAGCCGGCCGGTGGCCAGCGCGAACCGCTCGCTCACCGGCGTGGCGAGGCGGGGATGGGGCGCAGCATCAGCGGGGCATGATACGAACGATGAGCCGCGACCCCAGGACGGCCCTGCTCGCCTGCGCCGCCGCCGAGGGCGACGTGGCCGAGGCCGCCCTCTGGCTGGCCGCCGAGGACAACCCCGGCCTCGACCCTGCACCCTGGCTGGCACAGCTCGACGAGCTTGCCGAGGAGCTGCGGGCGCGGGTGGGCGGCGACGGCGTGCCGCCCTTCCTGGCCGTCCCCGTCATCGCCGGGCTGCTCCGCGACCGGCTGCGCCTGCGCGGCGCGGGCGGCGGCGACCCCCAGGCGCACTACCTGCACAGCGTCATGGACCGCGGCGCCGGCATCCCCATCGCCTGCGGAGCGCTGTGGATCGCCGTCGGCCGCCGGGCCGGCATCCCCGTCGAGGGCATCGGGCTTCCCGGGCACTTCGTGGTCCGCGTCGGTGCCACCCTCGTCGACGCCTTCAGCGGCGGCGAGCCGCTCGACCAGGAGTCGGCGCGGCAGCTGGTCAGCGGCGTGGCCGGCACCGACGTGGCCGAGCTCGACCCGGCCTGGCTCCGGCCGGCCAGCGTTCGCGCCATCCTGGCGCGGATGTCGCGCAACCTGCGCGGCTGCCACGCGGCGCGCGAGGACTGGGCGCGGGCGCTGCTGGCCGCGGACCGTTGCGTCGCGCTGCAACCCGACTCGCCGGCCGAGCTGCGCGACCGGGGGCTGCTGCGCTGGCGCGTCGGCCAGGCCTCGGGGGCGCTCAGCGACCTCACCGCCTACCTCGACGGCGCCGCGGACGCCTCCGACGCCGCCGAGGTGCGCGACGTGGTCGGGCGGCTGCGCGCCTTCCTCAACTGATGGGCCCGGGCATCCTCGGGCTGGTGGGCGTGCTCCTCGCCCTGGTGGGCGCGGCGATGATGCTGTTCCCGCGGCCGCTGTCGTTCCTGCTGCGTCTCCTGGGGGTGCGCTGGCAGCCGCACGAGGCGAGCCGGGTGGCGGCGTGGGGGCTGGTCGGGATCGGGCTCGTCGTGGTGGTGCTGACCCGCGCCGTGCGCTGACGCCGGTTGGCGCGTGCTCAGCCGCCGATCAGCAGCGCCAGCAGCCAGACGAGGCCGACGACGACCAGCACCGCGAAGGGCATCACCGCGAAGACGACGAAGGAGAAGACCAGGCGCTCGTCGTCGACCGCCTCCGGCTTGCGGGCGCGCAGCCGGACGTCGCGCAGGTACCAGAGCAGGCCGCCGACGATGAAGCCGAGGAGCAGGAAGAGGATCCCGGCCAGCGCGCTCACGGCGCGGATCTGCTGGGGCGCCAGGGTGAAGCGCCAGATGGCGCCGAAGCTCACGGCCAGCAGGCCGCAGGAGATGAAGCGCAGCAGCACCCCGACGGCGCCGCGCCGTGGGGGCGCGGTGGTCTCGGGGGTGGCGGTCTGCTGGGCGGGGCTCATGGCGGCGGTGGCGAGTATAGGTGCGCGGCTAGACTCCCTCCCGCCGCCCCGCCTCTCCCGGAGGATCCCCCATGCCCGTCGCCGCCGGCGACACCCTGCCCACCTTCGACCTCGCCACCGGTGGCGGGGGCCGCCTGCGCTCCGCCGACCTGAAGGGGAAGCGCACCGTCCTCTACTTCTATCCCAAGGACGACACCACGGGCTGCACGCTGGAGGCGCGCGAGTTCACCAGGCTGCTCCCGCAGTTCCGCAAGAAAGGCGTGGACGTGTACGGCGTCTCGCCGGACGGCGAGAAGTCGCACGACCGCTTCACCGCCAAATGCGACATCGGCTTTCCGCTCGTCTCCGACCCGGAGCGCTCCCTCTGCGAGGCGTTCGGGGTGTGGGTGGAGAAGTCGATGTACGGTCGCAAGTACATGGGGGTGGAGCGCTCGACGTTCCTCGTCGGCGCCGACGGTCGCGTCGAGAAGGCGTGGCGCAAGGTGAAACCGTCGGGGCATGCGGCCGAGGTGCTGGCAGCGCTGTAGCAGCGCGCGGCGCGCGGGATTGTGCGCGCAGCGGCCCTGTGTTAGGTTTCGCGCCACGGGGACGGCGACCCGGGACGCGAGGAGATGAGCCATGCGGCGGGCGGCGGTGCTTCTCGGACTTGCCGCGGTGATCGCGGCGTTGGGCGGTGCGGTGGTGTCCGCCGGTCAGTCGCCGGTGTTCATCGACACACCCAAGGTCACCCTGAGCGCCGTGGGCGGTGGTGGCTGGACGGCGTCTCTGGACTTCACCAACCTCACCAACGCCTCGGTCAAGGTCACCGCAGCGACTCCGGGCGCGCACAACACGCAATGCACGCTCGGGGTGAAGCCGCAGCAGCTTCCGCCGGCGCAGCACTCGGCTGTCACCGTCACCGTGCCGGCGGCATGCGACGTGGGCGCCGACGGCATCACCTTCACCGTCAGGGCCGGGAGCGCGAGCTTCACCATCATCGCGTCGAACCCCGACGCCGGCGCGCCGGATTGGCTCGCGCTCTGGGCGTTCGCCGGCGCCTTTGCGGCCGCGCTCCTCCTCTCCGTCATCCTGCTCGTGGTCCTCGGCTGCGCGCCGTGGAGAGAGCTGAAGGGCCTCGAGAAGACGTGGAGCTTCAGCGAGAGCTGGGTGAGCAACATCACCATCGTCGGCGGCCTGGTCACGGGAGTCTTCGGCTCGTCGAGTGTCGTCAAGGCGCTGGGATCGGGTGCCGACAGCGCCGTCGCACTGGCGACCGTCGGCGCCGCGATCGCCGCCGCGCTGATCGCCGCCGGTGGCATCCTCGTGCTCGCCACCAAGCGCGAGGGCGAGATCACCGCCGGCGGCCTGCTGGCGGCCTGCTCGCTCACCGCCGCGGGAGCCGCGGGCGAGCTGTACGCCGTGTTCGACAGTGGACGCTTCCTCTCCCTCGGCGGATGGCAGGACCGTCTCGTCTACCCGCTCGCCGTGGCGCTGGCGCTGCTCGGCGTCTACGTGGTGCGCGCGATGATCGAGACGTTGACCGAGGGGAAGAAGGACCCGGCCCCACCGCAGGAGTCCGACATGCTCACGGCGGCGGACCGCATCGTCGCCGCACTGCGCGCCCTGCAACCCGAGGGACAACGGAGCGTCTTCGACGACGCGTTGCGAGAGACGAGCGCATTCGCGTTCCGCCGTCCGCCGGATGAGGGCGGCGCGGTCGAAGCGGCGGCGCCGGTGGTGACGAGGCGGCGCCGCACGGCGCTCCTCTGATCGGAGTCCGGACCGCTGCTCGGCAGCGCGCACTCCGTCAGTGCGCGCCCGTCTCCGGCTCGGTGGTGATACGGGCCTGCCAGATGCTCGCCCCCGCGACGTAGACGGTCGCCTCACCGCCGTCGGCGAGTCGCACCGGGACCGCCCAGGCGATCCGTGCGGGGGCGCCGTCGTAGCTCAGCACCGGCTCACCGGTGACCTGCACCCCGTCCGCGCTGCCGGCCGCCATGTCCCTGACGCGTCGGGAGTCGAGCCACGAGTCCGCGGCCGGACGCGCGCCGGGCGGGAACGCCGAAGCGGCCTGGAAGCGCAGGTCCGCGGTGACGCGCACGAAGCCGGCGAGGCGGTCGCCGCGCGTCACCGGGACGAACCACGATTCGACGCTGCCGTCGGGATGGTGCACCGGCAGGGCTGGGCCGACGTCGCCGCCGTCGAGGTCGGGCGCCATCCCCCCGTCCAGCGCGGCGCGCGCCACGTCGCGCGCCGCACCGGCATCGGGGGATGGCCTGTCGCTCACACCAGGGCGACCTGTGCGGTGAAGGCGCGCCGGTACGTCTGCGTCGCGAAGTTCTCCCAGCGCGTGATCACACCGGCGTTGGGCGGCCACGGGTCGTACACCAGCAGGCCCTCGAAGTTGAGCGCGGGAACGGTGCTGATCACCTGGTCGAAGCCGGCCACCGTGCGCGAGTGGCCGGGGATGAAGCTGATCAGCGGACGGTTGGCGTCGATCTCCGTACTGTAGGTGGCGAATGGGGGAGTGGTGAGCATCGTCGCGCTGAGCGCATCGGCGGTCAGCGCCTGCAGCGCCGCGGCGACGTCGCCGTCGCGCGAGTACGGCAGCCCGCTGGGGTTCTGCAGCGTGCCCAGGCCCAGCCTGTCCGCGATGCGGGTCTGCGTGTAGCCGTAGCGGTAGAAGTCGAGCACCATCTGCACGCTGGCGGCGACGCACCACACGCTGGTCTCCTGCCCGCGCACCTCGTAGCAGACGTGGTGGTCGGCATCGCGCGTGCTGAAGTGCAGGTCGCGTGTGAGCACGAGCGTGTAGCGCGGGATGATCCCGCCCCACCGCGCCGGTGCGATCAGGTGCGGCGAGACGAGCGCTGCGCCGCCGCCACCGCCGGTTGCCTGCGCGTGGAGAGACGCCAGCACCTCGTTGGTCTCGTGGAAGTGGCGCTCGCGCCGGGAGCGGTCCTCGTCGTCGAGCTCGTCGAGCCACGACCACCGCTCGAAGTCGGAGGGCGGCTCGTCAGCCGGCCGCTGGCGCTGCTCCGGGACCTGCGCCCAGGTGCCGACCTCGAGCATGAGCACCTCGCGGCCGCCGGAGAGGAGCTGGACGGCCAGCTTGGGGAAGCTGAATGCGACCAGGCGCGCCTCGTCCACGTCGCGCACCCCGTGGCGTTCCGCCGCCGCCTCGCGGGCTGCGGCGACGAGCCGGGCACCCTGCCAATCGGCGCCCTGGCCGATGGCGAGCAGCGGCGCGCCGAGGCTCGGGTGGTCGGCCACGTCGACGTAGCCCAGCGGGAGGCCGCCGCGCTCCAGGCGCATGCGGTGGAACAGCACCTCCCCGTTGACGTCGTGGACCGCTGTCCCGGGTGCCTGGAGCACCGAGCCGTCGAGCTCGGCATGGCCGAGGCCGCCCGCGCTCACCAGTCCGTTGAGATGCGCGACCGCAGCCGCGGTTCCACGCGCCGTCGAGGTCTGACGTTCTGCCATGTCCGCCACCGCCAATGGATCGGCCGGCTCCGGCCGAAGGTCGCGCAATCATTGCGCTCTGCGGGGCGGCTGTCCAGTGCCGCGTGGCGGCGACGCGCCTGTCAGCTGGGGAGCTTGCGGACCGGGTCGCCGGGACGGATGGTGCCACCGCAAACGACGCGGGCGTTGGCGCCGCGCAGCCGCAGCGATCGTCCGACCGGCGAGTTGACGAACCGCTGCGCGTCGACGCCGAAGCGCTGCACGAACTTGGCGCAGCCGGTGTGCGGCGGCTCGGTGAGCTCGACCACCGCCTCCTCCCCGATGGCGATGCGGGTGCCGGGCGGGAGGTTGGCCTCGCTGATGTCGAGGTCGACGTAGAGCTGGTCGCCGGCCAGGGGGATGCGCTCCGGGTCGACGGCGACCAGCGCCGCGAAGCGGACGTTCATCACCGTCAGCTGGCGCTCGGGGTCGGGGCGGCCCTCGGGGTGGAGGCGGTTGTGCCGGCGGCCCCAGCTGTCGCCCCGGAGCCCCTCGGCGGGGTCGAGGACGGCCTCGGCGAGCACCTCGCGCTCCTCGACCTCCGGGCGGCGGACCACCAGGGCGAGGCTGCCGAGCTCCGCCGGAGCGGCGCGGACGTGGTCGAGCGCGGCCTCCATCTCGGCGACGGTGCGCTGGCCGGCCTCTTCGGCGACGCCCTCCATGCGAGGAGCATAGAGGGGGACGGCCCGCGCGCGCCAAGGACGGGCGCCGCGTGCACGCGGCCATAATCGGGGCCATGCAGAACCGCACCCTCGGCTCCACCCCGGTCCAGGTGTCGGCGATCGGCTTCGGGGGCTGGGTCCTCGGCACCTCCTGGTGGGGCACGCTCACCGAGGAGGAGGGGAGGGCGCTGGTCCGGCGCGCGCTCGACCGCGGCATCACCTTCTTCGACACCGCCGACTCCTACGGCGACGACGGCGTCAGCGAGACCCTGCTCGCCGGCGCGCTGGCCGGCCTGCCCCGCGACTCCTACCTGCTCGGCACCAAGTTCGGCTACGACATCACCCTGCCGCGCAGCGCACACACCCACAGCGAGCGCCCGCAGCGCTGGGACGGCCAGTTCATCCGCAACGCGTGCGAGGCGTCCCTGCGGCGGCTGGGCACCGACGTCATCGACGTCTACGAGATGCACAACCCGCGCATGGACGCCGTCGACTCCGACGAGGCTTTCGCCACGCTGCAATCGTTGCAGGACGAGGGCAAGATCCGCGTCTACGGCGTGGCCCTGGGCCCGGCGATCGGCTGGGAGGCGGAGGGCGTCAAGGCGCTGCGCGAGCGCCGCGTCCAGGTGCTGCAGACCGTGTACAACATGCTCGAGCAGGACCCCGGGCGCCGCTTCCTCGAGGAGGCCGCCGCGGTCGGCGCGGGCGTGCTGGCGCGCGTGCCCCATGCCAGCGGCGCGCTGGAGGGGAAGATCACCAAGGAGACCACCTTCGCCGCCGGCGACCACCGCTCCTTCCGCAACCGGCAGATGCTCGTCGACCTGCTCGACAAGGCCGAGACGCTGCGCTGGCTGCACCAGGACGGGCGGCGCACGGTGGCGCAGCTGGCCCTGCAGTACGCCATCGCGCAGCCGGGCATCAGCAGCGTGCTGCCCACCATGACCTCGATCGAGCAGCTCGACGAGTTCACCGGCGCCGTCGACGCCCCGCCGCTCACGGCGGACGAGCTGCAGCGCATCGACGCGCTCTACGCCGACAACTTCGGCGTCGAGCGTCGCGAGTACGCGCGGCGCTGACGCCGACGCGCGCGGGGGCACGGTCGCCCGAGACGGCTGACGGCGTCCTCGCCGAGCTCCTCGAACGGCGCCTCCTCTTCGTCGCTGGCAAGGGCGGGACGGGCAAGTCGACGCTGGCTGGAGCGCTGGCGCTGGTGGCGGCGCGCCAGGACAAGCGCGTCCTCTGCATCGACATCGACGCCAAGGGCGACCTCGCCGGCGCGCTCGGCTCACCGCCTGTTGGCTTCCAGCCGCGGCCGGTGCAGCCGGGGGTGCACGTGCTGCAGCTGATCCCCGAGGAGTCGCTGCAGGAATACCTGCAGATCTACTACAAGGTGCCGCGCTTCGCCCGGATGACGCCGCTGGCGCGCGTCTTCGACTTCGTCGCCACCGGCGTGCCCGGGGCGCGGGAGATGCTGGTGATCGGCAAGATCGCCTTCGAGGAGAAGCGCCGCGAGCGCGACGGCACCCCGGCCTGGGACCTGATCATCGTCGACGCCGCCGCCACCGGCCACTTCCTGCCGCAGATCCGCGCCGCGCGCGCCATGCTCGATCTGGTCAAGGGTGGCATGATCCGCTCGCAGGTGGAGTGGATCGACGCCATCCTCAGCGATCCCCAGCGAACGCTGCTCACGGTGTGCGCGCTGCCGGAGGAGATGCCGGTGGTGGAGGCGCTGGAGCTGAGCGAGAAGGCCCGCCGCGAGACGCGCATCCGCGTCGGAGCATGCTTCCTCAACCGCACCATCCCCGTGGTGCTGACTCCCAGGCAGCGCAGGGTGCTGGAGTCGATGGGCGCGCCGGAGCACGTCGACGCGCTGAGCGAGCGCTTCGGCGGCGACGTCGGTGCGGTGGTGCAGGGCGCGCGGCTGTCGCAGCGCCTCCACGACAACGGCGCGGCGCATGCCAAGCGCCTGCGCGCGGGCATCGGGGCGCCGGTCGTGGAGGTGCCGCTGCAGGTCGAGGCGCGCCCGGGCCTGGCGACCACGCGCGCGGTGGCGTCGGCGCTGATGCGCGGCGAGGCCTCGCTGTCGTGAGCGCCGCCGCCGAGCAGCCGCTCGACCTCGCGGCGCGTCTCGCCGAGCGCGAGGTGGTGGTCTGCGCCGGCAGCGGCGGGGTCGGCAAGACGACGATCAGCGCCGCGCTGGGCGTGGCCATGGTGGCGGAGCAGGACCGCCGCGTGCTCGTGCTCACCGTCGACCCGGCGCGGCGGCTGGCCACCGCGCTCGGTCTCGAGAGCGTCGGCAGCGAGCCCTCCCGGGTGCCCGCGGCGCAGCTCAAGAAGGCGCTCGGCGCCGCCCCCAAGGGCGAGCTGGTTTGTGCCATGCTCGACCAGAAGTCGACGTGGGACCGGCTGGTCGCGCGCCTGTCGCCGGATCGCGCGACCGCCGACCGCATCTACCGCAACCCCTTCTACCAGGGCATCAGCGAGGCCTTCGTCGGCTCGCACGAGTACATGGCCATGGAGGCGCTGTACGAGCTGCACACGCAGCGCGAGTACGACACCCTGATCATCGACACGCCGCCGTCGCGCAACGCCCTCGACTTCCTGGAGGCGCCCACCCGCCTCAACGACTTCGTGGGCGCGCGGCTGCTCGCCTGGCTGGCCGCGCCGACGCGGATGGGCTTCCGCGCCATGGGCTTCGCCGCCGGGCCCTTCATGCGCATGGCCGACCGCCTGCTCGGCACCGACGTCCTGGAGGACCTCTCCTCGTTCGTGCGCGACCTGCAGCTGCTCTACGGCGGCGTGCAGAAGCAGGCGCGCGAGGTGTACCGCCTGCTGCGCGCGCCCGCCACCGGCTTCGTGGTGGTGACGACGCTGGAGCCCGCCCCCTTCGCCGAGGCCGAGTTCTTCTGCTCCAAGCTGCACGAGTTCTCCATGCCGCTGCGTGCCCTGGTGGTCAACCGGGTGCTGCCGGACGCGCTGCGCGAGCGCGAGGCCGTCGCCGCGGCCGCAGCCCTCGCCGACGCGTCGAGCGCGGCCAGGATCCTCGGCGAGGAGCTCGGCGAGAAGGTCACCGCCGACACGCCCAAGCGCATCGCCGAGGCGTTCACCCTGCTCAGCCGGCTGGCCGAGCGCGACACCCGTCAGGTGGCGCGGCTGGCCCGGCTGGGACGCGTCCCGCTGGCGCGGCTGCCGCTGGTCGACCACGACATCTCCGACCTCGAAGGGCTCTCGCTCATGGCGGCGGGACTTCGCGGCCGGGCGACGGTGTAGCCCCTCCGGCGTCGGGCTCGCCGCGCTCCCAGCCGCGGCAGCGCAGCACGGGCAGTCGCGGGTAGCGGTCGAAGGCGGGATCCGTCGCCGACAGCCGGCACATCCAGAACGTCGAGCGCGCGCCCCGCACCGGCCCGGCGTGGCGGCAGGTTGCGCAGAGCCCGGGGTCGGGCGTCATCGCGCCAGGTGGGTCACCGTGGCGCCGCCCTCGCCGCGCGCCGCCAGCAGCGGGGTGCGGCCGAGGACGATGACCGAGCAGTCGCCGCCGCCCTCGCGGGCCACCTGGTCGGCAAGGCCGGGATGGGTGGTCGTGATCACCACCTGGTTGGTTTCTGACAGGCTGAGCAGGAACTCGACGGCCGCGCGGCGCCGGGTGGGGTCGGCGGTGAGCAGCGGGTCGTCGAGCAGCAGCGGCGCAGGTTCACCGGCGTCGCCGAGCACCTCGGTGAGGGCGAGGCGCAGCAGCAGCGACACCTGGTCGCGGGTCCCGTGCGACACCAGGTCGAGCGGCACCAGCTCGGGCCGCTCGGCGCAGTGCAGCGACACGGCGAAGCGCTCGGCGTCGACGTCGACGGCGTCGTAGCGCGACTCGGTGAGCAGCGCCAGCCGCGCGCCCACCGACGCCGCCAGTCGCGGCGCCACGTCGCGGTGCACGCGGCGCGCCGCCTCCTCGATCATGGCGCCGGCGCGGCGCAGCGCCTCGAGCTGGTGCAGGCAGCGCTCGCGAATCGCCAGCGCCGCGGCGCGCTCGTCCTCCAGGTCGGCCACCGCGGGGAGGCCGTCGAGCAATCCGGCGAGACGCTCGCGCAGCCCGGCGGCCTCGCCGCGCGCGGCGGCGGCCGCGTGGCGCGCCGTCTCAACGGTGTTCTCCAGGCGCTGCAGCGCGGCGGCGTCGAGCGGCTCGGCGGCATCCGCGTGGCCCGGGTCGCCGCCCCGGCGGCGCAGGTCCTCGGCGAACTGGGCCTGCCGGCGGTCGAGCACCCCGGCGTCGGCGCCGAGCACCGCGATGCGGCGGCGCACCTCGGCCAGCCGCGCGGCGGTGGCCTCCAGCTGGCGGCGGGTCGAGCACGCCTGGCGGAAGTGGGCGGCGGCGCGCACCGGGTCGGGGTCGGGCTCCAGCCCGGCCACCTCCAGGTACTGGGCCATCTCCGCCTCCAGGGCGGCGCGGGTGGCGGCACGCTCCTCGGCCTCCAGGCGGGCCGCACGACCGCCCTCCTCCTCGCGGGCGAGACGGCCGTCCTCCTGCTCCAGCTCGGCGACGCGGCGGCGGGCGGAGGCGGCGTCCTCCACCGCGTTGAGGGCGGCCCGGGCACGGGCCAGCAACCCCATGGCGGTGGTCTGCAGCAGCGGCGAGTCGTCGGAGCCGACCGGCACCGGGATCGAGGCAGCCAGGGTGAGGCAGCGCTGGGCGAGGTCGGCGGCATGCGCCGTGGCCGCCTCCAGCTCCTCGCGGCCCGTCTCGACGAGCAGCTCCTGGCGCTGCAGGTCGGCGTGGAGGGCGCGCAGGTCGCCGAGGCGGCGCGAGGCGCGGTGCAGGCCCGCGGGGCTGAGGTCCATGCCCGGGCAGCGCCGGGCCAGCTCTCGGCGTGCGTCGGCGGCGGGGCCGTGGCCGCGGCGTCCGGCGGCGACCACCGCCGCCGCAGCCAGCAGGGCGAGCACCGCGGCCACCACGCCGACCTCGCGCCGCCCGGCCGCCACGCAGGCCGCCGCCAGCCCTGCGCCGACGAGCGCCACCATCGCGGCAACCGGTCCAAGGCGGCGGACCTCGGTGGGACGCGACGCGGTCTCGACGAGGTCGGCGACCAGCTCCGCGCTGCCCACCGGGACAGCACCGAGCCCGGTCCCGGCGATCTCCTGTCGGAGCGCCGCGCTGCGCGCCTGGGCCGCCTGCACCGACGCGGCGCGCTTCTCGACGCCGCCGGCGGCGGCGACCTCCCCGGCGAGGCGCTGCACCTCGTCCAGCGCGGCCTCCGGGACGCGTGGTGCCAGGCCCAGGGCGCGGAGCGCGGTGAAGATCTCCAGCCGGCGCTTCTCGATGGCCTCGAGCCGCTGCTCCGCCTCGCTCCAGCGCGCCGCCGCCTGGCGGTCGAGCGCCTGCGCCTGGGCCAGCTCCCCGGCCACGGCGATGACGCGCTCCTCCAGCTCCAGCGGGAAGGCGGCGTAGCCGGACCACCCGGCCACCACCTCGTCGAGCCGCCGCTCCTCCTCCAGCGCGTCGGCGAGCTCACGCCGCTGCGCGGTGATCGCGGCGAGCCGCCCCACCAGCCAGGCCCGCTCGCACTCCGCCTGGCGCCGCTCGGCCTCGGCGGCCAGCTCCTCCAGGTGTCGCAGACGGTCCTGCTCGCGCCCGACCGCGTCGGTGCGCCGCCTGGCCGCCTCCAGCTCGGCTTCGACCTGGCGCAGCCGCGCGGTGGCCTGGCCCAAAGGCGTCCCGCCGCGACGCTCCGTGCCCACCCGGGCCTCGGCTGCGCGCAGCCGCGCCAGCGCCTCGGCAGCGGTCGCCTGTGACGCGGAGTCGGCGAGCCGCTCGACCGCCTCCTGCAGGCGGTCGGCCCGTGAGGTGACGGTGTCGGGCGCGTCCAGCCGCAGGCTGTCCTCGCCGATGCAGGCGGTGGCGCAGAAGACAGCCTCGTCGACGCCGAGGTGCACGCGTCCCGGCACCACCGCCCGACCCACGCGCAGCTGGTCGGTGACGTCCCCGCCACCCAGCTCGACCACCTGCACGGACTGCGCCCGCCGGCCCAGGCCGCGGGCGACCCGGAAGCGCCGCCCGTCGGCGAGCGCGTAGGTGAGCGCCAGCCCGTACTGCTCGCCCTTCCAGGGAGTCCAGCGCGCCCACTCGCTGCGCTCCACCGCCCGCCCCTGGCTGCCCGCGTCGAGCCCGTAGAGCGCGGCGCGCACGGCCCGGTGCAGCGTCGACTTGCCCGCCTCGTTCTCGCCCAGCAGCACCGTGACCCGCGGGGCGAAGTCGACGCGGACGTCGCGAAGCCGGCCGAAGCCGAGGATCTCGACGCTCTCCAGCCTCATCGCAGGCCCACCTCCACGCCGCCGAGCGCCTGCAGCCCGTAGCGCAGCGCGTCGCCGAGCACCGCCTGTTCGCGGGCGTCGCCCTCCGCCGCGTGGAGCGCGTCGAGCACCGCTCGGGTGAAGGCGCCGCGCGCCGTGGGGTCGACCGCAGCCGCCGCGAGATCGAGCACCGGGTCGGTGAGGTCGCGCGCCTGCACCACGGCGGCGCCGGTGGAGTCGCGCGC
>DASRDZ010000101.1:0-7602 GCA_035652335.1 Candidatus Dormiibacterota bacterium
GTCGACGACGACAAGTCGACGGCCAGCGGCTCCCTCGACTCGGGCAAGGACCTGGTCGAGAACAAGAGCGCCTTCTCGGTCATCGAGGCTCCCCTCGAGGACGGCGCGCTCGACTACTTCCAGGCGCAGGGTGTGCCGGACGTGGGCTGGTCCACCGCCGACGTGGGCGCCAAGCACAGCAACTTCTTCAGCATCACCGGCGCCTCCCTGCCCGGCACGGGCAACAGCGCGCAGGCGCAGTTCATGAAGGACCAGGGCGCCACCAACGCGGCCGCGCTGGCCGTGGCCGACCCCCAGGCGATCCTGGGCGGCCATCTCTTCGAGGCCGCGGCGTCGCAGGTCGGCCTCAAGGTCGGCTACACGCGCTTCAACATCCCCTTCGTCCCCGGTGACTTCACCGCCGACGCGCAGGCCATGCTCAGCGCCCACGTGGACGCCGCCAGCCTGTCGATCACCAACAACGTGGCCATCGCCCTCTACAAGGCGGCCAAGCAGGCGGGCGTCGACTTCAAGGCCTACGTCTTCCCGACGTTCTACGACCCCGCCGCCGAGGCGCAGGTGGCCAACGACGTGGCCGGCACCTTCACCGCGCTGAACGCCGCGCCCTTCGAGCTGAAGCAGTCGGAGAGCGTGAAGTTCCAGAACGCGATCCAGAAGTACGTGCCCAGCGGCAAGGCCAACCTGATCGCCTTCGACGGCTGGCTGTCCGCCGACTTCACCGCCGAGATCCTGCAGTCGCTCGGCGGCTGCCCGACCCGCTCGGCCTTCATCGACGCCATGCAGAAGAAGAGCTACGACGGGCACGGCGCGCTGGGCTACTCGGTGCAGTACCACCAGCCGGTCCTCTGCAGCTGGTTCGCCAAGCTCACCACCAGCGGCTACCAGCCCGTGGGCAGCAAGCCCGTGTGCGGCCAGAAGGTGACCGCGAGCAGCTAGCCGGCTCGCCCCTCCGAACAGCGAGAAGCCGCCGTCACCCGTGCAGGGTGGCGGCGGCTTCTTTGCGTCGAGCGCTGAGCCTAGGCGGGGACCGCCGCGCTGCTGCCCAGGTAGGCGCGACGCACGTCGGCGCTGTTGAGCACCTCGCGCGGCGCACCGACGCCGATGATGTGCCCGAAGTCGAGCACGTAGAGCAGCGAGCTGGCGGCGAGCACGAAGTCGAGGTCGTGCTCGACCAGCAGCACCGAGAAGCCGTAGCGCTGGCGCGCCTGCTGCAGCACCTTGTTGAACGCCTGGGTCTCGGCGGTGTCGAGACCGGCGGAGGGCTCGTCGAGGAGCAGCAGCCGCGGCTGGCAGAGCAGCGCCTGGGCCACCTCGACGAGGCGCCGCGTGCCCAGCGGGATCTCGTTGGGCAGCCGCCGGGCGCAGTCGTCGAGCCCCAGGGTGTGCATCACCTCGTCGACGGTCTGGTTCTCGTCGGAGGAGCGCGGCCCGTAGCCGAGGCCGAGGATGTCGGTGAGGATGTGATGGTTGCGATGCACCAGCCGGTGCGCCAGCACCAGGTGATCGCGCACCGTCACCTCACCGAAGAGCCCCGCATGCTGGAAGGTGCGGGCGACGCCGCGCGCGGCGAACTTCTGCGGGTTGCCACCGGTGAGGTCCGCACCGCCGACGGCGACGCGTCCCGCCGAGGGGCGGGTGAGGCCGGACATGACGCCGAGGAGGGTCGTCTTGCCGGCGCCGTTGGGCCCGACCAGGCCGACGATGGCGCTCGGCGGGATGCTGATGTCGACGTCGATGAGGGCGCGCACGCCGCCGAAGGAGACGCTGATGCCGGACGCCTGGGCGACGACCTCGGCGGCGTCCTGCGACGCGGTGTCGGGAACGGGGACGGTGGCCGTCATGCCGCCGGCGCCTCGGTCACGCCATCGGGCACCGACGGCGCCCGATGCCTGAGGCCCGACAGCTTGCGCTTGACCCACTTGTACTGCTGCACGTGCATCGCCACCACGCCGTCAGGATGCCGGGCGACGGCGATGGCGCCGAGGCCGAACAGCGCGGTGGGCAGCGTCTGGAAGGTCTGGCTGAGATGGTCGGAGATGATCTGCGGGAACACGGCGAAGGTGAGCCCCGCCACCAGCGCCGCCGCGATGGAGCGCAACCCGAGAGTGGCGACCACCGCGAACCAGACCAGGCCGATGGTGGTGGCGAAGTTCTCCGGCAGGGCGCGGAACTGGTACATGGCCAGCATGCAGCCGCCGACGCCGGCGATGAACGCGGCCAGGCCGAAGGCGAAGATCTTCAACCGCCAGGGCCGGATGCCCAGCGTGGTGGCGCGCACCGGGTCGCTGCGCATGGCGGCAAGCTCCAGGCCCGTGCTCGACCGTTTCAGGTTCCAGACCACCAGCGCGAGCACGCAGAACACGCCCAGCAGCAGGAAGTAGAAGGTGTTCTTGCCGCTGAAGTCGATGGGCCCGAGCTTCGGCGGAGTCACCGAGACGCCGATGGAGAAGTTGTCGAAGCGGCCGATGGTGTAGACCATGTTCTCCAGCAGCAGGCCCATGCCCAGCGTGGTGAGCGCCACGTACAGGTCGCCGAGGCGCACCGAGATCACCGCCACGAGGACGCCGAGCACGGCCGCGCAGCCGCCGGCGAGGATCACCGAGGGCAGCATCGGCCAGCCGAACGCGGTGGCGAACTGGCCCACGGCGATGGCGCCGACCCCGGCCAGCGCGGACTGGCCCAGCGAGATCACGCCGGCCTGGCCGCTGATGACGGTGAAGGAGAGGAAGATCGTCGCCGTGGCCAGGCCTTCGGAGAAGAGGCCGAGCCAGAAGCTGTTCATGTAGAGCGGCACCGCCACGGCGAGGATCACGCCCCAGACCGCGATCGGCGTCAGCGAGCGCAGGAAGGAGCGCTGCCGTCGCACCGTGGTGGTGGTGATGTCCTCCTTCTCGGCGTCGGGGTTGACCCCCATCGCGGCGGCGCGGCTGCCCACCGTCTCGCGCGCCGAGCCCCAGAAGAACAGGAAGATCACCAGCAGGATGAAGGGCATGCTGGGCACGATGCCCTTGAGCGCCACGCTGTCGGCGGGCACGAACTTGGTGACGATCTGCTGGATCACGCCGACGACGAGACCACCGACGAAGGCCAGCGGCAGGTTCTCCATGCGGGCCAGCACCACGGCGGCGAAGGACGCGACCAGCAGGACGTTGAAGGAGTCGACGTCGAGGGTGACCAGTGGGGTGAGCAGCACGCCGGCCAGGCCGGCGAGGGTTGCGCCCAGCGCCCAGGCGCCCATGGACACGCGCTGCGGGTCGGTGCCGACAAGCCGGCTCACCGTCGGCGAGTCGACGACGGCGCGGATGAGCAGGCCGAAGGTGGTGAACCGCATCATCGCGCCCAGCGCCAGGGCGACCACGCCGGCGAAGCCGAGCACGAAGACCTGGTCGAGGTTCAGGGTGACGCCGAAGACGTGGTACACGGGCGGGTTGGCGCCGGCCAGGCCGAGGGTGTTGAGGGTCGGGTCGTAGCCGAAGATCAGCTCGGCGATGGCGGGGATGGCGACGAAGAGACCGATGGTCGCCACCAGGCGCACGATCTGCGACGAGTTGGTGAGATGGCGGAAGAGGAAGCCCCAGAGGAAGACGCCGAAGGCGGGGGCGAAGACGAAGATGGTGAGGATCGCCGACAGCCAGCTGTTCCAGTGCCAGACCTGGGCGAACTGGTAGTACATCCGCGCGATCAGGAAGGCGATGGCGCCGTGGCCGAAGTTGAACACGCGCGAGGACTTGTAGGTGAGCACCAGCCCGGTCGCGGCGATGGCGTAGATCGAGCCCAGCACAAGTCCCGAGATGATGTACGCGGACATCGACAGTCTCCCCCGGTCAGGCCGTCTGCAGGTTGACGCCGGCGGGGAGCCCGTCTGGCGCGGACGCGGTGGCGCCGGCTTCCTCGGCGCGACCGAGATACGACTTGAGGATGTCGTCGCGGACCTCGCTGGGCGGCCCGTGCAGCTCCACCCGGCCGTGGCTCAGCAGGCAGGCGTCGTCGCCGAAGTCGAGGGCGCGCTCGACGAACTGCTCGATGAGCAGCAGCGAGAGGCCGGAGGCGCGGAGCGCGCTGAGCGCCTCGTAGACGCGGTCGACGAGCTGCGGGGCGAGGCCGAGCGAGGGCTCGTCGACCACCAGCACCCTGGCCTCGCCGGCCATCACCCTTGCCAGGGCGAGCATCTGCTGCTCACCACCGGAGAGGGTGCCGGCGATCTGCCGCCGGCGTGAGCCGAGCACGGGGAACAGGGTCAGCACCTTGTCGAGCGAGGCCTCGCGGCGGTTGCGCGCCACGCCGTTGCGCAGCGCCATGCGCAGGTTGTCCATCACCGAGAGGCCGCGGAAGATGCCGCGATCCTCGGGGACCAGGGAGATGCCCCGGCGCGCAAGCTTGTGCGCGGCCATCCCGGTGACGTCCTCGCCGCAGAAGAGGACCGATCCCTCGGTCGGCTTGACCAGGCCGGTGATGGCCCGGGCCAGGCTGCTCTTGCCGGCCCCGTTGGGCCCCAGCACCACCACCGCCTTGCCCGCCGGGAGCTCGAAGGACACGCGGGTCACCGCGGGCGCCGCGCCGTAGGCGACGGAGAGGCCGCGGACCTCGAGGAGCGTGTCTGTCTGGCCGCCCTGAGGGCGGCGATCGTCAGCGGCGTTGCGCTGCATACGGTCTCCTGCGCGCGGCGTCCGGTGCTGCACCCCGGCGGACCTGATGCCGGTCAGGGGTCCGACCGAGAGGGTATGCAGATTCTGCTTACTATGATCAGCAAAGGCAACCCCTCAGCGAGAATTCGTGGCATGGCCCTGACCCACGGCGCGGCACCGCCCGTCCCGGCGCGCGCCCAGCGTCCCTGGGGCGCGCAGCTCGGCGTGCTGTGGGCCGGCCAGTCGCTCACCGTGATGGGCTCGTCGTTCGTCATGCCCTTCCTGCCCATCATGGTGGCGAACACCGGTGTCAGCGGCAGCGCCGTCGCGCTCTGGACCGGCGCGCTGACCACCCTGACCCAGACCGGCATGGCCATCTTCTCCCCCATCTGGGGCCGCATCGCCGACCACACCGGGCGCAAGCCGATGATGGTCCGCGCCATCTTCGGTGCCGGCATCACCACCGTCGGCATCGCGCTGGCGCCCAACGTGTACGTGATGGTGGTGCTCTTCTTCGCGCGCGGCGCGCTGGCGGGCATCGTCTCCGCGGGCGCCGCCCTGGTCACCACCATGGCCCCGGCGGAGCGCGTGGCGCACAGCCTGGGGGTCCTGCAGTCGTCGCTCTACATCGGCAGCACCGCGGGACCGGCGATCGGGGCGGTGCTGATCCCGCTGGCGGGGCTGCGCAGCTCCTTCCTCATCGCCGGCGCCCTGCAGCTGGTGGCCAGCCTGATGGTGGCGCGCTACGTCGAGGAGCGCTTCGTGCGCGAGGATGCGGCGGCCCGGCGCGGCCGCGCCCGCGGGCGCAGGGGGTTGCGCGACGCCGGCGTCGCCGGCACCGTCGGGGTGCTGCTGATGATGGGGCTGCTGGCCCAGGCGGTCGCCTCGGGCTTCGGCGCCACCATGCCGCTGCGGGTGCGCTCGCTCGCCTCGCCGCAGCACCTCGCGGTGGCCGTCGGGGTCATCGCCGCCCTGCAGGCGTCGGGGGCCGCGGTCTCGGCGCTGATGATCGGGCGCATGGGTCGGCGAGCGGGATACCGGAAGGTGCTGGTGGCCAGCAGCGTGTGGGCGATGCTCATCTGCACCGCGCTGGTGCTGACCCCGTCGCTGGTGCTCATCGGCCTGCTCGCCTCGCTGATCGGCCTCGCCCTGGGAGCGTTCGTGCCCGCGGTCAACACCCTGCTCGGCCGCGTGTCACCTCCGGCGATGCGCGCCGAGGTCTTCGGCTACGCGGGGACGGCCTTCGCCCTGGGCGGCCTGGTGGCGCCCATCACCTGCACCTCGCTGATCGCCGGGACGGGCAGCACCGCCGCGCCCTTCGCCCTGCTGGCGGGACTGGAGCTGCTGGCGGCGGTGTGGGCGGCGCGCTCCCTGCAGCGCCTCGCGACGGTGAGAGGGTGAGAGGATGAGTGAGACAGTTTCTGCCTGGAGTGGCCCGAAGTCGCCGTTCACCGGCGCGCCGCCGCGGCGCCCGGGGCAGCTCCGCCGCACGCTCAGCATGGACATGCTGCGCCCCGACGGCCTGGAGGGCGACCTGGTGCTGCGCGGCCTGGGTCGCGACGTCCTCACCGGCGCCGGCGGCGAGCCCGTGCTGCTGAGCAGCGCTGAACTGCACGTCACCGCAACCTCGGATCGGACCGTGTTCCGGGCGACCTCGACGCCGCAGCTCACCGGCCTCGGCGAGCTCGAGGGCGCGCGACTCGGCCCGGGCTTCCGCGCCCTCGCCGCGCGGGCGCTGGGCGAGGAGCAGGAGGGCACGCTGCTGGCGCAGCTGGTCGACGACCTGCCGGTGACGGCGCTGATCTCCGGCTTCGCCCACGGGCGCAAACAGCTCCTCGCCGGTGTGCCGCGGCCGCGCGCCTCGCTGCTGCGCATCGGCACGTGCGCCGCATGGGCGCCGGGGAGCGCCCCGGCGCGCCGCGCGGTGGCCGGCGAGCGCGCGCTCTATCCCGACGTCGTCAGCGCCGCGCCGCCGGAGGCCGGTCCCGACCCCGACGCCTGGCACCCCATGCCGCCGCTGCCGCCGCTGGCCATGCGCCGCCGCCGCCGCATCGACGTGATGCCGGGGACGCCGGCGATCGTCGACGCCTACTTCCGCGACGTCGTCGTCGAGCCCGACGGCAGCGAGGCCGTGCTGCACGAGTACACCGTGCGGTGCGAGGTCGACCAGGAGAGTGGCGTGGTGTCGGCGATGCAGGCGACTCCCTACGTCCTGCCCTACGCCGACTGCCTCGGCGCGGTGCCGTCACCCGCGCTGCTCGACGGCGTGACCCTGGCGGAGCTGCGCGCCACCGCCCGCCAGCGCCTCGACGGCGTGGTCGGCTGCACGCATCTCATGGACGCGGTGCGCTCCATGGCGGACGTCGCCCACCTGCTGCGCTACTGAGAGGCCAGCGCCGCCTCCAGCGCCTCGCGCTCCTCGGCGCTCAGCTCCCAGTCCCCCGCCTGCGCGTTGGCGCGCACCTGCTCCGGTGAGGTCGCCCCGGCGATCACCGAGCCGACGGCGGGACGCGAGGCGAGCCCCGCGATGGCGACCTCCAGCATGCTGTGGCCGCACGCCCCTGCGAACGCCTCCAGCCGCTCCACCACGGTGAAGGCGTGGTCGGTGAGCATGCTGCCGGCGAGCTGGGAGCCCGCCAGGCGCGTTCCCGGCGCTGGCTCCTCGCCGCGACGGTACTTGCCGGTGAGCACGCCCGCGGCCAGGGGGAACCAGGGCAGGATGCCGACGCCGCAGCGCAGCGCGGCCGGCACCAGCTCGCGCTCGACGTCGCGCTCCAGCAGGTTGTAGCGGTTCTGGGCGCTGATGAAGCGGGCGCGATGCGCGCTGCGCGCGCTCCACTCGGCGTCGACGGTGCGCCAGGCCTCGAAGTTCGAGGCGCCGATGTAGCGCACCTTGCCCTCGCGCACCAGCTCGTCGAGCGCGTCGAGCGTCTCGTCGAGGGGCGTGATGCGGTCGGGCGCGTGGTACTGGTAGAGG
>DASRDZ010000102.1:0-30913 GCA_035652335.1 Candidatus Dormiibacterota bacterium
CCAGCAGCTCCTGGCCCCAGCTCACCACCGTGGTGGCGGGCTGCGCGCTGGTCCAGGACACCTGGATCTCGCAGGCCGCGGTGGGACCGCCGCCGACGGGTGTCAGGGTGACGTTGCTCACCGTGGGCACGGTCGTGCCCCACATCGCGGCGATGGCGCCGACCTCGGGCGTGATCACGCGCGGCTGTCCCAGCTCAGCCTGCTGCGCGCTCTGCGCCTCGCTCACCCCCGACCACTCGGCCGCCCACCAGCCGTTGGGGTACCAGTTGCCGCCCTGCACGGCGATGGTGTCGTGGTTGGCGGGCGACAGGGCGGTGCCGCCGAAGAACACGAAGCCGGAGGAGTACCACCACAGGTCGCTGTACATGAACTCGGTGCCGCCCAGCAGCTCGGCGCTGGGCGCGGACGGCCCGGCCTCGCTGGCCAGGATGTCGTGCCACAGGCCGGTGTTGGCGGTCTGCGCGTCGGCGTCGTCCTCGTGGCTGCCCGGCGGGCAGGCGTAGTTCACCGTCGTGCCGTTCAGGGTCACGTGGGCGGTGTCCAGGCCGTTGCAGTAGTAGTGCGCCTGGCCGAACTCGGAGACCAGCGCGGGACGCGTGCTGTCGTCGCCCGGCAGGCAGGAGGTGAACTCGGTGCCGAACGTCGTGGCGGGATAGAGGTCGACCGACCAGTAGTCCATCTCGGGAACGTCGTTGGCGTTCATCGCGCCCGCGCCCGTGCAGTTGCTGCCGCCGTCGCCGGCCAGCTTGGTGGTGACCGGATGGCCGCTGTCGTTGCTGTGCACGTAGTCGACGAGCTGCTTGAGGTAGTGGCCGCCGGTGGGGTCGGTGCAGGCCGGCTGTCCGGGCACGCCGGTGTCGAAGAAGCAGTCCGCGTCGCGGCCGTTGAGGTTCATCTCGTTGCCGACCAGCCAGGTGTAGGTGGCGGGATGGTCGCCGAGCAGGTCGATGGCCACCTGCAGGCGCTGCTCGTACTCCTGCACGAAGCCGACGCCGTCGGCGTCCACGCCCTGGATGGCGAAGAGCCAGCCGAAGCCGATGCCACGCGCCCAGAAGGCGTCGGCGCACTTGGTGAGGCCCACCGGGTCCTCGGCCGCGTCGTTGCCGAACGCGGAGTCGATGCCGGCGGCGACCATGGTCACGCCCTCACCGCCGAGGATCTGCGCGTCGGTCTGGCAGGTGGTGGGGTCCTCCCAGGGCGTGCCGATCTCGGCGCCGATCGCCGCGGGGCCGTAGTCGTAGCCGTTGGCGACGAAGGGGTGGGAGGTGCCGCCGAAGGGAGTCAGGTTGAAGTAGTTGGTCGTCGAGGAGTTGCGCACCAGGGTGGAGCGACCGGTGTCGCCGAGGTTCACGCCGGCGACCTCGACGGTGCTGCCGGCGGGCCAGCCGCTGCCGGCGGGTGAGGAGAGGCTCAGCGAGAGCGCACCGGCGACGGGATGGGCCAGGGTCACGCCGAAGGTCTGCCACAGCCCGCTGAGGTGGAGGGGCGCCGAGGTGTTCTGGTGCCCGGCGGCGTCGCTGAGCGTGGCCACCGCGAGGGCGCCGGCGTCGCTCGTGGTGCGGATCCAGCCGCGCACCCCGGCCATCGGGGCGCCGCTGCCGGCCCCGGCCAGCTCGAGGGTGGCGGTGGGGCTGCCGATCGTCGCGGCGACAGCGATGGCGCCGCCGGGCGCGATGTCGGGGGTGGAGGAGATCGACGCGCCGGTGGCCGACCAGGTCCCCGCCGCGGGTGCGGAGGCCGGCGTGCTGGCGAGGCTCGGGGTGGCCGCGGCGAGCACCGTGAGGGCGGCCACGAGAGAGCTGGTTGCGGTTCGGCGCATGGTTTCCCTTCCTGGCGGTCGGCGCGAGCGGCGAGATAGTAAGAATTTCTACCCATCTCGGTCAAGAAGGAGCGGCTGCGGCGCCGGCCGGGCGTCGGGGGCCGGCGGGACCCGGTTGCATAAATATGCAGCGTTCCGGTATAAAGGCACGCACGATGACTCCCGCGTCGGGCCTCCGCATCCGCGCCGCCGTGGCCGGCGCCACCGGCTACATCGGCATGCAGTGCGTCGATCTGCTCTCGCGGCACCCCAACGTCGAGGTGTCACGGCTGCTGGCCAGGACCCACGCCGGCAGGCGCTTCAGCGAGGTGGTGCCGGGCAGCGACGTCGACACCGTCCTCGACGCCGGCATGGAGGTCGACGGCGTCGACGTCGTCTTCGCCGCGCTGCCCCACACGGT
Organism: Candidatus Dormiibacterota bacterium; assembly: GCA_035652335.1. Taxonomy (GTDB): domain Bacteria; phylum Chloroflexota; class Dormibacteria; order Aeolococcales; family Aeolococcaceae; genus DASRDZ01. The sequence continues at coordinate 2,220 of DASRDZ010000102.1, forward strand.
GGCCGCCTCGCAGGCGCGCGACTGGATCTCGCGCGGCGCCGTCGTCGTCGACATGAGCGCCGACTTCCGGCTGCGCGACGCCGCCGAGTACGAGCGCTGGTACAAGGTCGACCACCCCGCCAAGGACCTCTGTGGCGAGGCGGTCTACGCCCTGCCGGAGCTGCCCGGCGTCAACCTCGCCGACGCCGACCTCATCGCCGCGCCCGGGTGCTATCCCACCGCGACGCTGCTGGCCAGCGTGCCGGCGCTGCACGAGAAGCTGGTGCACCCGCAGATCGTCGCCGACTGCAAGAGCGGCGTCAGCGGCGCGGGACGGTCGCCGGCGCTCGGCGTGCACTTCGCCGAGGTGAACGAGTCGGTGCACGCCTACGGCGTCGAGGGCCACCGCCACAAGGCGGAGATGCTCCAGGAGATGCGCAGCGCCGCCGGTGGCGAGGTGCAGCTCACCTTCGTGCCGCACCTCATCCCCATGACGCGCGGCATCCTGGCCACCGTGTACCTGCAGCCGCGCGACGGCGTGAGCGTCGAGCAGATCCGCGAGCTGTACCGCGACTTCTGCACGCGCAGCCCGTTCCTCCGCTACGACGAGAAGCCGCCCGCCACCAAGAGCGTCTGGGGCACCAACCTCGCCGCCCTCAACGTGTCGGAGCAGGACGGGGTGGCCGTGGTCACCTGCGCCATCGACAACCTGCTCAAGGGCGCGGCGGGACAGGGCGTGCAGGCGCTCAACCTGCGCTTCGGCTTCGACGAGACGGCGGGCCTGCCGCTGCACCCGGCGTGGCCGTGAGCGCCGCGCAGAGCGCCACCCCCGACACCGCCACGCGCCAGGGCGTGTGCGCGCCGCGCGGCTTCAGCGCCGGCGCGGCCGCCGCGCACATCCGCGACAACGGCGAGCTCGACCGTCTCGACGTGGCGCTGCTGCGCAGCGACGTCCCCTGCCAGGCGGCGGGCGTGTTCACCCGCAACGTCGTCAAGGCGGCGCCGGTGGTGATCTCGCAGCTCTCGCTGCGCCGCCCTGGCGTGCAGGCGGTGGTGCTCAACAGCGGCAACGCCAACGCCTGCACCGGCGCGCAGGGGTTCAGGGACGCGCTGCTGATGTGCAAGGCCGCGGGCGACGCCTCCGACCTCGATCCCGCGCAGGTGCTGGTCTGCAGCACCGGCGTCATCGGGCGGCCGATGCCGATGGAGCGCGTCGTGGCCGGCATCCGCGCCGCCGCGCTGTCGCTCTCGCCCGACGGCGACGCGGCCGCGGCCCGCGCCATCATGACCACCGACACGGTCCCCAAGGAGGCGAGCACCGTCTTCGAGGCCGGCGGCCGCCGCTACAGCGTGGGCGGCATGGCCAAGGGCGCGGGGATGATCCACCCCGACATGGCGACGCTGCTCGCGGTGATCACCACCGACGCCCCGGTGGTGCCGGGCGTGCTCCAGCCGCTGCTCGGCCGCGTCGCCGACGAGACCTTCAACTGCGTCACCGTCGACGGCGACACCTCGACCAACGACACCGTGCTCCTGCTCGCCAACGGGCAGGCCGGCGGCGAGCCGTTCGCCGAGGGGTCGAGCGAGCTGGCGGCGCTGGAGGCGGCGGTCCTGCAGGTGTGCGACGCGCTCAGCGAGCAGCTCGTCGCCGACGCGGAGGGCGCCACCAAGCACTTCCGCGTCGCGGTGCACGGCGCCGAGTCGCGCGAGGCGGCGCGGGCAGCCGCCCGCACCGTCGCCGGGTCGCCGCTGGTGAAGACCGCCATCCACGGCAGCGACCCCAACTGGGGGCGCATCGTCGCGGCCCTGGGGCGCAGCGGCGCGCACTTCGCCCTCGACCGGCTCCACGTCAGCATCGGCGGCGTGCCGGTGTTCGAGAACGGCTCGCCGGTGGTCGCCAACACCGAGCGCATCCGCGGGGTGTTCGCCCAGTCGCGCATCGACATCGAGGTGCACCTGGGCGCCGGCGACGTCGAGGGACACGCGTGGGGATGTGACCTCAGCGCCGGCTACGTCCGCATCAACGCCGACTACACGACCTGAACCGGGAGCGAGAAGCCCATGTGTGCCCAGTCCATCGAGGAACGCATCCGCCGCGCCGAGGTGCTGGTCGAGGCGCTGCCGTACATCAAGCGCTTCTTCGGCCACACCGTGGTCATCAAGCTGGGCGGCGCGGCCATCGACTCCGGTGACCCTGAGCCGTTGCTGCAGGACGTCGTGCTGCTGCGCTTCGTGGGCATGCGTCCCGTGCTGGTGCACGGCGGCGGCCCGGCGATCAGCGCCTGGCAGAAGAAGGTCGGCATCGAGACCCGCTTCGTCAACGGCCTGCGCGTCACCGACGCGCAGACCATGGAGCTGGCCAAGATGGTGCTGACAGGCAAGGTCGGGCCCGAGCTGGTTGGGACCATCAACCGGCTGGGCGGTGAGGCCTTCGGCATGTCGGGCGAGGACGGCCCCACCCTGCTGGTCAAGCCGCGCCAGGCGGAGGGCGGTGAGGACCTCGGCTTCGTCGGCGACGTCGTGCAGGTCAACCCCGAGCCCATCGAGGCGCTGCTCGACCGCGGGCGCATCCCCGTCGTGGCCTCGATCGGGCTGGGCTACGACGGGCAGGCGTACAACGTCAACGCCGACTCGGTCGCCGCCGAGCTGGCGGTGGCGCTGCGCTCGACCAAGCTGATGCTGCTCACCGACGTCGACGGTGTGCACGACGCCGACGGCTCGCTGATCAGCGAGCTCGACGCCGAGCGCGCGCAACGGCTGATCGCCGCAGGCGTCATCCAGGGCGGCATGATCCCCAAGGTGATGGCGGCGGTGCGCGCGCTGGACGGCACCGAGGCGGTGCACATCATCGACGGCCGGGTCCCGCACTCGCTGCTGCTGGAGCTGCTCACCGAGTCGGGCGTCGGCACCATGCTGCGACGGCCCGGCCTGGACACGGCGGCCGCCGCCGCGGCCTCGGAGGCGCAGACGGCATGAGCGCGTCGGAGTCGGTCACCACCCCGCTGCAGCAGATCCAGCAGGACGAATCGACGTACGTCATGCACACGTATGGGCGCCAGCCGGTGGCGCTGGTGCGCGGCAGCGGCGTCACCGTCACCGACGTCGAGGGCCGCGAGCACCTCGACATGGTCGGCGGCATCGCCGTCAACGTGCTCGGCCACGCCGCCCCAGCCGTGCGTGCGGCGCTGGAGCAGCAGGCGTCGGAGCTGATCCACACCAGCAACCTCTACTACACGCTGCCGCAGATCGAGCTGGCCAGGCGGCTGGTGGAGTCGAGCTTCCCGTCGCGCGTCTTCTTCTGCAACAGCGGCGCGGAGGCCAACGAGGCGGCCATCAAGATCGCCCGCAAGTGGGGCCAGAAGCACCGCAACGGCGCGTACGAGGTCATCGTCGCCCACAACGCCTTCCACGGGCGCACCCTGGCGACCGTCGCCGCCACCGGGACGCCGCGCTACCAGCAGCCGTTCGAGCCCATGCCCGAGGGCTTCGTGCACGTGCCCTACGACGACGTCGACGCCGTGCGCGGTGCCATCACCGAGCGGACCGTCGCCGTGATGATGGAGCCGGTGCAGGGCGAGAGCGGCATCGTGCCGATGCGCGACGACACGCTGCGCGCTTTGCGTGCTCTCTGCGACGAGCACGACCTGCTGCTCATCCTCGACGAGGTGCAGACCGGCATGGGCCGGACCGGCGCGTGGTGGGCCCACCAGCATGCAGGCGTCACCCCTGACGTGATGACCGTCGCCAAGGGCCTGGGCGGCGGCGTGCCCATCGGCGCCGTGCTCGCCGCGCCGCGTGCGGACGTGCTCGAACCCGGCGACCACGGCTGCACCTTCGGCGGCAACCCGCTGGCCACGGCCACCGCCAACGCGGTGATGCGCACCATCGAGGAGCAGGGCCTGATCGCCAACAGCGAGCGCGTCGGCGCCCACCTGCGCGACGCCCTGCTGGCGCTGCGCGAGCAGGGCAAGCCCGTCGAGTCGGTCCGCGGACGCGGGCTCATGCTCGCCGTCGTGCTCTCGGAGGGCATCGCGCCGCGCGTCGCCCGCGCCGGGTTGGAGACGGGCGTCATCGTCAACCCCATCGGCGATCGCGTGCTCCGCCTGGTGCCGCCGCTGATCCTCACCGAGGAGCAGGCGGACGAGGCGGTGCGCCGCATCGGCGCCGCCATCGAGATGGCCATGACCGAGGGCGGCGCGTGAGATCGCCGCGATGGTGACCGCCGCGCGCTCACCGCGCGCCCCCACCAAGGCCGAGCGCCATCGCGCCATCCTCGACCTGGTGCGCGCCCATCCCATCCGCACCCAGGACGAGCTGGTCGAGGCGCTGCGCGGGCTGCGGCTCGACGTCACCCAGGCCACCGTGTCGCGGGACATGCGCGAGCTCGGGCTGATGCGCGTGCCGGACGGCGACGGGCTCCGCTACGTCGCCTCGCCCGCCGACGCCGATCCCGGCGGCACCTCGGCGCGGCTGCGCAGCGTGGTGCGCGACCACGTGCGGGGCGTCGAGTTCGTCGGCCACCTCGGGGTGATCCGCACCCGTCCCAGCACCGCGCCCCTGGTGGCCGCCGCGCTCGATCAGGCACACTTCGAGGAGGTGGCGGGAACCGTCGCCGGCGACGACACCGTGCTGGTGGTCGCCCGCGGCAGCGACGCGGCCCGACGGCTGCACAAGAAGCTGGCAATGCTCAACGGAGCGCGTGTGTGAACGAGCCGGGCACGACCCGCGAGAAGTGCGTCCTCGCCTATTCCGGCGGGCTGGACACGTCGGTCGCCATTCGCTGGATGACCGAGGAGCTGGGCTACGACGTCGTCGCCCTGAGCATCGACCTCGGTGAGGCCAAGGACCTGCGGGCGGTGCAGGAGAAGGCGCTGCGCACCGGCGCCGTGGCCGCCTACGTCGTCGACGCGCGGCGGCTCTTCGTCGAGAACTTCGCCTTCCCCTCGCTGATGACCGGCGCGCTCTACGAGGGCGTGTACCCGCTGGCCACCGCGCTGGGCCGCCCGCTCATCGCCAAGCTGCTGGTCGACCTCGCCCGCGAGGAGGGCGCCAGGGCGGTGGCGCACGGCTGCACCGGCAAGGGCAACGACCAGGTGCGCTTCGACGTCGCCGTCGCCGCGCTGGCGCCCGACCTGCGCGTCGTCGCGCCGGTGCGCGACTGGGACATGGGACGCCCCGACGAGCTGCGATACGCGGCGGAGCACGGCATCGAGGTGCCGGTCACCATCGAGTCGCCGTACAGCATCGACGCCAACCTCTGGGGGCGCAGCATCGAGTCCGGCATCCTCGAGGATCCCTGGGAGGAGCCTCCCGCCGACGTGTTCCAGTGGACCGCCGATCCGCAGCAGGCGCCCGCCGCCGGCACGCTGGTGGAGATCCGCTTCGAGCACGGCGTGCCCGTCGCGGTCGACGGCGAGGCGATGGCCCCGCACGACCTGGTGGCGCACCTCAACGCCGTCGGCGGGGAGCACGGCGTCGGCCGCGTCGACCACGTCGAGAACCGCCTGGTCGGCATCAAGTCGCGCGAGATCTACGAGGCGCCCGGCGCCGCCATCCTCTTCGCCGCGCACGACGCCCTGGAGGCGCTGACGCTGTCGCGCGACGTGATGAAGTTCAAGCGCGTCGTCGCCGACGAGTGGGCGCGGCTGGTGTACGACGGGATGTGGTTCAGCGCGCTGCGCCACGACCTGTGGTCCTTCGTTCGCTCGACGCAGGAGTTCGTCACCGGCGAGGTGCGCCTGCGCCTGCTGCGCGGCTCCATCCGGGTGGTGGGGCGCAAGGGCCCGCAGTCGCTCTACCGCCACGACCTGGCCACCTACGACCGCGCCCAGGACAGCTTCTCGCACGCGGCGGCGCGCGGCTTCATCGAGCTGTTCGGCCTGCCGCTGCGCACCCAGACCACGGTGCAGGGCGCGCTCGGCGAGGCGTCGCGGCGTCTGCTGCCCGAGAAGCTGGAGCGCCTGCAGGCGCCCCGCGAGGCACCGCGTGGCTAGGGGCATCCGCATCGTCGGCGCCGAGGCGGGCGACGGCGAGGCCCCGCTGAGCAGCGCGCGTCCCCCCAAGCCGTCCCGTGCCGAGAAGCGGCAGGAGCGGCGCAGCAAGGACGAGGCGGCCAAGCAGGCGGTCCACGAGCACTCCATCGCCGCCGCCACGCGCCGCGCCGGTGCCGCCTCCGCCCCAGTTCCGGACGCTCCTGACGAGAACGGCGCCCGCGCAGAGAAGGTGTGGTCGGGCCGGCTTGGGGCGCGCACCAGCCGGCGCGTCGAGGAGTACACCACCAGCATCGCCGTCGACCGCCGCCTCTACCCCGAGGACATCGCGGGATCGCAGGCGCACGCCAGGATGCTGCGTCACATCGGTGTGCTCACCCGCGAGGAGCACGCCGCCATCGACCGCGGCCTGCGGGAGATCAAGCGCGAGCTGGACAAGGGCGACTTCCCCGTCGATCCCGGCGACGAGGACATCCACACCGCGGTGGAGCGCCGCCTCGGCGAGAAGGTCGGCGAGGTCGCCGGCAAGCTGCACACCGCGCGCAGCCGCAACGACCAGGTGGCCACCGACCTGCGCCTCTACGGCATGCGCGCCTGCCGCGAGATGATGCTGGCCATCGCGGGCCTGCAGGAGGCGCTCTTCCGGCGCGCCGACGAGCACCGCACCGCGGTGATGCCCGGGTACACCCATCTGCAGCGCGCGCAGGTGGTGAGCGTCGCCCATCACCTGCTGGCCTACGTCGAGATGCTGCAGCGCGACATCGAGCGCCTCGAGGACGCCCACGACCGCTGCAACGTGCTGCCGCTCGGCAGCGGCGCGCTGGCCGGGACGACCCTGCCCATCGACCGGCGCATGGTGGCCCAGGAGCTGGGCTTCGAGACGATCAGCGCCAACAGCCTCGACGCCGTCAGCGACCGCGACTTCGCCGTCGAGATCGTGGCAGCGTGCGCGCTGCTCATGGTTCATCTCTCCCGCCTCGGCGAGGAGGTGGTGCTCTGGACCAGCGCGGAGTTCGGCTTCGCCGAGCTCCCCGACGCCTACGCCACCGGCTCGTCGCTGATGCCGCAGAAGAAGAACCCCGACGTGCTGGAGCTGGCGCGCGGCCGCGCCGGTCGCACCGTCGGCGACCTGGTCGCGCTGCTCACCACCCTGAAGGGACTGCCGCTCGCCTACAACCGCGACCTCCAGGAGGACAAGCAGCCGCTCTTCGACGCCGTCGACGTCGCCATGTCGACCGTGGCCATCGTCACCGACGTGGTGAAGGTGCTCCGCTTCGACACCGACGCGCTGCGCGCTGCGGCGAGCGATCCCTCGCTGATGGCGACCGACGTCGCCGACTACCTGGTGGTGAAGGGCATGCCCTTCCGCGAGGCGCACCGCACCGTGGGCCGCATCGTCGCGTCGCTGCAGAGGTCGCGCCGCTCGTTCACCGACCTCGACCTCGACGACTGGCGCGAGCATTCCCCGCTCTTCGACGACGACGTGCTGGAGCTGTTCGACGTGGAGCGCTCGCTGCGACGCAAGGAGGTGCCCGGCGGCCCGGGGCCGCGCACCGTGTCACGCCAGCTGGTGCGGGCGGCGACGATGGTGGCCAAGACGCGGCGGCTGGTGCCTGTGCTGGCGCGTCAGACCGAGGCGGCCAAGGAGGTCGGCGCCGGGGTCAGCAGGCGCAGGCCGGCGACCGGCGAACCGCCCAAGCGCTGAAGCTGATACACCCGCCCACCTACCTTCGTAGTGCGGACTCGCCGAAACGGCCTTCCGTCGCCAAGTCGTCACACGGCAGGACGCCGAAACGCGTCAACAGGTGGTTGGCACGACGCCGGAAGGGGGTTATAGTGCGCGAGCCTGGTGGTACGGCGGTCCTCACAAAGAGGGGCGGGCCACCCGGTACAGATGGGCAGGTCGCACATGGCGGTCGAGGCTCCCGTTTTCCGCGGCGGCGCGGATCGGGACCCGCGTGAGGGCCCCTCTCCTGACGCGCCCGTCAGTGGCCTAACCCCCTCCGCTGAAGGCGAGCAGCCGCAAGTCAGCCTGCGAAGCGTCACGCCGGGAGACGAGCCCTTCATCCGCGAGGTGTACGCCAGCACCCGCGACGCCGAGATGGCGCTGGTCCCATGGGACGACGAAACCAAGCAGCGCTTCATCGACCAGCAATTCCACGCCCAGTCGGTGCACTACGCGAGCAACTACCCGGACGCGGACTTCGACCTGGTGCTCGTCGACGAGCAGCTCGCCGGCCGTCTGTACGTGCAGCGCCGCGGCGACGGCATCGACCTGCTCGACATCGCCCTGCTCTCCGCCTTCCGCAACCGGGGCGTGGGCACCCGCCTGATGCTCCGGCTCGTCGACGAGGCGCATGGCGCGGGCGTTCCGCTGCGGCTGCACGTCGAGCGCTTCAATCCTGCACGTCACCTCTACGACCGCCTCGGCTTCGCGGAGATCGAAGACCGCGGCGTCTACGCGTACATGGAGCTGCGGCCCGAAGGGAGCAGCTAGGCATGGCACGAGCGACGAGCGGCGAGGTCGCCGGTGCCACCACGCAGCGCGACTTCGCTGAGCTGGTCGGCGTGCGGTTCCAGGCGCGGGACCAGGGGTCCGGCCGGGAGCTGGAGCTCCAGCTCGTCGCCGTGGAGCAGGGACCGCCCGCGGGCCCCGGGTATGAGCAGTTCTCGGTGATCTTCCGCGCCGAGGACGACCACGACCCGGCGCAGGGGATGTGCCTGCTGCAGGCCGAAGGCGTGGCGACCCTGATGCTCACCGTCGTCCCCATCGCCCGTGACGGCGATGCCGTTGTCTACGAAGCGGCCTTCAGCCGAATCGCCGATCGCGTTCGCAGGAGAGGAGCATGAGTGAGCCGTATGTGGGTGAGATACGCTTGGTGGGCTTCAACTTCGCCCCCCAGGGGTGGGCGTTCTGCGACGGCTCGCTCCTGTCCATCTCGCAGTACGACACGCTGTTCAACCTGATCGGCACCACCTACGGCGGCGACGGGCAGAGCACCTTCGGCCTGCCGGACCTGCGCAGCCGCGTCCCCGTGCACATGGGCACCAACCCGTCGACGGGCACGAGCTACGCGCTCGGCCAGATGTCCGGCAGCGAGGCGGTCACCCTGACGGCGGCGCAGATCGTGGGGCATGCACACACTCCGCAGGCCACGGTGGCCGGCTCGCAGCCATCGCCCGCCAACAACTTCTGGGCGGGCGCCACGCCGATGCAGTACCTCACCCCGGTGGCCACCACCGGGCAGATGAACGCCGGCGCGGTCCTGGCGGCGGGCGGCAGCCAGCCGCACGACAACATGCTTCCCTTCCTCGTCATCAACTTCGTGATCTCGCTGTTCGGGGTCTACCCGAGCCAGACATGAAGCTCGACGTCCGCAGCCTGACCACAGGAATTTAGGAGAGCGACGCGAGATGGGAACACCCTACATCTCGGAGATCAGGATCTTCTCGTTCAACTTCCCACCCAAGGGCTGGGCGCTCTGCAACGGCCAGCTGCTGCCGATCAACCAGAACCAGGCGCTGTTCTCGCTGCTCGGCACCATGTACGGCGGGAACGGCCAGACCAACTTCGCCCTGCCCAACCTGCAAGGACGCGCGCCGCTGCACTTCGGCAACGGCTTCACCCAGGGTCAGGTCGGGGGTGAGGAGGTGCACACCCTGCTCCTCTCGGAGATGCCCACCCACACGCACCAGGCGGTCGGGGCCAACGACGCGGCGTCCGCCGGCGACCCGACCAACGCCTACTGGGCCAATGCGGGTCTGAACAACTACGCCCCCGCCTCGGCGGTCGGCATGAGCCCGGCGGCCACCGGCAGCGCCGGCGGCGGCCAGCCGCATCCCAACCTCTCGCCCCTGCTGGTGCTCAACGTCTGCATCGCGTTGCAGGGCATCTTCCCGAGCAGGAACTGAGGAGGCGTTCCCATGTCTGACCAGTTTCTCGGAGAGATCCGCATCATGGGGTGCAACTTCGCACCCGTCAGCTGGGCGCTCTGCAACGGGCAGCTCATGCCCATCTCGCAGAACACAGCGCTGTTCTCCCTGCTCGGCACCTACTACGGCGGTGACGGCAAGTCCACCTTCGCCCTCCCCAACCTCCAGGGGAATGCGCCGATGATGCAGTTCCAGGGGAACGGGCTCAGCCTCCGCGACCTCGGCGAGACGGGTGGCGAGCAGGCGGTGACGCTGCTCCAGACCGAGATGCCGTCCCACACCCACGCGGCGAACATCAGCAACGCCAACGGCAGCACCGTCGACCCCACCAATGCGCAGTGGGCCGAGGCGAAGGTCGGCCGGCAGGGGACGAACCTCTACGTGGCATCGCCGTCGCAGAAGGTGAACATGAACCCCGCTGCGCTCGGCCTCGCCGGCGGCAACCTCCCGCACAACAACATGCCGCCGTACCTGGTGCTCAACTTCATCATCGCCCTTCAGGGGGTCTACCCGCCAAGACAGTAGGCGTCAGCGAAGGGTCGGCGGCGCACTGCAGCCCGTGCCCGCCACCCACGCCATCGAGCCCGACGCGGTCGGGACACATGCGCCGCATTGAAGTGCGGCGGGGGGACACGACATGACGATCAACCGGAGAGCTGGACACCGCACCACCGACGCGGGCGGAGACGGCACGTCGCCACGCGCTCTCCGGCGCCGCGGACTGCGTCACCTGGCGCCGCGCCGCCTCGGCATGCTGCTGGCCTCCCTGGCCGCCTCGGGCGGCCTGGTCGCGCTGGTCGGCGGCATCACCGCGACCGCGAGCACGACGCTCACCGTCAACAGCACCCTCGACGGCGACGTGGCCCTCAACTCCGACACGTCGTGCCCCGTCGCCTGCACCCTTCGCGCCGCCATCCACGTCGCCAACAACGTCGGTGGCACCGTGCAGATCAACGTGCCCGCCGGCACCTACTCACTCTCCCTCGGTGAGCTCCAGGTGGGCACCTTCAACGCCTCGCAGACGAGCTACTCGGTCACCATCTCCGGTGCCGGCGCGGCGAGCACCATCGTCAACCAGACCGACGGGACCAACCGCGTCTTCAACCTCGACCCCACGCTGCACGGCAACGTGGACGTCACCATCGACGGCGTCACCGTGAGCGGTGGCCACGACGCCGGTGACAGCAGCGGCGGTGCGGGCATCATCGCCGGCTTCCAGGGCGGCGGGTCGACCAACCCCGACCACACCACCCTGAGCAACTGCATCGTCACCAACAACCACGTCTCCGCAACCACGGGCACCGGTCGCCCCGGCGGCGGCGTCCAGAACGAGGGCGGCGACCTCACCATCACCAACTGCACGATCAGCAACAACTCCTCCGGGAGCAGCGAGGGCGGCGGCGTCTACTACGACAGCCACTCGCCCAGCACCGGCACGCTCACCGTCAGCGGCTCGACCTTCTCCGGTAACACCCTGGCGAACACCTCGACCTCCTTCATCGGGGGCGCCGGGCTCAAGGTGCAGGGCGTGACCACGGCGCACTACCTGATCAGCAACTCGGTCTTCACCAACAACGTGGCCAGCTCCAGCGGAAGCGGGCCGGTCGGCGGCGGTGGCATCTCCTCGAACCAGGGCGACCTCCAGCTCACCAGGTCGACCTTCACCGGCAACCAGGCCAACGGGCCCACCGACCCGAACGCGGGCGGCGGTGCCATCAACGTCTCAGCCGGCGGCGACGCCTCGTCCAACTTCTACGTTCGCCTCAACCGGATCGTCGGCAACACCGCCACCAACGGCCCCGGCGGTGCACTCGCCGGCGCGGCGCTGGACTTTGCCAACAACTGGTGGGGCTGCAGCGCCGGCCCCGGCAACACCGGCTGCGACGGCGCCAGCGGCGCCACCACCAACCCGCGCCTGGTGCTCACGGCGACGGCCTCGCCGAGCACCATCCGAGTCACCCAGACGGCGACGGTCACCGGTACGCTGAAGTTCAACTCGGCGGCCACCGACACCAGCGTCAGCCTCGGCGCCACCCTGCAGGATGGGGTCACCGTCGGCTTCACCAACGGTTCCTTCGGCACCGTCTCGCCGCACAGCGCCACGCTGAGCAGCGACAGCGCGTCGACCACGTACACCGCGGGCAGCACGGGCGGTGCCGAGAGCGTGCCCGTCACCGTCGACAACCAGACGGCCGACGCCTCGATCACGGTGCAGCAGCCGCCGCACATCACCAGCGCCAACAACGCCACCTTCACGGTCGGCACAGCCGGCAGCTTCCAGCTCACCGCCGGCGGGTTCCCCGCGCCGACCTTCAGTGAGACGGGCGCCCTTCCGTCCGGCGTCACCCTGACCAGCGGCGGCCTGCTGAGCGGCACCCCCGGGATCGGCACCGGCAACGCCTACCCGATCACGATCACGGCCACCAACGGCGTCACCCCGGACGACACCCAGAGCTTCACCCTGACCGTCAACGAGGCGGCGCACATCACCAGCGCCAACAACACGACGTTCACGGTGGGCAGCCCGGGCACCTTCACCATCACCTCGCGCGGCTACCCGGCGCCCAGCATCACGCTGACCAGCGGCTCGCTGCCCAGCGCGGTGACCTATGACTCCTCGACGCACGTCCTCAGCGGCACGCCGACCAGCGGCACGGGCGGCCAGTACAGCCTGCAGTTCACCTCGCACAACGGCATCGGCACCGACTCGGTGCAGTCCTTCACCCTCACCGTGGACGAGCCGGCGAGCATCATCAGTGGCAGCAGCGCGACGTTCACCGTGGGCAGCCCCGGCAGCTTCAGCGTGACCACCGGCGGCTTCCCGCACCCGACGCTGGGTGACGGCGGCACGACCCTGCCCGGCGGCGTCACCTTCACCGACAACGGCAACGGCACCGCCACACTGGCGGGGACGCCGAACGCGGGCGCCGGCGGGAGCTACTCCTTCACCATCACCGCGCACAACGGCATCGGCACGGACGCGACGCAGAGCTTCACGCTCACCGTCGACGAGGCCGCGTCGGTGACCAGCGCCAACGCCACGACCTTCACGACAGGAGCACCGGGAACGTTCAGCGTCACCACGTCCGGGTTCCCCAAGCCGAGCCTGGATGACGGCGGCGCCACCCTGCCCACCGGCCTGACCTTCGTCGACAACGGCAACGGCACCGCAACCCTGAGCGGGACGCCGGCGGCGGCCACGGGCGGGACGTATTCGTTCACGATCACCGCCTCCAACGGCATCGGCAGCAACGCGACGCAGGGCTTCACCCTCACCGTCGACCAGCATCCGGCGTTCACCAGCGCCGACCACACCACCTTCGAAGTCGGCTCGGGCGGCACCTTCAGCGTGACCACGTCGGGCTTCCCGAGCGGCGCGACGATGGTGATCACCGAGACCGGAGCGCTGCCCAGCGGAGTGAGCTTCGTCGACAACGGCGACGGTACGGCCACGCTGAGCGGCACACCGGGCCCGACCAGCGCCGGAAGCTACCCGCTCAGCCTGAACGCCAACAACGGCGTGGCACCCGAGGCGACGCAGAGCTTCACCCTCACCGTCGAGGGCGCGCCACACTTCACCAGCGCCGACAACACCACCTTCGTCGTTGGGCAGGCGGGCAGCTTCGGCATCACGGCCACCGGCTCGACCCCGATGACCATCACCGAGTCGGGCAGCCTGCCCAGCGGCGTGACCCTCACCGACCACGGCGACGGCACCGCCACCCTGGCGGGCACGCCCGGCGCGGGCACGGCGGGCACCTATCTGCTGACGCTCACGGCGCACAACAGCCAGCCGCCCGACGACACGCAGAGCTTCACCCTGCAGGTCAACGAAGCGCCGGCCATCACCAGCGCCGACAACACCACCTTCACCGTCGGGACCGCGGGCACGTTCGGCGTGACCAGCACGGGCACGCCGGCCCCGGCCCTCACCGAGACCGGCGCCCTGCCCTCCGGCGTCACCTTCACCGACAACGGCGGTGGTACCGGCACGCTGTCCGGCACGCCCGCGGCGGGGACCGGCGGCACCTACGACATCAGCTTCAAGGCCGCCAACGGCGTCGGCAGTGACGCCACCCAGCTGTTCACGCTGACCGTCGACCAGGCTCCCGCGATCACCAGCGCGGCCGCCACCACCTTCACGGTGGGCACTCCCGGAAACTTCACCGTCACCGCCACGGGCTTCCCGACGCCGGGGATCACCGAGCCCGACACCATGCCCACCGGCCTCACCTTCACCGACAACGGCAACGGCACGGCGACGATCGCCGGCACGCCCGGCGCCGGCACGGGCGGCACGTACAACATCCACCTGACCGCGCACAACGGCGTGGGCAGCGACGCGACCCAGACCCTGGTGCTCACCGTCGACGAGGCGGCGGCAGTCACCAGCGCCGACAACGCCACCTTCACCGTGGGCACGCTGGGCAGCTTCGACGTCACCACCAGCGGCTTCCCCAAGCCGAGCGTCCACGAGACCGGGGCGCTGCCGAGCGGCGTCAGCCTCGTCGACAACGGCGACGGCACCGCCGCTCTGAGCGGCACACCCGCGGCGGGCACCGGTGGCACCTATCCGATCACCATCACCGCCCAGAACGGGGTCGGCAGTGACGCGACGCAGGCGTTCACCCTCACGGTGAACGAGGCGCCGTCGTTCACCAGCGCGGCTGCCACCACCTTCACGGTCGGCAGCGCCGGCAGCTTCGACGTCACCACCGGCGGCTTCCCGAAGCCGGGCATCGGTGAGAGCGGTGGGCTGCCGAGCGGTGTCACCTTCATCGACAACGGCGACGGCACCGGCAAGCTGAGCGGCACGCCCGCCACGGGCACCGGCGGCACGTACTCGATCACCTTCACGGCGAGCAACGGGGTCGGCAGCGACGCCGTCCAGCACTTCACGCTGACCGTGGACGAGGCCAAGGCCATCACCAGCGCGGCTGCCACCACCTTCACGGTGGGAAGCCCGGGCAGCTTCACCGTCACCACGCACGGCTTCCCGACCCCGTCGCTCAGTGAGAGCGGTGCGCTGCCCAGCGGGGTGACGTTCACCGACAACGGCGACGGTACGGCGGCGCTCGGCGGCACTCCGGCCGCGGGCACCGGGAGCACGTACCCGATCACCATCACGGCGCACAACAGCCAGTCGCCCGACGCGACGCAGAGCTTCACGCTGACGGTGGACGAGGCGGCGTCGGTCACCAGCGCCAACAGCGTCACCTTCACCACCGGCCAGGCCGGGAGCTTCAGCGTCACCACGCGCGGCTTCCCCACGCCCACCATCACTGAGACGGGCGCGCTGCCCGGCGGCGTGACCCTCCACGACAACGGCGACGGCACCGCGACCCTCGGCGGCACGCCCAACGCGGGCACGGGCGGCACCTACGCGCTCACCATCACGGCGCACAACGGCATCGGCAGCGACGGGACGCAGAGCTTCACCCTGACCATCGACCAGCCGGCCGCGATCACCAGCGCCAACAACACCACCTTCACCGCCGGTTCTGCAGGGACCTTCTCGGTCACCACGACCGGCTTCCCGGTGGCCGGCATCACCGAGACGGGCGCGCTGCCCAGCGGCGTGACGTTCCACAACAACGGCGACGGCACCGCCACCCTGAGCGGCACTCCCGCGACCGGCACCGGCGGCAGCTACGCGATCAGCTTCAAGGCCCACAACGGC
Source organism: Candidatus Dormiibacterota bacterium (assembly GCA_035652335.1). GTDB lineage: Bacteria > Chloroflexota > Dormibacteria > Aeolococcales > Aeolococcaceae > DASRDZ01. Next base: position 17,802 of record DASRDZ010000102.1, read on the forward strand.
GTCGGCAGCGACGCCACCCAGAGCTTCACGCTGACGGTCGACGAGGCGGCGGCGATCACCAGCGCCAACAACGTCACCTTCCAGGTGGGTGCCCCGGGCAGCTTCACGGTCACCACCCGCGGCTTCCCGGTCCCGAGCCTCACTGAGTCCGGCGCGCTGCCGACGGGCGTGACTTTCCACGACAACGGCGACGGCACGGCGACCCTCAGCGGCACCCCGGCGACGGGCACCGGCGGCACCTACCACCTCACCCTCACCGCCCACAACGGCGTGGGCAGTGACGGGACCCAGGCGTTCACCCTGCAGGTCGGCCCGGCGCCGACCACGACCACGGTGACCGCGACGACCGCCACGCCCACGTTCGGATCGCCCGACACCTTCACCGCCACGGTGGCCCCGCAGCCGCCCTCGACGGGGACGCCGCAGGGCAGCGTGACCTTCGCGGTGGACGGCACCAACACCGCCGTGGTGACCCTGGTGTCCGGACAGGCGCAGTGGACCACCAGCAGCCTGCAGCAGGGTGCGCACACCATCAGCGCCGCCTACGGCGGCCAGGCCAACACCTTCCAGGTGAGCACCGGCTCGACCGGCGTCAACACCGGCTGCGCGGTCACCTACAGCACCCGCATCCCCGGCAACCTGACCATCAACGGCGGATCGGCCTGCATCAACGGTGCGCGCGTCAGCGGTGGTGTGACCATCGGCGGTGGGGCCTCGGTCTCGATCGTCAACTCGACGATCGGCAACGGCATCACCTCCAACGGCGCCAAGCTGCTGACCGTCTGCCTGAGCAGCGTGGCCGGCTCGATGTCGGTCACCAACAGCAGCGGGTTCGTGCTGATCGGCAGCAACGGGGACGACACGGCGATGCCCTGCGCCGGCAACACCCTCGGCGGCGGGGTGACCATCACCGGCAACAGCGGCGGCGTCGAGCTGGGAGGCAACCCGTCGATCAAGGGCGCGGTGACGGTCAGCAACAACGTGCTCGCCGGCAGCCCGGTCGACGCGGAGAACACCGCCCCGGAGGTCGAGCACAACAGCATCAAGGGCAGCCTGAGCTGCACCGGCAACACCCCGGCGCCGACCGATGACAGCACGCCCAACACCGTGAGCGGTGCACGCACCGGACAGTGCGGCGCACCGAACTTCTGATCGCGACGCTCGCGACGACATCCGACACGACGGACGGGGCCCGCGGCGGGCGGCCCCGTCCGGCATTCGCCGGGCGCCCCCACGCCCGGTGACAGTTGATGGCAGAAACGGGAGGAACTCCTTGACCCGCAGGCACCTCGCCAACCCGACGCCGGCGGCGCGCGCCCGGCGACTCGCCGCGGTCGCGGCGCCCCTGGCGATCGCGATCTGGACGGCTCTCGGCTCGGCGACGACGCTGCCGGCGGGCGCGGCCCCGGCCCCTTCCCCGCACCACCCGGCGGTGCACGGCAAGACCCCGCCGGCTCTGCCGGCGCAGCCCAGGGTGTCGGCGGGACCGTCGCGCACCTTCACCGTCGACTCCACGGCCGACGCCCACGACAGCACACCGGGCGACGGGGTCTGCTCGGCGAGCGGCCACTGCACGCTGCGCGCCGCCATCGAGGAGGCCAACGCGGACAGCGGCCTCAGCGCCGTCGTGGTGCCGAGCGGCACCTACGCGCTGAGCCTGGGCGAGCTGCAGGTCACCGCCCCGGCGGGCATGGACATCAGCGGCAGCGGGTCGAGCATGCCCGTGGTCGACGGCGGCGGCGCCTCGCGCGTCCTGCAGATCAGCAACAGCGTCGCCAACGGCACCGGCGCGCTGGTCACGGTCACCTTCATGGCCATCCAGAACGGGCTGGCGCCGGTCGACGGCAGCTCCAATCCCACCGACGGCGGCGGGGTGCTCGTCGACTCCAACGCGGCGGCGATGCTCGACACGGTCAGCGTGCACGACAACAGCACCACCCTCAACAGCTCGAACTCGGCGGGCAGCGGAGGCGGCGTCGCCTCGAGCGGCCAGCTCTGGCTGATGCGCTCGCACGTCTTCCACAACGCCGCCAACGCCAGCGGCGGCGGCGTCTTCAGCGACGGCGCCGCCCAGCTCGAATCGGACACCATCGACCACAACACCGCCGACGCCAACGGCGGAGGCCTCTTCGGCGGCGGGGGCGTCCACAACAACGGCACCATGACCATCTCCGGCGGCAGCCTGTCGAGCAACACCGCCCCCTTCGGCGGCGCCTTCTCCAACAACGGCGACGGCCAGGTGAGCCGGGCGCTCCTCACCGGCAACAGGGCCACCGTCTACGGCGGCGGCGTCGACAACGAGGCGTCGCTGTCGATGGTCGTCTCCCAGGTGACGAACAACAGCGCCGCCGGCGACGGCGGTGGCATCGTGCACTTCGGTGCCGCCCTCGACCTGCAGCGCTCGACCGTCGACACCAACACCGCCGGCGCCGACGGCGGCGGCCTGGCCGCGGAGGCGCAGAACGCCACCCTCACCGACGACACCGTCACCGCCAACTCGGCGGGCAGCGGCGGCGGCATGCTGGTCCACTGGCCGGTGATCCTGCGCAGCGTCACCCTGGCCGCCAACAGCGGCGGGACGGGCATCGGCGCACGCAACACCGGCGGCACCGAGAACCCGCAGATCGTCGCCGAGGACACCATCCTCGCCGCCAACGCGGGCGGCAACTGTGCGAGCGCGCTGGGGGTGCGTTCGCGCGGCCACAACCTCGACAGCGACGGGAGCTGCACCCTGGCCGGGGCTGCCGGCGACGTCAGCAACCGCGCCGCCCACCTCGGCGGCCTCCAACCCAACGGCGGTCCAACGCCGACCATGGCGCTCCTGGTCAACAGCCCGGCGCTCGACGCCGGCGACGGCAACTGCCCGGCGGTCGACCAGCGCGGCGTCAACCGTCCCCAGGGGCCCGCCTGCGACATCGGCGCGTACGAGCAGGTGCCGGGCTACTGGCTGGTCGCCGCCGACGGCGGCATCTTCCCCTTCGGACCGGGAGCGGTGGGCTACGGCTCCACGGGCGGCCAGCACCTCAACGCGCCGATCGTCGGCATGGCCTCGGCGCCCGACGGCAGCGGCTACTGGCTGGTCGCCGCGGACGGCGGCATCTTCCGCTTCGGGCCGGGAGCGGTGGGCTACGGCTCCACAGGCGGCCAGCACCTCAACGCGCCGATCGTCGGCATGGCCTCCACGCCCGACGGCGGCGGCTACTGGCTGGTCGCCGCGGACGGCGGCATCTTCCCCTTCGGCGACGCGGCCGGACTGGGCTCGATGGGCGGCAGGCACCTCAACCAGCCGGTGGTCGGCATGGCCGCGACGCCGGACGGCAAGGGCTACTGGCTGGTCGCCGCTGACGGAGGCATCTTCCCCTTCGGCGACGCGGGGGGCCTGGGCTCGACGGGTGGCATCCACCTCAACAAGCCGGTGGTCGGCATGGCCGCGACGCCGGACGGCGCCGGCTACTGGCTGGTCGCCTCCGACGGCGGGATCTTCCCCTTCGGTGACGCCCCGGGTCTCGGCTCGGAAGGTGGCACCCCGCTCAACAGGCCGGTCGTCGGGATGGCCGGCTCGCCGGACGGCCGCGGCTACTGGCTGGTCGCCTCCGACGGCGGCATCTTCCCCTTCGGTGACGCCCCCGGCTTCGGCTCCACGGGTGGCATCCGGCTCAACGCGGCGATGGTGGGAATGGCGGGTGTCTGAACATCGAAAGGGGCTCGCACCGAGCCCTTCAATCACAGGGGCACACCGATGACCGAGCACCCGATCACCCGTCGATCCGTCCTGCGCGCCGGCGCGCTGGGCGTTCTCGCGATCGCGGTGCCGGTGGGCGCGATCGAGCTTTTCGGCGGCACGCTGGCCGGAGTTCCGACCTGGTCGATGGCGCAGTTCAGCAGTCTCGTCGGCACGACCTTCGAGGCGCGCGGCGCGCGACTCGTCCTGGACCGCGTCACCGACATGCGCGGCGGCGCGGCCAACCGGTCCTCGCGCGAGTGCTACTCGCTGACCTTCACAGGGCCTCGGACGCCGGTCCTGGCGGACACCCAGGTTCTGCGCCATCCGCAGCTTGGCGAGTTCGCCATGCTGCTGGTGGCGGGGGGCGGCGCGGATGCAGGGCGGAGCTACGTGGCCATCGTCAACCGGCTCTGAGTCTCGGGGGCGGCCGCCGAGCGCGGCGTATCCTGGCCGCATGTCGCGCCGTCCGCTGCTCGTCGTCGGCGACGTCCAGGGCGACTCCGAGCGCCTCGCCGACGCGCTCGCACCCTATCCCGAGGACGAGGTCGAGACCGTCTTCCTCGGCGACTTCTTCCAGGGCGGGCCGCCCGGTGAGGGCGGCGGGGCGCAGGCCGCGCGGATGGCGCGGGCGCGCGGCAACGCGCAGGCGGTGCTGGGCAACCACGACCTGATGCTGCTGTGCGTGCTCGAAGAGGTGCGCACGGGCTGGACGCCGCCCACGGTCGTCGACGTGGGCAAGCGCTCGCTGGCCGACATCTGGCTGTGGCGCCGCGGGGACTGGGCCGACCTGCGCGCCGTCGCCGACGACCCCGACCTGGAAGCCTGGCTGCGCTCGCTGCCGCTCATGCTGCGGCTCGCCGACGGCACGCTGGTGCAGCACTGCGACGACGACGCCTACACGCGCCTTGGCGGCGACGTCGACGCGGTCAACGCCGCGGCGCGCGAGAAGCTGCAGCAGCCGCAGGGGACGTGGGAGGTGTTCTGGCACACGGTGGGACGCCGCACCTTCCACGACGCCGGTCGCCTCGTTGCGCACCTCCACCACTTCGACGCGTCGCGCGTCATCCACGGGCACACGCCGCACCACAGCGACCGTCCTGTCGCCTCGCACGGCGGCCGCGTGTGGAGCTTCGACGGCTGCTTCTCGCGCTACTGGGCGCGCGGCGGCGACGCCTCGGCCGGCCCCATCGAGGCCACGGTGGGCATCCTCCCCACGCTGTAGACGCGGTGCGCATGAGGAAGGGAGTCATCGTCGGCACATTGCTGGCCGTCATCGATGCCACGTAGCACGACGGCCTGATTCTTGCCGACAACGGCAGCAACTGGTTCTTCCAGGGCACCCAGGACTCGCGCTGGCCCGATTCCCTGATCGCCGAGCTCGAGACCGTCCCCGCATCGGCGTTCGAGGCGGTCGACGAGTCCTCGCTCATGGTCGACCCCAACTCCGGCGCCGCTCGCCGGTACGGCGGGCCCTGCACCTAGAGGTCGCCGTCCGCCCCGCCGCCGCCGTGCAGGCGCGGCATCCCCTCCTCGACGGCGAACTGCTGCCCGCACTGCGGGCACTCGACCATCGTCGCCAGGGGGTCGTCGACGGGCGGCAGCATCATCGTGCCGCAGGAGGGGCAGGTCAGCGTGATGGGCTCGGCGGTGCGGTCGTGCTGCATCTCACGCGCCGCCGCCCACAGGTCGACCGCGATCGAGCCGCAGCGCGTGCAGCGGTACGTGGCCGCCGAGTCGTCGTGCGACACGTACGCGGCGCTGCGGTCGACGGTCAGCGGGGCGTTGAGGGCCTCGAAGGTGCCGTCGGGGCAGCCGTTGGGGCAGTGGAGGTCGCGCCGTCTGCGGGGCATGCGCTCCATGGTGGCACGGGCGCCACCGCCGCTATGGCCGGCCGCGTTCGCTATACTACAGATCTGTAGTGACTTCCCGGTCGGTCGGTGGAGGTGGCGGGGCCGGATGGGCGCCCTACGACGATTGCTCGAGAGAGTGAGGGCCCGTGTCGCGGCGGCTCCCGTGGATGCGCATCGGGATGAAGCAAGGAATGGCTCGGGCTGCGCGAGGCCGAGCTCAGCGTGATCGAGTATCTCGACCGCACGAGCGTCGCCAATCGACGGCTGTTCCAATGGAAATCCTGGTGCTTTCAGTGCGCGGTGGTGGCTCTCTTGGTGGGTGTCGTCGTCGCCGCGGTCGTGTTCAAGCTGCGGACGAGGTAATGTGGCGATGATGCGACTCGGGAGACGGCACAGCGGCGAACGACCCTCCCTCTTGGAGGTCGGAACGCTGGGCGGTCGGATCGAAGCGACGACGGAAGGGCTCGTCCGTGACGCCGTCGCGCGCCGGCTCGGCGCGGAGGTGCAGGTGGACCCCCGGCTTCTCGTCGGGGGACGGGAGTAGCGCCCGGACCTGCTCGTGACCTGGCCCGGACAGGCTCGGCCTGATGTCGTCGTCGAACTCAAGAGCGGCCTCGCCCTGACCTCATCGGAGGTCAGGGAGCAGCTGAGGACCCTTGCCGAGCAGGTTCGCCGCTCCGGACGCTCCTTCGTCGTCCTCTCGACGGACGACTTGGTGGCTGGCATGGAACCGGTCGTTCAACGAGTCCGCGCAGTCTCTGATCGCGTTGGAGTGGTTCTCGGGTTCGACTGAGCGCCACCCGCTCGCGACTACCGCGGCGGGAGGTAGAACGACAGCCCGATCGTCCCGGGTCCCGCGTGGCACCCGACGATGGGTCCGATGTCGATGATCTCCGGCTCACCCTGGCAGTGCGGTGCGAGCCGGCGCGCGATCATCCGGCAGTCCTCCAGCTTGTCGCCGTGCCCCAGCACCACGCGCGCAGGACGCCCCGCCTCGCCGGTGGCGGCGACGACCTCGTCGCACATGCGGTCGAGGGCGCGGGCGTAGGTGCGCACGCGGTCGAAGGGTTCGATGCGGCCGTCGAGGATCTGCAGCACCGGCTTGATGTTCAGCACCGAGCCGAGCAGCGCGCGCGCGCCGCCGATGCGCCCGCCGCGGCGCAGGTACTCCAGCGTCTCCACGGTGAAGACGGTGCGCTGGCGGCGCATCACCTCCTCGACCGTGCTGAGCACGTCCTGCAGCGCGCCACCGGACTCGGCGCAGTCGATGGCGGCCTGCAGCGCACCGGCGTGCCCGATGCTGACGCTGCGCGTGTCGATGACGTGGATGTCGAGGTCGGGCAGCGACTCGCGCGCGGTCATGGCGGCGCCGTAGGTGCCGCTCATCTCCGCCGACAGCGTGGTGCAGACCACGCTCGACCCGTCCGCCGCCGCGGTGCGGAAGGCGGCCTCGAACTCGGCCGGCGTCGGCTGCGAGGTGGTGGGGTTCTTCGTCGTCGAGCGCATCCGCTCGTAGAACGCCTTGGCGTCGACGTCGACGCCGTCGACCAGCACCTCGTCCCCGAAGATGACCTTGAGGGGCACGGTGATCACCCGGTGCTCCTCGGCCCAGCTGGCGGGGAGGTCGGCGGTGCTGTCGGCGACGAAACGGATGCCTGCCATGCGGGTCACTCCCAAGAAATGCGACGGGTCCCGGTCATGCGCCGGGCTGCGGCGCCGCGTCGGCGGAGGCGGCGAGGTGGTGGTCGAGCAGGGACGCCAGCGAGCGGGCGAGGCGCTCCCGGCGGGCGGCGGTGGTGCGCGCCAGGCGGCGCTGGAAGGCGCCCAGCTCGGCGGCCAGGGCGTCGGCGACCTCGGCGCTCTCGGCGCTGACCGCCCCGTAGACGCCGGCGACGAACATGCTCAGCGCCGTGGCCGCCTCGGGCGCGGTGCGCAGCACCTGGCGCAGGCCGCTGCGGGTGCGTCCGGGGAGGCGCTCGGCCTGGCTGAGCCAGAAGGCGAGCTGGCCGGTGAGGTCGACGCCGCGTGAGCCGCGCTGCACGGCGGCGAGCGCACCCGCCACCGAGCCGGCGCGCGCCAGGCTGGCGTGGGCGCGGCGCAGGGCGCGCTCCTCGGCGAGCGGGCCTGGCGGCTCGCCGAGCGCGGCGCGGCCCTGGGCGGTCGGCGCGAAGCCCACCTGGGTGCGGCCGACCACGACGCCGGCGCGGTGGGTGTAGGAGGTGGCCACCAGGCCGCAGCTCTCCAGCTCGCGGAGGAGGTCGTAGGCGGTCCAGGCGGAGATGCCCAGCGGCTCGGCGACCGCGCTGTAGTGCACAGCGCCGCCCGCCGCCCTGACGGCCGCGTCGAGCGCCTGGAGGCATTCGCGGCGGCGCGCGGTCAGCGCGGATCTCCCAAGAATCGCCACGGCCGCGGAGGGTACGATCCCCCGGCCCTCCCGTCAAGGGGCCGCCGCTGGCCACAATATCCGGGCGATGAAGGCTCCGTCGGGCCGGGCCGAGGGCAGAACCGGCGCACCGACCGACCCCGCCGCACCACGGGGGCGGCTGCGCTCCGTCGCCGTCCCGCACCCGCTGCGCCCCGCCCGCTGGCGCACCCCTCCGGCCCGGCGCGGGGCGGTGGTCACCGGCAGCGTCGACAGCCCCGCGCTGCGCGGCAACCCGCTCGGCGATCCCACGCGCCGCACGCTCTCCGTGTGGCTGCCGCCCGGGTACGAGGAGGAGACCGAGCGCCGCTACCCGGCGATCTACGTCCTGCCCGGCTACGGCTCGGCGGTCGAGGAGTGGGCCAACCGCGACCTCTTCGAGCCCACCGTGTTCGAGCGCCTCGACACGCTGTACGCATCCGACGGCGCGCCGCCGCCCTGCATCCACGTGTTCCTCGACGGCGCCACCGCCTACGGTGGCAGCCAGTTCGTCAACTCCGAGGCCACCGGCCGCTACGAGGACTACGTCGCCGTCGACGTTGTGGCCCACGTCGACCAGAACTACCGCACCCTGGCGTCGCCACGGCACCGGGGGGCGAGCGGCCACAGCAGCGGCGGCATCGGCGCGCTGGCGCTGTGCATGCGGCGTCCCGAGGTCTTCGGCGCGGCGGCGTCGCACGCGGGCGACGCGCTGTTCGAGCACTGCTACGGCCGCGAGCTGGGCGACTTCGCCCGCGCGCTGCAGGAGCACGGCAACAACGTGGTCGCGCTGCGCGACCGGCTGCTCGGCGACGACGCCTACCGCCGCCGTCACTTCGGCCCGCTCATGGTGCTGGGCTGCGCCGCCGCCTACTCCCCCGACCCCGACGAGCCCCTCGGCATCGGGCTGCCCGTCGACACCTGGGGGCGCGTCGTGCCCGCCAACTGGGAGCGCTGGCTGGCCAACGACCCGGTGCGCATGGCGCAGCGCCACGCCGACGAGCTGCGCGGGCTGCGCGCCATCTACCTCGACGCCGGCGACAGCGACGAGTACTACATGGACCTCGGCGCCCGCGCGCTGCACGAGACGCTGGAGCGGCTCGGGGTGGAGCACCGCTACGAGCGCTTCGCCGGGCGCCACGGGGGGATGTCGAGCCGCTACCCGATCGGCTACGACCATCTCGCGCGCGCGCTCGCCGCAGCGACCGGCTGAGCCACAATCCCACCCCATGCTGCTCGCCATCGACGTCGGCAACACCAACGTCGTCCTCGGCGTGTTCGAGGGCGACGACCTGGTCGCCGACTTCCGCCTGCACACCGACGAGCGCTCCACCGGCGACGAGCTGGGGCTGCTGGTGGTCGGCCTGCTGCGCAGCCGCGACATCGCGCCCGAGCAGATCACCGCGGTGGTGGTCAGCAACGTGGTGCCCATCCTCGGCCGGCCCATCGAGGAGCTCTCCCACCACTACTTCAAGCTCATGCCGATGATGGTCGGGCCCGGCATCCGCACCGGGATGCGCATCCTCGCCGAGGACCCGCGCCAGGCAGGCGCCGACCGCATCGTCAACTCCATCGCCGCCTTCCGCCGCTACGGGGGGCCCGCCGTGGTCGTCGACTTCGGCACCGCCACCACCTTCGACGCCATCTCACCGAGCGGCGACTACCTGGGCGGCGCCATCGCCCCCGGCATCGTCATCGGCCTCGACGCCCTCGTCTCCCACGCCGCCAAGCTCACCCGCGTCGAGCTGGTGGCGCCGCCCACCGTGGTGGGGCGCAACACCACCGCCGCCATGCAGGCGGGGCTCGTCTACGGCTACGTCGGGCTCGTCGAGGGGATCGTCGGGCGGATGAAGGCGGAGCTGGGCGAGGGCTGCAAGGTGGTCGCCACCGGCGGCCTTGCGGAGCTGATCGCCGGCCAGACCAGCGCCATCGACACCGTCGACCAGCGCCTCACCCTCGACGGCCTGCGCATCATCCACGAGCTCAACGCGCCGAGCTGAGCGCGCGCCGTTCGTCGGCGCCCCCCGCCGGGGGCTCGGCTACCATCGCCCGCATGGCCCTCGCCCCCGCCGCCGCGCGCCCGCTGCGCCTCGGCGACCTGACCCTGAGCAGCCCGGTGCTCGTCGCCCCCATGGCCGGGATCACCGACGCGCCCTTCCGGGAGATCGCGGCCGAGATGGGCGCGGGCCTGGTCACCACCGAGATGGTCGCCGCCGAGGCGGTGATGCGCAGCAAGGAGGCGAGCATCAAGCTGCTCGACTTCCCCGCCGAGGTGCGGCCCGTCGCCGCCCAGCTGGTGGGCAGCGACCCCGCCGTGATGGCGGAGGCGGCCCAGGTGTGCGTCGAGCGCGGCGCCATGGCGGTCGACGTCAACCTCGGCTGCCCCGTCCGCAAGGTGGTGGGCATCGGCAACGGGGCCGCCCTGGCCCGCGACGTGGGTCGCACCGCCGCGGTGCTCGGCGCCATGGTCGAGGCCGTGGCCCCCACCCCGGTCAGCGCCAAGATGCGCCTCGGCTGGGACCACCAGAGCATCAACGCCCCAGAGCTGGCCCGCGCGCTGCAGGACGTCGGGGTGCGCATGGTCACCGTGCACGGCCGCACGCGCTGCCAGGCGTACGAGGGCTCCGCCGACTGGGCGGAGATCGCCAGGGTCAAGGAGGCGGTCGACATCCCGGTGATCGGCAGCGGCGACGTCCGCGACCCCGACGAGGTGGCCGGGCGCATCGAGCGGGGCATGGTCGACGGCGTCGTGGTCGCCCGCGGGATGCTCGGCAACTTCCACCTCGTCCGCCAGATGACCCACCGCCTCCTGGCCGGCGAGCGCCTCGCCGAGCAGCCCTTCGAGGAGCGCATCGCCCTGACCCGCCGCCACCTCGACGCCCTCATCGACTACTACGGCGAGGGCCGCGCCCTGCGCATCGGCCGCAAGTACGTGGCCTGGACGATCAAGGGGTGCAACGGCGCGGCGCGGCTGCGCTCGAAGGTGCAGGACCTCGACTCCCGGGAGCGCCTCGACGAGCTCTTCGACGAGGCCCTGCGCAGCGGCGAGCGCCCCGAGGGCTGGTTCGCGCCCGTGTTCACCAGCGGAGAGGGATGAGCGCCCTGGAGACGCCTCCGAGCCGGCCGCGCCAGGGCCCCCAGCTCGGCGAGCCGGTCGAGCTGCCCTGGTGGACCCTGCCCCTGGGCCTGCCGCTGCTGGGCGGCATCCTCACCGGCGCCATCGTCGGGGCGCCGCTCAGCGGCCGGCTGCTGCTCCTGCTCGCCTCGGCGGGCATGCTGTGGATGCTGCTGCGCGTGGCGGTGCGGGTGCGCAGCAGCAGCATGCAGAGCGTCTACATCAGCGCGGCGATGGCGCTGTGGGCGTTCACCGTCGTGATCTGGGCGGTGGAGCGCTTCGGGGGAGGGGCGCACTAGCGCCCTTCTGTCCCGGCCGCGCAAGGGGTTTTCGCGCGTGTGCAAGGATGCGAAAGCCACGGACGCTGCGTTCGCGGGCAAAGAAAAAGGGCGCCCCCGGAAACCAGGGACGCCCCGAGAGGGGGGGCAAAGGAGTGCTGCGACGGTGGAACGTCGCGAACGGGTTGTGATGATAGCGGATGTATCAGGTGGAGTCAACCGCCGGGGGCCCCGAAATCGCCTCTCCTGGCCTCGCAACGAGACGGTCGCGGAGGGGCGCACAGCGCGTCGAACGTCGCCTATACTCCGCTGCCACGCTTCCAACCCCTGAACCGGATGCGCCCTCCGCCGGGCACCTCGCCAGGGCTGCCCGGCCCCGTGCCAACAGGTTGACCCACCATGCTCGACAAGCCGGTCCTCCTCACCAAGGAGGGCCTCGACAAGCTGCAGCAGGAGCTCGACGAGCTGCGCACCACCCGGCGCAACGAGATCGCTGAGCGGATCAAGTACGCCAAGGAGTTCGGCGACATCTCGGAGAACGCCGAGTACGAGGACGCCAAGAACGAGCAGGGGATGGTCGAGGGACGCATCCTCACCCTGGAGAAGATGATCCGCAACGCGGTGCTCATCGAGGAGCACCACGACGGCGTCATCCAGGTGGGCTCGGTGGTCAAGGTCAAGGACGACTTCGGCGACGAGACGTACACCATCGTCGGTCCCGCCGAGGTCGACGTCGCCCGCGGGCGCATCTCCATGGAGTCGCCGGTGGGCAAGGCGCTGATCGGGCACAAGGTGGGGGAGAAGGTGCAGGTGCAGACGCCCGGCGGGTCGCGCACGGTGAAGATCGTCAAGGTGGACTGACCCCGGCGCGCGTCAGCGTGCCGGACAGAACGCCCGCTACCCCTTCGCGCGGGGGGAACGCTGGCATTCGGCCGCGCACCAGCGGCGAATGCTGGCGTGGGGGTGCTCCCCCCACCCGGCGCGCGTCAGCGTGCCGGACAGAACGCCCGCTACCCTTGCGGGCGTGCCCGAGGACGACCTCTTCGCCCAGCGCCGCAGGAAGGTCGACGAGCTGGCCGCGCTCGGCGTGCCCGCCTACAACGTCGACTTCAAGCCCACCGCCACGCTCGGCGACGCCCGCCGCCAGGCGCCCGCCGGCTCCGACGCCGGCGAGGGACCCGCCGTCGCCGTGGCCGGCCGCATCATGTCGCTGCGGCCGATGGGCGGCATGGCCTTCGCCCACATCGAGGACGAGGACGCGCGGCTACAGGTCTGGCTGAAGTCCGACCGGCTCGACCAGGCGCAGTGGAAGGTCGTCGAGCTGCTCGACCTCGGCGACATCGTCGGCGTGCGCGGCCCCATGGTGCGCACCCGCCGCGGCGAGCCCAGCGTCCTCGCCGACGAGGTGGTGCTGCTGGTCAAGGCCCTCCGCCCGCCGCCGGAGAAGTGGCACGGCCTGCAGGACACCGAGACCCGCCTGCGCAAGCGCTACCTCGACCTGCTCTCCAGCGCCGAGCAGCGCCGTCACTTCGCCGCGCGCTCGCGTGTCGTCCGCTCGGTGCGCCGCACCCTCGACTCACGCGGCTACCTCGAGGTCGAGACGCCGATCCTGCAGCTGCTCGCCGGCGGCGCCTCGGCGCGCCCCTTCAGGACGCATTGGAACGCGCTCGACACCGACGTCTACCTGCGCATCGCCATCGAGCTGCACCTCAAGCGCCTGCTCGTCGGCGGCTACCGCCGCGTC
>DASRDZ010000103.1:0-20744 GCA_035652335.1 Candidatus Dormiibacterota bacterium
CCTCCCCGGCCGCAGGAGCCACCGCCCCCGGCCCCACCCCGCCCCCGACCCGCCCGGCCCGCCGCTCCCGCGGGAGCCACACCAGCGACCGCCGCTGCTGCGCCAGCCGCATCGACAGCGGCGGCCCCGCCGGCGAGAGCCCCTCGCGCGGCGACGTGGTCCGCGCCTCGATCGCGGCCCGGAAGTCGGCCGCCGTGCGCCCCGGGAAGACGGTCACCACCCGCCCCATGTCGTGCTGCCCGAAGTGGGAGTCCCCCGCCCCCAGCGCCGCCCCCAGCCGCGGGCGGTAGGAGGCGTAGAACTCATCAAGCTTCCGCCGTCCCCTCGGGGTCATCACCGCGGTGTGCCGCAACTCGATCCCGTCGACCGACCGCGTCTCCAGCAAGGCGCGCGCGCGCCGCTCGTTGATCGAGGCGAAGAAGGTCGGCATGAAGGGATGGGCCAGCACGGCCAGGCCGCCCTCGTCGTGGATGGCGTCGACGGTGTCCTCGATCGACATCCCCATCCGCACGGGCCGCTCCAGGAAGAGCCCCACGACGTGCGTCCCGGACGGCAGCGCTGTGGTCACCTCCTCGCCTCGCACCACCTCCACGCCCAGCTCCGCCCCCGCCACGGCGGCCCGGGCGCACGCGTTCATCGTGTCGTGGTCGGTGATGCAGAGCACGGAGATGCCCGCCGCCGCGGCCGCCCGCACCAGGCCCTCCGGCGAGACCATCCCGTCGCTCGACAGCGTGTGGGCGTGCACCTCGGCGGCGCCCAGCCCAGGCCCCAGCGACAGAGGAGCGACGTCACGCACGCGGACCCGCCTCCGCCCCCACGGGGACCTCGCCGCCGACGGGCGCCGGAGCCGAAGCGCCCACCGGCACGACATCACCCCGCAACGCCGCAACCCGTGGCACCACCACACGCATCAGCACGGCCCACGCCAGCACCGCCAGCACGATCCCGGCCAGCGCGTCGACGACGTAGTGCTCCCCCAGGTACACGATCGAGAACATCACGGCGACGCACCATATCGCGAACAGCCATCCGCGCCGCGGCCACACGCTCACCAGCGCCAGCAGCGAGAGCACCGGGAACGCCATGTGCAGCGAGGGCATCGCCGCCACCGGATTGGAGTTGAGCGTCTGGTAGTACGGCGACACCGCGCTGGGGAGCGTCGACGAGATGATCTTCGTCACGCCGCTCACCGCACCGTGGTCCGCTGCATACCACGGCGGAGCCGACGGCAGCAGCAGGAACACCACGAAGGCCACGCACGCCATGCCCAGCAACGCGGTGACGTATCGCAGGTACGCAGTGCGCGACACCAGCCACAGCACCAGTCCCACCGTCAGCGGGATCACGAAGTGGCAGAAGTACACGACGGTGGCGAAGTAGTCGAGAGCGCCGCCGGCTGCAGAGTGATGCAGTGACGACTGCAGCACCGCCGTGGGCAGATGTCCGCCGAAGAGCCACTGCTCCGCCGACGCCAGGTCGCCGACGTGCGGGGCGAACCCCGTCTTGGTGGCCAGCCCCCGCATCGCCTCGTAGGCGAGGAACAGGGCGATGAACGGCACCCAGTCCGCCAGGAAGCGCAGCACCCGCCCCGACAGCAGCGCCACCGGGACCATGAGCAGCAGCAGATAGTCCGGCGACACCGAGATGCCGCGCCAGATCATCAGCCCCGAGATGACCAGCAGGTAGCCGAGGGCGATCCCGACCAGCGGCCCCGGCCGGCGAACGCCACGGAGGCGTCCCAACTCCACGGCGGCCAAGTCTACGCGACGGCACCCGGCGCGATCCCTGCCTGAGAAGTTCTTGAGAAGAGCGCAACACGGGGCCGAAACCGCCGCCACCCCACCCTATACTCGCGCCATCATGGCCGAGCCTGCCCGCGTCCTCGTCGTCGACGACGAGCCGAGCATCACCGACTTCATCGCCATCGGCCTGCGCCACGAGGGGTTCGAGGTCCGCACCGCGCCCGACGGCCGCGCCGCGCTGCGCGTCGTGGACGACTTCAAGCCCCACCTCGTCATCCTCGACCTGATGATGCCGCGCATGGACGGCTGGGAGCTCTGCCGGGCGCTGGCCGGCGACCGCCGCCGCGGCCTGCTCATCCTCAGCGCGCGCGACGAGGTCGGCGACCGAGTCCAGGGCCTGGAGCTGGGCGCTGACGACTACCTGGTCAAGCCCTTCGAGTTCACCGAGCTCCTCGCCCGGGTGCGCGCGGTGCTGCGGCGGCGCGAGCCCGACCTGAGCCGCGTGGTGCGCGCCGGCGACCTCAGCATCGACACCGCCACTCGCGAGGTGAAGCTGGGCGACGCGCTCATCGACCTGAGCGTCCGCGAGTTCGACCTGCTCCACTTCCTGGCCGCCAACGCAGACCAGGTGCTGCCCCGGCAGCGCATCCTCGACGAGGTCTGGGGCTACAACTTCTTCGGCGACGAGAACAACGTCGAGGTCTACGTCCGCTACCTGCGCCAGAAGCTCGGCGACAGCGCGCACGAGCGCATCCAGACCGTTCGCGGAGTGGGCTACCGGCTGCGCAGCGCGCCCGTGACCACGGAGGCGTAGCCAACCCTGCCCGCGCCGACACGCCGTCTGCGCACCGCGCTCGGCACGCTGCGCTGGCGGCTCACCCTCACCTACGTCGCGCTGCTGGCGCTGCTGCTGGCGGGACTGGGCACCTACCAGTACCTGGCCCTGCAGGACAACCTGGTGTCGGTGCGCGTCGACGCGCTGCAGGGCGACGTCGACCAGCTCCAGGTGGAGATCCAGCAGTTGCTGCCACGTACGGCGCGAACGCCAGCCGGAGTGGCGGCGGCGCTGGCCACGGTCTGCGCACGCCTCAACCGCACCGCACCCGCCGGCGGCGCCACCGACGCGGCCACCGAGCGCACCATCGCCACCGCGCTGATCGCCGCCTCCGGCCGCACCGCGGAGGTGGTCATCTACGACCGCTTCCTGCAGCCGGTGATCAGCCTGCCCACCGGGCTGGACAGCGCGCCGCACCTCAGCGACACGTCGCTGCGCACCGCGCTGAGCGGCAGGCGCGGCGGCCCCGAGGTGCTCGGCACCTCGACCGGCAACCAGCTCGCCGCCGCCTTCCCCATCTCCCGTCCCGGCGGCACCTGCGGCGTCGCCCAGCTGAGCACTTCCACCCAGCCCATCGACGACGTGCTCAGCGCCGAGCGCGAGCAGCTCGCCATCGGCGGCGGCATCGTGCTCCTGCTGGCGCTGCTCATCGGGCTCCTGCTCACCTCGCGCGCGCTCAAGCCGCTGCGCCGCGTCGCCGACACGGCGCGCCACCTCGCCGGCGGCGACCTGCGCGCCCGCAGCAACCTGCCCCGCACGGGCGAGGTGGGCTCGCTCGCCGCCACCTTCGACGACATGGCCGACCGCATCGAGGTGGCCTTCGCCGCCCAGCAGGAGTCGGAGACGCGGATGCGCCGCTTCGTCGCCGACGCCTCGCACGAGCTGCGCACCCCGATCACCGCGCTGAAGGGCTACATCGACGTGATGCGCCGCGGCGCCGTGCGCGACCCGCAGGCGGTGGACGCCGCCCTGGAGACGATGTCCCGGGAGGCCGAGCGCATGCGCGTCCTGGTGCTCGACCTGCTCACCCTGGCGCGCCTCGACGCGCATCGCCCCATGGAAACGGGCCCGGTCGACCTCGACGAAGTGATCGACAGCGTCCTCGACGAGAGCCGCGACCTGCCCGGCATGCCGGCGCAGATCCAGCACGACCGCGCGGGCACCCCGGTTGTGGTCACGGCCGACCGCAACGCGGTGACCACCATCGTGCGCAACCTGCTCGGCAACGCCTGCAAGTACGCGCCCGGTGCGCCGCAGCGCTGGACCGCCACCGCTGTCGACGGGTACGGTGCGCTCAGCGCGCACGACGAGGGCCCCGGCATTCCGGCCGCAGACCTGCCGCACGTGTTCGAGCGCTTCTACCGCGGGGAGAAGACCAGGGCGCGCGAGGAGGGCGGCTCCGGCCTGGGCCTCTCCATCGTCCAGGGCCTGGCCGGCGCGATGGGTGGCGACGTTGCGGTGCTGAGCCAGGAGGGACGGGGCACCACGGTCACCGTGCGGCTTCCACTCGCAGGCTCGCCGGCACGGGCGCAGAGCGGCAACCCGGGATAGAATCGCCGCCGGTGACGGCAGCACACCGGGAGAGACCATGAGCGACACGGCGCTGGAGCAGCACGCCCACGGTTCCGAGTCGTTCCGCGAGCTGCTTCGCGAGCGGATCATCAGCATCCGCACCATGGACCGGCGGCTGCGCCTGGTGGTGGGCGCGGCGGTGGCGCAGCTCCTGGTGGCGGCGGTCATGGTGGCGCTGCGCGGCGCCAACATGCCGCGCATCGTCGGCGACGTCACCGACGACGTCACCTCCACCATCCCGGTGGCCACCTTCGTGGTGGCGACGGTGTTCGTGGTGGTGGCCTGGACCTTCGTCCTCGCCGGCGCGCTGCACGCGCACTGGTCGCTGCGGGTTCTCGTGGTCGGGCTGTTCGGCTGGTCGCTCGTCGTCGAGCGCGACGTGCCGGCGCAGACCACGGGCGGCACGGTCGCCGCCATCGCGCTGCTCGCGGTGATCGCCGGCATCACCGTGTGGAGCATCGTCCGGGACCGCCACGCCGCCGCGCCCGGCGCCGGCCTCATGGCGGCGCGCACCGCGCTGCTCTTCCCGCTGGTCGCCGGGCTGTTCATCACGGCGTGGCTCAGCGCCGCTGCCAGCGACCAGTTCGAGTACTTCACCACCTCGGTGTCGGATCACCTCTACAACCTGGAGTACGCGCTCATCCCCCTGCTGGTCCTCGCCGGCGCCGACTTCGCCGACTGGGGGCACGTGCTCGGCACCCGCGGTGCGCTGGTGGCGCAGCGGGTGCGCAGCGCCTGGCCACTCCTGGTCGCCGCCGCCGTGGTGGCGGGTGGGATGCTCGCGGACGCAATCCGCGTCGACCAGGACACCATCGCCCACGCGCTGGCGCTCGGCGGGATCCTCGTGGTGGTGGTGGGGCTGCTCGTCTGGCTGGTGCGCGCCCGGCAGAGCTGGCCGGCGCACTTCCCCTTCCTGGCGCTCGCCTCCGTCGTCGTGCTCGACGCGACCATGGGGTTCCTCATCGAGCACTTCGTCCAGGGCGGCGACGAGTACGTCAGCGACCACATCTACGCGATCACCGCCTCGGTGTGGCTGGGCTTCGCGGTGCTCAGCCTGATCGCCCTGGCGGCCTGGCGGCGCATGCACCCGATGCTGGTTGCGGGGCTCACCTTCGTCGTGCTCATCGGGGTGTGCGACGTGCTCTTCGGGTTGGGCTCGATCGCCACCGTGTATCCCGGCCTCGGGCTCTCCCAGGACACCAGCGGGCTCGACCTCGACGGTCTGCGCGCCGCCTTCGCCATCGTGACGCTGCTCGCCGCCGCCGTCCTCCTGCTGCGACGACGGCTGCGCCGGGACGCATGGCTCCTGGGCATGCTGCTGGCGGTCGACGTCAGCCTGCAGGTGCTCGCCTGGGTCAACCTCCTCTTCGACAACACCGCCGCCGTCGCCGGCCACACCACCGCGGGGCTGAGCATCGGCGCCGGCGTCATCCTGCTGGCAGCGCTGCTGCTGGAGCTGGTCGCCTCCGGCGACGCCATCACCAACAAGCACGGGCGCCTGTTCCCGCGCCCCTCGCGGGTGCTCCTCTACCTCGGCTACATCCTCATGGTCGCGGCTGCGGTGCTCTACTTCGCCAGCCTCTACGCGCCCGACACGGGGGCGCTGCGGGAATCGCAGTTCGACAGCGAGCAGTGGGTGCAGGCGGGGGTGATCTTCCTCGGCCCGGCGTTGGTGCTGGCGCTGTTCATCGGCGGGGTGGTGCGGCACGGTCGCGAGCAGCCGCACGACGTCGAGGACGACGAGCCCGACCTCGACCTAGCCCTGGCGCGACACGAGTAGCCGCGCGTAGCCGTCGCCGTCGGCGGCGGTGCGCACAGGGAAGCCGTCCTCCTCGCAGGAGCGCGGCACGTTCTCCTCGGGCTCGCCGTGGTCGAGCCAGACCTCCAGCCACTCGCCCGGCTCCACCTTCTCCAGCGCGACGCGGGTCTTCACGTAGTTGAGCGGGCAGGACACACCGCGCAGGTCGAGCACGCGCACGGCAGCGGGGTCTGCGCTCACAGGTCGAAGGGGGACTGCGGGCTGAAGCGGTTGAAGAAGGTGAACTGGTTGGTCAGCAGCAGGAGCCCGAAGACCAGCAGCAGCCCTCCCGCCACCATGTTCACCACGCCCATGTGCCGGTTGATCGCCCGGATGGCGCCCTGCAGCCGGTCGGCCAGCGCCGCGATGAGCAGGAAGGGGACGGCCAGCCCAAGGCAGTAGGCGAGCATCACCGGCAGCCCGGTGAAGTCGCCCTGCGACGCGACGCTGAGGATGGCGGCGAGCTGCGGGCCGATGCAGGGCGTCCACCCTGCCGCGAACGTGACGCCGAGCAGGAAGGCCGCGGCCATGCCGCCCGAGCCTGGCAGCCGGTGGATGCGGCGCTCGCGCATGAGCGGGCCCCAGTGGAAGACGCCCAGCGTCTGCAGCGCCAGCACCACGACGATGGCGCCGGCGACGGCGTTGACCAGGTTCTCGTGCTGCAGCAGCAGGGTCACGTTGAGCGCGCGCAGCACGTAGAAGAAGGCGATGAACACGGCGCTGAAGCCCAGCACGAAGGCGACGCCGTTGAGCATGAGCGGGACCCGGGCGATCCGTGGCACAGCCGCGGGCCCCGCCGCCGCCCCGCTCGTCCCTTCGGCGAGCATCGCGCCCGGGCCGGCCCCCCGCGGCCGCGGCTCGCCGAGCTGGGCCCGTCCGGCCTGGCCGCTGAGCAGCGCCAGGTAGCCGGGCGCGAGCGGGAACACGCAGGGCGACAGGAACGACACCACCCCAGCCGCGAAGGCGAGCGGGTAGCTGAGGTGGATGACGGTGTCGGCGAGCACGACCCGTAGCCTACCCGGCCGCGAACCGCGAGCCGGTGAGCGCCCGCCGGGACGCCTACGCCGAGGTGCCGGCGTGCTCCTCCGCGGTGCGCTCCACCGCCGTGCTCGACACGGGCACCCCCTCCGCCCGGTCCTCGACCAGCGTGCCGCTGACGTCCATGGCGGCCTCGCCCTGGGGCGTCGCCGCGGCGGGGTCGATGCGGATCACGGCGGTCGCCTGCACCGTCGCGTTGAGGGGCAGGTCGAGGGTGGCCAGGGCGGTGCGGTTGTGCCGGCCGGCGTCGCCGAAGACCTCGAAGAGGAGGTCGGAGAGCCCGTTCATCACCTTCGACTGCTGGGCGAAGCCGGGGGCGCTGTTGACCAGCCCGATGACCTGGACCACCTGGCGCACGTTGTCGAGCGAGCCGCCCGCCCGCGCGCGGGCCAGGGCCAGCAGGTTGAGGCCGCAGAGGCGCGCCGCCGCGGCGCCGTCGGCCAGCGACACGTCGCTGCCCATGGAGCCGACGTAGCGGAGCTCGCCGTCCCACATGGGGAGGACGGCCGTGGTGTACAGCAGGTCGCCGACCACCCGCACCGACGGGTAGTCGCCCAGAGGCTGTGGCGGCTCCGGCAGCTCGATGCCGAGCTCCTTCAGCCGCGCCTCCGGGCTCGCGACCTTGCCGTGCGCGGGTGCGGGCACGTCCACAACTCCAACTACCCTGTCAAACCCCTGTGGCCACTACGGTAAGCGGCGATTGGCGCGCTGGTCGCGCACGCCGGGGACAAAGGTTGTAAAGGTTGCGCAAGAGGGTGCACCACCCGGCACCACGCGATTGAGACCGCCTAGTGTCTGGCGGCTCCCACCAGCGTCTCGATGGCGCTTTCGAGGTGGGCCAGGGTGCGCACCTCGAAGGCCTGGGTGCAGTGGGGCAGGTAGGCGTTCATCGAGGAGTCGCCGAGTCCCCAGCTCAGCCGTCCCTCGGGGTTGAACCAGAGGACGCGGCGCGCCCGCCCCTTGATCGTGCCCAGCAGGTCGGCGCGAGGGTTGGTGTAGTTGCCGCGGGCGTCGCCGAGCACCAGGACGACGCTCCGCGAGGTGATCGAGTCGTCGTACTGGGCGAGGAAGCGCTCCAGGCTGCGCCCGTAGTTGGTCGCCGAGTAGTAGGCGATCGCCTTGGGCTGCAGGGCGTGTGCGATGGCGGTCTCGGCGTCGTAGTGGAGGAACTCGTCGCTCACCTCGGTGCAATCGCTGACGAAGACGAAGCTGCGCACCCGGCTGAAGCGGTCCTGCAGGCGGTAGAGGAAGTGGAGCATGAGGCGCACCGTCGACTGCACCGAGTTGCTGATGTCGCAGAGCGCCACCACCTGGGGCTTGCGCTGCGGCGGGTCCTCCCAGCGCAGCCGGAAGGGGACGCCGCCCGTCTGCAGGTTGCTGCGCCAGGTGCGGTGCATGTCCAGCGAGCCCTTGCGCCTGGGGGCCCTGCGCAGCTCGGGGAGCGAGTCGAGCTTGCGTCCCAGCCGCTCCACCAGGCGGCTCATCTCCGCCGTCTCGCGCGGGGTGAAGGCCTCGATGCTGCGCATCGACAGCTCCCGGGCCCGGCGCGACTCGCTGAGCGCCCCGTCGTTTCTGTCGTATTCGGCACGAACGAAGCCGCGCACGGCGGCGCGAAGCCGGTCGAGCTGGCGGCGGACGGCGTCGCGCCAGGCCTGGGCGTCCTCCTCGCTCATGCCGGATTCGCGCAGCCGCTGGGCGAAGCGGTCCAGGGCGGCGTCGCTGCCCAGCCCCAGGCCCATGCCCTGGAGGATGAGGCGCCCTGCCATGCCCTGCTGCAGCACCGTGTCGATGCTCCCCGCGCCCTCGCGGCGCGCCGTCTCGCGGATGAGCAGGGCGAGCTCGAGGTCGTCGGTGGTGCGCAGCGCCGCCCAGAGGCGGGCCAGCTCGGGACCCAGCTCGTCGAGGGCGCCGTCCGGCAGCGGGGGGAGGGCGCGCGGCTCCTCGGGCCTCGGCGGCAGGTCGGTCTGGCGGCTGCCGTACGGCGAGAAGTAGAGCTCGAAGAGCTGCTCGAAGGTGTCGAGGTCGAAGTCGCGCTTGACCAGCGTCGCCCGCAGCGCCGACCGGAAGCTGGGCCGGTCCTCGATGTCCACCGCCCCCGCCGCGATCAGGGCGTCGGCCACCTCCGGCGGGGAGATGCGGATGCCCGCCTGGCGCAACGCCACCGCGAAGCGGTGGATGTGCTCCTCCACGCTAGTTCAGCAGCGCGGCGAGGTTCTCACGCCCCTTGCGCACGTCGCCTTCGTACTTCAGCACCAGCGACAGCGTCGACGACACCACCTCGGGATCGAGGCGCTCGGCGTTGAGCAGCAGAAGCGCTCGCGCCCAGTCGATCGACTCGGCGATCGAGGGCTGCTTGCGCAGGCCGAGCTTGCGCAGCCGTGCAACCACCGATGCCACCTGCCGCGCCAGCGCCTCCGAGGCGTCGGGGACGCGGCGGCGGATGATGGCGCGCTCGCGCTCCTCGTCGGGGAAGTCGAGGTGGAGATGCAGGCAGCGGCGGCGCAGCGCGTCGCTCATCTCGCGCGCCGCGTTCGAGGTCAGCACGACGATGGGCTGCGTGTGCGCCTGCATCGTGCCCAGCTCCGGCACGGTGACCGCGAAGTCGGAGAGCACCTCGAGGAGGAAGGCCTCGAACTCGGCGTCCGCCTTGTCGATCTCGTCGATGAGCAGCACCACGGGGTTGTCCGAGAGGATGGCGCGCAGCAGCGGCCGGGGCTGCAGGAAGCGTTCGGAGAAGAACACGTCGTCCTGGGTGGCGATGCGCTCCACCGCCTCGTGCAGGGACGCCGCGTCGCCCACGGTCTCGCCGATCTTGTCGCGCAGGATCTGCGTGTAGAGGAGCTGCTTGGCGTACTCCCACTCGTAGAGCGCCTTGGCCTCGTCGAGCCCCTCGTAGCACTGCAGGCGGATCAGCTCGCGGCCCAGCGCCGTCGACATCGCCCGGGCCAGCTCGGTCTTGCCCACGCCCGCAGGACCCTCGACGAGCAGCGGCTTCTCCATGCGCGCCGCTAGGTAGGCGATGGTGGCGGCGTCGCGGTCGATGAGGTAGCCGGTGGCGTCCAGCCGCTCGATGGTGTCGCCGATGGAGTCGAACACGCTCACGGAGGTCCTTCCACGTCGAGGTAGCGCTGCCGCCAGCGGGTGACCAGGTAGACGATCACCGCGATCGCGGCGATCAGGAGTATGACCACGGGGGGGTGGACGGCGACGTCGACGACGTGGCCGAACCCCGTCGACGGGGAGGATCCCGGCGCGACGCGGGGTGTCGTCTTGGGCTTCGGCGTGGGAGCGGGGGTGGGCACGGCGCTGGGCAGCGCGGCGCCCGCCGAATCCTGCGCGGCCGCGCCCGGTGCCGGGGCGGCGGCGTCGGCGCCACGGTAGATCGCGGACGGCGGCGCCGGCGGGTTGACCGCGGCCACCACCGTCGGGGGCGTGCCCGCCACCACCGCCAGCGCGTCGACGTTGGTCTGTCCCGCCGGCAGGGCGTCGGCCACCGCGGCGAAGGTCGCTCCCGAGTCGGTGGAGCGCATCAGCACCCCGCCCGTGCTCCCGCCCGCGTCGGCGCCGGCGTAGACCAGGTTGGGGTCGGCCGGGCTGTAGGCGCTGGCGGTGAGGGTGACCTGGTCCGGCACCCCGTTGCTGGAGGTCCAGGTGTTGCCGCCGTCGCCGCTGTGGAAGGTGCCCTTGCTGGTGGTCACCAGCAGGGGCCTGGCCTGGCCGCCCGCCGGCAGCGCGCCGGCCGACACCGAGGAGACCACCGCCGTCGCCGGCAGCCCCGACTGCAGCGTCTGCCACTCCACGCCGCCACCGCTGTTGCGGAAGAGGAACCCGGCGGCCCCCGCCGGCGCCCCGTCGACCCCGGCGACGAGCACCAGCTGGGGCTGGTTGGCGGCGACGGCGACGGCGCTGACGCTGTAGCCGTCGAGCCCCGCGGTGCGCCACTTCCTGCCGTCGGCGCTGACGTCGACGCCGCTGCGCGTCCCCACGGCGATCCCCTGCAGGCCGAAGCCGAAGCTCCGCGCGTCCATGTTGGTCAGCCCGTCGGAGGCGTCGACCCAGGTCTTGCCGCCGTCGTCGCTGCGCTGCACGCCCTTCTGGTCGAGGCCGGCGAAGGCGGGGTGCGGGTCGCGGGCGTCGAAGCCGACCGTCCAGACGCGGGTGCCCTTCAGGGTGGTCTGGTCCCAGGTGTCGCCGCCGTCGCCGCTGCGGTAGACGCCCTGGTCGGTGGCGGCGAGCAGCAGCTTGGGGTCGGTGGGGCTGGCGGCGACCGCCCAGATCCGTCCGCCGCCCAGCCCCGGCAGCTTCGAGGTGCCGGCGAAGACGGCGCCGGCGGGCGCCGCGGTGGCGATCGCGAGCGCGAGCGCGGAGCAGACCAGGGTGGCCGCGAGCAGGGTGGAGAGGGAGCGTGCGCGGCGGGGGATCACGACTGGGCGGCAGGATATACCAGCGGTGACTCCGGCCATGCCCGACCCCGTCCGCCTCGGCCGCGACGTCTGCGGCGTGCTCGACGACGCCCTCCGCCGCGAGTGGCTGGTCACCAGCGGCACCGGCGGCTTCGCCATGGGCACGGTCGCCGGCGCGCTGACGCGGCGCTACCACGCGCTGCTGATGACGGCCACCGAGCCGCCGCTGGGGCGGACCGTCGCGGTGGCGGGGATGAGCGAGACGGTCCTCGACAGCGCCGGCGGCGAGCCGCTCCCCCTGCACACCCAGGAGTGGGCCGGCGGCGCCGTCGAGCCGCGCGGCCACGTCCACATCGAGTCCTTCGAGCTGGAGGGCACGGTGCCCGTGTGGCGCTACGCGGTGCCCGGCGGCCTGCTCGAGAAGCGAGTCTGGATGCGCCGCGGCGCCGACACGACGTACCTCACCTACACGCTCACCCGCACCGTCGCGGGCGCCGCACTGCGCCTGGCGCTGCGGCCGCTCTGCACCTGGCGCGACGCGCACGCGCTGGGGCGGGCGGGCGCCCTCGTGCAGGTGGACGCCGCCGAGGACGGCCTGGCCGTCACCTTCGCCGGCGCGCCGGCCTACTGGATCCGCGCCGGCGGCGCCGAGGTGACCACCGACGGCGAGTGGTATCGCGACGTCCACCTGCGGGCCGAGGCGGAGCGGGGCATGGACGACCGCCAGGACCTCTACGCGGCGGGGACGCTGGTGGTGCCGCTGCAGCCGGCCGCCACCGTGGCGGTGAGCATCTCCCTGGACCCGGAGGCGCGGCCCGAGGACGCCGCCGCGTCGCTGGCCGAGGAGGCGGAGCGGGGCGCGGCGCTGCTGCGCTCGGCACCCGCGCCGGCTCCGCCATGGGTGGCGCGGCTCGTCCTCGCGGCCGACCAGTTCGTCGCCGAGCGTGCCGGCCTCGCGACGGTGCTGGCCGGCTTCCCCTGGTTCGGCGACTGGGGCCGGGACACGATGATCTCGCTGCCGGGACTGGCGCTGGTGGCCGGCCGCCCCGAGGTCGCCGCCGGGCTGCTGCGCGGCTTCGCGCGCTACGCCGACTCCGGCCTGCTCCCCAACCGCTTTCCCGACCGCGGCGAGACGCCCGAGTACAACACCGCCGACGCCACCCTGTGGTACGTCGAGGCGTTGCGGTCGTACGTGGCCGAAACCGGCGACCGGGACCTCGTGCGCGAGCTGTGGCCCGTGCTGTGCGACGTCGTCGCCTGGCACGTGCGCGGCACGCGGCACGGCATCGGCGTCGATCCCGCCGACGGGCTGCTTCGCGCCGGCGAACCCGGCGTGCAGCTGACCTGGATGGACGCCAAGGTCGACGGCTGGGTGGTGACGCCGCGCATCGGCAAGCCCGTGGAGATCAGCGCCCTGTGGCACAACGCGCTGTCCTGCATGGCGGACTGGGCCGGGACGCTGACGCTGCCCGCACCGGAGGGTGTCGACCTCGCCGCGCTGCGAGCGCAGGTCGCGGCCTCCTTCGAGCGCTACTGGAACCCCGCCACCGGCT
Source organism: Candidatus Dormiibacterota bacterium (assembly GCA_035652335.1). GTDB lineage: Bacteria > Chloroflexota > Dormibacteria > Aeolococcales > Aeolococcaceae > DASRDZ01. Next base: position 12,942 of record DASRDZ010000103.1, read on the forward strand.
ACCTCTTCGACGTGCTCGACGGCCCGGACGGGGACGACGCGGCGGTGCGTCCCAACGCCCTGATCGCGGCGTCGCTGCACCACACACCGCTGAGCAGGGCGCGCATCGCGGCGGTGGTGTCGCGGGCGCAGCGCGACCTGGTCACCTCGCTGGGACTGCGCACCCTGGCGCCCGGATCGCCCGGCTACGCCGAGGTGTACGCCGGCGACCTGCGCCGCCGCGACGCCGCCTACCACCAGGGCACGGTGTGGCCCTGGCTGATGGGCCCGTTCGCCGTCGCCCACCTGCGCGCCTTCGACGACGCCGCGGTGGTGCGCTCCTTCCTCGAGCCGCTCGCCGACCACCTGCGCGACGCGGGCATCGGCTCGGTGTCGGAGATCGCCGACGCCTCGCCGCCACACACGCCACGGGGCTGCCCGTGGCAGGCGTGGAGCGTCGCCGAGCTGCTGCGCGCCTGGCACGCGGTGAGCGGCGGCCGGTGAGCGCGGACGCGCTGCCGCCGGCCACCTACCGCCGTCTCCTCACCGTCCCGGGCTTCCTGCCGCTGATGGGATCCGCGCTGCTCTCGCGCACGGCGAACCGGCTGTGGGAGGTGGGGCTGGTGATCTACATCCTGCAGCGCTTCCACTCCGCGTCGCTCGCCGGGCTGACGGTGTTCCTCAGCATCGCGCCGGGCCTGGCGCTGAGCCCGGTCACCGGCGCGCTGCTGGACCGCTACCGGCGGCGCCTGCTGATCTTCGGGGACAACCTGCTGGCGGCTGTGGCGCTGACCTGGATCGGGCTGCTCGGGCTCAGCGGCCTGCTGACACCCGCCTGGCTGCTGCCCATCGTCAGCCTGTCGTCGCTCACCTTCCCGCTCAGCGCGTCGGGGACGCGGTCGCTGTTCCCCACGGTCATCCCGCGCGACCTCTGGGACCTCGGCAACGCCGTCGACAGCGGCAGCGAGGGGTTCTCCGCGGTCATCGGCCCGGCGCTCGCGGGTGGCTTCGTGGCCCTGATCGGCGGCGCGCAGACGCTCGTGCTGTCCGGCGGCGTCTTCCTGCTCGCCGCGCTGGCGATGCTCACCGTCCCCGAGCCGCCGCAGGTCGAACGCGGCCGCCGGGAGCCGCTGCTGCGCTCCGCGCTCGACGGGGTGCGCTACGTGATGCGCAACCGCAGCCTGCGCGCACTGGCGGTGACGATGTCGGTGGGCAACCTCGGCTTCGGCCAGCTGGTGGTGATCCTGCCGGTGCTGGTGCTGCAGCGCTTCGGCGGCGGCGCCGGCATGGTGGGTGCGATGTGGGCGCTGCAGGGGGCGGCGGGGATCCTGTCAGGGGTCACCGTCGGGCGGCTCGGCTCGGTGGGGCGCGAGCGGCGGGTGATGGTCCTCGGCTACGCCGTGATGGTGTGCGGGCTGGTGGTGGTCGCGGTGCCGTCCTTCGCCGCCCTGGTGGTGGGGATGATCCTCTGCGGTCTCTCCATCGGGCCCATCGACATCGCCCTCTTCTCGCTGCGGCAGCGGCGCACCGACCCCGCCTGGTTCGGACGTGCCTTCGCGGTGTCGATGGCGCTCAACTACGCCGGGATGCCGGTGGGCTCGGGCATCGCCGGGCCGATCGTCTCGGTGTCGATCTCGCTGGCGCTGGGCGTGGCGGCGGGGCTGGTGCTGCTGGGCACGGCGCTCTGCTTCACCATCCCGCGCACCGTGGACTGACCGGTCGGTCCTGTGCAGCCGCGGGCTTCAGCGGGCGGCGACGGCGGCGGTGACGTCGCAGCCGAGCACGCCGAGCAGGCGGCGCATGAGCAGCTCACCGTCGGTGCCGCGCTGCGCGGTGGAGGTGCGCATGCGGCCGGCCAGCTCGTCGAGGACGCGCAGCGCGCCGGGCGTGTCGAGGTCGTCGTCGAGCCGCCCGAAGAAGTCGCGCTCCACCTGCTGCGCCTCGTCGTCGTCGAGCAGCGGCGCGGCGGACATCGCCTGGCGGTAGCCGAGGCGGCGCGACTCGGCCAGCTCGAACTCGGCCATGTCGAACGACCACGCCCTGCGGTAGTGGTGCGCGGCCAGCCCGAGCCGCACGGCGCCGGGCGCACAGTGGCGCAGGCAGTCGTCGACGAAGACGAGGTTGCCCAGCGACTTGCTCATCTTCACGCCGTCGAGCTGCACCATGGCGACGTGCATCCAGTGGCGCACGAAGGGACGGTGCGCCACCGCCTCGACCTGGGCGATCTCCGATTCGTGGTGGGGATAGACGAGGTCGTCGCCGCCGCCGTGCAGGTCGACGCTGCCGTCGAGCAGGTCGCTGGCCAGCACCGAGCACTCGATGTGCCAGCCGGGACGCCCCTTCCCCCACGGCGAATCCCACGCGGACTCGTCGGGCAGCGAGGGTTGCCAGAGCACGAAGTCGAGCGGGTCGAGCTTGCGCGGGTCGTCGGGGTCGGCGCCGCGCTCGCGGCTCAGTGCCAGCATCTCGTCGCGGCTGAGATGGCTCAGCGCGCCGTAGCGCTCGAAGCGGGGGACGTGGAAGTAGACCCAGCCGTCCCGGTTGTACGCGGCGCCCGCGCGCTCCAGCCGGACGATCCAGTCGACCATGTGCGGCACGTGGGTGCTGGCATGCGGCGCGGCGTTGACGGGGAGGATGTCGATCGCCGCCATCTCGCGGTCGAAGCGGGCCACCTGCTCGGCGATGAGCCGCTGCGCCGGCACCCCGCGCTCGCGGGCGACGCGGAAGATGTCGTCGTCGACGTCGGTCACGTTGCGGACGCTGCGCACCCGGTGGCCTGCCGCCATCAGCCGCCTGGTCACGATGTCGAACACGTGGTAGGTGAAGGCGTGTCCGAGGTGCGCGGCGTCGTACGGCGTGATCCCGCACACGTACAGCGACACGGTGTCGCCGGCCGGCTGGAACGGGCGCACCGCCCGGGCGGCCGTGTCGTAGAGCTGCATGGCTGGCGCGATTCTACGAAGCTGGCGGCTCAGGGCTGCTGCAGCAGGTGCGACCTGGCCGCCTCGAACGCCGCCCTGAGGTCCCGGTAGGCCACGCGCCGCGCCGCGTCGTCGAAGGGCAGCCAGGCCGCCTCGTCGACCTCGGCGAGCTGCGGCCGGAGCGGCGCGTCGGGGGGCGCCTCGACCAGGTAGTGGTGGACGATCTTGCCCACCAGGCGGCCGTCGCGCCGGCGGTACATGTACTCCGCGGGCGGCAGCTCGGCGCGGAGGGTGAGGCCGTCGAGGGGAAGGCCGGTCTCCTCGCTGATCTCCCGCAGCGCCGCCTGCTCGGGCGTCTCGCCCCGGTCGAGGTTGCCCTTGGGGAGGCTCCAGGCGTCGCCCACCCGGATCAGGAGCGCCTCCCAGCCCTCACCCGCCGGGCCGCGGCGGACCACCACGCCGCCCGCGGACACCTCGTCGTGGCGGTGGCGGCGCGGTGCGGGCATGGCTCTGTGAGCCTACTGCCCCGCCGTTCGTCCGGCCGTAGACTCAGCAGGGCCAGCGGCGTGCCCGGCGGTGCTGGCAGAGGAGGCGGTCATGACGAACCGGTTCAACGACGCCCTGTGGCAGCAGTACGGCGGAGCCCTGGGCATGCTCGACAACGCGCTGGCCGCCTGCCCCGACGAGCTGTGGACCGCGCCGCTGTGGCGCGTTTCACCCGAATCCGGGGAAGCCGCCACCGCCAGCGAGTTCTGGAGCCTCGCCGCCCACACGCTGCGCTGGCTGGAGCGGTACCTCGCCGCGGCTCCTGAGCATCGGTTCGCCGCGCTGGAATGCTCGGCGGCGCTGACCCCTGCGGCCGGTGCCCGGCTCGACAGGACGGCGGTGCGAGGCGCTCTCGCGACGCTGCGCCAGCGCTGCCACGACGTCCTGACAGCTCTCGGCGACGCCGACCTGCAGCGGCCGGTGACCTACGACTGGATCGCGGCGGAGCCGATCACCTACGCCGAGCTGCAGGTCTACGGCCTGCGCCACCTCCAGGAGCACGCCGCCCAGCTCAACCTCTTCCTCGGGCAGCACGGCGTCCCGGACGAAGCCCTCGACTGGGTGAGCCGCGCCGACCCCTGAGGCCACTGACCCCGGAGGATGGCAAAACCTTGGTGTGATAGATATCCAGTCGGTCGCTTCGATGCTATCCTGAGATTCATGCGGAAGACGACCATCGCCATCGACGACGAGGTGGCCGCGCAGGCAAGCCGCACCCTCGGGACCAGGGGGCTCACCGCCACCGTCAACCAGTCGATGCGTGAGGTCGTGGCCATGGCCGCCCGGCGGCGGTTGGTCGAACGCCTCCGCGCCATGGACGGGATGGATCTCGACGACCCGGACGTGATGTCTCGCGCCTGGAGATGAGGGCTCGCTACCTCGCCGACAAGAGCGCCCTGGCGCGCTTCGCCCACCCCGCTGTCACCGCCTGGCTGGAGCCGCGCATCCTCGACGGCGAGGTGGCCCGGTGCTCGATCGTGGACCTCGAGCTGCTGTTCAGCGCCCGCAGCCACAAGGACTTCGTCTCCATCCGCGACGACCGCGTGGCCGGCTTCGAGCTGGTCGAGACATCGCAGGCGGACTTCGAGCGCTCCGTCGCAGTGATGGAGACCCTGACCAGGTCGGGACACCACCGCGCCGTGGCCATCCCCGACCTCATCATCGCCGCCGTCGCCGAACGCGCGGGCCTGGTCGTCGTCCACTACGACGAGGACTTCGACCACATCGCCCGCGTCACCAAGCAGCCCGTCCGCTGGGTCGTCCCCAAGGGTTCGGTCTGACCGCCTGCGCGTGAAGGCGAATCGTTGAAACGTCGAAGGGTTGGCGCTACGCGAGCCGGCGCCACCCCCGAACACGCCTCAACCAAATCTCCGTAGGAGCTAGGCGCTAGGGCGGTCGGACGCGCGGTTCCACGCCTCCCCGACCGCAGCTCTGATGTGATCAGCGAGTTTGCTCTCATCGTCGTCCGTAGGCGTAAGGCGGTACGACACCTGTCGCGTGCTAGCCAAGTCGAACGGCGACTCCCCGACGTGCTGGTTCATTATCACGGCGGACTTCAATAATGCTTGGGCGTATCCAAGTTCCCACATGACGTTTGCGTTTGTGCCTGTGATATCCGCAATGACGACGCTTGCCGCCCGAATCGCACCGATAATCTGCTGGTCGATCTTGCCAGGGGCAGAGATTTCGTCGGCGCGCACAATACGGCCGCCGCCGGGATAGCCGATGGAACGGACCGCGCGCTTGATCAGGTCATAAATACCTTGTGACCATGGTTCACCGAACGGCATCATCACAAAGATGGTCGGACTCTCCTCGTCGACACCGGACCCCCCAGCCATTCCCCCAGGCGTCGTGGCGCGATCGTTCGGCTGCGTTCGGGGATAGTGAACCAACGCCGCGAACTGCTGTTGATCCTCATCCCTGATGATCTTCTGCCGCGCCACATAATCCTCGACAGAATCGATGTCGCGGAAACGACGGGCCATGCTCCCATTGACCGACAATCGCCACGACGCGCCAGGGCCGTATCCGCCCCCAGCGAATGGGTTGGGGAAGTCGCTAAGGAGTAGCTGTGCGCTCGTGGCCAGGGTGTCGCGATCACCTAACAGCGCCACCCACGGATCATCACTCGAAATCGAGAGTTCTTCGGTGTCAGAGTAGTAGATATCAACGGCGCGTCGCACTATCTCCACGCAAGCGTCGAGGACACTCGTCGCCTCTGGAACGAAACGAAGTATGCGGATGGGTAGGTAGACGTTTGTGGGGTAGGCGGGAGAAACATCGCCCTGCAGCCGAGGCATTTCCACCAGCGCCGAGCGTACGTCAATTCCGGTACCGGCTCGGTCTAGTGCACGTTGGAGAACATCTATTTGGGGCCAGTTGTGTTCCTTCGCGAAGACCTCAAAAGCGAACTTCAGCATGGGCATGTTCGCAGTTGCCTACTCCTGGTCTGACCTCTTGGCCGAAGTCTCACGCGGTGCCGCAGCCGATTCCTTGATTGCTTGCTCCGCGACCCGGACGCCCTTCGGAGTGAGCTCGATGCTCCCATCAATGCCACCCATAGTACGAAGCTGCACGAACTCATCACCTTGTAGCTGCATGCTCAGCGTCATGATTCTCTCATCGGGAATCTGCGCCACCTTCGCAATGTCACGGTGGGTTGCCCAGCGTAAGGGCTCGTCCTTCGTCAGTTCATAGAAGGCGACGAGATAGCGTTCCTTCTCCCTATCGCGTTCTTCGACTTCGTCAGCCGTCGCCAACTTGCTCTCCTCCCGAGACAACCGACGGTTGGCGTCCCGCCGTCGCTAACCTGCCACGCCATCCTAGAAAGGATAACGGTGCAGTTGTCGTGGCTATCGCTGGATAGGGATACCCCGCCGAAACGAACGAGAACAGCGGTTACGTACTCCTGCACCAGTAGCCGCCTCCAATGAGCTTCGACGCTGGTCCGGTGCAGACCTTCACAAGGTAGCAAACAGAGCAAAAGCAAAGATTCGCACCAACCAGCCGCCTGACGTCGGCCGGTTGTGCCGGTTTGACCGCTGGTCAGCCGTTCGGCAATTAGGAATGCCGCAGTGCATCCAGCAACCACGGTGCACAGGGAGACGGGCAGATGAGGATGCCAGCAACGCTCCAACGGAAGATCCTTTCCGCCGGGCTGACCGTTACACTGGCCGTGCTTGCCTCGGGCATGGTCGGAGTGTCAGCACAAGTGCCTCATATCGAGAAGCCGGGAGCCGACCCGCTCATGACGACCACAGACCAAGTGGTCGCGGTTGGTCAGACCACACTCGCAGCGACGTACGGCGGCGCCAAGATCGACCGTTCAGCCGGGGTAGTCGATGTCCTGCTGACTGACATCACCGCCAGCGCCGTCCGAGTCCTCCATGCGGGTGTGACGCATCCCGAACTCCTGCGCATCAGCCAGGCCCGATACACCATGGTGCAACTGATGGCGCTCCGAGATCGCATCTTCGGAGACAGGGCCGCTCTCGCCAGTCAAGGCGTCCACGTGTGGGGTGTGGGCATCAGCTTCGGTAATGTTGTCGCGTCGATCTCGGATGCGGCGCGGACCGCAGAGGCGCTCTTGAAGGAGCGATATGGCGACGCGGTCACTGTCGTCGTGGGGCCACAGCCCACGCATATCAGTGGCCCAACGCAGACCCGCCTCGGACCTCCCCCGTACATGGGCGGGATGGAGATCGACGACATCGGCAACTACCAGACGGTCAGCACCGGCTTCTACTATGAGTGCACGGCCGGTTTCATCGCACGGAGCCAGTCCACCTTCCAGGGCATCGCCCTCTATTACATCATCACCGCCGGTCATTGCTTCAACGCGGCGTCCGGCGAAGTCATCTACCACGCCGTGGCCACCAGTCAAACCGACGAGCCGGTTGGTCGTGTGGCGATCAACAGCTTCTACGAAGGCGGTAACTCAGATTCGGAGTCCATCGGAATCCAGGCGGGCTACGTGGCAGCGACCAACCAGATCATCACCGCCGAGCCCTACGTCCACACCATCGACTACTTGGCCGACACCCAGGAGTCGATCGACGGCCAGGCCGTGTGCAAGTCGGGGATGACCACCGATCAGACCTGCAACTTCACCGTCCAAGCCATCCATCAAGAAGTCACGTCTGTCGACTCCAGCACAGGAGTTCAGACCACCCTCTACGACCAAGTTCAGGCGTGTTGTGATGCGCTCGACCACGGAGATAGCGGCGGCCCCGTCTACCACTACTATCAGCCGCAGGCCATCTACGGTGTCGGCCTTGTGGCGGATGGCAATTCGGTCGGGCAGATGACGTTCTCGTTCATCCAGGATGCGGAGGCCGACCTCGGGGTTTGGATTT
>DASRDZ010000104.1:0-15154 GCA_035652335.1 Candidatus Dormiibacterota bacterium
CCAGCAGCGCCACCCCCGCCACCAGCGCCGCCATCGACGGCCGCGCCCACCGCGGCAGTCCCACCAGCGCCACCGCGCCGAGCACGCCGCCGGCCAGCACGAGCGCACGCAACCAGGGCAGCCAGTCCGCGCTGCGGTCGAGCAGCACCCACGCCCACACCGACGTCACCAGCAGCGTCGCGGACATCATGCACCGCGCCCACAGCTCGGCGCGCCGCCGCCACAGCATCACCACGACGATGCCCACCACAGCGCCGATCGCCGGCGCCAGCGCCACGGTGTAATAGGGATGGATGATCCCCTGCGCGTAGCTGAACACGAGCGCCGTCACCACCAGCCATCCGCCCCACATGAGCAGGGCCGCGCGCGCACGATTCACCCGCGGTGCATGCCTGGTGACCCAGAGCCCGACCCCGAGGAGGATCAGCGACGCGGGCAGCAGCCAGGAGATCTGGCCGCCGAAGTCGGCGAGGAACAGCCGGTTCCACCCCGTCGGCCCCCACGGCGACGACGCGGCACCGCCGATACCGCCGCCCGGCCCGCCGCCGGTGACGCTGCCCGCCTCGTTGCCGGTGATGCGGCCGAACCCGTTGTAGCCGAAGATCAGGTTGAGCACCGAGTTGTCCTGCGAGCCGCCGATGTAGGGCCGGTCGGCGGCGGGGATGAGCTGCACGACGGCAACCCACCATCCCGAGGCCACCAGCAGCGCGATGGTCGCCGCACCGAGGTGGAGCAGGCGCCTGCGCAGCGGCACCGGCGCCGCCAGCAGGTACACGCCCGCCAGCGCCGGGACGACGAGGAACGCCTGCAGCATCTTGGTGAGGAAGCCCGTGCCGACCAGCGACGCCGAGAGCACGAGCCACCACATGCTGCCCTTCTCCAGCGCGCGCGTCGTCGCGTAGGCGGCGGCGACGAGCAGCAGCACCAGCAGGGCGTCGGGGTTGTTGAAGCGGAACATCAGCGCCGCCACGGGCGTCAGCGCCATGATCGCGCCGGCCATCAACCCCGCACCCGGCGTGAACCAGCGCCGCACGGTCGCGTAGAGGAGACCCACGGCCGCCACGCCCTCGAGCGCCTGTGGCACCAGGATGCTCCAGGAGTTGACGCCGAAGATGCGTGCCGAGATGTCCATCACCCACAGCGAGGCGGGCGGCTTGTCGACGGTGATGAAGTTCGAGGCGTCGAAGGAGCCGAAGAAGAACGCCTTCCAGCTGGTGCTGCCCGCCTGCACCGCGGCGGAGTAGAAGGTGTTGGCGTATCCCGACGCGCCCAGGTCCCAGAGGTAGAGGACCGCGGTCAGGGCCAGCAGGCCGAGCAGGGCGGGGCGGACCCAGGCGGGATCGGCGACGTTGCCGCGGACCAGCCGGGAGAGTCGCCCGGCGCTGCGCGCACGCACGCGGGCGGAGAGGTGGTCGAGCGCCGCGGGCGCGTCCGGGGAATGCAGCGTTGTGGTCATGAGGGGCAGTGTCGTGACCGCCGCTGGGACGTCCGTGGGCGCTTCCTGGGAGCTCCCTGGGAAAGCCCGTGGTCTCAGGCGCTGCGGTAGATGTGCCCCGCGTCCGACCAGTAGAGGGCGTGGTCCGGCCCCTCGACGACGGCGAGGTTGCACGTCGACGGCCCCGTGGCCACCGAGCCGTGCGGGCTGCCCGGGGTGAAGATGCGCATGCCGCCCTCGAAGGTGCAGAAGACGATGTGGCCCGCGTACGCGCTCGGGCCCGCGGCGTCGACGAAGGTCACGCCCGTCGGCACCACGGTGCTGCGCTCGCTGCTCCAGTCGGGGCCGGGCTGCCCGGCGGGGCACGACGACGTCGCCAGGGGATGGCTGTAGCCGTAGCAGTCGGCCCACTGGTAGCCGGTGCCGCGCTGCACCGAGGCGTACAGCTCGTCGTAGCCGGTGCTGGGCGAGCCGCTGTCCCCGCTGGGACCGTTGTTGGTCACCGCCATCTGCCCGGTGGAGGAGAAGGCGATGCCGAAGGGATTGCGGAACCCGTACGCGTACACCGGGTTGCCCGCGCCGAAGGGGTTGTCCGATGGCACCGTGCCGTCGGGCCTGTAGCGCAGGATCTTGCCGCGCACGTCGCCGGTGTTCTGCGCGGCCGAGGAGGTGTGCTCCTCGCCGAGGGTGACGTACAGCATCCCGTCGGGGCCGAAGGCGAGGCGCCCGCCCTTGTGGCAGCAGTCGGCTCCCGACGGCAGGGTGATGATCACCTGCGCGTCCTGCGCCGTCCCCGCGCAGTCGCGCCAGCGGATGACGTGCTGCTGCGTGTAGTTGGCGTCGGAGTAGAAGGCGAAGACCAGGTGGTCGCTGCTGAAGGTCGGGCTCAGCGCCAGGCCCAGCAGGCCGCGCTCGCTGTAGCCGCCGCCTCGCTCGATGGTCACCGTGCTGACGTGGGCGAAGTCGCGGGCCGCGCCGTTCTGCCAGACCTTGACCGTTCCCGACCGCTCGGTCCAGAAGAGCCGGCCGTCGGGGGCGAAGGCGAGCGCCGTGGCGAAGCCGGCGGCGATCGTCCCCGAGGGCGGCTGCTGCCCGGCGACGTCGCAGGGATCGGTGGTGGCGCTCGGCGTCGCCGCCGCGGTGGTGGGCGTGGCTCCGGCGGTGGCGCTCCCACTGGCGCGCGGGGTGGGTGTGGGCGACGTCTGGGTGCCGCCGCAGGCGGCGAGCGCGACGCAGAGCAGTGCGGCGCTGGCGAGGCGGCTCACGCCCGCCAGCCTAGCGCTGCGGGACCGCCTCCCGCCGCAGCATGCGCCAGACGCCGCGCAGGTCCTCCAGCGCGGTGGGCACCACGTCGACGCGCGAGTCCGGGTCGTCGACCCAGTCGACCGGCACCTCGTGGATGCGCATGCCGAGGCGCTGCGCGGTGACCAGCAGCTCGGTGTCGAAGAACCATGCCTCGTCGCGCACCAGCGGAAGCAGGCGGCGCGCGGCGCCGGCGGTGATCGCCTTGAAGCCGCACTGCGCGTCGCGGAAGCGGGTGCGCAGGGCGGCGTGGAGGATGAGGTTGTAGGCGCGCGAGATCACCTCGCGCTTCGGGCCGCGGACGACGCGCGCACCGGGGGCGAGGCGGCTGCCGATGCTGACGTCGCTGTGTCCGGAGATGAGCGGCGCCACCAGCGGCAGCAGCGCGTCGAGGCCGGTGGAGAGGTCGACGTCCATGTAGGCGAGCACCGGCGAGTCGCTGGTCCACCAGGCGGTGCGCAGCGCCCGGCCGCGGCCCTTCTGCTCCAGGTGGACGGCACGCAGGTCGGGCAGCTCCGCCTCCAGCCGCCGTGCGATCGGCCAGGTGCGGTCGGTGCTGGCGTTGTCGACGATGGTGATGCGTGCGGGGAAGGGGAAGCTGCGGACCAGGTGCTGGTGCAGCCGCCGCACGCCGCGGGCCAGGTCGGCCTCCTCGTTGAAGACGGGGACGGCCACGTCGACCAGGGCCGGCTCGGTCCCCTGCACCACGCCCGTTGCGGCCAGCTCCTGCACCAACGTCTGGGTTGCCATGGCCGCCACTGTGGAGGCCGCCGCTGGGCCTTTCCCGGAGCTTTGCTCAGAGTTGCCTGTGACCCCGGGCGCGGGCGGCCCCAGCCCCTCCCGCGGCCTGGCGGCGGCCGCCCGGCCGGCCCTCGGGCGGAGAGGCGCCCGGCCTCCGGGTGGGTGTATCCTCCCCTCTCCGTGGCCGGAGCCGCCGCGGCCGCGCCGGGCGGCCGTGCCCTCCCTGGGGTAGCCAAGTGGTCCAAGGCAACGGTCTGTAAAACCGTGTATCGGTGGTTCGAATCCACCCCCCAGGACCATACTGCCCGCCGATGACTCTCACCCTGGACGACAAGGTCGAGCAGCGCGCCGCGCTCATCGAGCGGGGCCTCGCCGAGTTCCTCACCCACGACGAGCTGGTCGCCCTGCTCGCCTCGGGCGTCGAGCTGCGCCACTACATCGGCTTCGAGATCAGCGGGATGATCCACCTCGGCACCGGCCTGATGTCGATGCGCAAGGTGCGCGACCTCACCGAGGCGGGCGTGCAGTGCACGGTGTTCCTCGCCGACTGGCACACCTGGATCAACGACAAGCTGGGCGGCGACCGCGAGGTCATCCACCGCGTCGCCGAGGGGTACTTCACCGAGGGCTTCAGGGCCTCGATGAAGTGCGTCGGCGGCGACCCCGCGTCGCTGCGCTTCGTGCTCGGCTCCGACCTCTATGCGCGCCATCCCGACTACTGGGCGACGGTGATCGACGTCTCCAAGAACACGACGCTGTCGCGCATGCAGCGCTCCATCTCCATCCTCGGCCGCGCCGAGGGCGAGCAGGTGGACTTCGCCAAGCTGATCTATCCCGCCATGCAGGCCGCCGACATCTTCGCGCTCGGCGTGCACATCGCCCACGCCGGGATGGACCAGCGCAAGGCGCACGTGGTCGCGCGCGACGTGGCCACCCACGTGCGCAGCAACCCGCTGCGCGACGCCGACGGCCGCCCGCTCAAGCCGCTGGCGGCGCATCACCCGCTTCTGCTTGGCTTGAAGAAGCCGCCGGTGTGGCCCATCCCCGAGGGTCGCGAGCGCGACGCCTTCGCCGCCATGAAGATGAGCAAGTCCGACCCCTCGTCGGCGGTGTTCATCCACGACGAGCCCGACGAGGTGCGGCGCAAGGTGATGAAGGCGTTCTGCCCGCCGAGCGACGCCGAGTTCAACCCCGTCCTCAACTGGCTGCAGCACATCTATTTCGAGATGTCCACCGAGCCGCTGCGCATCGACCGCAGCGAGGCCAACGGCGGCCCGATCACCTTCGCCGCCTACGACGAGCTGCGCGAGGCCTACGTCTCCGGCGCCCTCCACCCCATGGACGCCAAGGCCGCCCTCGCCGACCACCTCGTCGACCGCCTCGCCCCCGCCCGCGAGCACTTCGCGCAGCCCGAGGTGCGCGCCATGCTCACCGAGCTGGAGGCCGTCCTCGCCCGCTGAGGACTGACACATGCCGACGCTGGACCAGGGCTGGGCTGCACTCCTCGGCGCCGTCGCCGGTGGCCTCTTCGCCTTCCTGGCGACCTACGTCACGCTGGTCAAGAACGGCCGCGCCCAGCGCAAGCGCGACAGAGCCCTCGACTCGGCGACGGCCCTGGTGATCCAGGACGACTTCCTCCACTACCAGGCGACGCTCGCCCACGCGCTGGACGACGGCTGCTGGTGGGATCCCGTGCAGCTGCTCGAGCCGCAGGCGACGGTGAAGGACCGCAAGCGCGTCTGGGCGGTCCTGCCCAACCACCAGACCGAGGTGGTCGCCGGTGCGCAGGGCTGGATGAGCATCCTCATCCAGCGGCGCACCGCGCGTGGCACGGGCACCCCGCTGACCCCGGCCGAGGAGCGGCGCATCCAGACGGTCTTCTGCGAGCTGGAGCGCGGCCGCGAGGCGCTGCACACCCTCGCCGGCCGGCCCTTCAAGCCCTTCGCCGAGTCGGACGTCCTCGACGAGCTGACCAATCGCACGACCATGCAGGCCCTGATCGGCAAGCCGTCCTGCTGAGTTCCTAGCCCGGGTTGTCCCCCGAGGTGTCGTCCCCGGAACCGGGCGGGGGCGCGGTGTGCCCGCCAGGAGCGCCAGGCCACACCCAATCGCGCACGTCGGGGGCGTCCTCGCCGTGGTCGCGGGTGTACTGGCGGTGGCGGAGGCGCTGGTCGGCCATGTGCTGGCGCACGTGCGCGGCGCGCGGGCCCAGGCCGGGGACGCGGTCGATGACGTCCATCACCAGGTGGTAGCGGTCGAGGTCGTTGAGCATCACCATGTCGAAGGGCGTGGTGGTGGTGCCCTCCTCCTTGTAGCCGCGCACGTGGAAGTTGGCGTGGTTGGTGCGCCGGTAGGTGAGGCGGTGGATCAGCCAGGGATAGCCGTGGAAGGCGAAGACCACCGGGCGCGAGGTGGTGAAGAGCGCGTCGAACTCGGTGTCGGAGAGGCCGTGGGGGTGCTCGCTGGTCGGCTGCAGCCGCATCAGGTCGACGACGTTGACCACGCGCACCCGCAGCGACGGCAGGTGCTGCTGCAGCAGCGCCACAGCGGAGAGCGTCTCCAGGGTGGGCACGTCGCCGCAGCAGGCCATCACCACGTCGGGATCGGCGCCGGTGACGTCGTTCGACGCCCAATCCCACACCCCGATGCCGCGGGTGCAGTGCAGCACCGCCTCGTCCATCGACAGCCAGTTGAGGTTGGGCTGCTTGCCGGCGACGATGACGTTGACGTAGTCGCGCGAGCGCAGGCAGTGGTCGGCCACGGAGAGGAGCGTGTTGGCGTCGGGCGGGAGGTAGATGCGGATGATCTCCGCCTTCTTGTTGACCACGTGGTCGATGAAGCCCGGGTCCTGGTGGGAGAAGCCGTTGTGGTCCTGCCGCCAGACGTGCGACGAGAGCAGGTAGTTCAGCGAGGCCACCGGACGCCGCCAGGCCAGCTCGCGGGAGACCTTCAGCCACTTGGCGTGCTGGTTGAACATCGAGTCGACGATGTGGACGAATGCCTCGTAGGAGTTGAACAGCCCGTGTCGCCCGGTGAGCAGGTAGCCCTCCAGCCAGCCCTCGCAGACGTGCTCGCTGAGCACCTCCATCACCCGCCCCGAGGGCGCGAGGTGGTCGTCGCCTGGGCGGATCTCGGCGTCCCACTGGCGGTCGGTGACGTCGAACACCGGCGTGAGCCGGTTGGACGCCGTCTCGTCGGGACCGACGAGACGGAAGTTGTGGGGGTTGCGCCGCACCACCTCGCGCAGCCACGTCCCCATCACCCGGGTCGGCTCCGACGACGTGGCGCCGGGCGTGTCCACCGGCACGGCGAAGTCCTGGAAGTCGGGCAGGTCGAGGTCGCGCAGCAGCAGGCCGCCGTTGGCGTGCGGGTTGGCGCTCATGCGCCGCTCGCCCTGCGGTGACTGGGCGCGGATCGAGGCCACCGGCGCGCCGTCGGAGTCGAAGAGCTCCTCGGGGCGGTAGCTGCGCATCCACTCCTCGAGGAGGCGCAGGTGCGTCGGGTTGCTGCGCACCTCGGTGAGCGGCACCTGGTGCGCCCGCCACGTGCCTTCGACCTGGACGCCGTCGACCATGCGCGGGCCGGTCCAGCCCTTGGGCGTGCGCAGGATGATCATCGGCCAGCGCGGCAGGGTCGAAGCGGCGTCGGCGCTGGAGCGGTGCGCCCGCTGGATGCGGCCGATGTCGTCGAGCGCCTCGTCGAACGCCGCCGCCAGGGCCCGGTGCACGGTGGCGGGGTCGTCGCCGCTCACCAGCATGGGCCGGTGCCCGTAGCCCTCCATCAGCGCCAGCAGCTCGGCCTCGGGGATGCGCGCCAGCACCGTGGGATTGGCGATCTTCCAGCCGTTGAGGTGCAGCACCGGCAGAACCGCGCCGTCGTGCACGGGGTCGACGAACTTGTTGGAGTGCCACGAGGTCGCCAGCGGGCCGGTCTCCGCCTCGCCGTCGCCGACCACGCAGCAGACCACGAGGTCGGGGTTGTCGAAGGCCGCGCCATACGCGTGCACCAGCGCGTAGCCCAGCTCACCGCCCTCGTGGATCGACCCCGGCGTCTCCGGCGCGGCGTGCGAGGGGATCCCGCCGGGGAAGGAGAACTGCCGGAAGAGCCGCTGCATCCCCACCCCGTCCTGGGGGATGTGCGAGTAGATCTCGGTGTACGTCCCCTCCAGCCAGGCGTTGGCCACCATGCCGGGACCGCCGTGGCCTGGTCCGCAGACGTAGATCGCGTCGAGGTCGCGGGCGCGGATGGCGCGGTTCATGTGCGCCCAGACGAGGTTGAGCCCGGGGGTCGTCCCCCAGTGCCCGAGCAGGCGCGGCTTGACGTGCTCGGGACGCAGCGGCTCGCGCAGCAGCGGGTTGTCGAGCAGGTAGATCTGCCCGACGGAGAGGTAGTTGGCGGCACGCCACCAGGCGTGGATGGCGTCCAGCTCGGCGGCGGAGAGCGAAGCGCGCTGCGACGGGGTGGTGGCGGTGCTCATGCGCCCAGCCTACGCAAGTGCACCGCGGCGCACCACAGGAGGTCAGCCGCCGAGCAGGGTGCGCACCTCGTGGGCGATCTGCAGGTCCTCGCGCGCGTGCACGACCACCACCGGCGCGGTGCCGGCCAGGTGCCCGGCCCGGGCGCGCTCGCGAATGCCGGCGGCGTTCTCGCCGACGCCGCCGGTGACGACCAGCGCGTCGAGCCGGTCGAGCGAGGCGGCCATGGCGGCGATGAGCTGGCGCAGCCGGTGCACGTAGACGTCGACGGCGAGCACGGCGCGCGGCTCGCCCCGCGACGCTGCGTCGAGCACCTCGCGCATGTCGCCGGAGATGCCGCTGACGCCGAGCAGCCCGGACTCGCGGTCGAGCAGGCGCTCCGCGTCCTCGACGGAGACGCCGCGGCGGCGCTGCACGTACAGCAGGAGACCCGGGTCGACCGAGCCGGAGCGCGTCGCCATCACCAGCCCGTCCATCGGGGTGAAGCCCATGGTGGTGTCGACGGACACACCATTGCGCACCGCCGCAAGCGACGCGCCGGCGCCGAGATGGCAGGTGACCATCTGCAGCGCCTCGGCGGGCCGTCCGAGCTGCTCGGCCGCCTGCCGCGTCGCCCAGGCGTGGGAGAGCCCGTGGAACCCGTAGCGCCGCACGCCGTACTCGGCGGTCCAGCGCCAGGGCACCGCGTAGGTGGCCGCGGCGTCGGGAAGGGTGGAGTGGAAGGCCGTGTCGAAGCAGGCCACCACCGGCCGCGCCCCGGCGCGCCCCAGCAGCGCGCGCATCGCCGCCACCGCGGGCGGGTTGTGCAGCGGCGCCAGGTCGGAGACGCGGTCGAGCTCGTCGAGCACGCCGGCGTCGACGCGCGTGGGGCTGCGCAGGCGCGGCCCGCCGTGCACCACCCGCACCCCGGCGGCGTCGAAGGCCGCCTCTTCACGGGCGAGGAACTCCTCCAGCCCACCGCCGGGCGTCTCCACCGAGGCCGCCACGGCGTCCCCCGCGCCGACCACGCTGAGCTTCAGCGAGCTCGACCCGGGGTTGACCACGAGGACGCGCAGGGCACCGGCCATGCCGCGATTCTCCCCGCCGGGCATGCCCAAGCGCGATGTCGCCGATCGCGGCGACCGCCGTCATGCCATCGCGACACGGCGCGAGCGGGGTGTCGCAGGTGCCGGTGTTCCATTGCAAACGTGGGAGCAAGCCGCCGTCTCTTCCGTCGCAACCGGCGCGTCTCCGTGAACCTGGCCAGCCTGGGCACGCGCGCCAGTCCCGACGCTGCGGCCGCCATCCGGCTGCGCAGCCAGAGGGACAGCTATGCCGCGCTCTCCCGCGGGCTGGCCTACCTCTTCCTGCTCGGCTCCCTCTTCGCCCTGGCCGCGCTGGTGATCGCGCCGGCCAGCGAGACCCGCCCCGCCGTCTTCGCCCTCATCGGCGCCGGCATGGGCGCCGCGGCGGTGCTGTGGGTCCGGGCCAACCACATGAACCGGTGGACCTGCCGCCTGCTCACCCTGGTGGGCAGCGCCGCCACCGCGACGGCGATCTACCTGACGGAGAGCGGCGACAGCGCGGCGCAGTCCGGCGACATGTCGCGCATCCACTGGTTCCTCACCGTCGGCACATTCCTGCTCGGCGGCGTGCTCATCCACCGCCTGGTGCTCCGCCTGCGCGAGTACGTGCAGATCCTCGACAGCATCGCCCGCACCGACACCCTGACCGGCGTGCCCAACCGCCGCGCCTGGGACGAGGCGCTGCCTCCCGAGCTGGACCGCTGCCGCCGCGAGGGCCGCACCGTCTGCGTGGCGATGATCGACATCGACCACTTCAAGGCCTTCAACGACTCGCGCGGACACCAGGAGGGCGACGTGCTGCTGCGGCGCGCGGCCACCGCCTGGCAGGGACAGCTGCGCGAGGAGGACCTGCTGGCGCGATACGGCGGCGAGGAGTTTGCCGTGGTGCTGCGCGACTGCACGCTGCCCGACGCGGCCATGGTGCTGGAGCGGCTGCGCGAGGCGACGCCGGACGGTCAGACCTGCTCGGTGGGGCTGGCGGCCTGGGACGGTCGCGAGACGCCGCTGCAGCTCGTCTCCCGCGCCGACGACGCGCTCTACACCAGCAAGAAGCACGGCCGCGACCGGCTCACCGTCGCCGAGTGGAACCACACCGCGCCGCCGCCGCCGAGCGGCTGGGTGGTCGCCGTGCGCGAGCTGATCGACGCCAACGCGGTGATGACCGCCTACCAGCCCATCGTCGACCTGCGCAGCGACGGCGCGCTCGGCTACGAGGCGCTGGCGCGCACCTCGGGACGCTCCACCGGGGTGCCCATCGGCGAGGTCTTCGCCAACGCGCGGCGCATGGGGCTGACCCGCGAGATGGACTGGCTCTGCCGCCGCGCCGCGCTGCGCTCGGCCGGGCGCATCCCCGCCGGCTCGCTGCTCTTCCTCAACGTCAGCCTGGCGGCGCTGCTCGACCCGCTCCACGAGGTCGACCAGATGCTGCTCCTGCTCGACTACCACAAGGTGTCGCCCAAGCGCCTGGTGCTCGAGGTCTCCGAGCGCGACCACATCGCCGACCGCGACCGCTTCCGCACCGTGCTCGCCGACTACCGCCGCCACGGCTTCCGCTTCGCCATCGACGACATCGGCGACGGTCGCTCCGCGTTGGAGACGCTGGTGACCGCAACTCCCGAGTTCGTCAAGGTGGCGCCCTCCTTGACCCACGCCGAGGAGGGGAGCATCGAGCACGCCGCGCTCTGCGCCGTGCTCACCTTCTCGCAGCGCGCCGGCGCCGTGGTCATCGCCGAGGGTGTGGAGAGCGTCGAGGACGCCCAGCGCATCGGCCGCATCGGCATCACCTACGGCCAGGGCTACCTGCTCAGCCGGCCCAGCTTCGAGACCGTCGGCGCGGTGCCCACCACGGCGGCAGGATGAGATGAGCACCGTCGCCGAGGCCCACAACCGCCGCACCACGCGCCTGCCCTGGCGCAGCCGCGCCGCCGCCGTGGAGATGCTGCCGGGTGAGCAGCGGCTGCCCTTCGTGGTGGCTCCCAGCCCCCGGGCGCGGCGCTTCAACCGCGTGCGCCTCTCCGTGCTCGCCCTGGCCGCGCTCTGCCTCGGTGCGCTGGCCATCGGGATGCTGACCACGCCGCACCAGTCGGCGTTCTCGCGCGTCGACCTGAGCCGCGAGCAGTGGGCGATGATCATCGGCGCCTTCACCGTGGCGGCGCTGACCATCCGCCACCTGGTGGCCCGCCTGCAGGAGGCGGTGGCGCAGGTGGAGCAGCTCTCCCGCACCGACCAGCTCACCGGCGCCTCCAACCGCTGGGCCTGGGACGAGGAGCTCCCCCGCGAGATGGCGCGCTCCCGCCGCGACGGCAGCGCCATGGTCGTCGCCGTGCTCGACCTCGACCGCTTCGACGCCTTCAACCAGCTCCGCGGCCATCCCGAGGGGGACCGGTTGCTGCAGAGGATGGCCGCAACCTGGACCGACGTGCTGCGCGACACCGACACCCTGGCCCGCTACGACGGCGCCCAGTTCGCCGTCCTGCTGCGCCAGTGCTGGGTCGAGCACGCCGTCGCCATCGTGGAGCGGCTGCGCATGGTGGTGCCCGAGGACCAGACCGTGTCGGTGGGCATCGCCGCCTGGAACGGCCGCGACACCAGCCTCGAGCTGATGCGCCGCGCCGAGGAGGCGCTGATCTCCGCCAAGGTCGGCGGCCGCGACCGGGTGCGCATCGCCGAGACCGGCGCCCCCGTGCTGCCCGCCGACGCCACCAAGTGGAACGCGGTGGTGCAGCAGCTCCTCGACGACCGCAGCGTGGTCGCCGCGTACCAGCCCATCGTCGACCTGCGCGCCGGCTCCATCGTCGCCTACGAGGCGCTGGCCCGCCCCAACCGGGAGAAGATCGACATCAGCGTGGAGCGGATGTTCAGCTCGGCGCAGCGCATGGGCCTGGGTCGCGACCTCGACTGGCTCTGCCGCCGCGCCGCGCTGGCCGGGGCCACCTGGGTGCCCTCGGGCGTGCCGGTGTTCGTCAACTGCAACCTCAGCGGTCTGGTCGACCCTGTGCACCGCGTCGACCAGATGCTGCTGGTCATGGAGGCGGCCGGGCGCGACCCCCGCGACGTCGTCCTGGAGATCACCGAGCGCGAGCTGGTCGGCGACCTCAGCCGCCTCAAGATCGTCGTCTCCGCGTACCGCCGCGAGGGCTTCCGCTTCGCCGTCGACGACGTCGGCGAGGGGCACAGCACCCTGGAGGTGCTCGCCGCCACCTCGCCCGACTTCATCAAGGTGGCCCGCTCACTGGTCATCGACGCCGCCAGCCCGGGTCCGCGGGCCGCCGTGCGCGCCGTGGTCGCCTTCGCCGAGGAGCTCGGCGCCAGCACCATCGCCGAGGGCATCGAGACCGAGTCGACCGCGCTGTTCATGCGCGAGCTGGGCGTGCACCTGGGGCAGGGCTGGCTCTTCGGCCGCCCCGAGCTTCCGCCCAGCGGCGCGCCGCGCAGCGTCCTCTCCGACGTGGTGCCGAACGGCCGGTAGCGGCGGGCCATCGGGCCCTATCCCCTGGGTGCGCGCAGGAGGACGATCGGTGCAGGCACCCACGCGTGGGAGACGCACCGATGAAGACGGTCTTCGTCAACCCTGAGCGCTGCATCGGTTGCATGCAGTGCCAGGTGGCCTGCGCGGTGGAGCACTCGGCCTCACGCGACCTCGTCACCGCGGTCGGCGAAGACCCCCTGCCCCGCGCGCGCATCCACGTCGAGGCGGGACCGGTGGAGGGCACCGCCTTCCCCAACCGCTGCCGCCACTGCAACCCGGCGCCCTGCGTCCAGGTCTGCCCGACGGCTGCGATGTCACGCAATCCAGACGAGGACCTGGTGCTGGTCGACGAGGAGAAGTGCATCGTCTGCGCCATGTGCGCGATGGTCTGCCCCTTCGACTGCATCACCTTCCACGCCATCCCCGACGGAGGCGCGGAGCGCGTCGGCGCGGTGAAGTGCGACGGGTGCGTCGACCGGCTGCGCCGCGGTGAGCCGGAACCCGCCTGCGTCGAGGCCTGCAAGGTGGGCGCCCTCGTCTACGGGGAGATCAACGAGCTGATCGCGCAGGGCCGCCTGCGCGACACCAGCCTGGCCCTGGCCGGAGTCGTGCCGCTGGTCCCGGCGGTGCCGCTCGGCAACGGAGGAGTCCTGCGATGAAGCCGCTGACCATCAACACCGACGCCCAGCGGATGCTCGAGGTGGCGCGGCGCGAGGGCATCCAGACCGTCTGGGACCGCCTGCGCGAGCAGCAGCCGCAGTGCGGCTTCTGCGAGCTGGGCGTGAGCTGCCGCAACTGCGCCATGGGCCCGTGCCGCATCGACCCCTTCGGCGAGGGGCCCCAGAAGGGCGTGTGCGGCGCCGACGCCGACGTCATCGTCGCCCGCAACCTGGGGCGCGCCATCGCCGCCGGGTCCTCGGCCCACTCCGACCACGGCCGCGACATCCTCGAGGTCTTCGACCTCGTCGCCCACGGTGAGACCACCGCCTACGGCATCACCGACGAGGCCAAGCTGCGCCGTCTCGCCGCCGAGCTCGACGTGCCCTGCGAGGGCCGCGAGGTCAAGGAGATCGCCGGGGACGTCGCCGACGTGCTCTTCGACAACTTCGGCAGCCGCGGCCGGGCGCTCAGCTTCGTCCACCGCGCGCCCGACAAGCGGCGTGCGCTGTGGGAGAAGCTGCGCCTCACGCCGCGCGGCATCGACCGCGAGAACGTCGAGATGATGCACCGCACCCACATGGGCGTGGACAACGACGCCACCTCGATCCTGCTGCACGGGCTGCGCACCGGCCTCGCCGACGGCTGGGGCGGCTCGATGATCGGCACCGAGCTGTCCGACGTCCTCTTCGGGACACCGACGCCGAGGGTGTCGACGGTCAACCTCGGGACCCTCAAGGCGACCCACGTCAACATCGCGCTGCACGGCCACAACCCGCTGCTGTCCGACGTCATCGTGCGCGCCGCCGAGGACCCGGAGCTGCTCGCCCTGGCGCGGTCCCACGGCGCCGAGGGGATCAACCTCGTCGGCCTCTGCTGCACCGGCAACGAGCTGCTGATGCGCCGCGGCATCCCCATGGTGGGCAACCACCTGATGCAGGAGCTGGTGATCATGACCGGCGCGCTGGAGGCGATCGTCGTCGACTACCAGTGCATCATGCCGTCGCTCACCAACGTCGCCGCCTGCTTCCACACCAAGGTGATCTCCACCTCGGAGAAGGCGCACTTCCCCGGCGCGACGCACATCGAGATGGAGCCCGAGCGGGCGGTGGAGATCGGGCGGCAGATCGTGCGCATGGCCGTCGACGCCTTCCCCGACCGCAACCCCGCGCGCGTGGAGATCCCGGTGGAGCCCGTGCAGATGATGGCGGGCTTCAGCGTCGAGGCCATCCTCGGCGCCCTGGGCGGGACGCCGCAGCCGCTCGTCGACGCCATCGTCAACGGCAGCATCCGCGGCGCGGTGGGCGTGGTCGGCTGCAACAACCCCAAGGTCACCCAGGACCACGGCCACACCACGCTGATCCGCAGGCTCATCGAGAACGACGTGCTGGTGCTGGTCACCGGCTGCGCCGCGGTGGCCAGCGGCAAGGCGGGGCAGATGATGCCGGAGGCCGCCGCCGCCATGGCCGGGCCGGGGCTCCGCGCCGTGTGCGAGGCGCTGGGCATCCCGCCGGTGCTGCACGTCGGCTCGTGCGTCGACAACAGCCGCATCCTGGTCCTCGCCGCGGCGCTGGCCAACCACCTCGGCGTCGACATCGACGCCCTGCCCCTGGCGGGGGCCGCGCCCGAGTGGTACTCGGAGAAGGCGCTGGCCATCGGCGCGTACGTGGTGGCCAGTGGCATCACCACCTTCCTCGGCGTGCAGCCGCCCATCTTCGGCAGCCCCAAGGTGGTCTCGCTGCTCGCGGGCGGCCTGCAGGACGTGGTCGGCGCGAAGTTCGCCGTCGAGGCCGACCCGGAGAAGGCGGCCGTGCTGATCCGCCGCCACATCGAGGAGAAGCGCAGGGGGCTGGGGCTCAGCGCGCTGGCGGCCGAGGACGTCGTGGAGGCGAGCGCGGCGCCCGCCGTCGCCGCGGTGCGATGAGGCTGCTCGTCGCCGGCAGCGGCCCGGCGGGGATCACCGTCGCGGCGCGCGTGCGGGAGCGCATGCCCGGCGCCGTGATCACCGTGC